>NZ_JBVJYK010000025.1:0-110679 GCF_055600605.1 Kitasatospora sp. NPDC038210 | reverse complement strand
GCAGTACCGCTCCGACATCCTCGACGGCTTCCTCACCGGGACCGGACTCTCCCTCGACCTCCCACCGCCATCACCTTGAAACGCCGAGGTCAGTAGGCAGCAGGCGCCTTGGCCGCCCGGCGGACACCGGGCACGTTTGCGCCGGTGCCCTTGTTCCCCGGCGGCGCAGGCGGCCCGGCGCGTAGCATCGGAGGATCGTCGGGTCGGAGGACCGTCGGGCCGGGGAGCGGCAGCGGGGCGCGGACAGGGGGAGCGTGTGACGGGGCGTGACGTCCGCCGGGGGGCGCTGCGGCGCGGGCTGTGGGCGCTGGCCGCCTGGTGGCTGTGGATGCCGCTGGTCGCGGTGCTGGTGTGGCTGGTCAAGCACGTCGCGTTCGGCGGGTTCGGGCAGCAGGACCAGAGCTATGTGCTGCTGCTCCGGCAGGAGTTCTTCCCGCACGGCGGCGTACTGGACGCGACGCCGCTGTTCTGGGTGTGGGTCGCGGTGGGGCTGTGCGGCACGGTCGGCGTGGTCGGGTACGTCGCGGAGCAGTCCGGGGCCGGCTTCCGCGGGTGGCGGGTGCGCCTGGCCGTGGCCGCGGTGCTGCTGGCGGTGGTCGGCTCGCTGGTACGGGCGGGCACCGGGCTGTGGGACGACGACAAGGACGCGGGCCGCTTCTACGCGACGGCGACCGTGCTCGACGTCCCGGCCGGCGGCGCGGGCACACCGCGCTCGGTGCTGCCGGTCACCGAGCACACCCGCGCCGGCGACGGCGGCCGCTGCGACCTGGTGGGCACCGCGGACGTGCCGGCCTGCGTGAAGACCGCGCCGATGCCGGACTTCGACTTCGAGGCGCGCACCGCCTCCTACGCCGCGGCGACAAAGGCGCTCACCGACAGCGCCGGCCTGACCTCCGGGGTCCACCTGATGGGGCACAGCCTGCACTACCTGCCCGACGCCCCGCAGGGCGGCGGCGTGTGGACGGCCGTCCTGGACGGCTCCGGCGAGCAGCCGATGGAGGGCGTCGCGGTCTGGGACGGCCGCTCGAACTCCGTCGCCACCTGCGCGTTCCGCGGCGACCACGCCTTCGGCCGGGCCTTCGCCGGCACGGGGGCCGTCAGCCTGCGCAACCTGCTCGCCGAGCGGTTCCCGGACCTGGTCTACAGCGACCAGGACATCTGGGGCTACTGCGACGGCGCCGACCCCCGAACGGCCGAGCCGGTGGTGGTCATCTCGGTGGCGCGGCAGATCGGCTGGCGGCAGCGGACGGTCCTGGAGCCCGCCGGGGTGCTGGTCCTGCGCGGCTCGCCGGACGGCCGCCCGAGCACGACGTACCGGGCCGAGGTGGCGCCGGGCGGGCTGCCCGGGGCGGTGTACCCGGCCTCGGTGGTCCGGGACCAGATCCACGAGGTGCAGTGGCTCGGCGGACGCGGTGCCAAGGACGACCGCGGCTTCGGCTACGACCACACCTCGGCGGCGACCAACGCCGTCAACCCGGGCGAGTTCCTGCTGCGCTCCAAGGCGGACGGCCACCTGTACTACGTGACGCCGCTGGTGCCCCGGGAGAGCTCCTCGCAGCTGGTGGTGGCGTTCGCGGTCGTGCAGGCCGACCGGGCCGGCGGCGGCCTCAACGAGCTGCACGTGTACGTGCGCGGCGACGACGCGCCGTCGGTGAACCTGGACGTGCTGGCGAGCCGGATGGTGTCGTACATGGCGCAGCAGACCTCGATCACCATCAGCGCCGGGCAGGGCGGCGCGCTGCAGGAGATCGTCCCGTTCGGCCGGGACATGTGGCGCGGCTTCGTGGACTTCAACGGGCAGACCCAGGACTACATCGACCTGTCGGGGGACGCCACGGTGACGCCCAACCTGGTGTCGCTGAACGGCAGCATCTCCCCGCCGGGCGGCGGCGTGCCGGCCCCGGCGCCCGGCACGCCGGAGCCGTCCGGACAGCCGACCGCCCCGCAGCCGACCGCGCCGCAGCCGTCCGGGCAGCCGTCGGCCGTACCGGCGGGCGGCTGCGGCGGCGACCCGGCGCAGTTGACGACCGGGCAGCTCGCGGGCTGCGTCGCGGAGCTGTCCAAGCAGCTGCAGGGGCGCATCCAGGAGACGGCACCCGCCCGGCCCTGACCGGGTCCGGGCCTGACCGGCCCCACCCTCCTGGAGGGGGTCGGAAAAAAATATTCGGCCCGAATCCGTCCGCCGTGTCGATTTCGCTGTCGCGCCGTTCGACCTGGGACTGAGAGGGTCGAGAGACGACCCCCGAACGAGGAGACCGACCATGGCGAAGTACATGCTGATCATGCGCGGCACGGACGAGTCCGTCGCGAAGATGATGGACACACCCTTCGAGCAGATGCTCGAAACGGTGGGCCGCTTCAACGACGAGCTGATCCGGGCCGGGGTGCTCGTCGCCGCCGAGGGCCTGGACGACCCCTCCCAGGGCGTGGTGGTCGACTACGACGGGGAGACCCCGGTCGTCACCGACGGGCCGTACGGTGAGACGAAGGAGCTGTTCGGCGGCTTCTACCTGCTCGACGTCGCCTCCAAGGAGGAGGCGGTGGAGTGGGCCAAGCGGATGCCGGCGATCCCCGGGTCCAAGTGCGAGATCCGCCGGGTGCCGGGCATCGACGAGTTCCCGCAGGACAACGAGTGGATCATCAAGGAGCGGGCGTGGCGCGAGCGGACCGGCCAGCTGTGACGCCCGCGGCCGCCGACGGCCCGCCCGTCGCCGACGCGGCGCGGCGGGCCGTCGAGGCGGTCTGGCGGATCGAGTCCGCCCGGATCATCGGCGCGCTGGCCCGCTACACCGGGGACTTCGCGCTCGCCGAGGACGTCGCACAGGAGGCCCTGGCGGAGGCGCTCGTCGCCTGGTCGCGCGACGGGGAGCCGAGCAGCCCGGTGGGCTGGCTGCTCGCGACCGCCCGGCGGCGGGCCATCGACGCCTTCCGCCGCAAGTCGGCGCTCGACGAACGGTACGCCGCGCTCGCCGGCGCGCTCTCCGACGGCGAGCTCAGCTCGGGCGCGGCCGCCGCGCCCGAGCGGGCGGACGACCTGCCGTGGGACCCGGACCGGGTCGACGACGACGTCCTCGCGCTCGTGTTCACCGCCTGCCACCCCGTGCTCTCCCCCGAGGCCCGGGTGGCACTCACCCTGCGCGTGGTGGGCGGCCTGTCCAGTGAGGAGATCGCCCGCGCCTTCCTGGTGCCCACGGCGACCGTCCAGGCCCGGATCACCCGGGCCAAGAAGACGATCGCCGCCGCCCACGTGCCGTTCGAGCTGCCGCCGCCCGGGGACCGGCGCGAGCGGCTCGGCGCCGTCCTGAGCGTGCTGTACGTGATCTTCACGGAGGGCTCGACGGCGACCAGCGGCGACGACCTGCTGCGCCCCGACCTCGCCTACGAGGCCGTACGGCTCTCCCGGACGCTGACCGCCCTGCTGCCCGCCGAACCGGAGGTGCACGGCCAGCTCGCCCTGTTCGAGCTCACCGCCGCGCGCTTCCCGGCCCGCACCGGGCCCGACGGCGAGCCGGTGCTCCTGGAGGACCAGGACCGCCGCCGGTGGGACCGCTCCGCGATCCGCCGCGGCCTCGCCGCGCTCGGCCGGGCCGCGGCCCTCGGGCGGGGCCTCGGCCCGTACGGGCTGCAGGCCGCGATCGCCGCCTGCCACGCGACCGCGCCCTCGGTGGCGGAGACCGACTGGGAACGCATCGTGCTCCTGTACGAGGCGCTCGGCCGGGTCGCCCCGTCGCCCGTCGTCGAGCTCAACCGGGCCGTGGCGGTCGCGATGGCGGGCGGGCCGCTGGAGGCGCTGTCCACGGTCGACGAGCTGGCCGCCTCCGGCCGCCTGTCCGGGTCGCACCTGCTGCCGACCGTCCGCGGCGAACTGCTCACCCGCCTCGGCCGCACCGTCGAGGCCCGGGCCGAGCTGGAACTCGCCGCCCGGCTGTGCCGCAACGCGAGCGAGCGGTCGGTGCTGCTGCGCAAGGCGGCGGCCCTGGGGTGACGCCCGGCTGCCTGCGGGCCTGTCTGCCCGCCTGCCGACATCGGCAGGCGGGCGCGGTCGTCAGTCGCCGGCGCTGTCCGGCCGGCCCGCCCGCCAGGTCAGCTCGATCTCCAGCTCGATCTCGCCGTCCTCCAGCTCGACCTCGATCTCGGTGTGCAGCTCGTCCGGGATCCGCAGGGACAGCTTCCCGGGCCCGAGGTCCAGCTCGGCCTGGCCGCCGCGCCTGAGCGCCGCCGCCAGCGCGTCGAGCTGATCGGCGGCCTCGGCGCGGGTCAAGGTGCGCTTCTGCTTGAACTCCAGGTCCTTCATGGACGCCTCCCGAGCTGGTCGGACACGGCAGCTACGGCCCATTCTCACGCCGCTGCCCCGCATCGGCCCGGCGGCAGCGGTGCGGGGGTGCCCACGCGGGCTACTACCAGGCGACCGGCACCAGCCCCGGCGACCTCTTCACCGCAGCCCGCGAGAAAACCGCCGACGTCCTCTTCGACCGCGACACCTCACCAAACGCATCAAGGCCCTCCCCTTCGACCTGCTGCGCCACGAGATCCTCACGACCTTCGCCCCCGCGCCCGACCACGTCCTCGAAGAGATCGTCGACACGGTCTTCCTGCCCCTCGTGCGCTGACCGCCGCACCCCCGGCGGCGTCCGCTGCAGAACCCGGCGGTCCGCGCGGGCGACGCCCTGACGGTCCGTGACCCGAGCCGCCGCTCCCGGCCGGCCGGGGCCGGCGTCGGACCGCCGGGCTGCCGGGGTTTCAGGTCACCCACGGGGAGGCGGGCGACTTGCCGGGGTGGGAGCATGAAGGTAGCGCCACGAGCGGCACCGGTCCGCGCCGAGGACGCCTGTCGTCCCACGGGACGGACCCGACCCGGTCCCGCCGGACGGACCCGAACAGGCGGCGCGGGCCCGGTGGAACCCCCGGCCGTTCCCCCGATGGCGGCGCTCCCGACACTCCTTCCGCTCCCGACCCGCCTTCCGCCGGCGGGAGTCCGACCGGTTCGTGCGAGTCGCCGTCGCCCCGTCCCGGCACGGGGACCGCTCGCCACCGGCGCGCACCCCCGAGGAGCTTTGCCATGCCAGGGCCCAGCCAGCCGCCGCCGGAAGACTTCGCACGGTCCGGCGAGGACGTCCAGATGAGTGCCCCGGGGAACCTGCCCGAGAACATCGGCTTCGACCCCGCCGAACTCCCGCCCGAGCTACTGGAGGCGCGAGCCGCGATCGAGGAGGCCCTGAGGACCCAGGGTGACGAACGCAGCGGCGTCCGGTCGGCCGAGGCCTTCACCGAGCTGACCAACATCCAGGGCGTCGGCATCGGCCGGGCCACACCGTCGGAGCTCGGCCCGCGCGACGGCACGGTGGAGCCCGGGCAGCCGACGCTGACCGTCTACCTGGCCCAGCCGAGGACCGCCGCCGACGTCACGGCGGTGCTCGTCGAACGCATGGGCGTCCAGGCCGCGGCCTCACCCAGGGTGGTCGTCGTCCCCGTCGTCACCGGGCCGATCGAGGCACAGTCGTTCACCTTCCAGGCCCGGCCGGCACCCGGCGGGATATCGGTGATCAGCGATCCCAACGCCCTCGGCACCGGCACGCTGGGCTGCCTGACCACCGGTCGGTCCGCCCCGCGGGACCAGCGAACGCTCCTCATCAGCTGCAACCACATCCTCGCCAACAGCAACCAGGGCCGGCTCGGGGACTGCGTCGTCCAGCCCGCCACCGGCGACGGAGGGGTCTGCCCGCAGGACCTCGTGGCCGTCCTGGAGCGCTTCGTTCCCGTGACGTTCGGCGGGGCCGTCAACAGCGTCGACTGCGCGACGGCCTGGGCGGACCCCGCCAACGTCAGCCCGAACGTCCTGGCCCCCGGGCCGAGCGGCCCGTTCGAGATCGCGATCAGCTCCACGACCACGGCGGCGACGGTCGGCATGCTCGTCGGCAAGAGCGGGCGGACGACGGAACTCACCTCGGGCTTCGTGCAGGAGGTCGGAGCTTCGCACTGGGTCGGCTACCCGGGAGGGAACTCCGCCTTCTTCTCCGGCTCCATCGCGATCAGCGGGAACGGCGGCGTCTTCACCCAGCCCGGGGACTCCGGCTCCGTCGTCTGGACCTTCGACGAGGCCCGGAACCCGGTCGGCATGCACTTCGCGGGCACCAGCAACTTCAGCAGGTCGTTCTCGAACCCGATCGACATCGTGACCCAGGCCCTCGACGTCTTCATCACCACCTGAACGCCGCCCTGCCACCGTTCCGGCCGCTGCCGCCCCGGACGCCGCTGCCGCCCCGGACGCGCCGAGCCCGTGCCCCAGCCGTGCGGGCTCGGTGTGCTCTTCCCGCGTCAGGAACCCGCGGCGGCCCGCTCGGACGCACTGCGCAGCACGCAGAACTCGTTGCCCTCGGGATCGGCCAGGACCGCCCAGCCCGAGCCGTCGGGATTGCGGTGATCGCCGACCAGGGTGGCACCGAGGCCCAGCAGCCGGTCCACCTCCAGGTCGCGCGAGGTCTCGGCGCGCAGACACAGGTGGATCCGGTTCTTGACCGTCTTGCCCTCGGGCACCTGGTTGAAGTACAGCACCGGGCCCTCGGCCAGCATCACCTGGGTCTCCCGGGCACCCGGCCGGTCCTCCGGGTCCAGCGGGCGACCCGTCACCCTGCTCCAGAAACGGGCCAGTTCATAGGCGTCCGCACAGTCGATCGCCACGTTCTGCAGTACCGAAACCATGCGGGCGAGTCTTCCCGATCTCCACCCCGATCTCCACCCCGGCGGCCGGACGAACCGGGGAGTCCCGGGACGGCCACGGCCACGGCCGAAGGGGGCCGGGGCTGGGGTCGGGGCCGGGCTTCCTCACCGTCGGAGGACGCGCCGCAGCCAGCGGGTACGGGCGTCGTGGGCGTCCTGGGTGACGTCGGCGTCCGGGGCGAGGGTGTCGAAGCCGTGGCAGGCGCCGGGCCACACGTGCAGTTCGGCCTCGCCGCCCGCCCGCCAGATCGCGTCGGCGTAGGCGACGGCCTCGTCCCGGAAGGTCTCGGCCGAGCCCACGTCGAGGTAGGCCGGGGGCAGTCCGGACAGGTCGGTGGCCCGGGCCGGCGCGGCGTACGGCGGGAGGTCGGCGGCGCCGTACCGGTCGCCGAGCACGGCCTGCCAGGCGGTCGCGTTGGAGGTGCGGTCCCAGGTGTCGTGGCCGGCCATCTGGTGGCTGGAGAAGGTGTCGCCGCGGTCGTCGAGCATCGGGCTCAGCAGCAGCTGGCCGACCGGCGCCGGGCCGCCGCGGTCGCGGGCCAGCAGAGCCAGGGCCGCGGCGAGCCCGCCGCCGGCGCTCTTGCCGCCGATGACGACGCGCCGCGCGTCCACGCCCAGCCGGTCCGCGAGTCCGACCGCCCGGAGGAGCCCGGCGTAGCAGTCCTCGACGGCCCCGGGGAACCGGGCGCGCGGCGCCAGCCGGTACTCGACGGACACGACCGCCAACCCCAGCGGCAGCGCCCACCCGCGCAGCAGCCGGGGCAGGACGGACCACGCGTTGCCCGTCACCATCCCGCCGCCGTGCAGGTAGTACAGCAACGGCAGCGGCTCGCGGACCCCGGTGGGCCGCGCGCTGACGAGCGTGAGGTCGCTGCCGTCGGCCCGTGGCACGCGCACCTCCTCCACCTCGAACCGGCCGCCGTCGCGCAGCCGGTCGAGCGTCGGGCGGGGCCGGGCGGCGGCGTCCCGCTCCTGCCACGCCGCCAGGCCCTCCGGCGTGAGCACCTCCCGCGCCCGCGCACCGGCGGCGTCCACCGCGGCCCGCACCTGCGGATCCAGAGGGGGCACCCGTCGAGCCGCCGATCCACCCATCACCAGGACTCCCTCCCCGCGGGCGCCCGGTGACGCCCCGACCCCGCCCAGCCTGCCAGCCCCGTCCGTGCCGTCGCGCGGCGCCCCCGGGACCGCCTCGGCGTGGGCGCGTTGTGGGGCTGGGGAAGGGGCCGTGTCGTCGTCGGTCGCGTCAGGCCCAGGGGTTGGTTCTCGGTCGAACGACGTACCCGCGTGGGCTGCTGACGGCCACGGCCTTCAGAGCAGTCGACTGCGGTGCCGGGCGGCGGTCGCGCGGACGCGTCGGGCGAAGTGTTCGCCGCTCCGGTCCTGATCGGCCCGGTCGTCGCCCGGTGCCGCCGGGTCGCGGTCGAGGCCGGTGAACTCGGCGTGCAGGAGCCGGCAGGCCCGGATGCCGTCGACGAGGACTTCGAGGAGGCTTCGGGCAGGCCGCCGGGGGTCCAGCGGGGTGAGGCGCAGGGCGAGGTCGGTGAGGCCCGGGTCGTCCTCGACGGTGTAGTCGGCGGCGGTCTCCTCCTCCTCGTCCTCGTCCTCCGGGGCGTCGACCTGGTCGCGCAGGGCGACCGGGATGGGCAGGAGGCCCTCGGTGATCTGCATGGCGTGCCGGACCAGGCCGGTGACGGCGTCGTACGGGGAGACACCGGTCTCGATCAGGCCGAGGATGACCGCACGGGTCTCGTGGGGAAGGGGCCCGATGGCGTCGGCCTCCTGCATCACCCGGACGGGGTCGAACCCGGTGGCCTCGGCGGTGACCTCGACCGCGGCGGCGAGCCAGTGGGCCGCGGCGACGGCGGCCGCGGTCGGCTCCACGGCGCAGAACAGCGCGGCCGGACCGAACGGGTCCTGCGTCAGGAGGTGGTCGGCGGCGGCGACTTGGGCGGGGGAGGCGTCCTCGCGGCTGAGCAGGACGGCCTGCTGGGCGCGGCCGGTCAGGTCGCCCAGTTCGGCGCTCTCGACGGCGGCCAGCTCGGTGGCGGTCTCGGCGAGCACCGCCTCGGTGAGGCGGGGATCGGCCAGGTCGTGGAGGGCCCGGCCGACCAGACGGGCCGATTCGAGCAGGTGGCCGGACGACGCGAGGACGGCGCTGCGGCCGGCCGGGTCCGGTGCGGCGATCGCACGGGCGACCTCCCGGACGGGGTCGGGTTCCCGGTCGCGGAATCGGCCGCCGGTGTCGGGAACCCGGGAAGCGACGGCGTCGGCGGGGTGGGTGTACGCACGCCAGGCCGCGTCGGACAGTTGGGTCAGGGCGCTGGAGAGTCCGAGGAACGCGGACACGGCCACGTCGGCGGGGAGGGCGGCGATGCGGGTGGCGAGGTTGCCCTCACCGGTTCCCCAGGCGGCGATCAGCTCACGCCGGTCGGGGTCGACGCTGTAACGGGTCACGAATCGCTACCTCCGGGTGAGTCGCGGTGCCGCACGGCACCGCGGGTGTTCGTCGGGCCGGTCGGCAGGGTGCGGATGCGGGGGAGAGGGTCTCCCGGACGACTCCCGTCAGCACCTGCGGCGCGCCGCGCCGCGAACGGCCGCCCCGAGGCCGGGGTGAACACGGCCTCCGATCACCGGCGGGCGGCTGCGGCGCGGTCCGCACGGGCAAGCCCGATCTTCACGATACCCGGGCCCGGACAGTTGGTCTACATTGTTGTCGTCGTATCGAATCATGCTGTTTGCCCGCGGACTTGACGGTGCGTCCGAGCGGTGGTTCGCCCGAGCCCGGGGTACCCCTGCCCCGCCACCGCCGGAGGGCCGCGCCCTAGAGTTGAGCGAGGCACGCCCGGGCTCCGCACGCCCGACCCCGTCTCCGCACCGCACCGGGTCCGGGCGGGCCGGCCGGCGCCCGGGGCGTGCCGGTCGACCGCATCGGAGCAGGGGGAGAGATGGCGAGGGACGGCCGGGAGGCCAGGCGCCCGCACGGGGAACTCGTCGCGGACGTGATGGCGGTGCTGTGGGCGGCCGGTGAGCCGCTGACCGCCCAGCAGGTCAAGGGCGCCCTGCCCCAGGGCCTCGCCCGGACGACGGTGACGACGATCCTGGCCCGCCTGCACGAGAAGGGGACCCTTGAGCGCACCAGGCCCGGACGCTCCTTCGCGTATGCCCCCGTGGCGGACGCGGCCGGGCTGGCAGCCGGCCGGATGCGCCGGGAACTGGAGAAGGAGCCGCACCGGGACCTCGTGCTGAAGCGTTTCGTCTCCTCGCTCTCCGCCGACGACGGGGACGCCCTGCGGCGCCTCATCCTCGAAGCGGAGTCCGAACCGTCGCCCGCCGTGGAGGGTGGGGTGGAACCGGAGGGCAGGCCGTGACGCTGTTCCTGGCGATCGTCGCCCTCACCGCCGCCCTCCCGTGGGCGGCGGCGCCCGCGGCACGCCGACTGGCCGGACTGCTCCCACCCCGCGAGGCCTCCCTCGTCCTCGCCGGGGCTGCCGTGCAGCTCGCGGGCGGGACGACGGCGGTACTGATCGCGCTCTTCCACGTGCCGGTCCTCGCCGGGCTCGAACACATGGACCTCGGCCGGGTGGCCGCCGACTGGCCGGCGGTCGTGCCGGTGTCCTGCGTCGCCGGGGTGCTGCTCGCCGTCCAGGCGGTCCGGCTCGCGCTGGCCGTGCGCCGGCACCGCGTGCTGCTGTCGCGCGCGTGGACGCTGACCGGTGGGGGGACCGCGGACGGTGACCTCGTCGTCCTGCCGGGCGAGGAGGCGGAGGCCTTCGCCCTGCCCCGCCACCGCGGGCGCGCCGGCCGAGTCGTGGTGACCGAGGGCATGATCGGAGCTCTCGGACCGGCGGAGCGCGCCGTGCTGCTCGCGCACGAGCGGGCCCATCTCCGCGGGCGGCACCACCTGCTGTCGGGCGTCGCCGACCTCGCCGCCACCGTCCATCCGGCGCTGGGGCGGCTGCGTGAGGCCCTGGAGTTCCACCTGGAGCGGTGGGCGGACGAGGCCGCGGCCCGGGCGGTGAACAGCCGGCGGACGGCCGCGACGGCCATCGCCCGCGCGGCCCTGGCCGGCTCCGCTACGTCCACCGCCGTTCCCTCCGCCGCGTCCTCCGGCGCGTTCGCGCGCGGGGGCGACCGGTTGCTGTCCGTCCGTACGGGCCCGGTGCCCCGGCGGGTCGAGGCCCTGCTGGGGCCGGAGCCCGTGGGACCCAGGGGGCGCGGAGCGCGCACCGTCGCCCTCGGGCTGATCGCCGCGGTGGTGATCTCGGCGGTGCTGGCGCTGGGCCTCGCCTACGGCCTGCACGAGTACGTGGAGTACGCGGCGCCCAGGGCTGCGGGGCGATGACCGCCGGTTCAAGGGAGGGGAGCAGTGGTGGTCGCAGCCGCGCTGCTCCCCGCCGGCCGGACCCGCGCCCCGCGCGACGGCGTCGGGCCGTCAGGCGATCCGGCGCTTGCGGTCCCGCAGGGCCGGGCGGCGGCCGGTCAGGGCGTCGAGCGCCAGGATCGTGCCCTTGGCGGTGGTCACGTACACCACGCCCTCCGCGTAGACCGGGCTACTGCCCGGGCCGTCCAGGCCCCGTCGCCAGCGCACCGCGCCGGTGGCGGGGTCGATCCGCAGCAGCGAGCGGTTGCCGGCCGCGCTGACCACCCAGGCGTCGGCGCCGCTGACCGTGACGGAGGAGGCCCCGTTCGGGCCGGCGAGGTACCAGCGCCGCATGCCGTCGGTGATGTCCAGGGCGTGGACGCCGGTGAGGAAGTCGCCGATGAGGAGCAGGTCGCCCGCGACTGCCGGGCTGTGGTCGATCGCGCTGCCGCCCACCTCGGCGCCCCAGCGCTGCTTGCCCGTCACCGCGTCGAAGGCGTGCACGAGGCCCGCGCCGGTGCCGATGTAGACGACGCCGTCGGCGACGCTCGGGGTGCAGGTGGCCAGGAAGCGCTCGGTGTTGTCGTCGTACCAGACCCGCTCGCCGTCCTCCGCCCGGTAGGCGCCCAACTGCCCCTTGAGGCCCGTCACGTAGACCGTGCCGCCGGCCACCGTGGCCTCGGAGCAGGAGCCGTCCGGCAGGTACTGCTCCCAGCGCTTCCGGCCGGTGCGCGCGTCCGTCGCGACCAGCCTGCTGCTGTCCCTCTGGCGCAGCGAGAACACCGCCGTGGTCACGGTGTAGACCACGCCGTCGGCGACGGTGGGCGAGGACGAGGTGCCGACGCGGGTGCTCCAGCGCTCGGTGCCGTCGGCGGTGTCGAGCGCGCGGAGCACGCCGTCCCGGCCGATCACGTGGGCGGAGCCGCCCGCGACGGCGGGGGTGCCGGTCAGTCGGTCCGGCGCCTCGTGGCGCCAGCGCAGGTCGCCGGTGAGCGCGTCCAGGGCGTAGCAGCAGTGGTCGGCGGTCTGGTAGAGGGTCCCGGCGCAGACGGCGGGGGCCGCGCGGGGGAGGTCGGGCAGGCGGACGCTCCAGGGCCGGAAGCCGGCCGGGGCCGGGGCCTGCGGGTAGACGCCGGTGTGGGCGGGCCCGCCGAGGTGCATGGTGGTCGGGCCGGCGTCGTCGCGGACGTCGCTGCGTACGTCGTCGTGGCCGTCGGTGGGGGTGGTGGGGGTGGCGAGGGCCGGCGCGGGGCGGTGCTCCCCCCACAGGTCCGGGTCGGCCAGTTCGACGAGCTGGATCAGGGAGCGCAGGACCGGCAGTGGTTCCTCGTTCCCCGCCGCCGGACCCCCGTGGTCGACGAGGCAGAGCCAGCGGTCGTCCACGCGCCACTCCAGCCAGCGGCGGTCGTCGGCGTACTCCCGGACGGCGGGGGTGAGCAGGCGCCCGGCGACGCCCGGGTCGGTGGTCTCGACCAGGTGGACGGCGTCGTACTCGGCCTCGCCGCTCTCGTACAGGTGGCGCCCGGGCGTCTCGCGGACGCGTCGGCGCAGCAGCGGCAGCAGGGTCTCGACGGCCAGCAGGTGGCGGGAGACCGCCACCAGGGGCAGCGGACCGGGGAGCTCGACCAGGTGGACGGTGCGTAAGCCGTCCTCGGGTCGGCCGGTGACCCAGTCGAACACGGTGACCCGGTGGCCGTCGAGCACGCCGGTGGCCACCGACCGGGCGCGCGGCGCGGCGTCGCCGCCGACCACCGCCGCGTCGCGCCAGCGCTCGACCAGCTCCGGGGCCTCCTCACGGAACTCCCAGCCCTGCTCCGCCGCCAGCCGCCGCCGCTCCTCCCGGCGCCGCCGCAGTCCGGTCCGCCCCGTCGCCCCGATGCCCCAACGACCCATGCCCCACCTCCGGTTGCGAGAGGACGAACGTATCGCCCGGGCGGACACGAAGCACGGGATTGTCCTGGCTACACTCGCGGCACTGCCCTCTACACCGCGGACGGCGGGCTGCGGGCCGAGCGGCGTCGCGGTGCGTCGACCTGTGTCCGGAGGCGGGTCGCTTCAGTCGCTCCGGTCGCTCCGACTCGGCGGCTCGGCGGCTCGGCACTGTGGGCGCGGCACGATCCGCTCAGCGGCGAGCCGGCTGTCCGGGCGTCTCCACGCCCGCCGTGGGTTCGCCGAGCAGGATGGCGGCCACGGCTTCCGGGGCCTCGTGCATGGCGTTGTGGCCGGTAGGGATGTCGTGGACCTGCCAGTCGGGATCGGTCTGGAGGCGGGTGCGGAGTTCGGCGAACGGTGTCCGGTCCTCCCAGCCCGAGCAGTAGACGAACTCCCGACGGGGGACCCGCGCGACCGCGCCGGTGAGCCGGATCGTCTGCAGGAACGAGGCGAGGGGGTGGGGGCGGCGGCGGGGATCGCCGCCCCCCGGCGGTCGGACGGCGTAGCCGGTGGCCGCGGCACCGGCGACGAAGACTTCCCGGAAGTGGTCGTTCGTCGAGGACCAGCACGAGTCGCCGTCGCGCGGCACGTAGGCGTCGAGGTGCACCAGTCGCGAGACCCGGCCGTCGGCGCGATCAGCGGCGGCGGCGATCACCATCCCGGCGTAACTGTGGCCGACCAGCGTCGCGTCGGTGATGCCGTGGCGATCGAAGTGCCGCAGTACGTCGTCGGCGTGCGTGTCGAGGTTGGCACCCGCGACCGTCGCGTTGTCGTCGTCCGGCCGCAGGCCGGTCAGGGTCAGGGCGTGAACGGTGTGACCGGCTCGCTCCAGCAGCGGGATCACCGCCTCGAACGCCCAAAAGCCCTTCCAAGCGCCGGGAACGAGGACGAATGACGTCATGGTTCTTCTCTCCATCTCTCAAGCCGGGGCATCGAGGCACACCGCCTCGACGGCCTGACGTGTGGTTCGGTCCGGCGCCTCACGCGGGACGGAAGGCCACTCGGCATGCAGGTAGTGTCACCGGACCGACGTGTGGCTCGTCACCGATAGGACGCCAACTGATGCCCGTTCACCGCCAAGCCCGCGGGACCGCCGGTGTGACGTCACAGGTGTGGCCCTCCGGCGGGCGCCACCTCTGGCCGTCCGGCGGTACGAGCGCGGCGCAGTCCCACGCGCGGGGACACCTGGTGTACGCGGCCGACGGCGTCCTGACGGTCCGCACCGAACGCGGCACGTCGATCGTCCCGGCCAACCGGGTCGCCTGGACCCCCGCCGGGTTCACGCACCAGCACCGCGCCCACGGCGACACCGACATGCGGATCGCCTTCCTTCCGCCGTCCCTCGCCCTGCTCCTGCCGGATCACCCCGTGGTGTTCCTGGCCTCCGGCCTCGCCCGCGAGGTCCTGCTCGCCCTGACCGCCCCCCGCAACGAGGACGCTGCCGGGCCCCGCAACGAGGACGCCGCCGGGCCCCGCTACAGCCGCTCCGCGCGCCTCCGCCTCCTGCGCGTCCTCGTCGACGAACTCGACGAAGCACGCGAACAGCCGCTGCACCTGCCGGAGCCGCGGGACGACCGACTGCAGGCCCTGGCCCGGATGCTGTACGAGACCCCGGCGGACAACGCCACACTGGCCGAACTCGGGAAGCGGGTCGGAGCCGGCACCCGCACCCTCAGCCGGCTCCTCCGCAGCGAACTCGGCATGACCTTCTACGAGTGGCGCACGCAACTGCGCATCCACCACGCGCTGGTGCTGCTCGCCGACGGCCACGACACCGGCCGGACCGCCTACGCCTGCGGATGGTCCAACCCCAGCAGCTTCATCACGGCGTTCACCGACATCATCGGCACGACCCCGGGCCGCTACCGCGCCGACCTCCGGACCACCGCTCGGGCCTCCCGGCTCCCGGCCGTGGTCGGGCCCTGTCGGCCGCCGCGGCCGGAACCCTGTGCACGTGCCACGCGTCTCTCATAATGTCCTTGACTCGCAGTAGAGTTGACAGGATCCGGCGGCCCGGACGAGGCTGCGGAAGGGGCGGTCATGACGGATGTGTTCGAGGCGCTCGCGATCGAGGGCGGCCAGCAGCTGGTCAGGGCGCTGGCGACCGGGGTGGTCGACCTGGTGCGCAGGGCACCCGCGCTCTGGCGTCGCTCCGGCCGGGAGGCCGAACAGCGGATCGGAGCCGAGTTGGAGCGCTCGTCCGCCGAGATCGCCGCCGAGTTCGCCGCCGAGGGGGAGGACGGCCCCGGGCGCGTCCGGGCCCGTGCCGAGGTCGTCTGGGAGACCCGGCTGCGCGACCTGCTCGCCGCCCACCCCGAGGCGCTTCAGGACGTGGAGCAGTTCCTCGCCGAGCTGAGGTCGCAGGAGCAGTTCCGGCCGCAGTCGCAGACCATCCAGAACATCACGGCCAGCGGGCAGAACGCCCAGGCCCAGGGCGTCATCGGCGGCAACATCGTCAACCTCGGGGTGGTCCGGGACGGTGGCGCCCGGGGCGACGGCTCGCCGAACCGGCCGTGAGCCCACGACGGCGCGGAGGCCGGAGCGGGCCGGGCGTCGTCCAGCCCGTCACGGCCCTCGCGGGGAATGCCTACGGAGTGGTCGGCGGGGACCTGTACCAGGTTCCGGGACGGGGGCCGGTCTACCTCCTGAGGGGGTACGCCCCCGCGGAGCCGGATCCCGGACCGGTCCCGCACGGGGGCGAACCGCCGGTCCATCCCAGCCATCTGCTCAACGCGCGCACCGCCGTGGTGGAGTTCGTCGGCCGCGAAGCCGAGCTGCGCGACCTCACCGCATGGCGCGACAGCGGAGCCCGACGGGCGGCGCTCTGGCTGCACGCCGCGGGCGGCCAGGGCAAGACGCGCCTGGCCGACGAGATCGCCGCCCGCACCCGGCGGCTGGGCTGGAAGGTGCTCAGTGCCGAGCAGACGATCGGCCGGATCGACGACACGGCACCCGCCAGCCAGGACCTGCGGATCGGCGGAGCACGCGGGCTGCTCGTCCTGGTCGACTACGCGGACCGCTGGCCCCTGACCCACCTGACCTGGCTGTTCAGCAACAAGGTGCTCCGCCAGGACGTCCCCGTCCGGGTGCTCCTGCTGGCCCGCACCGCGCAGGCCTCGCTGCCGTTCCTGCACGCGCTCGACCAGGCGGGCTGGGCTCCGGACACGTTCACCGACCACCGCCTGGACCCGCTGCCCGACTCCGGGGAGGCGCGCGGCCGCATGTTCGCCGTGGCCCGGGACTGCTTCGCGCGCCACTACGGGCTGGACGCTCCCGAGGCCATCGCGGTACCGACCTGGCTGGAACAGCCCGAGTTCGGGCTCACCCTCGCCGTGCACATGGCGGCGCTGGTCGCCGTGGACCGGTGGGCGCGGGACGCCTCCGCACCGCCGCCGGGGGACGCCTCCGCACCGCCGCCGCCCGCCGACCTCATCGGCCTGACGAGCTATCTGCTGGCCCGGGAACGGCACCACTGGCAGGCGCTGTACGACGGCGGGACGGTCTCCGTCGGGCACGACCCCGCCGGAGGGCGGACGGGCCTGGACAGCACGCCCCTGGAGCTGTCCAGGGCCGTCTTCGTCGCGGCGCTCACCGGCGCGCTCCCGTACCGGGACGCGAGGCACGCCCTCGCGCGCGCCGGCCTCGCCGACGCCGACCGGGTCCTGGACGACCACGGCTACTGCTATCCGCCGACCGCCCCGGACAGCGCCCTCGAACCGCTCTACCCGGACCGCCTCGCCGAGGACTTCCTGGCCCTCACCCTGCCCGGACACCGGATCTCCGGCCACGTCCCCGACCCCTGGGCGAGCGACGTTCCCGAGCTCCTGCTCGGCCGGGCCGAGTCGCCCGACGACGCCGGGCACGAACTCCCGCCCTTCGCACCCCGGACGATCACCTTCCTGGTCGCCGCCGCCACCCGCTGGCCCCACCTCAGAGGCGTGCTGGAGGCCGTCGATGCCCGCATCCCGGACGGGACGGACGGGGCGCTCAGCGTCGCCGCGGCGGCGCTGGCCGAGCACCTGGCCGAGGGCCGGCTGGCCGGCGCGGCCGACGCCGAACGGGCTCGGATCCTGCAGGCGCTGGCCGCGCGTCTTTCCGCCGCCGACCGCTACGACGCGGCCGTGGCCGCGCTCCGGGACGCCGTCCCGGTCATCCGACGACTGGCTTCCGACCATCCGCAGTCCCACGACAAGGAGTTGGCCGAAGCACTGGTGTGCCTGGGCGCCTGTCTGCTGCTGCCGACCCTGGGCGGGGACGCCATGACGGCCGCCCTGAACCGGAGCGTCCGCGGCTTCCGGTGGGCACAGGCGGACGACCTGCCGGAAGCGGAGGCCGTGATCGACGAAGGGCTCGGCATCTTCCGCCGACTCGCCGCGGAGGACCCGGCCGAGCACGAGAGCGACTACGTCCACGTCCTGGGCGGAGCGGCCGGCGTGCAGATGCGGTTGGAACGGTTCGACCGGGCCCTGCCGATGATCTCCGAAGTGGTCACGCTGTGGCGCGGGTTGGAACGCCGCAGCCCGGGGGATCACGAGGACGACCTCCTCGCCTGGCTCGTCATGCTCGCGATCGTGCAACTGGAAGTGGGCCGGCCGAAACAGGCCCTGGTGTCGACCGGAGAAGTCATCGGACTGTCCCGCCGATCGGTGCACGAGGATCCCGCGCGGTACGGCCGGCTCCTCGCCAGCGGGCTCGACAGACGGGCGTCGGCCCTGGACATGCTGCACCGCTCCGCGGAGTCGGCGGACGCGCAGTCCGAGGCCGTCCGGACCCTCCGGAGCCTGCACGGGGACACCCGGACCGAGAGCTGGGAGGAGCTCCAGTTCGCCCTGCAGAAACTGGCGCAACTCCTCGCGGCTGCCGGACGCGAGCAGGAGGCGGTGGCCGCTGCCGAAGAGGCGATCGCGATCTCGCGCGATCTGCTCCGGAAGGATCCGGCCGAGCACGAAGGGCGACTCACCACCGCTCTGACCACCTTCGCCAGGGTTTTCGAATCATTCCAGCGATGGGAGGAGTCGCTGGCACCCCAGATCGAGGGCATCGGGCTCCGCCGCCGGATGGCCGGGCGCAACCCCGCGGAGTACCAGCGCCTGCTCTCCGTCGAACTCACCCTCCTGGCGAAGGTCTACGGCCACCTGGGGCGTTGGGAGGACATGCTGGCCACGGGCGCCGAGAGCATGGCGATCACCTTCCACATGGAGGGCTCGGCCAGGTACGGTCCGGAGTGCGCGCTGACCCCGGCGATCGCCCTCCTGACGAACCCGGTGGGGTCGCGGCCGTGGACGAGACGACTGCGGAAGAGCGGCTCGGCGGGCTTCACGAGCTCCGCGGGCTTCACGGGCGAACTCGCCGAAGTGGTCGACAACTTCGTGTCCACCAACGCCGGTCCGGCGCGCGAGGACCCGGCCTTCCCCGGGCTGTGCGACACCGTCGAGCTGCTCCGCCGGCGGATAGCCGAGGACAACCCGGCCTCCCTGCTGTACCTCCGCCTGACCGGCAGCGACCCCCTGGGCACGGATTCGTCGCTGCCCGAGTCGCCCGCGGAATCCGCGGCGGCACTGGAACGCGCCGGCGGACTGCGCCGCGGGCGGAGGTGGCCCGCGCCCCGACGGGCCATCCCCGCCGAAGCCGAGCGCGCCGCCGCCCTGGGAAGGGCGGCAACGATCCTGCGCAGGCTCGGACGACACGAAGAAGCGCTCGCACCCGCGTACGCGGCCGTCAACGTCCTCCTCAGAGTGGGGCCGTACGACACCGAGCGCTACGAGTCCCGGCTCGCCGACGCCTGGATGCGAGCGGGCATCGTCTCCGCGGAGCTGGGCATGCCGATCACCGGCGCCGCAGCGATGCGCCGCGCGGTCGCCTGCCGACGCAGGTCGGCCCGCGACCCCGTGGGCACGGGCCACCTGGCGGTCGACCTGGCCGTCCTGGGGAGAACCCTGGCCAGGTCGGGCGAACTGGACGACGCACTGGCCTGCGTGAGGGAGTCCATGGCGATCCGCCGACGCCTGGGCGGACTCGGCGAACGCGGGCGCGGTCCGCAGGGCGCCCGGGAACTCATCGCCACCGCGAGAACGCTCCTCTATGCCGTGGCCACGAGCCCGAACTGGCGCGGACCGGACGCGGACCACGCACTCGGGCTCATCGACCGGGCCCTCCTCCGGCCGGACGGTTCCTGGTAGTGCTTTGGACCAGGGGCGAGGCCTGCAGTCACCCCTGGAGGATCTGTGCCGCCGTGTCGCGGACGGCGCGGGCGAGGGCGTCGGGAGCGGTGAGGTGGGCGACGTGCCCCTGGCCGGTGAGCGTGACGACCCGCGCGTTCGGCAGGGCCGCCGCCAGGTCGGCCGGCCGGCGACCCGCGCCCGGATGTGACCCACGTCACATGGCGCTCCTGTCAGGAATCGGCGCGCTGTCCCGCTCAATCCACCGGAGCAAGCGAACCGAGAGGAGCCACCCCATGAAGCACCGCATCGTCGTCCTCGGCGCCGGCTACGCCGGGTGCCACGTGGCCGGAAGCCTGGCCCGGAGGCTGTCCCCGGAGGACATCGAGATCACCGTGGTCAACGCCGAGCCGGACTTCGTCCAGCGGCTGCGGCTGCACCAGCTCGCGTCGGGCCAGGAGATCGCGGCTCCACGACTCGCCGACGTCTTCGGCGGAACCGGGATTCTGCTGCGCCATGCCCGTGTCACCGCCGTCGACCCCGGGCGGCAGGTCGTCGCCCTGACCCACGTGGACGCCGACGACGCCGCCTTCGAGGACGGCGAGTTCGGCTACGACACGCTGGTCTACGCGCTCGGCAGCCACGGCGACGACCGCGGCGTCCCCGGCGTGGCCGAGCACGCCTTCGACGTCGCCGCCCGGCCGTCGGCGATGCGCCTGCGCGAGCGCCTGGACGACTTGGCCGGGCGGGGCGACGGGGGGAGGGTGCTGGTCGTCGGCGACGGCTTGACCGGGATCGAGACCGCCACCGAGATCGCCGAGTCCCGGCCCGGCCTGTCGGTGACGCTCGTCGCCCGCGGTGAACTGGGCGCCCGGCTCTCCGCCGGAGCCCGCGGCCACCTGCGCCGGGCCTGCGACCGGCTGGGCATCACCGTCGTGGAGCACACCGAGGTCCGAGCCGTCGAAGCGGCGCGGGTCTCGTGCGCGGACGGCACCGTCCTGGCGTCCGACGCGACCGTGTGGACGGCCGGGTTCGCGGTCGGCCCGGTGGCCGCCGACGGCGGACTGGAGGTCACCGCGGACGGCCGGATCGTCGTCGACCGCACCATGCGGTCGGTCTCGCACCCCGATGTCTACGGTGTCGGCGACAGCGCCCTCGCCATCGGAGACAACGGCCTGCCGCTGCCGATGTCCTGCGCCTCGGCCGGGTACACCGCGATGCGGGCCACGGCGGTGATCGTGGGGAGTCTGACGGGCCGCAGGACCACGAGGACCAGGATGGGCTACCCGGGCAACCACATCAGCCTCGGGCGGCGGGACGGGATGCTGCAGCCGGTCGACGACGAGGGGCGGGCGAAGCCGACGTACGTGGGCGGTCGGAAGGCCGCGCGGATCAAGACGGGCATCCTCAGGATGTCGCTGTGGGCCAACGCGCACCCGACCTTCGGCGTGCCCAGGCGCAGGCGTCGCACGGCTGCCGCGGCCCTCGGGCCCCGTGTCAGCCGCCTGCCCGGCGCGCCTGCCGGTCCCGCCGCGACTGCCGGTCCCGCAGCACCGGATGCGTCCGCCGGCCCCGCTGCGGTCGCGTAGCCGTCTAGGGTGATCCACGTGGACAGCGCCGCCACCGACCGCTTCGAGGCCGGCCGCAACCGGCTGGCCTCCCTGGCGTACCGGTTGTTGGGCTCCGCCACCGATGCCGAGGACGCCGTGCAGGACGCCTTCCTGCACTGGCAGGCCGCCGACCGGCAGCGGATCAAGGTGCCCGAAGCGTGGCTCACCAAGGTCGTCACCAACCTGTGCCTCGACCGGCTCCGCTCGGCGCAGGCCCGCCGCGAACGCGCCGCCGGAGCCTGGCTGCCGGAACCGCTGCTCGACGGCGACCCGATGCTCGGTCCGGCCGATACCTTCGAGCAGCGCGAATCGGTCTCGCTGGCCGTGCTGACACTCATGGAGCGCCTCTCACCGGTCGAACGGGCCGTCTACGTCCTGCGCGAGGCGTTCTCCTACAGCCACGCCGAGATCGCCGAGATCCTCGACATCACCGAGTCCGCCGGCCAGCAGCACCTGCACCGGGCCCGACGTCGCATCACCGACGCGCGCCGGCGCGGCGCGGAAGTCGATCGGGCGGCCGCCCGAAGGATCGTCGAGGAGTTCCTCGCCGCCGCCTCCTCCGGCCGCACCGAACGACTGGTGGCGCTGCTCACCGACGACGCGACCGCGATCGCGGACGCCAACGCCGCCGGCCCGGCCGCGACGCTGGTGCGGTACGACACTCCGGAGCGCATCGCCGCCATCGCGCGGGCCGGCTTCAGGCCCACCGATGCCAAGCGGCGACGGGCCGGCGGCGCGCCCGCCGTCCACTACGCGGTCGTCAACGGCGCGCCCGCGCTGCTCTTCGTGATCGGAGACCGGGTCATCGGCACCGTGACGTTCGACATCGTCGGCGGCAGGATCGCCACCGTGCGCGGCATCGCCGTCGCGGCCCGCCTCGTGCGCCTCACCGAAGCCTGGCGCCACCACGAACCCGACGCACCACCCGTCACCCGGTGGTGACCGGACGCCGCCCCTGTCCCTGTCCCTGTCCCTGTCCCTGCGTTGCCCTTGGCCGTGTCCCTGCGCTGCCGCGGGCCCGGCCCCGGCCGACCGTCGGGCAGGGTCCGTTGTCGGACCCGGGTGACGGCGCACAGTTCGTCCCCCGACACGCGCGAACGAGGTCGTCCCGGCGGTTCTGCCGCGAAGACGGGTGGCGGTCAGGGGCGGGCCTGGGTGAAGCGGCCGCCGAGGAAGCGGAACTCCGGGTCCTCTGCAGGGAGTTCGCCGAGTTCGGCGATCAGGTCGGCGGCGAAGGGCTCGGCGTCGTCCAGGGGTCGGTAGCCGAGTGCCCGGGCGGAGGTGAGGTCCCACCAGGCGCGGGTGTTGGCGGATATGCCGTAGGCAACGGTGTGGCCGGCCACCGGGCCGGTGAGGGCGGCGTGCACCAGGCGGGTGCAGTCGGCGGGGCTGAGCCAGGTGCCGAGCATCCGGACGCTGCGGGGCCGGGGGGCGAAGGAGCCGATGCGCAGGGAGACCGTCTCGATGCCGTGCCGGTCGGCGTACAGCGAGGCGAGGTTCTCGCCGAAGCACTTGGAGAGCCCGTAGTAGGTGTCGGGCCGTTGCGGGGTGTCCACCCGGACGGTGCTGCCGTCGGCGGGGCGCTCGGTGAAGCCCACGGCGTGGTTGCTGCTGGCGTGGACGATCCGGGGCACGCCCGCCTCGCGAGCGGCGTCGTAGAGCCGGTAGGTGCCTTCGATGTTGGCGGCGAGGATGTCGCCGAACGGTGCCTCGCCCGGGATCCCGGCCAGGTGGACGACGGCGTCGACGCCGGCCATCGCCGCCGCCAGTGCCCCGGCGTCCTGGAGGTCGGCGATGACGGCGTCGGGTTCGCCGGGCACCGGGAGGCGGTCGAAGCAGCGCAGCCGGTAGCCGTAGGCGGGCAGGGACTCGCGCAGGCAGGTGCCGATGCGGCCGGCGGCACCGGTGAGCAGGACCTCGCGGGGCTGGTTCACCGTCGGTTGCGTCTCCATGATTCCTCGCAGGCTCGTCGGAACGGACGGGTCGATTCGGCGACGTGGGACGGTACCTGATGGTGCGTCGGAGTTCGACGGGATTTTTGACGGCACGGTTCGTGAAGGCCAAGGTTCTTGAAAGCCAAGGTTCGTGAAGGCCATGGTTCGTGAAGGCACTCGACGGGCCTCCGCGGCCGTATGCCCGGCCGGGGCGGGGGTCAGGGTGCGGCGGAGGGGTGGTCGATCCTGGTCAGGGCGTCGCGGAGGGCGGCGCGCGTGGTGACGCCCAGTTTGGGGAAGACGCGGTAGAGGTGGGCGCTGACCGTGCGGGGGGAGAGTCGGATCCGCTCGCCGATCTCCTTGTTCGTCAGGCCGGCGGCGGCGAGTTCGGCGACCCGGCGCTCCTGCCAGGTCATCGGCACCGCGGTGGGTGCCGGGGGGTGGGGCGTGACGCCGCTCGCCCGCAGTTCGGCGTGGGCCCGCGCGGCCCAGGCGGTGGCGCCGAGCCGGTCGAGGGCCTCGGCGGCCGGGGCGAGGAAGGCGCGGGCCGCCGCACCGCCCTGGGCGCGGCGCACGCGGATCCCGTGGGCGAGCCGGATCCGGGCCAGCTCGAACGGGAACCGCTCGGCCGCCGGGTGGGACTGCGCGCGGGTGTACATCTCCGCCGCCTCCCCGTCGTCGTCGGCCGTCATCGCGAGGGCCCCGTGGGTGATCAGGGCCAGGCGCGGGGAGAGGTCGGGCAGGCCGGCGTCCCGCGCGGCCAGCGCGTGGGCCCGGGCCTGTTCGGCACGCCCGGTGTGCAGGGCGGCTTCGACGAGGTCGAGGAGGGTTCGCGACGCCTGGTACGCGTAGGGCCGGAACGCCCCCGGCGCGGTGATGCCGATGGCGTAGAGGAACGCGGTCTCGTAGTCGCCGGCGCTCAGCGCGGTGGTCGCGCCGATGCCGTCCGCGAGCTGGGTGAGGAATCCGACGCCGCGCGGGCGGGCCCAGGCGTCGACCTCGGCCTGCAGGTCGCGGGCCTCCTGCGCCCGGCCGCGTACGGCCGCGAGCTGGGCCAGGTAGGCGCGGGTCTGGTGCGCGAACAGCTGGTTGCCGGTCTCGGTCGCCAGGGCCAGGGCGTGCTGTCCGGTGCGTTCGGCGGCGTCCCACTGGCCGAGCGCGGTCTGGTCGAGCATGACCAGGTGCAGCATGACGATGCCGCTGGACGTGGCGCCGGTGTCCAGTTCGCGGTCCACGACGCGCTCCAGGTACGGGCGCAGCGGGCTCAGGACGTCGAGGTGGTAGGCCGACACGGCCAGGCGCGTGACGTCCCACGGGTCCTGGTGCTGCAGGTCCGCCGCGGCCCGTTCCACCGCCTCGGCGAGGCCGGCGCCGTGCCGGACGACGTCGCTCCAGGTGCCGGCGTACAGCCACGCCCGTTCGGTGGCGAGGTCGCCGAGGGAGGTGAGGACCTCGTGCGTGCGGTGCCACGCGGTACGGCTGCCGGCGAACTGGCTGACGGCGAGCAGGAGGCTGACCAGGCGGTCGAGCACCTCGCCGTTGGGGTCGGCGTCGGGCCGGGGCGGGGAGGGCCGGGCCGGGAACGGCCGGGTCGGGGAGGGATGGGCCTGGAACGGCTGCGCCCGGAACGGCCGGCCCGCGTCGCCGTCGCGCAGTCGCCCGATCGCCTCCGTGACCTGGCGGTGCGTGGCCCGCACGTCGCCGTTCTGGTACAGCGCCAGGTAGGCGTCGGCGAGGACCGCGGCGGGGTTGTCGTCCGAGCCGGGCGTGGAGGCGGCCAGTGCGAGGCTGCGGGCCTGGCCGAGCCGGTCCGCCTGCCCGGCGACGTACGCCGCGTCGCCGAGCCGCCGGGAGCGGTCGGCCCGGTTCTCGCTGAGCTCGGCGGCACGGGTGAGCCAGGACACGGCCATGCGCGCGCCCCCGCGCCGGGTCGCCGACCGGGCGGCGGTTTCGAGGGCGGCGGCCACCTCCTCGTCGGGGTCGACGGTGGCGGCCGCGAGGTGGGTGGCGCGCCGTTCCGGGTTCTCCCGGTGGAGGTGCGCCAACACCCGGTGGGCGGCCCGGCGTTCGTCCGTGGTGGCGAGCTGGACGACGGCCGACCGGACGAGCGGGTGCCGGAAGACGAGGCTGCCGGTGGCCGGCTCGACGACCAGCAGGCCGCACCCGACCGCCTCGTCGACGCCGCGCATGCGGTACCCCGCGGTCGGGGCGGGGCCGTCGCCGGGCCTGGCCGCCGTGCCGTCGAGGGCGCCGGTCAGCAGTTGCGCCCGGACGGTGTCGCCGAGGCGGGCCAGGCGGGTGGCGTAGATCTCCTGGATCCGCCGGGGCAGCGGCACGCCGTGCGGGCCGAGCAGGTCCTCCGGCGCCCGGTCGCCCGGCTGGGAGGCGGTGTGGGCGGGCAGCTCCAGCAGTGCCAGCGGGTTGCCGCGGGCCGTCTCCAGCACGAGGCCGCGCAGGTGCCTGCCGAGCTGCGGGTGGTGCCGGTCCAGCAGGCAGGTGGCGTCCGCGTCGGCGAGCGCGTGGACAGGTGCCTCCGGCAGGGCCGCGGTGTCGAACCGTGAGGCGATGTCGCTGCGGACGGCCACCAGGAGCTTGACCCCGGGGCTGCCGGCCAGTCGGCGGCCGACGAACCCGCAGACGTCGGCGCTGGCCTCGTCCAGCCACTGGCCGTCGTCGAGGACGAGCAGCAGGGGCCGGGTCGCGGCGGTCGACGAGAGCAGGTTGAGGACGGCGATGCCGAGGGCCATGGCGGACGGCGGCGAGTCGTCCGTCCGGTCGAACACGGCGTCGAGCGCGGTGCGGGCGGCGGCGTTCAGCGGTGGCCGGCCGGGGTGTCCGCCGTCCGGGAGCAGCGGGTAGAGGAGCTGGTGCAGCCCGGCGTAGGGCAGTTCGGTCTCCGCCTCGACCCCGGTGGCCCGGATCACCAGGTGGCCGTCCCCGGCCGCGATCCGCGCCGCCAGGTCGAGCAGGGTGCTCTTGCCGACGCCGGCCTCGCCCCTGAGCAGCAGGGCCTGTCCGTCGGGGGCCTGCACGAACGCGGACAGCCTCGCCCGCTCGCCGTCCCGACCGACCATCACCATGCCCGGTTCCACGCCCGGTCCCCTCCCCTGCCCCCGAGGTGCGCGACCCCGCCCCGAGATGCGTGACCCCACCCCGAGGTGCACGCCCGTCCATATTCAACTAGACGGTTAGTTGATTAGACTGTGTCGTGGTGACCCTGTCAAGTAAACGGTTAGTTAGGAGCTGGGGTAGATGGAGCGCGACGCCGAAGCCACCAAGCGGAGACTCATCGCGGCCGGCCGGGCCGAGTTCGCCGCGCACGGGCTGAACGGTGCCCGCGTCGACCGCATCGCCGCCTCCGCACGGAGCAACAAGGCGCAGATCTACCACTACTTCGGGAACAAGGCCGGGCTGTTCGACGCCGTCTGGAACGAACTGGTCGAGCAGATCGTCGTGAACGTGCCGCTCGACGTGAACGACCTGCCCGGGTTCACGGCAAGCCTGAGCGACCTCTACGCGGAGTACCCCGACATCCCCCGGATCATCACCTGGCAGCGGCTGGAGCACGGCGACGCGCTCAACGAACTCGGCATCGCCGAGGTGCGCAGCAGGAGTGCCGCCATCGCCGAGCTGCAGGCCGAGGGCCGGGTCTCGACCCGGTTCGACCCCCGGGTCCTGTTCGCCCTGCTCGCCCACGTCGCGATGCTGTGGGCGGCGTCCAACCCCGAGGTGCTGGCGGTCCTGGACCCCGTCGACCGGGCGCAGCGCCGCGAGACGATCCGCCGCATCGCCGCGGCCCTGGTCGAGTGAGCGACAGGGGTGCTGCCGCGCCCCCGACTTCCTGAGCGGGTAAGGTTGTTCCTCCCCCTCGCGGGGCGGGAGTTTCGGGTGAACGCCCTTCACGTCCGGTCCGCGGCTGCGAGCATGGGGTCATGCCGAAGGATCACCCGGAACCGCCCCCGACCTCCTCGGTGGAGTGCCTCGTCACCGGTGGGTCGACCGTCAACGGCCCGGTGCTGCAGACCGGAAGCGTGCACGGGGACGTGCACCTCCACCCGGCGGCGCGGCCGGCGCGGCCGACGGGCCCCGAAACGGTGGATGTCCTCGTCGAGTACTTCGAGCCCGGCCAGTGGCTGGTGATCCCCTCGCGAGCGGCGCTCGACGAACCCCCGGTGCTGTTGCCGGGGCAGCGCCCGGGCCAGGAGGACGTGGCCGAGTGGGCCCGCGGGCACGGCGGCGTGGACTTCGCGACCACGGAACTGTCCGTGACCGTGACCAACCGCTCGGACGCCCACCTCACCCTGCGCGGCATGCGGGCCGAGGTCGTCGAGCGTGCCGAACCGCTCACCGGAGCGCTGGTCTCCCGGCTCCCGCAGGGTGTCAGCGGCGTACCGGAGCTGGAACTCGACCTCGACCAGGAACGCCCGGAGCTCTGGGAGGTGGACGAGTTCACCCGTGGACGGGTCGGTGCCCGTCCGTTCCTCGACCGTACCCACGTGCGGCTGGCCCCGGACGAGTCCCAACGGTTCATCATCACCGCGCGGATCCGCAGCTCCTGCTGCGCCTGGAACGGCGCCGGGCCCGTGGGTGGGGCTGGCCCGTGGGTGGGCGGGTCGGTCAGCGGAGGACGCCCTCCAGGAAGTCGCCGCCCAGCCGGGCGACGACGGTGACGTCCAGCTGGTGCAGTGCGTAGCGTCCGCGGCGCTGTGTGGTGACCAGGCCCGCCTTCTTCAGGACGCCCAGGTGCCGGGAGACCTCCGGGGCGGTCAGGCCGTGGATCTGGGCGAGTTCGCTGGTGGTGTAGGCGCCGCGGGCCAGGTGGCGGCACAGGCGGATGCGGGCGGGGTGGGAGAGGGCGGCCAGGCGCAGGGTGAGCTGCTCGACGGAGGGGGGCGGTGTCGCGAGCTCCGGGGAGGCGATCGGGTAGTGCACCACCGGCTGCCAGCCGTCGCGGTGCAGCACCATCAGGTGCGGCCAGCCCATGCTGGTGGGTACGAGGAGCAGGCCGCGGTCCGCCGTGGCGGTCCGGCCGGCGCCGACCTTGTCGACCGTGACCCTCGCCTCCGCCTCGTCCAGGGTGACGGCCGCCGACAGGGAGGTGAGCGCCTCGGCCACGCCCTTGCGGCGCAGCAGTTCGGTCCGGTGGCGGGTGTCGGCCGCGAGCCGGGGGCGCAACCGGGACCAGGTGTCCGCGAAGAACGCCTCGTCGCAGTCCTCCAGGAGCCGGCGCAGCCACTGCCGGATCCGGGGCGGATCGGTCAGCAGCCGGTCGCTGAAGCGCATCTGGCGGGGCCCGCGCATCGCGGCCAGCTCCAGGGCGCGGCGGTGCTGCCCGGGGCCGTCGAGCGGACCGGGGCTCGGCTCGCCGTAGGGCATCGGGTAGTTGAACTCCAGCGCGGCGTCGACGAACTGCTCGTCGGTCAGTTCGTCCAGGAGGTCGAGTTCCTCGCCGAGCGTGGCCCCGGGGCGGGCCGCTCCGCCGGGGATGCCCGCGTAGGGGAGGAAGAGATCGGAGAAGGTCGTCCGCCAGAGGAAGTCGACCTCGTACAGCCGGTCGGCCAGGTGCGGGTCGAGGCGGGCGGTCACGCCGGCCGCCCAGCCCTGGAGCCCCGGGTGGTGCCCCGGCTCGGCCAGCGCGTGCAGCGCCATGCCGAGTTCGGCGAGCGGGGAGGGTACGGCGGCGACGTGCTCCGGTCGCAGCCCCGCGATGTCGATGCACACGCTCATGCACCCATGCTGCACCCGTCCCACCGGCAACACGGTGGTCGTTTGACGGATGTGGTCAAACGACGGGACATTTCGCGGCGCACCTGCGCAGGATGGGAAGCCGCCGCATCCGCAGCGACCAGCCGTACGATCCCGATCCCGATCCCGACCTCCACTCCGGTTCCGAGAGCCGCGGCACCAGCCTCCGCACCAGCCTCCGCCGAAGGGACGTCCCACCGGCGGCAGGGACCGGGCGAACGAGAAGGACGACATGCCCGACCACGTGATGACTCCCCGACAGGTCGCCGACGACTACGTGGCCCTGGTCGCCGCACACGATCCCGTCACCTCCACGGCCCTGGGCCTGGCCCCGGGCGACGACTCGATGCCCGACCTGTCGCCCGACGGGTTCGAGGAGCAGGCCCGGTTCGCGCGGCAGACCCTGGCCCGGCTCGACGCCCTGCCCGAAGCCGGGCCCGACGCGGACCCGGTGGAGCACGCGTGCGCGAGGCTGCTGCGCGAGCGGCTGGAGGCCGAGGTGCGGGCGCACGACGCCGGCGAGCACCTGCGGACCGTCGCGAACCTGCACACGCCGGTGCACCAGCTCCGGAACGTCTTCACGATGATGCCCACCGCCGCCGACGAGGACTGGGCCCCGGTGCTGGGCCGGCTGCGGAACCTGCCCGCCGCGCTGGACGGCTACCGGGCCACCCTGGCGGAGGGCGTCGCGCGCGGACTGCTCGCCGCGCCCCGGCAGGCCGACGTCCTCGGCGCGCAACTCACCGCGTGGACCGGGGAGACGGCCGACGGCCGGACGGTCGGCGGCCGCGGCTGGTTCGCCGAGTTCGTCGCCCCCGCGCCGCAGCGGCTGCGCCCCGAGCTGGACACGGCCGCGAAGGACGCGACCGCCGCCGTGGCCGCGTTCCGGGACTGGCTCCGCGACACCTACCGGCCCGCCGCGCAGGGCACGCCGGACGCCGTCGGCCGCGAGCGCTACCTGCTCGGGGCCCGCCGCTACACCGGCGCCGACCTCGACCTGGACGAGGCCTACGGCTGGGCGTGGGAGGAGTTCCACCGGGTCTGGGCCGAACTGCGCACCGAGGCCGGGCGGGTGCTTCCGGGCGCCACCGTCCGGCAGGCCCGCGCCCACCTGGACGAGCACGGGCACACCGTGCAGGGCGCCGAGCGGATGCGCGCCTGGCTGCAGCAGATCACCGACGAGGCGATCGAGGCGCTCGACGGGCGCCACTTCGACATCACCGGCCCGCTGCGCCGCGTCGAGACCCGGATCGCCCCGGCCGGCGGCGCGGCCGCGCCGCACTACAGCGGCCCGAGCCTGGACTTCGCCCGCCCGGGCCGGACCTTCCTCCCGCTGGCCAACGGCGACGCCGAGGAACGGTTCCGCACCTGGCGCCTGGTCAGCACCTGGTACCACGAGGGCGTCCCCGGCCACCACCTGCAGCTCGCCTCCTGGACGGCGGCCGCCGACCGGCTGTCCCGCTACCAGGTCACCCTCGGCAAGATCAGCGCCAACGTGGAGGGCTGGGCCCTGTACGCGGAGCGCCTGATGGACGAGCTCGGCTTCCTCGCCGACCCGGCCCGCCGCCTCGGCTACCTCGGCAAGCAGATGATGCGGATCGTCCGCGTCGTCATCGACATCGGCATGCACCTGGAGAGCGTCATCCCGGCCCACTCCCCGTTCCACCCGGGCGAGCGCTGGACCCCGGAGCTGGGCGGCGCCTTCATGGCGGAGTACGCCGGGATGACGCCGGCCGTCCTGGAGAGCGAGATCGTCCGCTACCTCGGCCGCCCGGGCCAGGCCATCGGCTACAAGCTCGGCGAGCGCGCCTGGCTGGCCGGCCGCGAGGCGGCCCGCCGTCGGCTCGGCGCCGACTTCGACCTCAAGCGCTGGCACATGACGGCCCTGCGCCAGGGCTCCCTGGGCCTGGACGACCTGGAGGCGGCGCTGGCCGTGCTGTGACCGTGCGCCGCGACCACCCTCCGAGGGGTGGGGTGGTCGCGGCCGGGTAGATTCCGGCCATGGCTGACGACTGGCGGACGGACCGGATCGGGAGCGCGCTGCGGGGCGAGAACCCCACGGTGCTGCGGCGATTGACCGCGGGGTTCGCCGTGATCGGCGATACGCAGTTCCTGCCGGGCTACTCGGTGCTCCTGGCGGACGACCCCCGGGTGGAACGGCTCTCGGACCTGCCCAGAGCCGGACGGCTGGCCTTCCTCTCCGACATGGACCGGCTCGGCGAGGCGGTCGAGCGGGCCTCCCGGCGCCTGGATCCGGCCTTCCGGCGGGTCAACCTGGAGATCCTCGGCAACACGGACGGCTTCCTGCACGCGCACGTCTGGCCGCGCTTCGAGTGGGAGCCCGCCGACCTGGTGGGCAGGCCGGTGTGGCTCTACCCCCGGGACCGGTGGTCCGACCGGCGGTTCGCCCTCGGCCCGCGGCACGACCCCCTGCGTGCGGCGATCGGGGAGGAGCTGGACCTCCTGCGCCCGGCGTGACCCGGCGGCCGGGCGCGTGCGGCCGAGCCGTAGGCTGCCCGTCATGACGCGATTCGACGAGGTCACGGCGACGTTCTGGGGTGCCGGTGAGCACGGCGTCCACGAGCCCCTGACGGCCGAGGCGGTGCGGGAAGCGGAGCGTCTGCTCGGTGTGACCCTGCCCCCGGCCCTGCTCGACCTCCTGCGGATCCGCAACGGCGGCATCGTGGCCGACGAGCACGACGCGTTCCCCACCGGCCGGCCGACCTCGTGGAGCGAGGACCACGTCCCCTTCGACGCCCTGCTGGGCATCGGCCGAAGCGGGCGGATGATGTCGCTGCTGGACACCCCCTACCTGGTCGAGGAATGGGCGCTGCCGTCGCCGCTCGTCCTCCTCTCGGGTGACGGTCACTACTGGATCGGTCTCGACTACCGGGCCTGCGGCCCGGACGGCGATCCGTCGGTCACCTGGTTCGACACCGAGCTCGGCACCGAACTCGAACTGGCTGCGGACTTCAGGACGTTCGTCGAGCAGCTCACCGCAGCCGACTCCTTCGACCTCGACCTCGACCCGTCGCCCGTCACGCGTCCTGGGACAGGATGACCGCGCTGTACTTTCCCACCCCGACCGTGCCCGTGCACGGCTGCCCGTCCCTGGGCCCGGGGCGGGTGCGGACGTCGTGGCTGGGCGCGTTCTCGAACGTCGAGTCGTAGGCCTGCGCGTCGCTGTTGAACCGCACGTGCCAGGTCCCTTCGCGAGGGAACCCGAGGTCGTACGCGGGGTACGCGTGGTTGCCGAAGTTGAGGACGACCACGGTGCTGTCCTCGGGGTGCTCCGTCGGGTAGCGGCGGAAGGCGATCACCTTGTCGGTGTCGTTGCGGTGATAGGTCTCCACACCCGTGCCCCGCAGGCCGGCGGTGGTGTTCCCGCGGTTGCGTCGCAGCTCGATGAGGTCCCGGTAGAGCTGCGTGATCCCCGTGTGGCGCTCCCGCTTGGCGGCCCAGTCGAGTCGGGCGCGGTCGTCGAAAGCGGTGTCCTCCAGGTACTCCTGCCCCTGGAAGATCATGGGGATGCCCGGTGCGGTCATCACCGCCGCGGCGCCGAGGGTCGAGCGTTTCTTGGCGTACCAACTCCTGGGGCTCTCAGGGCAGATCGCCTCGGGCAGGCGGCGGCGTTGGTGCGCGCGGGCGACGTCGTCGTGCGACTCGGTGTAGATCACCCGGGCGAACGTGCGGCCGCCGATCCGGTGCCCGACCGCCTCGCAGACCCGACGCATGTCGCGGTCCTCGTCCCGGGCGGGGGTGAGCGCGTCCCGCAGGGCGTTGACGAAGCCGGCGTCCCACTGGGAGTCGAACCCCGCCCCTACGGGTGCGGCGGTGGTGAGCGCGGGTTCGTCCTGCAGGTCCTCCGCGATGCGGATCCTCCCCGGCAGGGCGGTCCCGATCGCGAAGTTGACCTCGCGCATGAGACGCCAGCCCTCGGGGATCCCGTGGCCCAGCCCGCCGCCGGCCTCGTTGCCGACGCCGACGCTGCGGATGAACGCGGTGCCGTCCCACCGCAGGCCGTCCATGCGGTACTCCCGCAGCCAGTGCAGCGTGCTGGCCTTCAGGTACCGGCAGACCTCGGGCCTGCCGTAGTCCGGGCGCGGACCCCACCCGGTATCGCGGCGTTCGTCGTTGTAGAAGTAGATCCCGTCGCCGTCGTTCTCGTACCAGCCGTCGAAGCGGCGCAGTCCGGCATCGAGGTCGTTCGGCCCGAAGTGGTTGTAGACGACGTCGCACAGCACCGCCAGGCCGAGCCCGTGGGCCTCCCGGACCAGGGTCCTCAGGTCGTCCGGGGTGCCGTAGTCGCCGGCCACCGCGAAGGCCGAAACCGGGTTGTAGCCCCAGGACCTCTCCCCGGCGTACTCGGTGACCGGCATCAGCTCGATGGCCGTCACCCCGAGCTCGGCCAGCACGTCGAGCCGCTCGGTCAGCCCGGACAGCCGACCGGGCGGGCCGTCGGCGCCGCTGAAGGTGCCGACGTGCAGCTCGTAGATGACGAGGTCGTCCAGTGCCGGGGTCTGCCACTTCTGCTCGCCCCAGTCGAAGGCGGCGGCCTCGATCACCGCGTTGCCGACCGAACCGGTCAGCCGGCGCGCGTAGGGGTCGATCTTCCACAGCTCGCGGTTCTTCCGCAGCTCGGCGTCGCTGGCGGTGACCAGGTACTTGTACTCGTCCCCCGGGGCGGCCTCGTCCAGCCGGACCGCCCAGTTGCCGTGACCCTCGATGGCCATCGGGTGCGGCGTGGCCCAGCCGTCGAACGACCCTAGGACGCTCACCGCAGCGGCGTTCGGAGCCCAGACCCGGAATTCCGTGCCGTCGGGCCCGGGGACCGCCCCCATGGGAGGGACCTCTTCCTCTTCCTTCTTCCGGCCCTCCGCCCCTTCCGGCGTGCCGTCCGGTGTGCGCGAAGCCTCCGGCGTACGCAAGGCCACCGGCGTACGCAGAGCCTCCGGTGTGTTCCGGGCAAAGTCCACGTCCTCGTGGTCCGGTTCGTCGTACCAGCCCGACCTCATGGCGTAATCCACGATGTCTTCCCAGTCCTCCGCCCGGCCGAAGTCCTTGCCGCCGATCGTCACGTCCCCTTGCCGGCTCACGTCGATCCTGGGCGTCCAGTTCCGGTACAGCTCAAGGTACTTGCTTCCCATGGCGGTGAGGACCACGTACTTCGACAGCGGGAACTGCGTGACCGGGTCCGATTCGAATCTCTCCTTCATCCCCACCAGGCCGGGGGACTCGGGCTTCGGCTTCACGTATCCCAGATGATGCAGCCGCTCCAACTCCTGGTACATCGACGGCCGGTACTGGACCTTTCCGTCCTGGTTCCCGGCCACCAGCTTCCGTAGGTGGCTGCGCTCGTACCGGGTGACCAGACTGAGCATTGCCAACTGGAGCGACTGGACCTCGTCTTCGAGCTTCTTGATGTGCTGCCACTTGGCCTTGAAGGGTCCGAACGAGAGTTCCTCCAGTGTTCCCGGACTCGCCAGGGCCAGCAGGGCGAGGACCAGCGCCCCGAACACCGCGATGATCGCGGCGGTCACGTTCTGCGTGTGGCTCACCGCGCTGTCGACGAAGACGTCGACGAGCATCGCGAAGATCGCCACCGCGAAGACGACCGTCAACGTCCGGAGCCAGAAGACGGGTGATTTCCAACGGGAGGACATCGCAGGCACCACCTCTCCCGGTCGTTTCCGACAGCGAAGAGCCTGCTCGGCCGGGCAGCACCTCCAAGATCCAGTATCCCCCCGCCCGCCACCCGATTCCAACCCCCCCCGAGGTCGAACACGCAGCGTGACGCGGTGCCGGTCACGTCGGGTCACGCATCCCGTGGAGCGCCGGGCGCCGGGAGGGTGGTCGGTTCAGGAGGAGGTGGTGGCGGTCGTGGTGGGGGTGCAGAACTCCGCCTCCGGTTCGGCGGTGAAGACGCCGATCGGCCAGGCCCGGGTGCCGTTGGCCCAGTCGCCGTTGACCTCCGTGGAGAGGACGTGGTGGCCGTCGCGGGTGCCGAAGATGTAGGACCAGGATCCGTCGATCGCGCCGCCCACGCCCCACCCCGTGCCGCAGGAGAGGTCGAGCGGAGCGACGCCCAGGCCGTAGCAGGTGTTCTGGATCCACCCGCCGCGCGGGTCGAGACTGGTGAGCATCTCCTGCTGCTGGGCGGGCGGCAGCAGCCGGCCCTGCAGCAGGGCGCGGAAGAAGGTGGCGAGGTCGCCGTTGGTGGAGATCATGTCGCCGGAGCCGAAGCCCAGCGAGGGGTTCTACTCGGTCACGTCGTAGAAGGGGGTGGTGTCGCCGGGCACCATCAGCTTGGAGTAGGCGCGGCCGTGCGGGCCGTGGATGCGCGGGTCGTCACCGGTCGGTTCGTAGGTGCTCTTCAGGTGCAGCGGCGTGGTGATCCGCTGGGCGATCTGCTGCGCCGTGCTGCTGCCGGTGACCCGCTCCACGATCATTCCGGCGAGCACGCAGTTGGCCCGGGAGATCGCCCGCAACGGCGGACCCTCCGGCTACCGCTACCGGGCGCTGCTGGCGAGCGCTCAACGCAGCGCGATGATCGCCGAGTTCACCCGCGGCGGGGCCGAGCTGCTCGGCGCGGCCACGCCGGCCGGGGCCAGACTGGGCACGGCCGCCGCCTTCCTGGAGGACACCGGGGCGGAGATCGTCCGCGCCGTGCAGCGGCGTTGGCGGAACGAGGACGCTGCGCGGTCCGCGGCAGCGCACCGGAGCACGCCGGGGTGACCGGCCGCCGCCCGGTGCCGGTGGCTCAGTGCGCGCCCCCGGCGGAGCGCTGGCGGAACCGGCTTGGGGTGCAGCCGTGGTGGGCGCGGAAGCGGCGGGTGAGGTGGGGGTGGTCGGTGAAGCCGGCCGCGGCGGCGATGTCGGCTATCGGCAGGTCGGTGCGGCGCAGCAGGTGGCCGGCGGTGTCGAGGCGGACGGCGGTGAGTTCGGCCTGGAAGGTGGTTCCGGCGGTGTGCAGGGCGCGTTGGAGGGTACGCGCGGACAGGCCGAGGCCGGCGGCGGTGTCGCCGAGGCGCCAGGGGGCGGTGGGGTCGAGGGCGATCCGGCGGCGGAGCTCGCCGAGCAGCCGCCGCTCGGCCTGGTGGGGTGCCGTCGGGGCCGGTGCGGTGTCCGTCCAGCGCAGCCGCCAGGCGGCGATCGGGGTGGGCGCGTCCGTCGGGTGGAGGGCGGACGGCGGGAGGGCGCGGCCGTCGCCGGTGAGCAGGACGGCGTCCACGTCCTGGGCGGTGACGGCGGCGACGGCGGTCAGGTGGAGGGCGCAGACGAAGAGTGTCTCGGCGGGCAGCGGCCGGTGGCCGAGGTGGCCGAGGTGGCGCACCGTCAGCTCGCCCGGGCGCAGTTCGGCCCGGGTGGTGTGGCCGATGTACAGCCAGGGCTCGGCGAGCCGGGACCGGGAGAGCAGGTCGGGCACGTCCTCGGCGGCGGCGAGGGAGCGCAGCAGCGGGTCCTGCGGGAGGGCGAACAGCCGGCGGGCGGCGGCCAGGACGGTCGGCCAGCCGAGGCGGTGGAGGTGGGCGAGCAGTTCGCGGTGCAGGTGTTCGGGCACGGAGGTGCCGTCGGCGAGGTGGCGCTCGGCTAGCCGGGCGGCGGGCGCGGGGGGCGTGGCGCCCGCGGTGACGGCCCACAGCACGGCGGCAGTGAGTTCGGGGTGCACGGTCCGGCCGGAGGGCCGGGACGGGGGAGGCGCCATGGCGCGATCGTACAAGTGCGGGGTGCGGCGCCGGGCCATCGTGGCGGGCATGAACGTGAGTGGAAAGCGCATCCTGATCACCGGCGGCACCAGCGGCGTCGGGGACGCCCTGGCCCGCGCCCTGGTCGACGCCGGCGCGCGGGTGGTCACCTGCGGCCGGCGCAGCGACCCCGGCGTGCCCGAGGTCCCGGACACCGCGGGCGGTTTCGCCGTCACCCCGGCGCCCGCGCAGCCCGCGCGGCACGCGGTGGTCGCCGACCTGGCGGTGCCCGGGGAGGCCGCCCGGGTGGTCCGGCTCGCCGCCGGGCAGCTCGGCGGGCTGGACGTGGTGGTCGCCAACGCCGGTGTCCAGCACCTGGATTCGCTCACCGGCGGGCCGAGCCCCGAACTGCTGGACCGGGTCGGGCAGGAGATCGCCGTCAACTTCCGCTCGGTGGTCGAGCTGGCGGCCGCGAGCTGGCCGCACCTCGCGGCGGCGGGCGGCCCGGCGTCCTTCGTCGCCGTGACCTCGGGCCTGGCGTACGCGCCCAAGCGCTCCGCACCCGTCTACTGCGCGACCAAGGCCGCCGTGCACACCCTGGTGCAGTCGCTGCGCTACCAGGCGCAGGCCGACACGCCGTCCGTCCGGGTGCAGGAGGTGGTGCTGCCGCTGGTCGACACGGCGATGACGGCGGACCGGGAGGGTGCGGTCCGCAAGCTGTCGGCCGCCGAGGCCGCCGCCGCGATCGCCCGGGGCATCGAACGCGGCCGCCCCCTCGTCCCGATCGGCGCCTCCCGGGCCCTGCTGGCCCTGCTGCGCGTGCACCCGCCGACCGCTCACCGCATCCTCCGCGACGGCTGACGGCTGACGGCGGACGGCTGACGGCGGACGGCGGACGGCGGACGGGGACCGGGCGCGGCGGGCCTCGGATCGAGTGCGGATCGTCCCCGGTGGTGCCGTAGCATCCGGACTGCAGATCGCACGCCTGTTCACGGGGGAGTAGCGCAGTTGTCCAAGAGTTCGACGGCCGTTCCGTCCGGTGCGGCCGTACGGGGGGCCGGTGCGGCCGTGCTGATGGTGGCGGGCGCACTGGTGCTCGGGTCGTGCTCGCTCGTCGGCGGGTCGGACGCGTCGAGCAAGCCGGTCCGCGTGGAGTCCCGGGAGGAGGCGCGGACCCGGGCGGAGCGCATCGAGGACCACGTGCGGACGCTGACGGGCCTTGAGCGGAATCCGTGGGGCGGCATGTCCGGCTTCTTCAAGTGCCCGGGCCGGGGGATCAGCGTCGCCGACGAGGGCGAGCCGTACCAGCTCGGCTCGGCGATCCAGTTGGAGGCCGCGGACGAGCAGCGTCCCGAGGTGGTCCGGGCACTGCGGGAGAAGCTCGCGGGCGAAGGCTTCAAGATCGCCTCCCAGGGGTCCGACGCGGACACTTGGGACTTCAAGGCCTCCCAGGAGTCCGAGCATTACACCATCACCGTGGGCGCGGTGAAGCCCGGCCAGGGCGTGAGCGTCATGGTCACGCTGCCCTGCCAGGCCCCGCCCACCGGTGCGGCGTCGCCCGCGCCGACGCCCACCGCCTGACGGCGGCGCCCACCGTCCGATGGCGGTGGGCGCCGCTCGTGGCGTCGGCCCGCGTCAGTCGCGCAGGACGCTCACGCCGCCGAGCAGGCCCCAGGCGGCGACGTGGACGGTCGGGCCGCCGGGGCGGCTCGGGCCGTCGTCGCTGACCCCGCCGAGGCGGATGCCGCCGACCACCACCCGCACCTCCGGGCGGACCCGCAGCTTCACCCCGCCGATCAGGCTGAGTTTGGTGATCCGCACCTCGGCGCCGTCGGGGATGTCCACGTCGGTCAGGTCGATGTCGGCGCCGCCGATGAGCGAGGCGGTCACGGTGCGGCTGTGGATCTCGTGCCCTGCAAGGCGGTTGCCGCCGAAGATGCTGATCCGGACGTCGGTCTTGTCGCTGTCCGGGGTCCCCGAGTTCGTCATGCCGACCACCGTAGGGCCAGGCCGTGACCATCCGTCAACCGCCCCCGGACTGGCGGCGGCCGGGCCGGGTGAGCCGCTCCGGGCCGGGTGGGCCGGGCCGCCCGGCGTCCGGTGCCCGGACCTGCCCCCGTAAGCTTTCCGATCATGCTCTCCAGACGACTCGCCGGGGTGCTCGTCGGCGCCCTGGCCCTCACCGCGGCCTGCACCGGCTCGCCGGCCCCCGACCGGGCCGCCGGTTCGGCCGCCCCGGGCCCCGCCGCCCCGGGGTCCGCCACCCCGGTCCCCACCGCCGCCGGCTCCGCCGCCGCGACCCCCTCGCCGACCGTCCCGGCGACGCAGGAACCCCCGCCCGACGCGAACCCCGCCTACACGGCCAGGGTGCAGGCCATCCGGCCGTACGACGTCCAGGCGAGCTGGTGGAGCTGGGCCGCCTCGATCGAGCAGGCCCGCAATCCGGTCCTCGACCGCGACGGCCACCTCTGCGGCCAGGGGCAGAAGGCCGACCTCTGGTTCCTCGCCGGCACCACGGGCGGAGCCGTCACGCGCTCCTGCACCGTCCCCGCCGACATGCCGGTCATCTTCCCCGTGGTGAACCTGAGCGGCGGCCGCACCGACTGCCTGGACTTCATGACGGCCGCCCAGGGCAGCGCCACCCTGGACGGGCGCGCCCTCCCCGTCGAGACGATCGAGCCGACCCTGATCGGGTTCGACACGGTCAAGGGCAACCCGTTCACCGCCGGCTCCGGAAAGGTCTACCGGTACGCCTGCGGCCTGTGGGTACGGCTGGAGCCGCTCGCCCCCGGCCGCCACGAACTCAGCGTGCGGGGCGCGGCGGGCGGTTTCGCCACCGCCGCCGACTACCACCTCCAGGTCGGCCGGTCCGCGCCGCCCACCGGCGCCTCCTGAGCCCAGCGGGTTGTCGAGGAACTGCAGTCGTCCACGGCTGGAGCGTGGTTCGCCGCCCGGTCGCGTCGTGCCCCGACCGGCGCTGCCCGCGCCGCGCGACGCCAACCCTCCTGTTGTGCAACCGAGTTACGAGATCGGCGCGGCGTCCGCTCCCCCGCCGTCACTCCGTTCACCCGCGTCGCCTCACGTGCCGACCGCGGGGAACGGGGCACAGTCGGAGAAACCGTTCCGGAGCGGCGAGAAGACCCGTCTCGGCACCTTGGGTCACTCGCCCGACAAAACACGTCGGCGGCAATCGGCGGCGCCATACGAAAGCTTTACGGGAATCCGGTGTGTCGATGGCTGGACCGGGGTCCGGATCCCGTGGCACCGTTCGAGCGAGGAAGTTCAGCTCACAAAGGGGGACGTGAAATGAAACTCCGCACCCGGATCCGGGCCGGCATCACCGCGCTCGCCGTCGCAGCCGGCGGCCTGACGGTGGCCGTCGCCGGCCCGGCCGCCACCGCGCACGCCTGTGGACTGTCCCAGCTCGGCCCGACCCGCTACATCTGGAGCGGCGGCCACACCATGGGCACGTTCTACCTCGCGTGGGACTCCTGCACCTCGGGCGCGTACACCGAAGCCCACATCACCAACACCAACTGGACCAGGGCCAACGGCTTCATCGAGGTCCGGAACTCCTCCGGCGGCGGCTACGAGTACGGCCCGGCGTCCCCGACGGTCGTGTGGGACGGGACGGCCTGGTGGGACTCGTTCCTCCCCGGCCACAGCAAGCTGTCGATCTACTCCAACCCCTCCAGCGACCGCCTCTACTACGGCATCGCCGAGTTCAGCGGCTGCTCCCGCGAGGGGCACACGCCGGAGTGGAACTTCTCGAACGGCTCCGTCGTCAACAGCGGCCAAGACATGTTGTGCTGACCGAGCCGCCGGACACCTCAGGGCCCGTCGTCGAACCCCCGCCCGCGGGGGCCATGACGGCGGGCCCTGACGCTGTCCGGTCGGTCGGGTGACTGTCGCCCGGCCCGGCACCCGACGCCGTGTCACGGCCCTCAGCTCACCGAGGCACCCGGCGCCGGCACCAGACCCGCTGCCGCGAGGAAGTCCCCGAGGCTGATCGCACCGCCGTCGGTGCCGTCGTCCCACTCGACCAGGAGCCCCGAGAGGCCCGCGTTCCAAGACTCCGGCGTGTCGGCCTCGTCGTCGGGCCCGGGATGCCACTCGACGCTGCCCGCACCGTGCCGGTACCGGAGGTACAGGTACTGGCCGTCCGCCGTCCAGGCGTCCCACTGCGACGGGCAGGCAGAACACGTCTGCACGACCCGAACCAGCTTCCGGCCCTCTTCCGTCTCCATCCGACGATGGTCGCGTGGTGGCCGAGCTCCGGCAATCGACTTTCGGGTCGCCGTCACCGGCGCCTGAAGCAGAGGCCGGAACACCCCGTCGACGACCGGACCGGGCAGTTCCTAACCGTCCGTCCGCTTGATCCACTCGTTGGGGCCCAGCGGGTAGTCGTAGCCCGGGCGGTTGACGTCGGCGCTGGTGCGGAAGGCGGTGCCGGCGTTGTCGATGCGGATGGTGCCGCGGCGGCTGCCGCTGGACCAGTCCAGGGTGAGGTCCCAGCGGACGTCGTGCGCCTTGGTGTGGGCGACGACGTAGAAGACCTCCGGGTCGGACTCGCTGACCTTGTAGGGGAAGTTCCGCTGGCCGCCCTTGACGGTGACGGTGGGGCTGCCCCGGTCGAGGTCGATGTCGAAGGACTTGATGTCGACCTCGCCGCCGCAGCCGACGCCCATCGAGTAGTCGTTCCAGGCGAGCGGCGCACCCTTGGACGCGATCCGCACGTGCAGCGCCTCCAGGACGACCGTGTCCGCTCCGGTGCCCTGGACGGTGAAGGCGATCTCCTGCTCGCCGGAGGACACCGCGCCGTAGGCGGCGGCCCAGCGCGGGGCGTCGCGCTCGGGGGCGGGCGGCCCGACCTGGGCGGGCGCGCTGTTGACGAGGAAGTGCTGGCTGCACGGGTTGTCGTAGACGTACGGCCGGGTGCCGACGGTGAGCGGCGGAGGTGCGTCGGCCGGCGGGGTTGCACCGGCAGTGGTCGGCCCCGGAGCTGCGGTCCCGGGCGGGGTGGCGGCTGCCGTGGCGGTGTCCGACGGGCTAGCCGTCCCGGCGGTGGAGGCAGCGGAGACGGCGGAGGGCGGCGGCCCCGGCAGCGCCGTCGTGCCCGTGGCCGTCGCGCCCGACGCGGTGGCGCCGGCCGCCTGCCGGTCGGCCGAGCCGTTGCCGCCGCCCCAGCCGCCGGGACGCACGAGGACCACCACGGCGGCCAGCAGCGCGACGGCCGCGGCGGAGGCGATCAGCACGTTGCGGCGGCGCCGCGGCGATCCGGGCGACGTCACCACCTCGACGACCGGTTCGGCGCCCGCCTCCCCGGCCGCCGGGGCGGCGGACGGCGCCGGAGCCGGCGCCGGAGTCCGAGCCGGAGTCCGAGCCGGATCGGGCTTGGGTTCCGGCGCCGGCGCCGAAGGCTGCGCCGGCACCTGGGCCGGCGCCGGCTCCGCGGCCCGGTCCGTCCGCCGCCCCCGTGCCGCGTCCGCCAGGATCCAGCTCCGGTGCAGTTCCACCAGCTCTTCCGGCGTCGCCCGGCACAGCCGTGCGAAGCGCTCCGCCGCCATGTACTCGTTGGGCAACGCCGTGCCGCTGCAGTAGCGGTGCAGCGTCGACGTGCTCATGTGCAGGCGCTTGGCCAGCGTCCCGTAGCTCAGGCCCGAGCGGTCCTTGAGTTCCCGCAGCAGCCGCGCGAACTCCTCCGCCTCCGCGGCCCCCGTGTCCTGTGACACCTGTCCCCTCCGATCCCCCGGCGTCCCGTTCCGGCGTTCCAGGCTCGTTCCGCCCCCGCTGGTCAGAGCCCCATCAGCCGTTCCACCCTACCCATCGTGCCGTCAGCTCTGGTCGCCGGGACGGACCGCCACGCACGCTTCGGTCGTCGAGCCCGGTCATCCGGTCGACGCACCGCCCGCGAAGCCCGCAACGCGGGCCCGCACCAGACCACTTGGAGTCCCGCATGACCTTACGGATCGCCATCACCGCCGAGCCGGTCCCCTCGCACGTGTCCGCGCTCGACTACGTCATCGGCCCGGCCCTTGAGCAGGGCCACAGGGTCGCGCTCCACGCGCCCCCCATGTTCCGCCCCGAAGCCCGGCGACGAGGAGTGGAGTTCCACCGGGCAGGGCCGGACTGGACCTGCGATCCCGCCGTGCAGCAGGAGGCGAGCGAGATCTGGAAGGCGTACGGAAACGCGTCCTTCAACCGCCACGTCTTCGGTCGGCTCTGGCCGGACCAGGCCGAACGGAAGGCCCGCGACCTGATCACCGCGTGGACGCGGACACGGCCCGATCTGGTGATCGCCGAGTGCAGCGACCTCGGCGCGCACCTCGCGGCGAGGGTCCTGCACCTGCCGCTGCTGGCAGCGGACAACGGGCTCGGCCCGCTGCTCCTGGAGCTCTGGGACACCGACGTCGTACCCGCCCTGGCGCCCCTCCACGACCGGTACGGGCAGGACGTCCCCGTACTGCCCCCGATGCTCACCCCCGCGCCGCTCCCGTGGTTCCACGCGGCGCCCCCGCCCTCGGCGCACGCCGTCCGACGCACCGTCGCGAGCTTCCGGACCGCCGACCACGACCGGCCGGAGCGCGCCTCCTCCTCGTCCCGGCCGCTCGTCTACGTGAGCCTCGGCACCCTCACCACCGCGATGGCGGGCCTGCGCAGCGTCGTCGGGGGTGCGTACCGGGAGATCACGGCCGCACTCTCCGACATCGGCTGCGAGGCGATCGTGTCTGCAGGACGCCTCGCCGAGGACCTGCACAGCGCGGACCCCCGCATCACGGTAGTCGAGCACGCCCCGCAGCCGGCGCTCCTGCACCGCGCCGACCTCTTCGTGACGCACGGCGGCCGGGCCTCCCTGCTCGACGCCGTCCAGGGCGCAACGCCCGTCCTGGGCATGGGCGTTCTCGCCGACCAGCCCGGCAACACCGCCGCGTTCGCCCGGCGCGGCCTCGGCCGTGCGCTCGAACCGACCGCGACCCGCGACGAGATCGCCGAAGCCATGACGGCCGTCCTCGGCGACCCCCGTCACGCCGCCGCGATGGACACCGCCCGCACCACGCTGTCACGGCTCCCGGTGCTCGACATCGCGCACCTGTACGACCACGCGCAGGCCCCCGTCCGCGTCCGGTGAGTCATACCCGGCCGTCCACCTCCTGACAGGCCCGCGCGGGGCAGCCGGCCGTGCTCAGGCGCAGTGGTAGGCGAACGAGGTGGTGGCGGTGCGGGGGGCCGGGGCGAGGAGTTGCAGGGTCGCGGTGGCCTGGAGCGCGCCCTGGCCCTCGAAGCTCCAGCGCAGCACCAGGTCGGTGTGGTGCACGCCTGAGCGGACGTCCTGGACGATCTCGTCCGAGGTGGTGCCGTCGCTGCGCACCCAGCGGTAGCGCAGCGTGCCGGCACCGCCGTTGGTCTCCACGGCGGCGGTGACCACCGCGGTGGCCGCGCAGCCGGGGTTCGCCTGGTCGGTCGTCACGGTGACACCGGTGACGGCCAGGGCCGGGGTGCGCAGGTGGCGCCAGAACAGGAAGGCCGCGAGGGCCAGGAGGACGACGAGCAACGGGGTCAGCCACCGCCACACCCTGCGCGGAGGCCGCGGCTGTCCGGCCTCCGGCACCGACTGGCCGTGCCAGGCGGCGGCCGCCCGCGGCGGGACGCCGGGGCCGAAGTGGCGGAACTCCCCTGAGGCGAGCGGGCGTTCCGTCGGGGTGGCGGACCCGGAGGAGGACGATGCGGCGGCGGCCGCACTGTCGCTGGGGCCTGTGGGGACGGCGGGTTCCGCTTCGGCGTCCTGGGCTGCGGCCGGCGCGGTGGACGCCCCGGTCCGCGTGGAGTCGGTGAGGGTGAGGGTCTGTCCGCTCCGCGGTGCGCTGCCCCAGACCCGGGGGTCGAGGAAGGTCGCGCTCTCCGGCTCCGACGCTGCCTCCTCGGCGCCCGCTCCCGGTCCGTCGGCGGGGCCGGTGAGGCGGACCGTGGCCTCCGTCTCGCGGGGCAGCCGGACGGTCGCCTCGCCCACGGCGGCTCCGCCGCCCGTACCGCCGTCGGCGGCCGGGTGCTTGCCGAGAACGACGGTCCTGTCCGCGCCCGGGTCGGGCGCGGAGTCGGGGCGGGAGGTGGACATGGCTTCTCCAGGACGGGAACGGGGACGGGAAGGGGGAGCGGACGGGAACGGCAAGGGGAACGGGAGGATCAGGTGCCGGGGGGCCGGAGCCGGGGCGTCAGCGGGGCGGGTTGCAGAGGAAGGCGGCCGTCTCGTAGGACGTCGTGCCCGGCTTGGCCGCCGCCGGGTTGGTGGTGACGCGTACGCCCCAGGTGGGGAAGGTGTCGGAGCCGAAGTCGTGCGCGCGGGTGATGGTGGCGGTGCCGTTCTGCACCGGCACGGTGTCGGTTGCGACGGTGACCGCGCGGCCGCCCGAGCTGTGGTACCAGCTGAACGTCAGCGTCCCGCTGCCGGCGCCCTGGGCGGTCACCGTGACCGTCGCGGTCAGGCTCGAAGGCCCGCTGCACCAACCGCGGCTCAGGGAGACCGAGCTGACCGTCAGGGTGGCGGGGGCGACCGTCGGGCTCGGGCTGGGGCTCGGCGGGGCGGTGACCGGGGGCGAGGCCGGCGCGGCCGTGGTGGGGGCGGGCGCGACGGGGGTGCCCGGGGCCGGCGGCCCGCCGGGGGCGGGCCGGCCGGGCGTGGCGGGTGCCGTGGGCGCCTTGGCGGTCGGGGTGGCGGTGGGGGTGCTGCCGGGCGTGCTCGGGGTGGCCGTGGGCGAAGCCGTCGGGGCGGAGGTGGAAGCCGTCGGGCTCGGGATGGAGCCGTCGCCGCTCGGGGTGGGGGAGGCGCCGCCGTCCGTCGGAGTCTGCGGGTCGATGCTGGTGGTCGCCTCCGGGGAGGCTGCGCCGACGACGGTGCGGGCACCGCCGTCGGTCGCCCCCGCGGCCGCCAGGCCGGCCAGCGTGGCGAGGGTGAGGGCGCCGGCCGCGACGCCGGTGAGGGCCTTGCCGCGGTTGCGCCGGAGCACGCCGCGGGCGGGCGGGACCGGGTGCGGGATCTGCTGGGCCGCGGGAGCCGCGCCCTGGGTGCCGAGGGCGCTCATGGCACCCTGGGAGCCCGGCGACTCCAGGAGGCCCAGGGAGCTCTGGGAACCCACGGACGTGTGGGCCAGCGAGGTGGCACCGGCCGCGCCGGCGCCGGGCAGCAGCGGCGCGAGCAGCGCGAGCAGGGCCAGCAGGTCGAGGCGGCCCCGTTCCTCCCAGCCCGGCCCGTAGCCGGTCGTCGCGACGGCCTCCAGCTCGCGGACGAACGCGGCCGCACTGTCGGGACGGGCCTCCGGGTCCTTGGCCAGACCGGCCAGGATCAGCGGCCGGACGAGGTCGGGCGCGAGTTCGGCGGGGATCGGCGCCTCGGCGTGCTGGACGGCGAGTTCGGCGATCGTGGCGCCCTCGAAGGGACGGGCGCCGGTGAGGCACTCGAAGAACGTGACGGTGGCGGCGTAGACGTCCCCGGCCGGGGAGGCCGGGCGGCCCGCCCACTGCTCGGGCGGCATGTAGGCGGGGGTGCCGGAGACGTCGCGGTCGTCGCCGCTGGGCACCGCGATGCCGAAGTCGACGAGCTTCGATGTGCCGGCCGTGTCGACGAGCACGTTGGCGGGCTTGTAGTCGCGGTGCACCACCCCGGCCTCGTGGGCGGCGGCCAGGCCCAGCAGGGAGCCCTTGAGCACCACCAGGGCGGCCTGCGCGCTGGTGGCGCCCTCCGCGCGCAGCAGGTCGCGCAGGGCGATGCCGTCCACCAGCTCCATCACGATGGCGGAGCCCCGCGCCCCCTCCACGTACTCGTAGAGCCGGGTGATGTGCGGGGAGTCGATCCGGGCGAGGACCTCGGCCTCGGCGCGCAGCGCCGGCGTGCCGACGCGGTCGTGCAGGTACTTGATCGCGACCGGCGTGCCGGTCTCCAGGTGGTGGGCGAGCACGACGCGGCCGCTGGCTCCGGCGCCGAGTTCGCGGTCGTGGAGGTAGCCCGGGAGTTCCCAGGCCCCGCGCGCGTCCTCGGGCCGGGCGTCCTCGACCTGCGGCTCCTCGACCTGCGGCTCCTCGGGCCGGGCCTCCGCGGTCTGCTCGGTCTGCGAGTCCTCGGCCCGGGTCTCGTCGACCCCGGCCTCGTCAACCCGGGCGTCCTCGGCCCGAGGGGCCTCGCCGGGGGCGGTGGAGGGCGTGCCGCCCCCGCCGGGTCTGTCGCCCTGCTGCGTCCGGTCGTCCATCGTCTGCTGCTCCCCGCTCCGTGTCGTGCTGGCCGTGTGCCACCGCCGACTGTGCCTGCCGGCGCGGCACCCTACGGCACGCCGACCGACGACGAGGACGCACCCTGTGGACACCGGGTTCCCGGCCCCCGGGGGCGGGTGACGGCGGGGTGAGTGCTTCGCACACCGTGCCAATCGGTCGGCGGACGGCCGGCAGCCCCCGGCGGGCGAGCCGGGATCCCGATCCGGACGGGCCTCACGCGGCCGGGAGGCCGTTCGCCATCTCCCGGAAGCGGGCGGACGGCCGCATCATCCCGTTGTCGCCGACGTTCAGGTTCTCCAGCCAGCCGTCCCGGTACCAGAAGATCGAGGAGGTCAGCGGGGCCGGGTCGTTCGCCTGGAGCTGCTTCGACAGGTCGATCATGAAGCGGATCGCGTTCAGCGACGAGCCGGTGCGGATCGGTGCCGCGCAGAAGGCGTTGCTCGTCGGCAGGGTGACCAGCGCGCCGTACGGCAGCTCGGCCCCGCCCAGGGCGTTCTCCAGCCGCAGGGCCTGGGCGGCGCCGGGCCACACGCCCATCCCGTTGACGGCGTACAGGACGTCGCCGTTCGTCGCGTTGAAGGACTGCCGGTTGAGCTTCTCGGTGGCGAGGTTGGCGAAGGCCCGCTCCCAGAGCTCGGCCCGGCTGACGCTCCACTGGTCGGCGGCGTGCTCGGCTATCGACAGGGCCTCGGTCGCCCCGCCGCGCTTGCCGCCGTTCACGCACAGGACGACCGACAGCTCGTCGTCGATCGGCCGGGCCATGGGGTCGGGGCCCAGGGACCGGGTCGGGGCGACCAGCAGCCGCAGCCGGTCCCGGACCTCGAAGACCGAGATCGTGGCCAGTGCCTTGCACGGGCCGTGCTCGTCGCACAGCGGCTTCGGAAGGTTCTTGCGGTTGCCGAACAGTGGCATGGGTGGCTCCCCCGGGTCGGTGCGGTGGTCGGACCAAGGGCACAGCATCCCACCGGAGGTCACCGCCGTCTCACGGATTCTCCGATTCTCAGATTGTGATCGGACGGCACGTCAGCAGGCATCCGGCCTTCCGGTCCTGAGACAGGCTCCGGTGCGTGATGATGAGGAGACGTCAGGAGCGGTCCCGGAGCCGGGAGAGCGCAGGGGGCGGGAGGGAACGGCAGCCGGGAGAGAGACAGGAGAGAGAGCGTGCGCCAACTCGACCTTCTCGTGGTCGTCGTCTACCTGGTCGCCATCGCGGTGACCGGTCTGCGGCTGGCCGGCCGTCAGCGGACCTCGAAGGACTACTTCGTCGGCGAGGGCCACATGCCCTGGTGGACCGTGTCGTTCTCCGTCGTGGCCACCGAGACCAGCGTGCTGACCGTCATCAGCCTGCCCGGCGGCGCCTACGGCGGGCAGGGCTTCGGCAACGTCGAACTGGCCCTGGGCTACGTCATCGGCCGCGTCGTCGTGGCCACCGCGCTCATCCCGCTGTACAAGCGCGGCGGCTTCGTCAGCGCCTACCAGTACCTGGGCAGCAGGTTCGGCCCCGGGCTCCAGGGGCTCGCCTCGGTGACCTTCGTCGTCACCCGGCTCCTCGCCGAGGGCGTGCGCCTGTTCGCCTCGGCGATCCCGATCAAGCTGCTGCTCGGCGAGTTCGGCGTGCACACCGGCTACCGCACCATCATCATCGTGCTCACGCTGATCACGGTCGTCTACACCTACCTCGGCGGCATCAGGGCCGTCATCTGGACCGACGCCATCCAGATGGGCCTCTACCTCGGCGGCGCCCTCCTCACCGTCGCGGTGCTGTCCGGCCACGTCGGCACCGACGGCTACGCGCGCGCCCTGGACGCCGGCCGGTTCCGGCTCTTCGACACCGACTTCGACCCCGCCCACGTCCTCACCAGCCCGTTCGCGCTACCGACCGCGATCGTCGGCGGCGCGATCTTCGCCATGGCCAGCCACGGCTCCGACCAGCTCATCGTGCAGCGCATCCTCGCCACCAGGACCCTGCGCGACGGACAGAAGGCGATGATCGCCTCCGGCGTGTTCGTCACCCTCCAGTTCGCCGCCTTCTCCCTCGTCGGCGCCCTGCTGTGGTCCTACAACCAGGGCAAGAGCTTCAAGGCGCTCGGACTCGGCAGCTCCGACAACCTCTACCCCGACTTCATCCTGCACGGACTGCCCGTGGTGGTCTCCGGCCTGCTCGTCGCCGGCATCCTCGGCGCCGCCATGGGCTCGCTGTCCTCGGCGCTGAACTCCATGTCGAACTCGACGGTCGCCGACATCATCCACAGCTTCTTCCGCAGCACGCCCTCCGAGGAGTTCCTCCTCAGGCTCGCCCGCGTGATGACCCTGGTGTGGGCCGCGCTGATGGCCGTCTTCGCCTGTGCCTTCAGCACCAGCACCGGCAACGTCTACCTCACCGGCCTGACCATCGCCGGCTACACCTACGGCGCGCTGCTCGGCGCCTTCCTGCTCGGCCGCCTCGTGCGGCGCGCCAACGGGACCGACTCCGTGCTCGCCTTCGTGGTCACCGTCGCCATGATGACCTACCTCGTGCGCGAGGTGAAGATCGACGTCACCACGGCCGCCGGGACGGTGCCCACGGCCATCGCCGCCCAGTGGCTGGTCCCCATCGGCGTGGTGGTCACCCTGGCCGTCGGCGGCGGGCTCAGCCTGCTCCACCGCGCACCCGAAACCCCGCGCGTCCCCGCACGCGCCGCACAGCCGGGCCCCGACCCCGTTGCCGGCCCCAGCCGCCCCGAGGCGGCCCCCGCCCCGGACTGATGCCGGGCCGACGCGGCACACGTCGCCCGCCACGCGGCCGCCTTCGCGGTCGCGCTGCGCCGGACCGCCCGACCGCAGTGAAGGCCCGGTCGGCCGGGCGGGAACGGTGTGGTGAGGCTCCGTCCGCCCCGGCCGGCCCGCGTCCGGTGCGTTCGGCGCGGCGGTGTCGCGCTTGCGGGTGAACGGGTGCGGCACGGCCGCAGTGTGACGCGGGCGCGTCCCCGGCGGCGGTTAGAACGGGGGGATGCGCCTTTCGTCCCTCGCCGCGCTCCCCGCCGCGGCCGTGCTCGCCATGCTGCCCGGCGCCGCCCACGGGCTCGCCCACGACGCGCGGGAGCCGGCCGTCCGGCCCGTGCCCGTTCCCGCGCCCGCTTCCGGTCCCCTCGCCGGACTGCTGCCGTCCGTACCGCTGCCGCCCGTGCCACGACCGCCCGTGCCACGACCGCCCGTACCGCTGCCGGGCGGACCACGACCGGACGAACCGCTGCCCGAGTACCGCTACGCCGGGCCCGGGTTCGACGCCTGCTCGGCGCCGTCGCTGGACGCCATGTCCGTCTGGTGGACCGCCTCGCCGTACGGCGCCGTGAACATCTACAGCAGCGGTGGCCAGCGCGCCTGCACGCAGAGCCGGCTGACACCGCAGTGGGTGGCCCAGGTCCGCGCCATGGGCTGGCAGCTGGTGCCCACGCACGTCGGGCTCCAGGCGCCCTGCGCCGCGCGCCCGGACAAGCCGCTGCGGATCGACCCGGAGCGGGCCGAGGAGCAGGGCGGCGAGGAGGCGGCGGAGGCGGCGCAGGCGCTGCAGACGCTCGGGCTGGGGCCGGGCAGCCCGGTGTACCTCGACATGGAGGCGTACCCGTCGGGCGACGCGGTGTGCAGCCGGGCGGTGGTCGACTTCACCGCCGGCTGGACCAGGGCCCTGCAGGAGGCCGGGTACCGCTCGGGCTTCTACTCCAGCATGGACTCCGGCATCGCGGACATCGTCGCCGCCGCCCGGGCCGGACGGTCCCCGCTGCCGGACGCGATCTGGTACGCCCGCTGGGACGGAAAGGCCACGACCACCGGCCAGGCCGGGCTGCCCGACGAGCTGTGGACCGGCCACCGCATCCACCAGTACCGGGGCGGCGTCAACGAGACGTACGGCGGGATGACGCTCAGCATCGACCGCGACCAGGTGGACGGCCTGGTGGCGGGCGGCTCCTGACCCGCTGCCGAGCCGGCCGCCGGCCGTTCCTCAGCCGTTCCCCGGCGGTCGGCCGGCCCGGTGCCGTGTCGGGCCGTCGGGGGCAGGGGCCGGTTGCCGTTCCAGGACGGCCCCGACGATCCTCATGAGCCGCTCGCCCGCGTGCTCGACGCTTCCGTTCTGGGTGCTCACCTGGGCTCCTTCCAGGACGAAGGTGAGCTCCGCAGCCGTCTCGTCCGGGTCGGGCAGCCCGGCCCGGACGCACAGGTCGGTGAGCCGGCGCAGCTGGCCGGCCTTGTGGGCCTCGATCAGCCGCCGCGCCGGGTGCGCGCGGTCGGGCAGTTCCGCGATGGAGTTGATGAACGGACACCCGCGGTGGGAGATCCCGGGAAGTCCGGCGGCGATGAACCGGGCCATCCCCAGGATCTGGGCCCGGGGGTCGTCGGGGTGGGCCTCCGCCAACCGGTCGAACACCGCGGTGTAGTCGGCGGCGACGATGCGCAGCCATTCCTCCACCAGGGCGTCCTTGGTCGCGAAGTGACGGTACAGCGCCATCTTGGTGGTCGAGGCCCGGTCGGCGATCGCCTGGACGCCGACGGCCTTGATCCCCTCGCGGGCGAAGAGCTCCTCCGCCGCGTCGAGGATCCGCTCCCGGGGCGGCAACGTGGCCACCCTGCTCCGCCGGCCGGCCCTGTCGACTCCGCCGATCCCGTCCGTGCTCACCCTGCGGCCCCTCCTCGTTCCAGTGGGGCGTTGCGCCGCCTGCTTCCGATGCTACGGTACCGCTCAGTCCCGGACGATACCGATCGGTCTCATGCAAGACCGATCGGTATCGCCGACCGGTGTCGACCCTCCAGAACGGACGAAGATGAAGCTCTCCGAGTACGTGACCCACGACGGCGTCGGCCTGGCCGACCTGGTGGCTCGCGGCCAGGTGACCGCCGCGGAACTCGCCGCGACCGCCCGGCGCGCGTCCGAGGCGGTGAATCCGCGGATCAACGCCGTCGTCGAGACCTGGCCGGCCCAGGACGCCCCGGCCCCGGGCAGCACCCCGCTGGCGGGGGTGCCCTTCCTGATCAAGGACCTCGCCGTCACCATGGCCGGCCGGCGGGTCGAGCTGGGCAGCCGGCTCGCCGCGGGGAACGTCGCCGGAGCGGACTCGGCGCTCATGACGCGGCTGCGCCGCGCCGGACTGGTGACGCTCGGACGCACCACGACTCCCGAGTTCGCGTACAGCACCACCACGGAAGGCGCCCTGTACGGCCCCACCCGCAACCCCTGGGACCCGACCCGCAGCCCCGGCGGCTCCAGCGGCGGCTCGGGAGCCGCCGTCGCCGCCGGGATCGTCCCGATCGCGCACGCCACCGACGCGGCGGGCTCCATCCGCGTCCCCGCCGCCGCCAACGGCCTGTTCGGGCTGAAGCCGACCCGCGGCCGGATATCCATGGGCCCCGACACGGACGAGGTCTTCAACGGCCTCGCCGTCCACGGTGTCCTCAGCCGATCGGTGCGCGACAGCGCCGCGCTGCTGGACCTCGTCCACGGCCCCGAGGCCGGTGACCCGTACTCCGCCCAGCGGCCCGAGCGGCCCTATGCGCAGGAGGCCACCCGCTCCCCGGGCAGCCTGCGGATCGGCCTGCTCACCCGGCCCTGGGGCGGCCGGGCCGTCGAGGGCACCGTCGTCGACGCCACCCTCCGCTCCGCCCGGCTCGCCAAGTCGCTGGGGCACCGGGTGGAGGAGGTCGGGGTCGACCTCGGCGTCGACTGGGAGGAGTTCGTCCTCGCCAACGCCCGCCTCTGGACCACCAACCTGGCGGCCTGGATCGACGGCCTCGCCGCGGCCTCCGGGCGACCGGTCGACTCCACCACCCTCGAACCCGAGACGCTGACCAGCTACGCCTACGGGCGGACGGTCAGCGGGACGGAGTTCGTCCAGGCGCTCGCGATGCGCAACGGCGTCGCCCGCGCGATCGGCCGCTACTTCGCCGAGTACGACCTGCTGCTCACCCCGACCCTGCCCGAACTGCCCGTCCCCCTGGGCGGGTACGCCGAGGGCGCCGAGGGCGGCGACGCGGTCGGCTGGCTCCGGCAGGTCCTGCACCGCTCGCCCTTCACGGCCGCGTTCAACGTCGCCGGCACTCCCGCGATGTCCGTGCCGCTGGAGACGGACCCCGCCACCGGACTGCCCATCGGCATCCAGTTCGCGGCGGGACACGGCCGCGAGGACCTCCTCTTCCGGCTCGCCGGACAGCTGGAACAGGCCGCTCCCTGGTCGCAGCGGACCCCCGCCGTGTGGGCGGGCGGTGCTCACGGGGCCTGACCGCCCTCGCACCCCGCCTCGCCCGCCGCCCGGCGCGCTTGCCCGGCGGCGCGCGCGGGCCGGGCTCACGCCAGCAGGCGCAGGCACGTCGTGGAGACCCCGAGGCGGACGCTCTGGCCCCAGGCCAGTTCGAGGGCGTCCGCCTCGATGCCGTCCCCGAAGGCGACCAGGTGCTCGGACTCGACGGTCAGGACCAACTGCCGCCCGCCGTCCAGCAGTCCGTGCACCCGGGTGGTGCCCGTGGTGGGGGAGGGCCACGCCTCGCGGACGAACCAGGCCAGGGCCGGGGCGCCCGGGGCGGGGAGCGTGAGCGGGCCGCCGCGCTCCAGCCATGCCGAACGGCACCAGCCGGTGGCACCGGTTCCCGTGCCGACCAGTACCCCCGAGGAGGCCTGGGGTTCCGGGTCGCCCTCGACGGCCAGCCGGTAGCGCGCCGTCTGGTGGCCGGGCTGCCCGACGTACACCTCGTTCAGCGCGAGCAGCCGCTGGCCGTCGTCCGCGACGGCCTCGACCATCGTCCGCTCCTCCAGCGGCCCCTCGCCGCGCGCCGCCGCCCGCAGCAGCGCGGGCAGCGCCTCCACCCGGTGGCGCACCAGCACACCGGCGTTGCGACCGGGCTCGGCGTCCACGCCGACCACCGGCTGGCCGTCCAGGTACTTGGCGACATTGGCCACCAGGCCGTCCTGCCCGACCACGGCCACCACGTCCCCCGGCTCGAAGAGGAAACGCGGCAGGTCCGCCCGCTCGACCCGGCTGCGCCGCCAGTCCAGCGGCACGGCCGCCGCCGCCCGCGCGAGCGCCGCCGCCTGCCGGGCATGGCGCTGCTCGACCTCCTCCACCGAGCGGCCCCGCGAGGCGAGGAAGAACGCGGCCTGCCCGGGCGTGCCGTGACGGGCCACCAGCTCCTCGTACTCGGTGCGCCGGTGCACCAGCACCACCCGCGGGGCGAGGGTCACCGCTGCGTCCCGGGGGCGCCGAGGCGGGCCAGCAGACCGGTGAGCACGTCCGGGGTGAGCGTCACGCTGTCGATCCGCGGCAGGTGCTCCGCCAGCCGCATCAGCGCCAGCGCCCGCAGCACCGCCGGATCGGCCTGCTGGTGGGCGGCCAGCCAGGCGGCCTCGGTCGCCGCCCTGGCGTCGCCGAGCTCGCGGGCGGCCTGCGCCTCGGCGGCGGCCAGCCGGGTGCGGCGCTGCGCCTCGGCGTCGGTGCGGACCCGGTCGGCGACGGCCTCCTCCTCCGCTTCGAGCCGCCGGTTGGCGCCCTGCTGGGCGAGCAACTGCTCCTCGCGGCGGGCGAGTTCGATCCGGTTGGCGATCTCGTTCTCGGCGATGCCGCGCTCGTGCTCGACGGCCACCGCGCGGCGCTCGAAGGTCGCCCGGTCGGCCTCCTGCTGCACCAGCTCGCGGGCGGGGGTGCGCAGCGCCCGCTCGACCTCCGGCTCGGGCCGCAGTGCCACCACCCGGACGGCGATCACGGCGAGCCCGGTCTCGGTGATCCGCGGCTCGTCGGCCAGGCCCTCGGTCATCCGCTCGCGCACCGCGTTGACCCCGTCCACGAGGGCGGCGGCGAGCGGGGTGCGGGCGAGCAGGCCCAGCGCGTGCTGCTGGGCGGTCTCGGTGAGCAGGGTGGCGAGCTGGTCGAGCGGGGCCGCGCGCCAGGCGCCGGTGTCCGGGTCGATCCCGAAGTCGACGCGGGTGGCGGCGGTGGCCGGGTCGGTGATCCGGTAGGTGAGCGTCGCCTGGACGGTGACGTCCTGGAAGTCGGCGGTGCGGGCGTGGAAGACCATGGCGAGCTCCCGGTCGTCCACCGGGACCTCGGAGATCGCCGCGGTCAGCGGCCGGAACCAGAACGCCAGCCCGGCCCCCTCGTGGGCGACCCGCCCGCGCCGGAGGTGGCGGACGTGGGCGGTGGGAACGGCGCGCAGGTGGCGCAGCCCGAATCGTCGGGTGATGTCGGCCATCGGAGGACCCCCTTTTCGTCATGGCGACGATATGGCGCCGACCCCTTTTTCGTCAAGATGACGAAAAAGGGGCCGGGGGTCGGCCGAGGGCGGAACTCGCGGCCCGAGCCGAGCGCATCCCCGGCCGGGCGCGATCCGCCGCGTGGTTCAGCAGTGCTCCTCCACGTAGAGCATGCGGCGGTCGGTGCCCGCACGGAACTCGTGCGCGAGGTAGCGGGACGGGCCCCGTGGCGCCCGGCAGGGCCTACGGCCGGAGCTGGAACGCCAGTGCCGTCGTGTAGCCCACGAGCAGGCCGAAGAGGCAGACCGCCGTCACGTACCGGGGGGTGAAGGGCAGCCCGGCCAGGGCCGGGTAGAGCAGCACGGCTGTGCCCGCTGCGAGGTCGGCCGCGTAGAGGCCGCCGGGCGGGGTGATGCCGGTGCTCCGGGCGGCCCAGCCGGTGGCGATCAGGAAGCCGGTGAGCAGGGTGAAGCCGGAGAGCAGGCCGGAGCCGATGCTGGCCAGTGTGGCGTGCGGTTCGGGCGGGGCCTCGCCCTCGGGGGAGCGCGGGCGGAGCCGGTGGGCCACGGCGAGGGACGCGGTGGCGAGGGTGGCGGCGGTGACGGCGGCGATCAGCGGTCCGGGGTTCAACGGCGGCTCCTGACGGGGGCTCGATGGTGGCCGAACACCGCGGCGAGCGCGGCGGGCAGCAGAACGGTGAGGACGACGACGGTGGCCCACACGGAGGGCGCGAGAGCCGGCACGGTGGGCGCGTCCGGTCCGTCGGGCGGCGGGGCGGCGACCGCCGAGGCGGTCGTGGTGGCGCCGATGTCGGCGACGGGCAGGGGCGTCGGCACGGCGGGACGGGACGCCGTGGGAGCGGGCGGAGTCGGGACCGACGTGGCCCGGGGCGCGGTCGGCCGCGTGCCCTCGTGGACCCGGGCCGGCGGCGGCGCGGGAACCTCGGCGGCCGGCCCGGGGTGCGACGGCGACGGGTGGGCCGGCGACGCGGACGGTGCGGTGGGTGCGGGCGAGGTCGTCGGTGGCTGCGTCGCCGGGGGACTGGCCGTGGGTGCGGGCGTGGGCGTGGGGCTGGGCGTCGGGCAGTCGGTCGGCGGTGGTTGGGGCCGGGGCGGCGGGGACGGCGGATGGACGTGCGGTGGCCGGGGCGGCAGCGGAACCGGGACCATCGGGAAGGGAACCGACGGGAGCGGCAACGGGTACGGACTCGCGGCGTGGTCCATCCCCCGATCATCCGACCGTCGGCACCGCCGTCGTCCTGCCTATTCGACCCAAACCCCCGTCCCTGGTGAACAGTTGGCCCCCGCAACGGAACGCCCGTGTCCGACTGATCCGGGTGTTCGACGGCCCGGCCGGTCGCGTGTGGTCGGTCGCCCGTGGCCGGTCGGGCCGTCACCGGTGGAGGGCGGCTTCGCACCACTCCTCCGCGTAGGGCCGGCAGAGCGTGGACGGGGTCAGCGCCCCGTACACCACCAGGTCGTCGGTGCCGGAGGCGAAGGTGAGGGTCAGCGTCCGGCCCGGGCCGACCATGTCGGTCAGTTTCCAACGGCCTTCGCCCTGGTACCAGGGCTCCACGAGGGAGTGCTGCGCTCCCGTCGCGGCCGTCGCGGTGGTGGCACCGGTGGCGCGGAAGGTGCCGTCGGCCGCCAGGGCGAGGGTCTCGCCGTTCGGGCCGCTCCAGGTGCCGACGACGGCCCGGCCGGCGGGATCGCCGGAGGTCCACGGTTGCTCGGCCTCGTAGCCGGTGACCCCCCACACCGCCCCGGCGACGGACAGGCCCGCCGCCGCCAGTGCCCCGCACCCGCGCAGCCACCGGGCCCGGCCACCGGCCCGCCCCCCGGTGACGGCGGCGAAGGCGACGACGGCAGCCACGGCCAACACCTGCAGCGGCCACAGCAGCGCCAGCAGCAGGCCGAGGTCGCACCAGGCCAGCCAGGCCAGGCCCGACCCCTCGCCCCGGGAGCGCCGCAGCTGCGCCCCGGCCAGACCGGCCGTCCCCGCCCCGACCGCCCAGAGCGCGGAAACCAGCAGGTAGTGCCCGAAGCCGCCGGTGTCCGTCGGGTTCGGGCCGCTCCAGGTCACCAGCCGCACCAGCGCGAGCCCCAGCAGGACCAGGGTGATCCCCGCACCGGCGAACGCCGTCAGCAGGAACCGCGCCGTCCCCCGGAAGGCTCTGGCCCAGGCCGCCGTGCCGGTTCCCGGCGCGACCTCGTTCCCGCCGTCCACGCGTCCCCCGTCGTCCACGCGTCCCCCGTCGTCGCGATGCTCGGTGCTCGGCCGACGATAGCCACCGGCGGCCCGTCGATGATCGGACCGCCCGGTTCCGGTACAGAACTGCGACAACCCGCCGGGCGACGCCTCGTGCCCACCGGCGTTCGAGTGGTGTAGGGCGGCTGCCCGGAGGAGTCACCGGCCCGTCGGCGGTCGAGCGGCCCCGGAGTGGTGAATGGCTGGAGCGGGCACCGTGGTGCCCCGCTCGTTTCCCGAGTCCAGGAGTGCTCATGTCGCTGCTGCCCGTGGCGGTGCGCCGTCTGATCGTCCTTCTCCCGCTCGTCCTGCTCGCGCTCGGCGTCGTTTCCGGCGGTCCGGGAGCGTCGACCGCTGCCGCGGCGGCGGAAGGTGTCCGGGCCGGTACGGACTGGGACGCCGTGGCCCGGTGCGAGAGCGGGGGGCGGTGGAACACCTCCACCGGGAACGGCTACTACGGGGGCCTGCAGTTCGACGCTGAGACCTGGCGCTCCAACGGGGGCCTCGCCTACGCGCCGCGCGCGGACCGGGCGACGAGGGAGCAGCAGATCGCGGTGGCCGAACGGCTCGCCGCGCGCCGCGGCCTGACGCCCTGGCCGGCCTGCGGGGCCCGGTCCGCCCACGGCGGTGACCACTCCGCCGCGCACCCCACCGCCCACACCGCCGCGCGCACCGACGGCCGCGGGCGCGGCAACCGCCCGGTGTACGCCCGGCCGCACGTACCCGCGGCCTCCCTCGCCCCGCAGCACACCGCCGACCCGGACACCGTCGCGGAGGCGAGCGGCGACCGGCGCACCGGCACGTGGACGGTGGGGGAGGGCGACACCCTCGGGGACATCGCGCAGGCGGTCGGCGTCCCCGGCGGCTGGCCCGCCCTGTACGCCCTCAACCGCGGCACCGTCGGCGACGACCCCGACCTGCTCCTGCCCGGCCAGGTCCTCACCCTGGCCGCCTGACCGCGGGGAGCCCCTCGGCCACCGGCCACGGGTGATCCCGCGGCCCGCGGGCGCTTCGAGCCGGTCCACCGGGCCCCGGCTCCGGAACCCGCCGGGGCACTCCGGACCACCCGCGACGACGTGACCGACCCCGTCGACCCCGTCGGCGCCGTCGACACCACGGCCCGTCAGTGGGACCGGACCCCGGGCCGGACCCCCTCGGGCAGGCGGGCGGCGAACGGCGTGTCGAGCAGCGCCAGCAGGCCCGGGTGGACCAGGGCCCCGGGCAGCCGGGGGTGACGGGTGAGCAGCCCCGCCCGACGCAGCCGGGCCAGCGCCGGGCCCGGGTCGTAGGGCAGCCGCGGCCGCAGCCAGTCGGCGGACACCGCCGGGGCGGCGGCGAACCCGCGCAGCACGCCCACCGCCTGCGGGTCCTCCCGGACGGTGTCGATCGCGGCGGTGAGCAGCCGACGGTAGGCGGTGAGGGTGGCGGTGCGGTGCCGGGCGGTCTCGGTGACGGCCTCGGCGAAGACCGCACCCCAGCGTGCCCAGTCGCCGTCGGCCGCGGCCACGATCGCCTCGTCGTGCGCGCCGCGCCGGGCCTCCACCCAGCCGTCCAGGTCGAGCAGCAGCCCGGGCAGCAGGCCGGCCGCGACCAGGTCGCACTGGGCGAGCAGCCGGGCGAGCCGGCCGTTGCCGTCCGGGAACGGGTGGACGGTGTACAGCCGCAGCACTCCGAAGGCCGCCAGGTCCAGGGGCGGTGAGTCGGTGGTCACCGTCCAGTCGTGCCAGCGCCGGAGGTGCCCGTGCAGCGGCCGGCCGGGCGGGACGGCGATCGCGAACCGCCGCCCGTCCGGCCACACCACGTGGGCGTCGGTGCGGCGCAGCCCGCCGCCGCCCGGTACGGACGGGTCCTCCGCGACCAGCAGGCGGTGCAGGTCGACGAGCGCGTCCGGGGTGAAGCAGGGCCGCTGCCCCGGCCGGTCGCGGAGCTCGGCCCGGACGGACGCCACGGCGAGCAGTCCGGCGGCGGCGCGGTTCCCGGCGGAGGCCACGGCCTGCTCGGCCAGCCGGCCGCGGTCCGCGCCGCCGAGCCGGCCGGGGTGGAGGCGGGTCCGGAGCCGGGGGCGGTGGAACAGGTCCGGGTTGTCCAGGTCGGCTGCGGCCTCGCGCAGTTCGGCCAGCGCGGCGAGGGCCGGACCGCGCGCCCCGGCCGGCACCGCCTCCGCCCCGGGCGGGGGCACGACCGGACGGACCGGCCGTGCCCCGCGCTCGGTGAACGGAGCGGTCATCCGCAGGGACCGGAGACCAGCGTGCCGGTCGGCTGGGTGACCGTCACGTACTGGGTCTCGGTCTGGCCCATCCAGTTGGTCGCGGTGATGGCGTACTCGACCGTCTGGTACTCCACCCCCAGCGCCCAGGTGCCGTGGGCCGGTATCTCCACCGAGACCTCGGTGGACTGGGTGGACACGGTGTTCAGCTCGTGCCCGACGGTGAGTTTCAGCGCGTTCAGCGCCTCGATCCCGAGCTCCATGCTCACCCTGTACGACACCGAGTAGCTGGTCGTGGTCTTGATCGTGGTCGGGTGGTCGGACGTGTTCTGGACGCAGTCCTTGCGGATCACCTTCTTGTTGACGATCTTCACCGGCGTCGCCCGGGTGCCGGGGCTCGAACCGGTGGAGCCGCCGCTGGGCGGCGTCCACTCCGGCTGCACCGGGACCGGGTCGGGCTGCGCCCGTCCGATCACCCGGATCACGTCGTCGTCCGGGAACGGCGTGCTGTCCAGCGGGAGGCCGTCGACGTCCAGGACGAAGCCGTCGCCGGTGTAGTCGTGGTCCCAGGGGTCGCACGAGGTGTAGCAGTCCGCCGCGAAGGCGGCCTGCGGCAGGACGGTCGCCGGAACGGCGGTGAGGACGGTGACTCCGAGCGCGACTGCGCTCAGGGCGGTCCGGAGCTTCACGGGGGTCTCCACTGTGGGCGAGGGGGCGGACGGAGGGTCCACGACCGCCCCGGCGCTCCGGGTCGCGGTGCGTGCGGGCGGCGGTCGGCCGTCCGCCGTCGAGTCTGGCCCCGGGGTGCCACCGCGGGCATCGGTAGACCTACGCAAGATGGTTACCGAGCAGTTGCCCTGGCGGAGCGTCAGGCCGCGGGCCCGGCGCCCGGCAGTCCGCCGTCGGTGTCCAGCGGCAGCCGGGCCAGCGCCGCGCGCGAGGCCACCCCGAGCTTGCGGTAGACGCTGCCCAGATGGGTCTCCACCGTCCGCGGGCTGAGCACCAGGTGCTCCGCGATCCGGCGCGAGCTGAGCCCCTGCGCGGCGAGTTCGGCCACCTCGCGTTCCCGCGCGCTCAGCCCGCTCAGGCCGGTCGAGCCGCTCAGGCCGGTCGGCCCGCTCAGCCCGGTCGGCCCGGTCGCCTTGCTCAGCCTGGTCGAGCCGCCGGTGGCCGTCGTCGATCCGCCGGTGGCGGCCGTCGGCGCGGCCGGCTGCTCCAGCAGCGCCGACCTGACCCGCGCGCCGTCCTCGCACAGCCGCAGCGCCCCGCAGCGCCGGGCCGACTCCACGGCCTCGTCGAGCCGGCCGAGCGCGGCCCGCCGGCCCAGCGCCGCCGCCATCGCCGGGGCCGCGCCGATCACCGTCCAGGCGGACAGCAGCGGCACGCGCAGCGCGTCGAAGGCCTTGGCGGCCCCCAGCGCCAGCCGTGCCGCCGCCCGGTGGTCGCCCTCGGCCAGCGCCAGCGCCGCGCCCGCCCGGTCGGCGTGCGCCTGCTGGAAGGTCGGCCGCCCGAGCCGCCGGGCCGCCTCGTCGGCCGCCGCCGCGCTGCGCCGCGCCGTCGCGAGGTCCCCGCACAGCGCGGCGGCCGTCGTCATCACCGCGAACAACGAGGGCCTGGACGGTGGTTGCAGCAGTTCGAGGTCGGGACCGCCGCCGTCGGCGAGGGTGCGCAGGCTGCCGGCCGGATCGCCGCCGGCCAGCCGGGCCACCGCGAGCAGACCGAGCGCCGAGCCGGCCCACCACCCGACCCCCGGGACGGTGGTCCGCAGGCCCCGCTCGGCCAGCGCCACGGCCTCTGCCGTACGCCGCCGGGGCGAGGCCCAGAGCAGTGCGGAGGCGCGCATCGCCATCGCCAGCCCGGCGGCGTCGGGGGCGCCGATCTCGTCCGCCAGCCGCTCGGCGCGCCGGGCCCGGCGCTGCGCCAGGTCGAGCCGGCCCGCCCACTGGTCGAGCATCGAGAGGCCGAGCAACTGGTCGACGGCGAGGTGCTTGTGCGCGCCGTCGCCGGCCACCGACAGGCCGCGGTCCAGGTGGCGGTAGGCGTCGGTGAACCGTTCCAGGTACAGCTCGGCGCAGCCCAGCAGCGCCAGCAGTTCCGGGGCCCGGCCGGCGAAGCCGTCCGGTCGGGAGTCGACCAGGTGGGCCAGGTCGGCCACCGCCGGGTCGGCGCGGGCGAAGTCACCGGCGTAGCTGTCGCAGAAGCCGGCCAGCACCTGCAGCGCGGTCCGGCCGGGCTGCCCGGCCACCCCGGCCGCCTGGTGGGCCAGGTCGCGGACCTCGGCGGCGGTGCCGCGCAGCGCGTGCAGCAGCCCGTAGTCGAAGACCAGCTCGGCGGTCTCGGCGGGCAGCGGGGCCGTCAGCGGCCGGGGCAGCGAGTCCAGTACGGTGCGCGCCATGGCGTCGGCCTCGGCGTACCGCCCGAGCAGCCGCTCCGCGCCGACACAGGCCGCGAGGACCGCCGAGCGCGGGCCCTCGGCCAGGGTGTGCGAGCCGTGCAGGACCTGGTGGGCGAGCTCGCGCGCCTCGGCGGGCCGGCCGGCGGCGGTCAGCGCCCGGCAGCAGTCCACTGCGAGGCGGACCCGGGCATCGGTGTCCCGGCTGTCCCGTGGCCGGTGCGCGAGGACGATCCGCAGCCAGCGCGCCGCGGTGGCGGGCGCGGTCGCGAAGACCTCGGCCGCGCCCTCGGCCAGCAGCCGCAGCGCCTCGGCCGGGGCCGTGCCGCGGACCGTGTGCTCGGAGTGCCTGGCCCGGGCGGCGGCCGGGGCGTCCCGGGTCTCCAGCAGGGCCAGGGCGCGCCGGTGGAGCGCCGTCCGGAGGCCGGGGTCGATCCGCCGGTGGAGCAGCGTCCCGAGGACGGGGTGACGGAAGGCCAGTTCGCCGCTGGGCCCGGCGGCGCGCACCAGGTCGGCCCGGGTCAGCTCGGCCAGCGCCTCGGCGGCGGGGGCGGCGGCGAGGCCGCGGACCTGTGCGAGGTCACCGGGCCAGAACGGTTCACCGAGCACGGCCGCGGCGTCCAGCAGCTCGGCGGCGGCCGGGGAGAGCAGGTCGAGCTCGGCGAGCAGCGGTGCGGCGGCCCGGGGCGGGCGGCCGCCGGCGGGAGACGGGCCGGGCCCGGGCCCGTACTCCAGCAGGATCCGCACGATCCGGGGATTGCCGCCCGAGGCTGCCCGCAGCCGTTCCGCCTCCCACCGGGCCGGGGCGGCGCCGGGGCCGGTGAGCCCGGCCGGCGGGGCCTTCGGCGCTGCGGCCGGCTCGGCGGCCGGGTCGGGCGGCCCGGCGGGCCCGGTGCGCTCGGTGTGCGCGCGCAGCAGGGCGGCGACCGCGGCGGTGTCCAGCGGCCGGGGCTCGATCCGGGTGGCGGTGCCGGCCTGTTCGGCCTCGTCGAGCGCGCTGAGCAGCGCGGGCGCGGTCTGCCGGGGCCGGTGGGCGAGCGCCAGCAGCAGGCCGGGCGGCGGCTGGTCGAGGAGCTGCCCGAGCAGCCGGGCGGACGACGGGTCGGCGTGGTGGAGGTCGTCGAGCAGCAGGACCGCGCCGTCCCTGCCGAGTGCGCCCAGCGCGCGGGCGAGTTCCCGGTCGGTGGCGGAGTCCCAGCGGGGGAGGCGTGCCGGGCCGGACGGCGCGGGCGGTTCGGGCGGTTCGGCCGCCGAGCACCAGGCGTCGCGGAACACCTGGTACGGCTTGGCCTCGCCCGGAACGGCCCTGGCACGTAGCAGCGCCGCGCCGCGGTCCGCCGCCAGCCGGGCCAGGGCGTTCAGCAGGTGGGTCTTGCCGCTGCCGGGGTCGCCAACCAGCTCCAGGACACCCCCGCGACCTGCGAGGACGCCGTCGAGGAGGCGGTCCATCGCCGCCATCGGATCCGGCTCCGCCGGTAACGCCGGCCGCTGGGACACACCGCTCCTCCCCGGCCGCGTCGGCGGGCGGCCCCGCGGCCGATGCTAGCGATCTTCACGAAGGGTCCACAAGAGTGGGCGGGCCCGGCCCCGTCGCACACGCCAGGCCGTCCGGACGCACCCGCCGGACGCACCTTCCGGACCCACCCTTCGGCGGACGGAGACCGCACGCGGTCGTCCTGCCCAGGGGTCAGGTACTCGTCCGGTTCGGGTGGTCGGAGGTGAGCCGGTCGTCCCGGATCCGGCCGTCCCGGACCTCCCAGGTGCCGCCGTCCGCGGTGGCGCCGCGCAGGCCGTCCAGGGCGCCGGGGCCCGCCAGGGCGGGCAGGCGGGGATCGCCGAGGGCGGCGAACGCGACGGCGCGGGCCGGGTCGAAGTCGGTGGACCGCCGCAGGCGGCGGGCGAGCCGGGCGAAGCCGGGGACGGCGGCCGCGATCACCCAGGCGTCGGGGGTCTGGGCGGTCAGACGGCGTGCGGGCCGCAGCCAGGAGGCCGCGTCCTCCGGCCAGTCCACCCGGGCGAGGACCGTGCCGCCGCGCGCCTGCCAGGCTTCGGCGAACGTGTGCGCGGCGGCGCGGGAGGCGTCGTCCCGGCCGTGACCGATCGCGACGGTTTCGACGCCGGCCCGGGCAGCGGTCAACAGGTCTACGAGAGCCGAGAGTTCGGCGTCGGTGTGGGTGGTCACGAGGCGTCGTGGAAGACGAGGCCGAGGGTGTGCCGGCGGCCGGAGCGGACGGTGCTCACGCCGTGCCGCATCGGTGCGGCCGACCAGCCCCGCCTGCTCGCCACGGGCCGCTCCCGCGTGGTGAAGACCAGACCGTGGCCCTGCGGGAGGAGGGTGGACGAGCCGCGGGACTGGGCGCGGGCGCGCTGCTCGGTCATCAGGAACTCGCCGCCGGTGTAGTCGGTGCCGGGAGCGTCGAGGCCGATGACGACCTGCAGCGGGAAGAGCATGTCGCCGAACACGTCGCGGTGCAGGGCGTTCCAGTCGCCGGGGCCGTAGCGCAGCAGGATCTGCGCGGACCTGGCCTGACCGGCGGAGTGGCACAGCTCCAGCCACTCGTCGAGGCGGTCGGGCCACGGCGCGGGGGCGCCGAGCCTGGCGGCCCAGGTGCGGGCGACGGGCAGCAGGCGGGGGTAGAAGGATTCACGCAAGTCCCCTACCAGGGCCGGCAGTTCGTGGGTGAAGTAGCGGTACTGGCCGGAGCCGAAGCGGTGCCGGGCCATGTCGACCGTCGTGCGGAAGTGCTCGGGTTCGTCGTAGCGGTCGGAGATCGTCCGGCACTCGGCGGGGGTGAGGAGTGGGCCGGTGAGGGCGTGCCCGTACGCGTCGAGTTCCCCGGCCAGGGCCGCCCAGTCGGTCCCGTCGAGCCGGTCGGCCACCGGCCTTTCCGTCGTCGTGTGCGCCGCCATCGGCCGGTGTCCCTTCGAGGTGGTCCTGCGGGCTTCCCCCACACGGACCACCCTCGTCGTTTCGGCTCCGGGTGTCCGGCGGATATCGGACGCCGCTCTGCGGGTCGGAGGAGCGACCGCAGGCGCCGTCCTTCCTCCTGCATCCGGCCTCAGTCACCGGCCTGCGACGCGAACCCGATCGCAGGGGACGTACGGCGCCGGCGCGTCAGGGGATCGAGGCCCCGATGTGGGCGAGCTGGGCGGCGAGGATCTCCTCGAAGGCGGCGCGGCGGTCCGCTCCGAGGGGACGGACGTCGCGGGCGAAGTGGGCCAGGGTGGGGAACCGTTCCGGGTCGGCGCCGAGCACCGCGACGCGGAACTGCTCCATGCCCTGTTCGTACTCGGCGGGCGAGATGGTGCTGATGCCGGCCTCGGAAGCGATCAGTGCGGCGAGGAGGATCACGATGCGGTGGTACCGCCCCGGCACCTCCTCGTCTGGCAGCCCGGACGCGCGCAGGGCCTGCAGCAGCTCCTCCATCACCAGCCGGGATCCGGTGCCGCCGGAGGCGTAGCGCCCCCACACCGCGGCGAGTTGGGGTTGCTCGCCGAAGGCCTCGCGCAGGCGCAGGGCCAGCGCGGTGATGCGCTGCTTCCAGTCGCCCTCGGGGCGGTAGCCGTCCATGGCGGCGAGCAGGATGCGGTCGGCCACCGCCCGCAGCAGTTCGGTCTTGTTGCGGAAGTGCCGGTAGAGGCTGGAGGAGTCGGTCCCGAGTGCTGCAGCGAGTTTGCGCACGCTGAACGACTCGGCATCGCTCGTGCGGAGCAGTTCCGCCGCCGTGTCCAGGATCTCCTCGGTCGACCATCGCCTTCGGCCGGTCATCCCGCCCCTCTCGTCCTTCTCGACTTGCTGGTCCTTCTCGTCCGGCGCTCAGCCTAACTCATGCACGCGGCTTTGCGCTTGGCAATGCACTTGATGATGCACGCGGTGCGTGCATACTGAGGACAACGCACCGTCCGGCCACGACGAACACCCGGCATGCAGCCGGGAGGGGGAGAAGGACACATGAGCGAGACCACGGCCACGCCCGCGACACGACCGCCGGAGCCGGACCTCTCGGCGATCACGGCCGAGGAACTGCGCGCCTACCGCGACGCGGAGAACCGCTGGCGGGCGTCCGGCACGGCCCGGGCCGTGCTCGGGGAACCGGACCCCGGCGCCGCGATCACCTGGCGGCACCTGGCGCTTCCCGGCCGCGACCTCCCGGTCCGGGTGTACCGGCCGGTGACGGCGGGAGACGGCGCCGACGACGCCCGGACCGACCTGCCACTCGTGGTCCACGTCCACGGAGGCGGCTTCGTGGGCACGGCGGCGCAGTGCGACTGGACCAACAGCCACCTCGCCGCCCACCTGCCCGCCCTCGTCGTCTCGGTCGAGCACCGTCTCCTCGCCCCCGACAGCCCGCTCGCGGACGCCGCCGACGACGGCTGGGACGCGCTCCGGCACGTGGTGCGCCACGCGGCACAGTGGGGCGTCGACCCTGCGCGCGTGGCCGTCTTCGGCGAGAGCTGCGGAGCGCTCATCAGCGCGCTGACGGCCATCCGGGCCAGGCGGGCGGGCCCGGAGCTCAGGGCACAGGTGCTGGTCAACCCCGTGGTCGACGTGACCGGGACGATGCTCGACCACCCCTCGATCGCCGAGTTCGCGTACAGCCCGACCCGGGCCCTGCCGCAACTGCGGTTCGTCCAGCGGCTCGCGATCCCGCCGGGAGGCGACGCCGCGGCCGTCTCGCCGCGGTACGCGGACGACCTGAGCGGGCTCGCCCCGGGGCTCGTGGTGGTGCCCACCCAGGACGCGGTCGCCGACCACGGGCGCCGCTACGCCGAGCAGTTGCGCGAGGCGGGGACCCCGGTGCGGCTCTCCGAATACCCGGGAGCGAAGCACGCGTTCCTCACCCTGCCCGGCGTGGAACCACAGGCCGAGGCCGCCCGGGCGGAGATCCTCGCGTTCCTCCGCGCGGCCCTGGCGACGTGACGGCGCCGACGCGCTGCCGACGGCGATGGGTGCGATCCCCAGCGCCGTGCTGGCGCACCCGGACCGGGTCCGGAGCCGGCACCCCCAGGCATCCCTGGCGGCCCTCGGCGCGGACGCACGCACCATCTGTGCCGAACAGCCGCTCGGCTACGCCCTCGGGAACGGTTCGCCCTTCGCGAGGATCCACCAGCCGGGCGGGTCCATCCTGCTGCTCGGCGTCGGGCACAACCGCAACTCGTTCCTGCACCACGCGGAATCGCTGGTGCCCACCCACCGGAAGAAGCTGCGCCGCTTCCCGTACCTGGTCGACGGTGAGCGGGTGTGGCTTGAGACGCCGGACGTCGGCGACGACAACGACACCTACTTCCCGCTCATCGGCGAGGAGTTCGCCGCCCGGGGGCTTTCCCGCAGCCGGGTGATCGGATCGGCCGTGTGTCAGTTGGTGCCCGCCGTCGGTTTCGTCGACTACGCCCGGAGGCGGCTGTCCCAACTGCTGCCCCGCACCGGATGAGTGACGGCCGACCGCCGCCCCTCGTCACCCGCGCCGTGGTCACCGTCCTCCGTCGTCCTCCAGGGCCCGCAGCCGGGCGGCCGCCTCCTGCCCGGCCTCACGGGCCCGCGAGGCCCGGGCGCGGGCGGCGTCGGCGGTGTCCTCGGCGGCCCGTACCCGGTCGTCGGCCCGGGCGAGGGCCGTCCGCGCGCTGCCGTCGCGCTCCCGGGCCTGCGCGAGGGCTGCCGCGGCCCGATCGGCCTCCTCCTGGGCCCGCTGCCGGGCCGACGTCGCGCGGCGCAGTTCGCGTGCGGCGTCGGCGGCCAGGTCGGCGGCCTCCCGCTCGGCCCGCTCCGAGGTGGCCACCGCGGCTCGGGCCTGCTCGCGCTCGCGTTCCAGTTTCCGTTCCCGTTCCCGTTCGTTCTCGCGCTCCTGTTCGCGTTCGGCGAGCGCCCGGGCCCGGGCCGCCGAGCCCTTCCGGTCGGCGGGTACCGCCTGGGCGGCCCGGGTGGCGGCCGCGTCCGGGCGCCCGGTCTCCGCGCCGGTGGGAGCGGCGCCCGGCCATAGGGGCGGCTCCAGGGCGGTGGTGAGCCGGCCGCCGGCCAGGGCCCGGGCCGCGTCCGGGTCCGCGAGGGCGGCAGAGAGTGTGCGGTCGAGGTCGGCGGCCGCGTCCGCGCCGAGCGGGTGCCCGGCCGCGGTGGCGTCCCGTTGTGCCTGCTCGGTCAGCTCCCGGACCAGTCGGCGGCGCCGGTCGGTGAGCGTGCGCAGGCGTTCCCCGGCCAGGTGCTGCTGGGCGTCGCGCAGCTCCCGGCCGAGGTCCAGGAGCTGCCCGACGAGGTTCCCGTGCCGGTGGGCGAGCAGGTTGGCGGCCCAGGCGGCGTGGGTGGGGCGGTGCAGGGCACGGACGCGCTTGGCCAGCGGCGGGTCGGCCTTCTTGACCTCGTCGGCGCGCGCGTTGCGGGCGACGGTGAAGTCGGCCGGCGCGAGGGCGTACAGCGCGTCGGCGATCTCGTCGAAGACTGGCGGGTCGGCCATGCCTCCGGACTCTACGGCCGATGCCGCCTCCGGGCACGCTGCGCGCAGGCCCGCACACTGACCCGCCCGTCGCCCCGCCCGACCGGGTTCGAGGTCCGCCCGGCCGGGCGGACCTCAGCGTCCGGGGTCAGGCGACCGTCAGGACGATCTTGCCGGTGGTGCGGCCCCGCTCGCCGAGCTCGTGCGCCTTCGCGGCCTGCGACAGCGGCAGGACCGTCTCCACCACGGGCCGCAGCACGCCGCGCTCCACCAGCGCGGCGATCTCGCGCAGGCCCAGGTGGTCCGGCTCGACCAGCACCCACTGGGCCTGCACGTCGTCCGGGGCGGCGGGCACGTCGTCCGGGCCGGGCAGGGTGATCAGCCGGCCGCCGGGCCGGAGCACCTGCAGGGAACGCTGCGCCGTCTCGCCGCCGAGGCCGTCCAGCACCACGTCGACGTCGGAGACGGCGTCCTCGAAGCGCACGGCCCGGTAGTCGACGACCTCGTCCGCGCCCAGCTCCCGCACCAGGTCGTGCTTGCCGGCACTGGCGGTGCCGATGACGTACGCGCCGCGGGCCTTGGCGATCTGCACCGCGAAGTGGCCGACCCCGCCGGCCGCCGCGTGCACCAGCACCCGCTCGCCGGGGCGCACGTCCGCCGTGTCCACCAGTGCCTGCCAGGCGGTGAGCGCGGCCAGCGGCAGCGCGGCGGCCTCCACGTGGGTCAGGGCGGCCGGCTTGGGGGCGAGGTGACGGGCCGGTGCCACCACGTACTCGGCGTACCCGCCCGCCTGGCGCGGGAACAGCGGCATCCCGAAGACCTCGTCGCCGGGGCGGAACACGCCCACGCCGGGCCCGACGGCCTCGACCGTGCCGGACACGTCCCACCCGACCGCCGGGACGTCACCCCACTCGATGAGGGCGCCGCCGGCCCGGGTCTTCCAGTCCACCGGGTTCACGCCGGCCGCGTGCACCCGCACCAGGACCTCGTTCAGGCCCGGTTCGGGGCGCTCGACCTCGCGCTCGACCAGGTTCTCGGGCCCGCCCCACTGCTCCACGACCACCGCTCGCATGCTGTCCTGCCTCGTCCTTCGTTCCGTTCGGTGCGCCGCCGTTCCCCGGCGACGCAGTCCACGATCCGGTATCCGGGACGGCGGCGGTGTTGGCCGTCCGGCCACTATGTGACAGGATCTGGCCATGGGCACGGCGCAGCGGACAGGGGCGGCAGAGACGGCTCGGGACACGGACGAACGGGAGCCCGCGCAGGCCCGGAACCCCGGGTGGACGAAGCCCCGACGGCACCGGATCGCCGTGCTCGCCCTGCCCGGCGTCCCGCCCTTCGAGCTGGGGATCCCCTCCCGGGTGTTCGGCAGCGCCCTCGACGCCGACGGCCGCCCGCTCTACGACGTCGTCGTCTGCACCGCCGACGGTGCCCCCGTCCTCAGCGACGCCGGCTTCACCGTGCAACCGGCCGCCGGGCCCGAGGCGCTGGCCACGGCGGACACCGTGATCGTCCCGCCCACGCACGCCATGCCCGAGCTGGGCCGCGGCGGCCCGCTGCCGCCCGAGGTCGAAGCGGCCATCGCCGGCATCCGGCCCGGCACCCGGCTGGTGTCCATCTGCTCCGGCTCCTACGTGCTCGCCGCCGCCGGGCTGCTCGACGGCCGGCCGGCCACCACGCACTGGAACCTGGCCCCGGAGTTCCGCCGGGCCTACCCGGCGGTCAAGGTGGACGAGGAGGTGCTCTTCGTCGACGACGGCGACGTGCTCACCTCCGCGGGTGTGGCCGCCGGGGTCGACCTGTGCCTGCACGTGATCCGCCGCGACCACGGCGCCGCGGTCGCCAACCGGACCGCGCGGATGTGCGTCGTGCCGCCCTGGCGGGACGGCGGACAGGCCCAGTACATCGACCGCCCGGTCCCCGAACCCACCGTCGCCAGCACCACCGCCACCCGCGCCTGGGCCCTGGAACACCTCGGCGAGCCGCTGCCCCTCACCCGCCTCGCCGGGCACGCCCGGATGAGCCTGCGCTCCTTCACCCGGCGCTTCCGCGACGAAGCCGGCATGACCCCGGTGCAGTGGCTGACCGCCCAACGCCTGGAAATGGCCAAGCAGTTGCTGGAGACCACCGACCTCTCGATCGACCTGGTCGCCCACCGGGCCGGCTTCGGCTCCGCCAACTCCCTGCGCGCGCACATGCGGACGGCCTTCGGGGTCTCCCCGGCTGCCTACCGCCGCACCTTCAGCCCGCACGAGCTGCCGGCCGACGGCTGACACCAGGACGCCCGTGCCACACCCGCCGGGAGCGTCACCAGTCGGCGGCGATCTGCTCCGCGACCGCGAAGTCGCACCCGCAGTCGGGGCAGGCGGCGTGGCCGAAGACGTAGGTCAGGGCGTGCGCGACCTCGGGCTGCCCCTCGGCGAGGGCGAGGTCGTGGAGGCGCCGGCCGATGCCGTCGAGGTCTGCGGGCGGCGAGGGGCGCAGGGCCCTCGTCTCGATCGTCGCGATGCCGCCGTCCGCGAGCGCGTGGTCCTCGCTGCTGGAGAAGAAGCCGCGTTCGCCGAGGACGATGTACAGGTCCGTCTCGCAGTCCGGGCAGGAGACCACGTACTCCTCGCTCCCGAGTCCCCAGGCCAGGTCCTCACCCCAGCCGACGACGCCCTCGAAGCCGAGCGTGGCTTCCAGGAGGTGGATGTAGTCGGCGCGGTCGGAAGCCGTCCGGCGGTACCCGTCCACGGCTGTCAGCAGCGCGGCGATCTGCGGCGCGTACACCGAGCGGACGTCGTCGACCCCGCGGCACTGGTCGGCGCGGGCCACGATCGCGCCCGCCAGGACCAGGGCGTCGACCGCCTGTTCCCGGTTCCCGCCCGCGGCCGTTCCGGCCAGCCAGGGAAGTGCCGCGAAGCTCGCCGTGTAGACGCTGCCCTGGTGGCACAGCGCCGACCACAGGTCGCTCCAGAGTTCCCGGCTCGGCTCGGCGGTGATCCGGTCGAGCAGCGCCGGTATGTCCCCGGCGGCTCCGTAGGCATGGCTGAGTCGCGACCAATCCGTCATGCGTTGATCCAACCAGGTCCGCCGTCGCGGCATTGCGGCCACCCGCGCTCCGGGGGGCGGTGCGACGCCGGCGCGACGCCGGCGCCGATGTCGGCCCGGGCGGCGGGCCTGATCCGGGCTCAGAAACCCGAGGTGTCGAGTCCGACGTCCAACGGCTGCGGCAGCCGGAGCGGAGTGCCGAAGGGGTGGGGGCCCTCCACCAGGGTGTAGCCGAGTCGGCCCGGCTGGGAGAACAGCGTGCAGGTGCGTTCCTGCCGGTCCACGAGGAGGTACACCGGGGCGCCGAACTGGGAGTAGCGCCGACGCTTGGCGGTGCGGTCGGTCTCACCGTTCGACGGTGACGTCACCTCGACGACGAGCACGGTCTGGTCGGGGAGGAGCGCACCCTCCGTCTTCGCCAGCTCGGCCGGCACGACGGCGAGGTCCGGTACGTAGAAGTTCTCCGTGCCCGGCAGATCGAGGTTCCCGGAGCCGGCGCGGAGGCCGAGCTCGCGCATGCGGGGACCGATCTGTTCACGGATCAGGTCGACAGCGGTCTCGTGGGCCCAGGACGGTGACACGGGGGTGATGACTCCCTCGACGATCTCGACCCGGTCACCCGCGATGTGCTGGATCGCGTACTTGAGGGCCTGTTCCGGATTCGGCACCGTGCTGTAGTCACCCGGGCCGGCATGCGCTGTGCTCATGTGCTGCTCTCCCTGTCCGGATCGTGTGTGCTGGAGCCCGGCTGTCACGGCCGGGACACCTGGCCGCCCCTGGTACAGCACTTGGTCACGCTACCGGGTGCGGCCGTGCCGTGTCCGCTCCGTGCACGGTCGGCCGTCCCGGCTCGCTGCCGGGTCGGCGTCCACCCCCGTCGCGCGGACGCCGACCCGGTCGTCTCCCGGACCCGGGCCGCTCAGGCCGTGGGCCCGTCGCTGCCGGCCTCCCCGCCGCCGAACACCGCCTTGACGAGCCGGTCCAGCGCCTTCGGGAACTCCTGTGCCGGGTCGGTCGCGGAGTCCCCGGTGGTGAGCCCCGCGGTGAGGGTCCTTCCGCCGTCGGGGGTGCTGATCATCAGCGCCCCGAAGCCGCCCGGGGCGCCGCCGTTGTGGTGGACGATGGTGCCGTGACCCGGTCCGAGGTCCTGCACGAACAGGCCGAGGCCGTACCCGAGCATCCCGTGCGGGGTGCGCATCTCGTCCAGCAGCGGGGCCGGCAGGAGCCTGCCGCCCAGCAGCGCCGAGAAGAAGGTGTGGAGGTCCCGGGTGGTGGAGATCATGTCGCCGGCGCCGACCAGCAGGGAGAGGTTCTGGCGGGTGACGTCGACGACCTCCCACCGCTCGGCGTCCTGGTAGCGGTAGTAGCCGTGGGCGTGCGGTTCGGGGAGCTCCGGGGAGGTGCCGGGCACCGCGGTGTCCCGCAGCCCGAGCGGCTGGAGGATCCGTCGCCGCATCTCCTCGGCGTACGAGCGGCCGCTGATCCGCTCGACCAGTAGCACGGCCACCGTGTAGTTGGTGTTGGAGTAGCTCTGGTCCGTTCCCGGCTCGAACCGCGCGGGCCGGGAGAGCGCGAACTGCACCAGCTCCTCCGCGCGGTAGCTGTGGAACCGGTTCTCCACCCAGGCCTTGCCCACCGAGGGGAGTCCCGGCACGAACGTCCCGTCGGGGTCGAGCTCGCCGGTGTAGTTGTACAGCCCGCTGGTGTGCTGCAGCAGCATCCGTACGGTGATGCGCTCGTCCAGGCCGAGCCCGGGCAGGTGGCCGGCCACCGGGCTGTCCAGCCCGATCGCGCCGTCGGCCACCAGCTGCAGGACCAGGGTCGCGACGAAGGTCTTGGTGGTGCTGCCGATCCAGAACCGACCGTCCGCCGGAGGCTCCCCGGCCTCGCCCAGCTCGCGCACCCCGGCGGTGCCGACCCAGGCGCCCCGCTCGTCGTGCACCCGCATCTGCATCCCGGCGAAGCCGGCGTCGACGAAGGCCTGGACGGCCTCCTGCAGCTCCGGGCGGTCCTGCCCGGTGGCGGGCTCGGACAGGGCCGGCTCGGGCTGGTGGGTGGGGGTGACGGACATGGTGGTGCCTCCTTCGGATCCGCCGGCGGCGGACGTCGGCGTGGGAACCCGGCCGGCTCCCGCCAGTGTTCGGCCTTTGCTGAACGTACTCGACGCTACATTGCGTTCATGAATCGGTCAACGCCCGAAAGGGCCTCATCTCGCTTGCTTTATAAGGGTCTTTCTGTCATCGAAGGCTCCGTCATTGCAATGACCTTGGCGCTTAATGCAATGGGCTGTCGAGCCTTCCTTTGCAATGAGATGCGGCTGAATGCATACTGTGGCGCGAGGTTCGCGGGCACCGGCCCCGCGCGCGCCGGCAGAGGGGGGACGGGTGCCGATGCCCGGAGGCAGACTCACCAGCGAGGAGCGCCGGCAGATCGCCGCAGGGCTGGCCGACGGACTCGGGTACGCGGAGATCGGCCGCCGCCTGGGCCGGCCCGCCTCGACCGTCATGCGGGAGGTCACCCGCAACGGCGGGCCCGACGGCTACGGGGCGACCCGGGCGCACGAGGCCACCCGCCATCGCGCCCGCCGGCACAAGCAGGCCGAGCCCGCGGCGGCTCCGGTCCCCGACGGCGTCCGGGGGCGCGACCCCCACACGATCCAGGACCTCACGGAGTCCTGGGCCGCCGTCCTGGTCCGGCAGGGGGTGCCCCGGGTGGCGGCCGGGGTGCTGGCCTGCCTGTACGTCACCGACTCCGGCGCCCTCACCGCCGCCGAGCTGGTCCAGTGGCTCCGCGTCAGTCCGGCGTCGATCTCGAACGCCGTCACGTTCCTCGAACAGCAGGGACTGCTGCGACGGGAGCGGACTCCCGGCGTGCGCCGCGAACGCTACGTCATCGACGACGGCATCTGGGTCCGGACCCTGCTGGTCACCATGCAGACGAACGACGCCCTGGCGGCCGAGGCGAAGCGCGCGGCCGGGATCCTCGGGGCTGCGACCCCGGCGGGCGCCCGGTTCGAGTCCTCCGCCGGACTCCTGCTGACGGTGAACGAGTCCCTCCGCCAGGGCATGGAGCAGTGGCGCCGGAGCCTGGCCGAACGCTCCGACGGCGGGTGAGTGCACGCCGCCGCCCCGCAGCACCCGCAGCGCTCGCCACGCCCGGCGGTCATCCGGTGGTCATCCGACGGGCGTGCGCTGCTGCTGCCAGCGGGCCCGGTGGAAGATCGGCTCGACGGCGACGACGCAGAACGCGTGCATCGGCCGGTTCGTGCCCTCGGGGTCGAAGAAGCCGACGATGTCGCCGAGGAAGCACTCGCCGTGCTGATGCACGTGCGGCTCCGCGGCGACGCGGTCGCCGACGTCGGTGAGCCAGTCCCCGATCCAGAACAGGAGCTCGGCCCGGGCGGTGATGACGATCGTCGCGGCGTGCTCGGTGAAACGGGCGGGGTGGCGGTCGGCGCGGCGACGGACGTCGTCGGGGCGGTCGGCGGAGCGTGCCGCCGGGGCCGTCACCCTCAGGGGCGCCGAGGCGCGGCGCATCCGGCGCCGCAGGTCCGGCCAGTGCGAGGGTCGCAGCCCGGTGTCCTCGCGGGCCAGGAGCAGCGGCAGCGGACGGGCGTTGCCGACGAAGGTCGTCGGCTGGTCGCCCGGCGGGAGCGGGATGTGGACCGCGCTGTGCGGGCTCGTCGCGGCGACGCGGAACAGGGCGCCGAGCCGCAGGAGGTCGGCGCGGCTCGCGGTCAGAAAGGCGACCTGGCCGTCGGGCGGGTGGACGAAGGTGTTGCGGAGCATCCGGCCGGTGCTCAGGATCCGGCTGAGCCCGGAACCCGGATCACCGACAGGATGGCTCGTCAGTGGCAGTCGCATCCGGCCGTCGTCAACCCCCATGCGCCCAGTACAGCACCCGCACCGGGTGGTCCGACACTCCTTATTGCGGCGCGGCCCTGCGGCCCGCACCCGGGGGTACGGGCCGCAAGGCGGCTGGGGCCTGCGGGGCCGGCGCGGCGGACGCCCGGCGGCCTGGCGGACCTCCGGAGGCTCTGCCCGTCCGTCAGACGGGCTGGGTGGCGAAGACGAAGAGGCCCCCGGGGCCGCGGACAGCGGCGTACCCGTTCGTCGTGAACTGCGGCATCTCCGCGATCCCGGAGGCCAGCAGCTTCTTGTCGCGGGCGTCGAGTGCGGCTCCGGCGCCGTTCACGTACGCGTAGAGGACACCGTTGCCCGGGAGGGCGCGCGGCGTGATGTTCACCTCGTCCGCGGCCTGGCGCCACAGCTCCTTGCCGGTCTCCGTGTTCCAGGCGACCGCGCCCTTGCCGTACTGCACCACGGCGGTGTTGCCGTCCGGGGAGACGGCGAGGCCGTCGTCATCGACGGTGCCGTTGGTGTCGATGCCCGGCCCCTCGGCGAGCCGGCGGCCGCTCTTGACGTCGATCAGCGTCATGACCGCTTCGGATTCGCCGTACGAGGACCATTCGAGCAGGGCCTTGTCGCCCTGGTACGGCATCAGCCGCGCGCTGGTCGCCTTGGCCGGGGTGATCAGCTTGGCGACGGCGGCCGGCGGCGCGAGGTCCTTGGTGTTCCACGCCTTCTTGCCCGTGCGGATGTCCGTGGCGGTCAGCCAGTTGGCGTACGGCTGGAAGGAGGTGTCCTTCTGCGAGGAGTAGCCGAGACCGGGACCGACCGCCCCCTTGAGATCGATCTGCGAGGCTTCGGTGGTCAGGGTCTCCCCGTCGCCGATCGGGATGAACTTGGCGCCGCCGGAGCTGCTGGTGTCCACGAGGTACCCGTTCCTGACCGGGGTGGACATGTGGGTGTCGCCGTCGAAGGAGGAGCTCCCCAGCTTCTCGCCGGACGGCGCGTACATGGTCAGCACGGTCTGGGTCGAGGCCTTCTTCAGGCCGTCCGCCGGGGTGTCGACGCGGTTGCGGATCAGCAGGGCGGCCGAACCGTCCTGCCACTCGCCCACCTGCGCGAGGGCCACCGTGGGGGTGGACCCGCCGCTCTTCTCGGGGAGGGCGAAGTCGAACCTCTTGCGCAGCTTGCCGGTCTTGGCGTCGAGCAGCTGGGCGGTGAAGGTGCTCGTGCCCGACTGCCCGTCGCGGTAGCCGGTGACGATGACGGCGTCCCCGACCGTGCAGACGTCGCGCTGCGACGAGTCCTTCTCGGACGCCTTGCTCGCGCAGTTCCCCGCCTCATCGGCCGTCAGACTCCAGGCCGGCTGCGCTGCCAGCCCGGGCACCGGCTTGCCCTGGTAGACCGGGCCCTTCGGCGACGCGGGCGCGGACTCCGCTGCCTTTCCCGTCTCCCCGCCGCCGGCCTTGGCGCCGGCGTCCGCCCCGCCGGAGCACCCGGTCACGAGGCCCGCGGACAGCACCAGACCGAGTGCCAGCGTCATGCGTATGCGATTCAACTTCTTCGTCCGTCTTTCCTCTTGAATGATCACGCCCGACGGACCACCCACTTTGATCATGATCCGCTCCCCGGTCGAGGAGGGCGTCGAGGTCGGCGGGGACGGGGTCGTCCGTCGCCGGCAACGGCGGCGGTGCCGCGGAACGGCACACCGGACGCACACGCACACGTCCTTCCTGCACTCCGCCACCGACGATGCCGGTTGGCATCCACCGGGCACGGACGCGGTCAGGGGGAGAGGTGCCACCACTGGTCGTCGTACGCCTCGCCGCAGGAGGTCTGCGCCGCGGGGCGGCCCGCCTCCCTGCCCTGGACCACCAGGCACTTGGCGTTGCCGGTGCTGCGCAGCGTGAAGTGCCCCGACCGGGCCCCGGCTCCCCACAGCAGTTCCCAGTGCTGCCCGTCGGGCCGGGCGGTGCAGTCGACCTGGCGGACGGCGGCGAAGTTCTCCGGGCCGGCCGTGGACAGGCACCGGTCGCTGTCGGCGTTGCGCAGGGTGCGGAGGGCGCCGTTCTGCGGGGCCAGCGTCCAGGTCCGGTCGGCGTCGCCGGTACAGGCGTCCTGCACGGGGACGAGGCCGTCCCCGGGGCCGGGCACCCGAAGGCACAGCCCGCTGCCGTCGTTGACCAGCCGCCCGGTGAGCACCGACGGATCGGCCTCGGGGGTGCCGGGCGGGGTCGGACCCGACGGTGCCGTGCCGGGCGTCTGCGCCGCGTTCGAGGCCGGGGTGCCCGCGCCCGGCCCGGCGCTCCGGGGCGTGGGGTCGCTGCCCACCCGGACGGCGATCACGGTGACCACGCAGACCAGGGCGACCGCGCAGGCGGAGATGATGCCCGTGCGGTGCTCGTGAAAGTTGACCTGGAGGTTGCCGTTGCCGTGCTGCAGTCCGGTCGGGCCGCGGAAGACGTGCCCCCGGGGGCCGTCCTCGCGCCGACCGTCACCGCCGCCGGGCCGCCTCTCGGGCCCGGCGCCGGGCCCGGTCACGAGCGGGAGCCGAACCGGTTCACCTGGACGTTGTTGTCGCCCGACTGGACCGCCGTCTGATCGAGGAACACGTTCCCCGTGACGCCTCCGCCGGACGGCCGCGACGCTTGCGCGGCCTCGTCGAGCAGCAGGCGGAGCCCGGTCGCGAGGTCGGCGCGCTCGTCCGGATCCAGCTCCTCCAGGAGGTCCTCGACGCGGGTCCGCCACGCTGTGCCGAGCCGGGTGCGCTCCTCGCCGCCGGCGCCCTCCGGTCCGACCGCGGCCAGTTCGGCGGCCGTCCGGTCCAGCCGTTCCAACTGGGCGTTCTCCTGCTGCCGGTCGGCGCGGCCCAACAGCCGGGCCAGCCGGTTCCTGAACGCCACCCAGGCGTCCGTCCCGGCGGCCTGCACGACACCCGAACCCACCGCCGCGGCCAATGCGGCCATCGCTCCGTCCAGCACAACCGTCCCCCCTCGACGTCCCCGAGCAGTGCTTCCACGGTAGCCGCGCCCGTCCCGGCGCGACAGCCGTTCGCAGGGGAGGAGCACGGCGGGCGCACCGGGGTTCGGGTCACCGGTCGTCGAGGAAAGCCGCCGCCCGGCGCTGCCGGGAACGCGAACGGGGTCCGGTACCTGGGTAGGTACCGGACCCCGTCCGACAATGGAGCGCCAGGCCCGGGTCGCACGGACTCTTCCTACTGAAAGTAGGACGTGCTCTGGTAGCACCGCTGACGCCTGACGAGGAATCATTCTCCCTCGCGACAAGAAGAATATTAGCAGCTCAGCGCCCGTGCGCGGAAACCGCCGTGGGAGGCTCGTGCGGCTTCCCCCGTCCCGGACTACCCGGCCGTCGCGCACAGGGCGGCCGCGTAGGCGGGGATCAGCGGGGAGCGGTCGGCCCGGCGCCAGGCGAGGACCAGGCGGCTCGGCGGGAGGTCGTCGACCGGGCGGAAGGCGATGCCCTCGACCCGGTGGCGGGCGGTCGCCTGACCGGGGACGAGGGCGACGGCGCGCTGCCACAGGACGGCGTGCAGGCACTCGTCCAGGGACCGGACCGCCGGTCCGTCGGCGCTGTCGGGGGTCGGCTGCCAGAAGGCCCGCCAGGTGGGGTCGGCGGTTTCCGGCAGACGGACGGAGCTGCGGTGGGCGAGTTCCCCGGCGCTCAGGCTGCGCCGACGGGCCAGCGGGTCGTCCGCGGGGACGGCGGCGTAGCAGCGGTCCTCGCGCACCGTCCGCGTCGCCAACCCGGTCTCGTCGAACGGGCCGTAGGTGATCGCCACGTCGACCTGGTCGGCCGTGAGTCCGATCAGCGGGTCGCCCAGGTCGCCCTGGTGCAGCCGGACGGTCGTGTCGGGGCAGCTCCGTGCGAAGGCCCGGGCAGCGGGGAAGGACAGCGCCTGCTCGCCCGGTCCGAGCACCCCGACCCGCAGCACCCGCTCGCCCGCGGCCCGTCGTACCCGCTCGCGGGCCCGTTCGGCGCCGGCCAGCAGGGCGCGGGCCTCCACCAGCAGGACCCGGCCCGGCGCGGTCAGTTCCATGCCCCGCGGGGTCCGGACGAACAGCGCGCAGCCGAGGTCCGCTTCGAGTTCGCGGATGCGCTGGCTCAGGGGCGGCTGCGACATCCGTAGCCGCTTCGCGGCCCGTCCGACGTTCGCCTCCTCCGCCACCGCGACGAAGTAGCCGAGTCTGCGCAGGTCCATGGGGGTCACGATAGCGATCGGAAGCGATAGCGGAAGCATGCCCACCCGGTCCGAAACGGTCTTGGACGTGCCGTGCGCCGCGCGGCTTGGATCGGGCCATGACCTACCAACAGCCCTCGGACCTGCGCACCGTGCCGACCGTCCGCGCCCTGGCCCGGGACGAGTTCGACGCCTTCATCCACTTCCACGAATCGGTCTTCCGGGAGGGCGGGACGATTCCGCTCAAGCTGCGCGAACTGGTCGCACTGGCCGTCGCGATGACGACGCGGTGCTCCTACTGCATCGACACCCACACCCGGGGCGCGACGGACGCGGGGGCCACGCGCGAGGAGATCGCCGAGATCGGGTTCGTCGCGGCGGCCGTCTGCGCCGGCGGCGCGATGGCCCACGCCCTGCTCGCCCTGCGCCTCGACCGTGAGCACCACCACCCCGGGAAGGACGACTCCGAGTAACCGGTCCGCAACTCGCGGCCGGCGGCTGGTGATCCGCCGCCGGTCCTCTCCGGCCGCGGTGCGGGTGAGTCCGCCCGCACCGCGGCCGGACGGCTTCACGGCGCCCGCCCGGTCGCCCGACAGCGCGCCGGATCGTCTCGATCCCTGTCCCGTCGACCCCTCGGCGACCGCTCGGCGACCCCTCGGTGTCCCGTTCCAGCGTTCCAGGCTCGGCCCATCCCCGCTGGTCAGAGCCTCATTCGCCGTTCCACCCTCCCGATCGTGCCGCCAGGTGTGGTGGCTGGGACGAAGTGCCCCGCAGGCTTCGGTCATCAAGCCTCGGTCATCCGATCGACGCACCGGCCCACCACGTGGGCGAACGCCGAAAGGGGCACCACCACATGTCCGTCCGCACCTCCCGCACCCGGCTGATCACCATTGCCGCCGGCGTCGCCATCGCCGCCCTCTCGATGACCGCGTGCAACGGCGACGAGGACGTCAAGTCGGCGGGACCCGCCCCGACGGTCACGGTCACCCCGTTCACCGCGCCGCCCACCGCACCCGCGACCCCCTCGACCTCCGCGGCGCCCGGCGCCCCGTCCGCCGCCGCCCCCACCGGCAAGGCCCCGGCCGCCACCGCCTCCAAGCCCGCCGCCAACGCCCCGGCCTCCTCCGCACCGAAGGCCCCCGCGGTTCCCGCCGCCGCCAACCCGAGCACCTGCGAGGGTTCCAACACCAAGACCACCGCCGCCCCGCTCAACCGCCCCGTGAACCACATGCTGCTCACGGTCACCAACACGGGCTCCGGCATCTGCTACCTCTACGGCTACCCGGCCGTCCGCTTCGGCGAGGCCCAGTCCGTGCCCCCGGTCATCGACGACTCGAAGCCGCAGGCCGTCGTCACGCTCAAGCCCGGCGAGTCCGGCTACGCCTCCGTCAACCTCTCCTCCACCGACGGCACCGACGGCGCCAACGGCCGCACCGTGGCCTCCCTGGAGGTCTACTTCCACGGCCCCTCCGGCAATGAGAGCGTCGGCGCCGGAGCCCACCCGCCGCTGCCGGCCAAGGGCGCGTACGTCGACGACTCCCTCAAGGTCACCTACTGGCAGCAGTCGATGGACGACGCCGTCTCCTGGTGACACCCGCACCACCCGACCCGATGAGCGACCGGTCGCCCGAAGGCCGGCAGCCCGAAGACCACTAGCCCGAACACCAGTCAGCCAGGCCCGGAAGACAGGAAGGCAGACCACCATGCCCGACACCGCCCGCAGGATCGCCCGTCGCCTGGCCGTCTACGCCGGCACGGCCCTCCGGATCCTCGTCCTCGGCCGTCCCGAGGACCCGGACCTCGCGCGCAAGGCCGGCCTCACCCTGCGCTGACGTCCGACGCCCTGCCCCCTGGCCTCCAGTGCCACCCGGCGGCCGACGCGGGCGGTGCACCACCGGATCCGCCGCGCGGTCGACAACTCCCACCGGCACAACGGGATCTGTCAACCGCGCCGTACCCGATCGAACGTCACGGTCCGGTCCCTGTCATGTCCTGGCGATTGTGACGCCACGGATGCCACCAAATGCCTTCTGCCGTACGTCCTTTGAACTGTCCGAGCGCATCGGTGCCGATCGGCGCCGGTCAGCGCCCCTCACATGCCCGTCATCATCGAGGAGTCACCATGTTCGTCCGCAACCGCCGTCCGCTGCTCGCCACCGCCGTCCTCGTCGTCGGGGCAGGGCTGGCGTTGACCGCGTGCGGGCCCGACAACGCCGACACGGCAGGCGGCTCTCCGGCCCCCGCGCCCACCTCGGTGGCCGCCGCGCCGTCGACGCCGGCCGGCTCGGCCACCGGTGCTCCCACCGCGAGCGCGCCCACCGCCGGTGCCTCGTCCACCGCCACCCGCCCGGCCGCCAAGACACCGCCCGCCGCGAGCCCGTCGGGCGCCGCCAAGCCCGGCGGCACCCAGCCCGGCGGCGGGGACGCCGGCACCGACGCCCGGCCGTGCGACATCGAGAACCTCACCGTCCAGGCGGCGCCCCGCGCCGGGTCTCCGAGCCAGTGGGCCATCGAGGTCCGCAACAACGGCACGGGCACCTGCAGCCTGAGCTCCACCCCGGGCGTCGACCTGGGCAACTCCACCGCCCGGGACCAGAGCAACAACATCAAGCCGATCCTCGCCAGCGGCACCCTGCGCTTCCCGGTCCCGGCGGGCCGCAGCGCCTACGTGGTGATCGACCTCGACCCGAGCGGCGCCACCACCGGCACCACCCCCGGCATCAACGAAATCAACGTCCTGGTCGACGACGACGACACCAACATGCCCCTCGCCAACACCCGCAACTTCCCGCTCGCCGCGGGCACCCACGTCCTCAACCCGCAGATGGGCATCTACCGCCCCACCCTGGCCGAAGCCGTCACCTCCGTGGCATCGGCCGGCAAGTAGCCGGCCGCCCTGCGGCCTGCGGTCGTCCCGGCCCGTCCACCGCATGTCCTTCACCGACGGCCTCCGGTGGGACACAGCGGGCACACCGGTGGATCGCGGGGGCCCGGCGCCGGGCAGGGACGCCGACCGGCTCCGGCCCCGGATCCGACTCCCCGGGCTTCGGATCCGACTCCCGGGCCCGGACGTCGGAGCGATTGCCACGTATCCGGCGATACCGCCTCCGAGCTGGGAATTCACGCTGGCCGACGGCGCCACGGATCCCCTAGAGTCGGCGCGCCCGCCCCCGTCGGGGTGGTGGCGTACCGGTGTGCGGGGTCGAGCACACGGCGATTCCAGGAGTTGACGATCTGATGGTGTGTGCGGCGTGCGGGGCACGCCCCGTGGGAACGGACAGCGGCCGCTGCTTCGGCTGCGCGGAGGCGGTCCCCGGATGGGCTGCGGCGCTGAGCCCGGCGAACGGCCTCGCCGTGGCGGTGTACGCCCTGCTGGCGTTGGACGCCGCGCTGGCGGTGCTGGCGGTCGCGCTCGACGTGTGGTCCGACGTCCTCGTGGGCGGGCTGCTGGACGCGCCGGGTGACGCCGACCTCGACGACTTCGATGCCGTGCAGTCCGCGGCGCAGACGCTGAACGAGGTGTACTCCCCGTTGGCGGTGGCCACCGTGGTGATGTTCATCGTCTGGTTCTACCGCATCCGCAAGAACGCCGATCTGCTGCTGCCGAACGGGCACCGCCTCGGGCGCGGCTGGGTCATCGGGGCGTGGTTCACCCCCGTCGTCGCGCTCTGGTTCCCCTGGCAGCTGATGGTCGACTGCTGGAGGGCCAGCGCGCCGCTGGACGCCGAGGGAAGGCGGCGCACGCCGTCGGAGAAGGTCATCGCCCTCTGGTGGTCCACCTGGATCGGCTCGATCATCGTCGGCCGGATCGCCGCCACCATGCTGACGCACGTGGACCCGTCGGTCCCGGGCGACCTCGAAAGCCTGCGAAGCACCATCCGGGTGGAGGCCGCCGGGTCGGCGCTCCGGCTGGTGGCCGCGATCGCGGCGATCATGGTGGTCAACCGTCTGACCGCCATGCAGCTGGCCCGTCGAGCCGACATCAAGCCGCGCGCGGCAAGGGCCGCCCAGGAAGCCCTCGCCCTCGCCCTGGTCTCGGCCCCGGCCGTTCCGCCGGTGTCCGACGCCGCACCCGCGCCGGTGTCCGACGCCGCACCCGCGCCGGTGGCCGACGCCGCACCCGCGTCCGCGGCCGCGTCCACCCCCGCCGCCGCGCCGGAGGGCCGACCCTCCACCTGACCGACGGCCCACGCGCCCGGCCGGGCCCTCCCCGGCCGGGCTGTCCGTCCGCGCCCGGTCGCGTGCGCCGGCCGCGGAGCTGTCGCCACCACCGGCGGACGGCCGAAGGGCGAGGCCCAGCCGTGGGGTCCGGCAGGCAGCGGAAGGGGTGCCCGTCGGCCCGCTCGATCACAACGGTTGCCACCCCTCCCGACCGCCAACCCGGCCAGGCTGATGGTCAGTTGACCTCACGTCGCCCGCGGGTGGCGTGGTGCGGGACCGGCAGCCGTGCACACCGGGCCGTGCGGGCAGCGGAGTTGGCGGATTCGAGCGCTTGCGGGGAGGTGGTCGCCGTGCGCAGGCTGTGTCATGTCGGCGACGTGCTCGGGCGGCCGTGTCGCACGCCCCCGGGGGAGCGCAGGGAGCGGCCCATGCCCTACCACCACCTGGACAGTTCCGCCGTCGAGCCGGGGCACCGGTTCGAGTGGTGGTGCGAGATGGTCGCCCGGGACGTCGCGCCCACCCGGATCACCACCGAGCACGCCGACGACTTCCCCGCGACCGTCGGCACGCTGGCGCTCGGCCCCGGGCAACACCTCACCACGATGTCCTTCCCGTCCATCCGATCGGAGCGCACCCCCGCTCTCATCCGACGTTCCGACCCGGAGGTGTACGAGCTCGCGCTGATCCGGGGCAGCGCGATGTGGATCGCCCAGGGCGACAACGAGACCAGGATGCGCTCCGGCGACCTCGTGATGTGGAACACCTCCCGCCCGTTCGACGGCCGCGGGTTGCCCGGCGGCGTGTCCCGGGCCGTCATCCTGCACCTTCCGGCAGCCGAACTCCCGCTGCACCACCGCCGCTTGGACCGGCTGCTGGCCAGCTCCGCGTCCGCCCGCGGCGGCGTAGGCGGGGTGCTGGCCGCATTCCTGCGCGGCCTCGTGCGGGAGGCGCCCGCCGTCGCCGAGCACGAGGCCGTCCGGCTCGGCATCGCGGCGCGCGAACTGGCCGTGGCCTTCCTCGCGCACCGGCTGGGCGTGGAGGACCGGCTGCCGCCGGAGCCGCGCCACCGGATGCTGCTCGCCCGCATCGACGCCTTCATCGAGGAGAACCTCGGCGACCCGGACCTCTCGCCCACCGCGATCGCCGCCCGGCACCACATCTCGCTGCGCACCCTGCACGGGCTCTTCCACCGTGAACAGCGCGGTGGTGTCGCGGCGGTGGTCCGCCGGCGCCGCCTGGAGCGGTGCCGGGCGGACCTCGCCGACCAGGGTCTCGCGGTGGTGCCGGTGCACGCGATCGCGGCGCGCTGGGGCTTCCGCACCGCTGCCGTCTTCAGCCGGGCCTTCCGCGACGAGTACGGCACCACCGCGAGCGACTTCCGGGCCTCGACGGGTGCGGGCGCCGCTACGAGCCGCAGCGGACGTTGACCGCGCTCAGCCGGTCGTTGTGCGCGGAGGCGAGGTTGCCCTGCCACCAGCGCGGGACGGTGCCCATGAATCCGGAGTAGTCGGAGCCGGCGTAGATGTCGGCGGGGCCGCCGCCGCGGTTCCAGACCGAGCTGGCGCGGTCGTCGAACCAGTCCGGGACGTCGTTCAGCCCGCAGTAGGGCACGATCCAGATCCAGCCGCCGGCGTTGGCGTTCTGCCAGAAACAGGTCTGGCCGTCCTTGCAGAGGTCCCAGGCCGAGTCGAGCGCGTCCGGCCCGGTGACCCGGTACAGCCCGGGCTCCCCGGCGACCGCGGCGACGGTGGTCCCGGCGCTCGCGGACGGAGCGGCGGCGAGCACCGAGGCACCGGCCAGGGCGGCGACGGCCGCGGCGGCGAGCCTGGTGCGGACGGACGGCCTGGTGCGGACGGGCGACATGGTGCGGATGGGCGACATGGTGCATCCCTCCCGGGTACGGCGGTGGGCACCGGCGTGGTGCCCACCAACAACACTGCGGCAGCGCGCGACCGGAGTCGTCGGCCTTCCGCGCAAGGTCCTTTGACGATGCGCGCAGGCCCGTCGGGTGCCGCCGGGCAGGCGGCGTACCGCGCGGCCTCCCGGTCGGGCACCGGCATCGCGGGCGACGGAGTCGTCGGCTTCCCGGACGGCCGCCGGCCGACCCTTCCGTCGATGCGGAACGCGCCGCCCCGGTCCCGTGCGACAGGGTCGGCGTGGGGACAAGCGTTACATTGGGGCGGAAAGAGGCACGATCGCCGACGAGGTGTGGCCGATGCACGCGATCACCGACTGGCTGCGCAGCCTGTCCGGCCCGGTCGTGTACGCGGTCATCGGCGGCATGGTCTTCACCGAGGACGCCCTGTTCTTCAGCTTCTTCATCCCCGGCGAGACCGCCGCCGTGTTCGGCGGCTTCCTGGCCCACCAGGGGCGCGCCTCGCTCGGCCTGATGGTCCTGGTCGTGGTCTGCGCGGCCGTCCTCGGCGACTCCGCCGGGTACGAGATCGGCCGGCACCTCGGCCCGTCGATCCTCCACACCCGCCCGCTGCGGCGTCATGCCAAGCGGGTCGGCACGGCACAGGACCTGATCCGCCGGCGCGGGCCGGCCGCCGTGTTCGTCGGCCGCTTCATCGCCTTCTTCCGCCCGCTGGTGCCCTCGCTGGCCGGGATGTCCCGCATGCCGTACCGCCGGTTCCTGCTCTACAACGCCCTCGGCGGGGTCGCGTGGGGCGTCGGCTTCACTCTCCTCGGCTACTTCGCCGGAGCCGCCTACACCAGGGTGGAGGGCACGGTCGGCCGGGTCGCCGCCATCGCGATCGCCGTGATCATCGCCGTCACCCTGCTGGTCTGGTACCTGCGGCAGCACCGCTCGCGGGGCGGCGAGTCGTCGGACGACAACAGCGACGACGAGGGCGACGGCGACGACGAGGGCGACGACGGGGGCGACGGCGACAGTGATGGCGACGACGGCAGTGACGGCGACAGTCACGGACGGAGCCCCTGAACCGGCCGCCCCGACGACGCGGGCGGCCTCGGGGCGGCTACTGCCCGCCGTGCGCGGACATGGCCCTCTGGTAGAGGACGGTGCGGGATCGACGGGTGCGTTGCACGAGTCCGGCCCGGTGGAGGATCTGCAGGTGGTAGGAGACGGTCGCGGGGCTGAGGTGGACGCGCCGGGCGAGTTCTCCGGTCGTGCGGGGCTGGGCGAGTTCGGCCATGAGCCTCGTGCGCGTCGGGCCGATCAGTGCTCCGTCGGGCGCGGTCGGGAGGCAGTCGTTCGGCCCGACCGGGTAGACGATCAACGGCAGGCGGGGGGCCGGCGCGCCCGGGGGCTCGGCACCGCAGAAGGTCGCCCGTCCCGCGAAGACGCTCGGTACGAAGATCGCGGCGTCGGCGTCGAGGTTCGCCGCGGGCAGGCCGGGGGCCGTCGGGTGGACGGTCAGGGCGGCGCCGTCCCACTCCAGGTTGGGGGCCAGGTGGTTGACGGCTTCCGCGATGCCGTGCCGGGTGATCACGGTGGCGCGGGCGGCGACGTCGCCCTCCAGCCGGGCCCGGATGCCGGGCCAGTGACGCGCGAGGGCGGTGTGCCAGAACTGCTCCAGCTCCACTGCGACGCGCTGTGCCACGTACTCCTCGCCCCGTTCCATGGCATCGAGGAGCAGCCGGGGCGGCCGGTCGGCTGCGGTGCGCCCCCATGAGTGGCCGCCGACGGCCCCCGTGAGTTCGTAGCGGATCCGCTCCCGGCTCGTGGTGGCGACGCGGTGCAGGGCCTCGTCCAGGGGCAGCTGGAAGCCGGGCGGTTCCGGCCGGAGGAAGTCGGGGGCGTAGCCGCGTGGGCCCCCGCCCGCGACGACGGCGAGCAATCCCAGCCGCCCCGCGGACAGCGCCTGCCGGGCCGAGGCCTGCCACTCGGGGCCGAGTCGACCGGGCGAGCGGGCGAGGGAGTACAGCAGGTCCTTGGCGACGTCGAGCGGGGTCATGGCGAACCTGACCTTGCCCAGCCCCTGACTGCCGAGGTCGATCCTGATCACGAGCCGCCCCCGCGTCGAGATTCTCTTCGAAAGAAATCGAATCATTCGACGGCGGATGTGTCACCGGGGTTCCCTGGATCCCGTGCCCGACACCCAGGGCGGTCGGCCCGAGTTCCGCCGGGCTCCACCGGTCGACGAACGGGTGCCCCGCACCGACCTTCCATGACCCACTGACACCTACGAGGGAGTCACATGAAGCTCGTGAAGGCAGGACTGACCACTGCCGCCGTCCTCGCGGCCACGCTGGGCGCCACCACCTCCGCACACGCGACGACGACGCACTGCAACAGCAACGCCAACTTCTCCATCTGTGCCTACGCCACCTGGTACCGGTACGTGGGCGACACCTACGCCACGGTATCGCTGTCCTCCGGCCACTACACCGACTACCGGTGGACGATCACCCCGTCCAGCGGCAACTCGCAGACCGGCCTGTTCTACCCCGGTCAGAGCGCTTCGGCGGACTTCTCCGGCCGGGTCAACGTCACCGTGTGCGTCAGGGAGGCGACGCTCGGCACCGTGTGCGTGGGTCCGTTCTCGCCGGACACCAGCAACGCCAGCTGATCCAGCGCCGGCATCGGTCCGCCCCGGTCTGTCACGGCCGGGGCGGGCCGGTGCGGCAACGAGCCCGAGCCCGGTCCCGAGCCCCGCGCATGGCGACGTTTCGGCAGATCAGCTCCGGTTGAATCCGTTCTTCTTCGTCTCCGTGGCGTTGTTCCTGGCGATCGCCGGGTACGCGTGGTGGTGGTACGGCGACTCCGACAAGGCGGTGGCTCTGCGGGCGCAGGTGGAAGCGAAGAAGGCCGCCCGGCAACTCCGGTCTCCCGGTGGTCAGCCGCGCTCGTAGTGCGCGAGGTACCCGGTGAGTTCGTCGTCCATGCTCTCCTCGCCGTAGCCGTGCAGCGCGCACCACAGGCGGTTCTCCACCCAGAAGCGGAACGCGAACTCCTCGAACGAGGAAGCGCACCGGGCGATGGCCCCGAACCAGTCCACCGGCACGCCCGGTTCGGCCCACTCCGGCGCGTCCGCGAGGTCCAGCGGGGAGGCCACCACGAAGGCCTCGCCCGTGGGGCGCAGGTACAGGTACCAGTGCACGCAGTCCTGTTGGTCGCGCAGGAAGCGGACCAGGAAGGCACCGGGCTCCACCGGGCTCGGTATCGGCGACGAGACGTCCGTCCAGCAGGCCGTGGCCGACACCGCGTCCAGGGACTGGTAGCTGGTGGCGCCGGTCTGGAAGGCGGTGAACTCGGCGGGCAGCAGGATCCCGGCGCCCGCCAGCTCGGCGGCGACGGCGTCGAGGTGCCCGGCGAGCTCCGGCACCACCGGGCCGGTGCCGCCGAGCCACCCGAACCCGCCGTCGAAACGGGCCGGTTCCAGCGGCGGCAGCGTGTCGGCGTCGTACCACTCGTAGGTGCCGCCGCACGGGCGGTGCGGACCGAGGTCGGACGCGCACCAGAGGTCCTGGAAGACGGGACGGCAGGTCGGCTCGGTGGCGGCGGTCACGGTGCTCCTCGGTACGGGCTGCTGCGTCACCTGACATCCTTCCGCCCGGCACTGACAATCCACGGCCCGGCAGCCTGACGGTGTGGGAGACTCCGCCGGAGTCGATCACGGGGGTGCGCGGTGGGACGTGTCTTGACGTGGCTGGTCCGGTGCTGCGCGGTGGGGGCGTGGGCGGCGATGGCGGTCGCGCTGGTGCGGGCCTTCGGGCTGGCCCCGACGACCGCAGCCGGGTTCGCCTGAACCGCACTCGGAGCCGGCAGCACTTGCATAGCCTCGGCCCCATGGACTGGTCACCATTCGCGAGCACCGCCCTCGGCGCCGTCATCGGCGTCACGTCCACGCTCATCGCGGACCGGGTCAGGTGGCGGCGCGACCACCGGGACCGGCACCGGGACGCCAAGCGACTGCTCTACGCGGAGTACCTCGCAGCGCTGTCCAGGACCTGGAACGAGATCCGCCAGGCTGCGCGGAACCCCACGCTGCCCGCGGACGAGCGCGGCCGGGTCGCGGTGGAGGCATTCAAGTCCGGGGGTGCCTACGAGCTGCGGTACCAGGTCTCGATCACCGCGTCGGACGGTGTCGAACAGTCCTCCGTCACAGCCTTCAGAGCGCTGCGGGACCTTCGTGACCTGGTCGAGTCCGGCGTCACGTACACCGAGCCGGAGTATCAGGAGGCCCGCCGGCACTGGGACCGTCTCTTCGGCGAGCTGCGGCTCCGCATACGCGCCGACCTCGACGGGGCCTGAGCGGAGCAGGCGGTCTGCCAGGTCTGCGAGGTCTGCGAGGTCTGCGAGGCCTGCCCGGCCCACCAGGCCTGCCCGGCCCACCAGGCCTGCCGGCCTTCCCCGACCGGGGTGTCCCGCCCGGGTGTTACCGGTCGGCCGCTTCCAGGACCTGCGTGACCAGGGAGACGTCGGCCTTGGGGATCACGATCACGTGCTGCTCGTCGCCCGCGGCGAGGTCGAGGCGGGCCATCTTCGGGAGCGGCGCCTTCTGCTCCGACGGCGAGAGCCGGAACGGGCCCTGGAGGACGACGTTCTCGCGGGTGCGCCGGTTGTGCCAGGTCACCGTGTCGGCCGAGAGGTGGAGGTGGCCGGAGGCCGTGTGCGGAACGGTGCGTCCCTTGCCGACCGACAGCATCTTGACGGTGCCCAGCGTCGGGCTTGAGCAGAACACCTGCAGGGTGGTGCCCGCCCGGAGGTCGGCGAGGTCCTTCTCGGTGCTCAGCCGCCGGATGCCGAACATCGAGAGCAGGGCGTCGGAGAGGGTTCTGGTTCCCGCGGAGCGGCGGATGTCGGTTGTCATGGCGCAGATTCTCCCAGGGGCCGCCGACAGGCCTGTGACCAGGGTGGTTCCCGAGACGCCGAGGCATTCCCCGTGGCCTCCGGGCGGGTTCGTCCGCCTCCTGAGGCCTGTCGATCGGCCGCCGGTTCGTCACGGTGGGTGACGACCGGACGGGCCGGGCTAGCCGGGACGAGCGCGTTCGCCGAGGGTTGGCAGTACGGAAGGCGCATGTCGGACGCCAGTCATCGAAAGTGGGCGAATGCCATGAAGGTCGCAGTCATCGGCGGAACCGGGCTGATCGGGTCACGGGTCGTGCAGAACCTGAACGCCTCCGGGCACCAGGCCGTACCGCACTCCCTGTCCACGGGCGTGGACGTCATCACGGGGCAGGGGCTGGAGGCGGCCGTGGCGGGCGCCGACGTCGTCGTCAACCTGACGAACTCCCCGACCTTCGACGACGCCTCGCTCGTCTTCTTCCGGACCTCGATGGACAACCTTCTCGCCGCGAGCCACAAGGGCGGGGTCGGGCACGCCGTCATCCTCTCCATCGTCGGCGTGGACCAGGTGCCCGACCTGGACTACTACCGCGCGAAGGTGCTCCAGGAGGAGACCCTCAAGGCCGGACCGCTCCCGTACTCCATCGTCCGCGCGACGCAGTTCATGGAGTTCATGGACGCGACCCTGGCCATGACCGCCGACGGCGACACCGTCCGCCTGCCGCGCACGCCGATCCAGCCGATCGCCGCCGCGGACGTCGCCACCGTGGTCGCCGAAGTCGCCGCGGGCAGCCCCCTGAACGGCGTCGTCGACATCGCGGGCCCGGACGTCTACCCGCTCGACGAACTCGGCCGGCTCACCCTGACCGCCAAGGGCGACGGGCGTCGCGTCGTCACCGATGACACCGCGGGCCTGTTCGCCGCCGTCCACGGTGACGTCCTCACCGCCCCGCACGGCGCCCGCATCGCCCCCACCCACTACACCGACTGGCTCGCCTGAGGGCCCGTGCCGGGTCCGGGCGCCCGCGGATCACATGTGATCGACGGACTCCCGGGCGACGGCGTGAGATCGGCGCGGCGCCCGGCGGTGGCCCGCCAGGCGCCGCGGCTCACTGGTGGCCTGCCGTGCCGGTCGTGCTCGACCTCGGCCCGGCCGCCACGAAGGGCGTCGTCAGTGCCCGCACCCGCAGCGTCGGAAGCCGAAGTCGAGGGTGTGGTCGTTCTCGCCCGGGCCGCCGGTGATCAGGGCCCGTTCGGGATAGTGCTCTCCCGGCGGGGCGATGCCCTTGGAGTTGACGAAGGGATCGTCACCGACGTCGTGCCGGGTGGGCACCCAGCGGTGGAGCGGACCGCCCTCGGCGTAGTCGGACGGGTTGTCCAGCCGGATCGTGTACGCGGTGTGCGGTGCGAGGCCGCCGTCCACGTTCGAGTCGTCGAAGTAGTACTCGCCGCGCGCCGTCGTCGTCGTGGTTCCGACGAGCCCGCCCGACCCGTCGTACAGGTGGACGGTGACGCCCTGCGCGGGGAGTTGGCCGGGTTCCTGGATGCCTTCGCGCTCGGGGTCGTACCAGACCCGGTTGCCGATCTGCAGCGGCGCCCGGTCGCAGAGCACTTCGAGGTCGCCCATCGAGGCGCCCTTGCCGAACGGCGCCGGGACGTTCGGCGGGTTGAGGCGCAGTCCGAACGCCGGGTCCGGCTTGCCGTCCGCCCGCTGGAGGAACGACGTGCCGTAGCCGAAGGCGGTGCTGTTGGGGTCGAACCCGGAGATCCCGAGGGTGCGTTCGACCTTGGACAGCGCCATCCCGGCGTAGGCCGCGTTGTGGTGGAAGCCCATCCGGCTGGTGTCGAAGAAGCGGGTGCCCCGGGGCGAGAGTCCGCAGCCGTTGTCGGTGTCCAGCACGTAGGTGCCGTTCACCGGGCAGGCCTTGTCCAGATCGCCGCCCGACAGGACCTGCCCGACGGCGGCACCCGCCGCCTCCTGGCCCGTCGCCCGGTCGGCGAAGCGGTCGCGGAAGGCCAGCAGCATCGAACCGTCCGCCTCGAAACCGACCTCGCCCAACTCCGGTTCCGGCTGGGCGCGGAAGCCGGAGCAGGTCTGGCCGTTCTGCGTGGTGGGGTAGGTGTCCGTCCACGGGAACCAGCCCGCGCCGTCGCACGGGCCCGCGCCGACGGTCGACTGGCGCGGGTAGTCCAGCGGCTGGTCCAGCACGGCCGGGCGGAACCGGCCGGTGGCCGGGTCGAAGGGCAGCACGACCGCCCGCAGGTCCGACACCGCGCCCGTCGACTCGCCCGAGCAGACACCGCCGAGGTAGCCGGTCCCGTCCTGGAAGCCCAGGCCGAAGGGGCGCCAGTCACCAGCCGAGGGGCAGCCCGGGTCGGGGACGGGGTAGACGGCCTTCGGCGACGCCGCGGTCGCCGCGGTGGCGTCGTAGCGGTACAGCCGACGGTCGTTGAGGTTGACGACGAACAGGTCCCGGCCGTCGTCCGTCACCTTGAGCCCGCCGAGGCTCTCCTTGCCCGGCACCGCCAGGAAGGCGTCGTCCGTCCCCGGCCCGTGCGCCGTGCTTCCGGCGTCCGGGACGGTGGTGAACAGCGTGGTCCTCTTCTGCGCCAGGTCGGTCACGTAGATCCCGCCGGAGCCGCCCGGGCCGTAGCCGGTGGTGCGCTTGGCCGCCGCCGAGGAGAACACCCGCCCGTCGGCCCTGTTCCACGCGATGCCGAACAGCGTGCCGGTCTCCGCGTCGGTGGCGATGTCCGTGACGTTCACGTCCACGCCGTCCTGGCCGCGCGCACCGTACGGGAAGGACACCAGCGTGCGCTGCGCACCGCCCTCCCACGTGGTGTTCTGGCAGGTCGTCACCAGGGGGGCGTTCTTCTGGCAGTAGTCGCCGGGGCTCCACAGGCCCGTGGTGTACGAGACGTTCCGGCCGTCGGAGAGGTCGACGAACTCAAGGTTGGAGCTGAGCCGGTCGGGCGCCCCGTCCAGTCCCTCCCGCGAGGCGAAGGCGGGGAACAGCACGCCCGGCTTCGGGTTCACCACCTGCACCCGGTACTTGCCGCCGCGGTCCCGGTTCCGCGGCGGTGCCAGCGTCACCGTCCCGTCGGCTGCGGTGGTGCCCTCGACGTGGACCCGGTTCCCGCCGGTCAGGGTCACCCGCACGCCCGCCAGGCCCGGTTCCAGCGCGGGCGTCCACGCACCCGTGGCGTCGACGGCCCGGACCACCCGGACCGTCACCGTTCCGTCCGCGCTCTGCGGGTACGCCGCGGGTGCCGTCAGCACCCCGCTGACGGTCAGCGCGACGGTGAGCACCGCGCCCCGCGCGACGCGCGTCCTTCGTCTTGTCATCCCCACCTGGGGCCTCACTCTCGTGGTCGGCGGGCGGATCGCCCGATCCGGACAGGACCCCCAGGAGAGCGGCGACCGGTCGTACACGCCCCCCCTTCGGGGCGCGTTCACCGGTGGGTGTGACGGAGAACGGGCCGGAAATCGCATCAAGTTCGGACACGGACTCACAGGTTCGTAGGCAATCGGAGGCGACGGGGTGCCCGGGGTGCTCGCCGCCCGGCCCGCCGTCCGACCGAAACCCCTCTGGCACAGCTGCGGCCCCGGCTGACACAGTGAGCACCGTGCACGAAACGGAAACCGAGGCAGGCGACCTGACGGTCCCGCAGGTGATGAGCGAACGGTGGGGGAGCGACCTGCCGGACGAAGGGCTGCAGCAACGGTTCACCGAACCGGGCTGGACCTACCAGGAGCAGCTGCCCCGCCCGTGCCCCGAGTGCGACCGGCCGCTGCACTCGCTGCGCCGCCCGTACGAGTCCGGCGGACGCCAGTACCGTTACGTCGCCCTGGTCTGCCCCGCCTGCCCGCGCGCGTACACACTCGCCGACCTCGGCGTGAAGACCTACGACAAACTCCTGCGAGCCGCGCCCGCGGCCCCGGTGGTGCCCGCCGCCCGCGCGCCCCGGTGGACGAAGGCGGCTCCCACGACGACCGTCCGCGCCGCGGCCCGGCTGGTCGCCGGCCTCGACCCGGGCCGCCGCCCGACCGGGCCCGGCGTGACGGTCACCGCGGTCCGCCTGCCCCACCCCTCCCGGGAGCAAGCACCCGCCCCGGCGGGCCCGGCGTGGCCCGAGGACCTGCCGCTGCCCGCGCAGCGGGAGACGCGTGCCCTGTGGTGGGGGAAGGTCACCGACCCCGCCTGGAGCGTGCCCGAGCCCGTGCTGCGCGCAGCCGCCGACGTCCGGGTCATCGTCCCGGCGGGGGAGGGGTTCGACGGCCTGCGCCACGCCCTCACCGGCCTCGGCGCCCGGGTGCGCACCGCCGCGCACTGGGTCGAGGACGAGTTCGTGACCACGGTGTCCGACCTCGGCGGGCCCGTCGACCTGGCCGCCTGGTCCGGAGGTGCGGCGACACCCGCCGCGGGCCCCGCCGCGTACGCCGCCCGGGACGCGTTCGCCGCCCAGTGGGACGCCCTGGACGAGCTTCCGGCCGGCGACATCGAGGCGTTCGTGCCCGTCGAGGAGCTGGTCCCCGAACACTGGAAGGCGCTGCTGCCGCACCCGGCGTTCAACCCCGTCCAGGCCTCCACCGTCCCCGTCGTCACCGGCGGCGACGAGCACGTGATGGTCGTCGCCCCGACCGGCGCGGGCAAGACCGCGATCGGCATGGTCGCCGCCCTCACCGCCCACCGGCGCGGCCGCAAGGCCGCCTGGCTCGTTCCCCAGCGCTCCCTCACCGACGAACTCGACCGCGACCTCGCCGCCTGGCGCAGGGCCGGCCTGCGCGTGGTCCGGCTGACCGGCGAGGCCGCCGTCGACACCGACCTCATCCGCGAGGCGGACCTGTGGGTCGCCACCACCGAGAAGTTCGAGGCGATCTGCCGCGCCGGCTCGCTGCGCGCGGCGCTCGCCGAGGTCGGCTGCCTGATCGTCGACGAGATCCACCTGCTCGGCGACCCGGTCCGCGGTCCGGTCCTGGAAGCACTCCTGGCCCGGGTCCGCGAGGACGCCGCCCGGGTGCGGATCGTGGGCCTGTCCGCGACCGTCGCCAACGCCGACGAGACGGCCGACTGGCTCGGTGCCCGCCTGGTCCGCTCGCCCTGGCGTCCCACCCGCCTGACCTGGCAGCTACCGGCGATGCCACCGGACGCGGACGCACCCGACTGGGCCACCCGCAACCTCACCCGCACCGCCCGCACGGTCGACCTGGCCCGCCGCCACACCGCCGACGGCGGCAGCGTCCTGGTGTTCTGCGGCAGCAAGCGCTCGGTTCGCACCACGGCCCTCGCCCTGGCCCACGACCGCGGCGTCGACACCACCGGCGCCGACCCGGACGACGGCGACCTCGTGGAGCGCCTGTGCACCAAGGCCGGCGTCCGCCTCCACTACCGGGACTGGCCCCACAAGCGCGACGCCGAACAGGCCTTCCGCGACCGCCGGGCCGCCATCCTCGTCGCCACCTCCACCGTCGCCGCCGGCGTCAACCTCCCCGCCCGCGCCGTCATCGTGCGGGACACCCAGATCGGCATGAGCCGCATCGAAGTGTCCATGGTCCAGCAGATGTTCGGCCGCGCCGGCCGCATCGGTGCCGGCGAACGCGAAGGCCACGCCTACCTGCTCACCGCGCCCAGCGAACGCCACCACTGGCAGGCCCGGCTCGCCGCCGGGTACACCGTCACCTCCCGCATCCGCGACCGCCTGCCCGACCACCTCCTCGCCGAAGCCGTCCAGAACCGCCTGGCCACCGTCACCCAGGCCGAGAACTGGTGGAAGAGCACCTTCGCCTTCCACCAGGGCCACCACCCCTTCGACCCCCTCCACGACGCCACCGACTTCCTGACCGACGCCGCCTACCTCACCCGCACCCCCGACCCCGACGGGGACGACAGGCTCGAAGCCACCGAACTCGGCCGCCTCACCAGCCGGTTCATGGTCGACGCCGACCTCGCCGCCACGCTCGCCGAGGCCGCCGCCCTACTCCCCGTCCCCACCGACCCGGACGCCGCGGAAGGCGCCCTCATCACCACCCTCGCCACCCGCCTGCCCGCACTCGAACAGGCCCCCTTCACCGACCGTGCCAAGGCCGAGCTCTACAACGTCCTGCGCACCCTCGGCAGACCCGACGGGAGCGAACCCGCGGACGAGGAGGAGGACGACGAATGGCAGCCGGTCGCCGGGGACCTCGCCCGCGCCGTCCTGCTCCTCGTCGCCCGCGCACCGCACGCCTTCCGCGGCCGGCCCGCCTACATCCGCGGCATCCCGGCCGACTCCATGGCACCGGTCCTCGACGACGCCCAGCGCTACCTCGCCTGGCTCGGCGCCCAAGGACCCCTCGTCACCGTCCACCCCTGGATAGCCGTCACCGCCGCCGACCTCGCCCAGCGCATCCGCTGGCGCACCCTCGGCCCCGCACTCGGCGCGGGCCGGCTGCTGTGGATGTGCGAACAGATGGCCACCCCGATGCACGCCCACGCCCTGGTCCCCGCCATGTGGCAGGCAGCCCGCTCCCGCGGCATCGACTCACCGGACTGGCCGGGCACCACCCCGCCCGACACCTGCCGCCTCACCCCGGGCGACTACCTCGCGCTCCTCGCGTCCCGGACCACCGGTACCGAGATCACCCTCCACCCCGACCGCGCGCACGTCCGGGCGCCGCGCGGAGCCACGGTCGTCACCTGGAACGGAACCGCGGCCGCCCGACACACCGAGGTCGGCACCGACGGCGGTACCGGTACCGGCACCGCCGTCGAGGCGCCGTACCCGGCTCCTCGGCAGGACGACCCGTCAGCCGGGCGGACCGGCGCCGCCGTCTTCACCCGGGGCGACCGCACCGCCGCCGGCTGGGCGGCCGCCTACCACCGCATCGCGCGCTGACGAGGCGCGGAGGCCGGAGCCCGGGAGGAGCGCTGCCGCGCCGTGCGGTGCCGTGCCGTGCGGTGAGCTGCCGCGCCGTGCCCTGCCCTGCTGCGCAGAACACCGCTTCGTCGACGCGGCGTCAGTAGACTGGCCGCCCGTGATCAGGGCGCAGGTCGCCGTCTCGGTGAGCGGTGAGCGGGCGTAGCTGAAGGAGCACCCGGGGGTGTCGTTCAGCAGCTCGGCGGCTGTTCGCAGGTCGTCCGGGCCGAGGGTGGCGGTGATGCCCTCCAGGGCCTCCCGGGCGGCGCGCAGGGTGTCGGCGAGCGCCCGGGCGGCCGGGGGTCGGTGTCCGCGGCCGGCCGCGGGGCGGGGGTGGCGGGGGCGTGCAGGGCGGCGGCGATCCTGAGCTCCTGGAAGCCGCGGAGTTCGCGCGGGCGTGATCTGCATGGGCTCTCGGCGTTCGCCCGCGTCACCGGAGCACCTCCGCGCTTCGGCCGGCCGCGACCACACTGCGGAGGGGGAACGCGAGGAGCAGCGCGACGGCGACCAGGAATCCGCTCGACCACAGCGGCCCGAGGTTCCCGGCTCCGGTGCCGAGGGTGGTCGCGGCGATGAGGGGGCCGGCGGCGGCGCCGACGTTGAGTGCGGCGGTCGCGTACGACCCTGCCATGGAGGGGGCTCCTGCGGCTTCGTAGAGGACCCGGGTGATCAGGGTGCTGCCCAGCGCGAACGACAGGGCACCCTGGACGAACACGAGGGCCAGCAGGGCGACCGGCTGGTCGGCCAGGACGGCCAGTGCCGGCCAGCCGAGGAGCAGCAGCGGGCCGCCGACCGCGACGACCGGGCCGGGGTGCCGGTCGGACAGTCGACCGGCGACCGTGACGCCGGCGAACGACCCGGTACCGAAGAGCACCAGCGCGACGGGGATCCACAGCTCGCTCAGCCCGGCGGTGCCGGTCACGACGGGGGCGAGGAAGGTGAAGCCGGCGAAGGTCGCCGCGTTCACCAGCGCACCCAGCAGCATCACCAGGACCAGCCTCGGCTTCGCCAGTTGGGCGAGTTCTGCTCGCAGGGTCGGCCCGTCGGCGGTCCGTTCCTCCGCGCGTCCCGCCGGGATGCCCTTCAGGACGCCGAGAGCAGCGGGCAGGCAGAGCGCGGCGACGGCCCAGAACACGGCCCGCCAGCCGAGCAGGGTGCCGAGCACCGAGCCGCCGGGGACACCGGCGATGGTGGCCGTCGTCGTGCCTGACAGCAGCACGGCCAGGGCGCGTCCCTTCTTGTCGGGCGGGACCAGTGTGGCGGCAGCCGTCAGGGCGACGGCGAGGAACCCCGCGTTCGCGAGCGCGGCAACGATCCGGGTGGCGAACAGCACCGGGAAGCTCGTGGTGACGGCGCCCACGGCGTGCGCCGCCGAGAACGCGAGGACGAACCCGAGCAGGCCGGCGCGCCTGGGCCAGTTGCGGGAGAGTGCGGCCACCAGGGGAGCGCCGACGATCATGCCGATCGCGAAGGCCGAGGTGAGCACCCCTGCCGTCCCGACGGTGACGTCGAGATCCGGGGCGAGGTCCGGCAGGAGGCCGGCGAGCATGAACTCCGAGGTGCCCATGGCGAAGACCGCCACGGCAAGCAGGTACAGCGGAAGAGGCATCGAGAGGCTCCGGGACGAGGAGAAGCACGAGACGGTCATCTCGTCACCGCGGCCGGCCCCCTGAGGGCGCACCCGTCCGACCGCAGAACGCGGTTCGACGACGGGGCTTACGAGCTCAGTGGTGAAGGGGGCTGACGGCGTGACCGAAAGCCCCCACCTCGTCTGACTCAGGACTCGACATGATCCGCACGCTACCCGACCACTGCCGGCCGAGGCACCCCGTTTTCACCGTCGTGGCCACCGGCGCGCCGAGGTGGTTCACCGCGCGCCTCCGGGCTGGCGGTCCCGCGCCCGAGTCTGGGCCTGGCCCTGGTCCAGGGCCGGGGCCTGGACCTGTGCCGGGTCCAGGGCCGGGGCCTGGCCTTGTGCCCGGGCCGGGGGCGGCGGGAAGGACGGCGGTGCGTCGGCCGGGTCGCTGCCCCAGGAGGGGTCGGGCGTGTCGGAGAGGGTGAAGGCGAGGGTGCCGCCGTGGCGGACGAAGTCCTCGCTCACCCAGGGGCGGCCGGTGGGACGGCCGTCGGTGCGCAGCGCGTGGACGTAGCGGACGGTGTCGGAGGCGCCCGGGGCGCTGATGTCGATGGTGGGGCCGTCGCCCCGGCGGATGGTGACGGCGGGGAACCGGGGGCTGGCCAGGACGAGTTCGGCCCGGCCGGGCACCTGCGGGTACATGCCGAGGGCGGCCCACACCGCCCAGGAGGACATCTGCCCGAGGTCGTCGTTGCCGGGTTCGCCTCCTGGGGTGTCGGTGAACAGCGTGGTGAGGGCGCGCCGGACCACGTCCTGGGCGCGGTCCGGGCGGCCCGCGTAGGCGTAGGCCCAGGGCGTGTTCAGGGAGGGTTCGTTGCCGAGGTAGGCGTAGGGCGCCCGGGAGCCGGCGTTGAGCTCGGTGAAGAAGGTGTCGAGCCGGTTCACGGCGGCCGCACGGCCGCCCATCGCGTCGAACAGGCCGCGCTGGTCGTGGGGCACCATCCAGGTGTACTGGGCGGAGTTCCCCTCGGCGAACCCGCCGGGCCGCTCGGGGCCGAAGGGGGGCCAGCTGCCGTCCGCGTCGCGCGGCTGGATGTAGCGGCTGGTGTCGTTGAAGACGTTGCGCCAGTTCGCCGAGCGTCGCAGCAGGACGTCACGGGCGGCGGAGTCCCCGAGCCGGGCGGCCAGTTGGGCCAGCGCGAAGTCCGTGGTCGCGTACTCCAGCGTGATGGACGCACCTTGCCCTTCCGTGTTCGCCGGGACGAATCCCGTTGTGTCGTAGGCCTCGTGGCCGGGGCGTTGGCGCGGGTCGTCCCTGCCCTGCCGGGCCAGCCGGAGCAGCCGGGGCGCGTCGAAGCCGGTGGCTCCGAAGGCGTGGACGGTGGCGGCCATGGTCGGCAGCGGGTCACCGACCATCACGCCGGTGCCGCCGTTGGCCAGGGTCCACCGGTCGAAGTAGCCGGCCGAGTCGCCCTGGTCGGTGATCGACTGCGCGATGTCGGCGGCCTCGTCCGGGGCGATCAGCGCGATCAGCTGGATCTGCGAGCGGTAGACGTCCCAGCCGGAGAAGTCGGCGTACTGGGCGTGGCCGCGGTGGGCGGTGCGGAGCCGTCCGTCGAAGCCCGGGTAGCGGCCGTCGGTGTCGCTGAACACGCTCGGGTGCAGCAGGGCGTGGTAGAGCGCGGTGTAGAAGACCCGGCGCTGCTCGCTGGTGCCGCCCGCGACGGCGATCCGGCCCAGCAGGTCGTTCCAGCGGGCGCGGGAGTGGGCGCGGACCTCCGCCAGCGGGGCGCCGCGCTGCTCGCTCTCCAGGTTGGCGCGGGCGCCCTCGACGCTGACGAAGGAGATCCCGACCCGGGCGGTGACCACCCGGTCGGGGCCGGTGTCGAACGAGACCACGGTCCTGGCGGCGGGCGAGCGGTCGCCGGCGTCCACGTGGCTGAAGGGGCGGTCGAACGCGGCGTGGAAGTAGACCCGGTAGCGGTTGGACGTGCCGCAGAAGCCGCCGCCGTCGGTGAACCCGGAGATGGTGGAGCCCTCGACGGTGAGCTCGCCCGACGCCGCGTTGAAGGCCCGGCCCGCATCGACGGCGAGGGACGCGGTGTGCCCGGCCGGATAGCTGAAGCGGGCGATCCCGGACCGCTGGGTGACGGCCAGGTCGATGCCGATGCCGTTGTCGAGGGTGACACCGTACGACCCGGGGGCGAGGCGCTCGTTGGCGTGCGAGAACGCGGAGGACGTCGTCGGCGTGCCGTCCAGGACGGGCATGAACGGGGTGGTGCCGTAGTCGCTGCAGCCCGCACCGGAGATGTGGGTGAGGCTGAGGCCGCTCAGCCTCGGGTCGTCGTAGGCGTAGCCGCCGTGCTGGTAGGTGGCGGTGTCGGGGCTCCACTGCATCATGCCGAACGGCGCGGACGCCCCCGGGAAGGTGTTGCCGGCGCCGCCGCCGTGGCCCCGGTCGGGAGCGTCCGCCCGGGTGCCGACGTACGGGTCGACGTAGCCGGCGGGGTCCTCGACCACCACGTGGGCCGGGAGCCGCCCGGCAGCGGGCAGGCCCGCGGCGGCCGATGTGCGCGGGTTCGGCCCGGCGGCCGCCATCGCGGCCCCGAGGAGCAGGACGACCCCGGCCCGCGCAAGGGAACGGAGACGGAACACGGGGACCTCCCGAAGGCACCTGGTTGACTGCCGATCAGGGCATTCTGTCGGTGTCCGCACGGCTGACCCGGTCGCGACAGGCAGCTTGTCCCCCGTGTGGCCCGGGGCCGACGCGGCCCGTGGCCCGGGAAACCCGCCCGCGACGGCCGAGGCCGACCGTCCCCGGCGGCCGGGGCCAAGGGCGCGGGAAAGTCCGGTGCACCGCCGGACCGCCTGCCCTAGCATGCGGGGGTGAACCTCTCACATCTCGGCGTGCCGACCGGGCCGATGATCCGCGTCCACGGCGGGTTCGCCAACCGGATGTACCGGCTCGACACCGACCAAGGGTCCTTCGCGGTCAAGGAGTTGAATCTCGCCGACCGTCGCGTGACCTATCACTTCGAGGACGTGTTCAGGTTCGAGCAGGCGGCCTTCGCCGCCGGCATCCCGATGCCGGAGCCGGTCTCGGCCGACCACGACACGCTCGTCCACCGCTGGGCCGAGGGCGAGAAGGTGCCCGAGGCCCCGGTGTCGACGGCGTTCGCGTTCGAGATCGGTGGGATCCTCGCGCGCATCCACGCGCTCGATGTCGCCTGGCCACACGTGCCGGCCGAGGACCCGACGCCACGGGACTGGCCCGAACTCGCGGCGCGGGCGCTGGCGACCGGACAGCCGTGGGCCGACGAACTCGCCTCCCACGTCGGGACGTTCCTCGCGATCGCGCACTTCGTCGACACCTGCGAACGGCCGGGCCCCGTCGTGCTGACCCACCAGGACATCCACCCGTGGAACCTGCTGGCCCGGGAGGGCCGGCCGGTGGTGCTCGACTGGGAGCTCTCGGGCATGCTCGACCTGTCCGGCGAGCTCGGCTCGACCGCGCTGAGCCTCGCGAAGGGCCCCGGCTTGGACGACATCAGGCCCGCCGTCTTCCGCTCGGTCCTCGACGGCTACGCCGCGGGGGGCGGGGCGCTGCCACCGCCGGGTCCGAGCTGGTTCGTGTACACGGTCGGGGGCTGGCTGGGGCACACCAGGTGGAACGTCCTCCGGTGCCTCGCCGGTGTCGAGGCGGGCACCGGACCCGACCTCGCGCTGTCCCACGAGTCCGCACGCAACGGCGTGCGCGGCCTGCCGGAGCTGTTCGGCCGACTCCCGGAGCTCGAAGCGCTGCTCCGGTGAGCGACCCCCGTCCGTGCGCGCACGCGGCGTACCGGGACACCGGTCACCGCTTCCCGGTCCGCTGCGGTGAGGTCCCGCCCCGCACCGTCAGGCGCATCCGCGTGGTTCGTCGCCCGCCGTCGTCCTGACCTGCTTGCGGTAGGCCCCGGGCGGCGATCCGAAGTGCCGTTTGAAGGCCTTGGCGAAGGCGAACTCCGACGTGTACCCCGTGTGCTGCGCGATCGTGCTCAGCGGGGCCGGCGACCGGTGGAGCAACCGGGCCGCGGTGGCCATCCGCCAGTTGGTCAGGTAGGTCAAGGGCGGCTCGCCGACCACCGACGCGAAGCGGCGCGCGAACGCCGCGCGGGACAGCCCGGCGCGGGTGCCCAGCGACTCCACGGTCCAGGGGTGGCCGGGATCGTCGTGGATCGCCTTCAGGGCGGGGGCGACCGCCGGGTCGGTCAGCGCGGCCGCCCAACCCCGGGTCCGCTCCTGCGGCAGGTCGGCGTACCACGACCGGAGGATGTACAGCAGCAGCAGATCGACGAGCGCCGTGACGACCGCGTCCGAGCCCGGCTGCGGCGCGTGGAACTCGGCGCACAGCTGATCGACCGCCGAACGCAGCACCGGGTGGCGGCCCGGAACCGCGGGGAGGTGGATCACCTCCGGCAGATCGCCGAACAGCGGATGCGGGCGATCGACGTCGATCGCGTACGCGCCGCACACCAGCACCGTGCGCGGCCCCGGCCCGTCCACGGTGACCTGGCCGATCGGCGAGGAACGGTCCACGCGCTCCGGCACGAAGTCCACCGGCTCGCGGCCCGGCACGTCGCACAGGGTGTGTCCGCTGCCGCGCTGCAGGAACACGATGTCGCCGGGCCCGAGCGCGAGCGGTCGGCCGTGCGGTGGCAGCAGGTGGCAGTGTCCCTCCACCACCACGTGGAATCCGGCTCCCGAGACGGGTTGGAACCTCAGGGCCCACGGGGCGTGCGCATCGGTGCGAGTCACCATCGGGCGCCCCGTGCGCAGGACTTCGAGGGTGTCGCTCAGGATGTCCATGACGCCACTCTACGCCCTGCAGAGCGAGACGATGTGACAGGGAATCGAGATCTCAAGGCATTCACCGTCTCGATGGTCGCGGCGTACGTTCGTGCCACGGCGGTCGCCGAACCCCGGCACCGCATCGAGGAAGGAACGGACTCCATGTCTCTGTCCGGCAAGAAGATCGTGATCATTGGCGGAACCTCCGGCATCGGCTTCGCGGTGGCCCGACAGGCCGCGGCGGCCGGGGCGGCCGTCGTGGTCGCCTCCAGCAACCAGGACCGCGTGGACGCCGCGACGAAGCGCTTGGGCGAGCCGGCCGAAGGCCGCCGCCTGGACGTCGCCGACGGTGACGCCATCGCCGCGTTCTTCGAGCAGGTCGGGGAGTTCGACCACCTCGTCTACACCGCGGGCGAAGCCCTGCTGATCAAGCCGCTGGCCGACACCACCCCGCAGGAGGCCAGGGCCGTCTTCGAGCGCCGGTTCTGGGGCGCTTTCCTCGCCGCCCAGTACGCCGCACCGCGACTGCGCGAGGGCGGCTCGATCACCTTCAGCTCCGGCGTCCTCGCGATCCGCCCCCTGTCCGGAACCGTGCTCACGGCAGGCATCACCGGCGGCATCGAGGCCCTCTCCCGGGCACTCGCCGTCGAACTCGCCCCGCTGCGCGTCAACGTGGTCCAGCCCGGTGTGATCCGCACCGAGCTGTGGGACGGCAGCGTCCCGGACCCGGAGGCCTTCCTCCAGGGCGCCGGGTCCGAGCTGCTCACAGGGCGTGTCGGCACCGCCGAGGAAGCCGCGGCGGCCTATCTCTTCGTGCTGTCCAACGCCTACGTCACCGGCACCACGATCGCGGTGGACGGCGGCGCGGCCCTGGTGTGACACGGGCACCCCGCACCCGCGCGGCAGGCGGAACGGCGCCGGGGCGCCGGAACGGCGCAGCCCGCGCTCGGGCTGCCGCGCGGGCCCCTGGGCGCCGACCCACGGGCCCCGGGATCACGACCGAGCCGACTTGCGGGCGGCGCGGCGGCGGGCCAGGAAGACGCCGATCAGCATGCCGACGAGGATCGTGACGGTCAGGACGACCCAGAGCGGCATGGTGACGTCGGAGACCCACAGGGTGATGGTCACCGAGGCGGTGTTGACCGCGATGAACCAGACGGCCAGGACCGCGATGACGGCCATGGCAATGGTGCGCAGTCGTACCTCGCGGCCCTTGACCGTGAGACGCGACGGCTCGTGGTGCGTGCGGGCGTTCTGCGACATGGCTTCAGTATCGTGCGGTTTGCCCGCCGCCGCGCCGCGCGGCGGTCCACCCCGTCCCAGGCCCCGTCGCGCACGGTGATCGGCCGCGCTCCCGCTGCCCGGGGCGGCCGGGACATCAGCGCCGCCCGGGGACACCGTCGGCGCCACCGCCACCGCTACCGCCACCGGGGCCGGGCGGCCCCTGCGCCCGCACCCGCTCGCGATTGGTCAGCGCCTTGGCCGCGTTGTGGTCGTCGCCGAGCTCGCGGAACAGCGCCGCGGCGCTGCCGAAGGAGTTCAGGGCCGCCCCCGTCAGACCCGCCCTCTGCTGGGCGAGGCCGAGGTTGTTCAACGCGCCGCCCTCGCGGTGGCGGTCGTGGAGCGCACGGTGCGCCTCGACGGCACGGGTGAGGGCGGCGATGGCCTCCTCGATCCTGCCCGCCGCCTTCAGGGCGGCGCCGAGGTTTGTCAGCACGGTGGCCTCGCCGTGGAGGTCCTGGAGTTCGTCGAACGTGCTGCCCGCACCGGTGAGGGTGTCGATGGCTTCGTCGAACCGGCGCATCTCCAGCAGGACGAGCCCCAGGTTGTTGAGTGCCCTGGCCTCGTTCCGGCGGTCGTGGCAGCGCGCGTAGGTCGCGGCGGCCCGGGAATGGGCGTCGACCGCGTCGTCGAACCGGCCCTCCTCGCGCATCGTGGCGCCGAGGTTGCTCAGCACGATGGCCTCTCCGTAGAGGTCGCCGAGTCCACCGTAGACGGCGGCCGCCTCGGTCAGGGTGTCGATGGCTTCGTCGAAACGGCGTTCCTCCCGCAGGGCGAGCCCGAGGTTGTTGAGTGCCCTGGCCCTGCCGAGGTGGTGGCCGAGCGCACGGAAGACAGCGGCCGCCCGCGTGTGGGCCGCGCGGGCCTCGTCGAACCGGCGCAGTTCCAGCAGGGCGAGTCCGAGGAGGTTCAGTGCGCTGGCCTCGCCGTGCCGGTCGGCGTCTTCCCGGAAGAGCTCCAGGGCGGTGGTGGTGACGTCGAGCCAGTCGTCGAGATGACGACGGTGACCGAGGTACCGGGCCAGGTCCAGGGCGAGGGCGGTCGTGGTCCCGGGCCGCCCGAGGGGTGGTTCGGCGCCGATGAGGGCGATGAGGTTGGGCCGTTCGGCATCGAGCCAGGCCAAGGCCGTCGCGAGGTCGGGAAAGCGGGGCGAGGGCGGATCGGACAGCGTGGCCAGGTGGGAGTCGGCCGCACGGACGGTGGCGGTGAAGTGCCCGTGGAGCCGGTCCTGGGCGGCGTCCCGATGGTCGGCTGCGGCGTGTACGGGCAGGCGCCCCTGTTCGTCCGCGTAGAGGCGGACGAGGTCGTGCATGCGCCAGCGCCCCCACACGCCGGCCACCTCGACGAGGTGCGCGCGGGAGAGGTCGCAGAGGAGCTGCTCGGCCTCGATGTCGTCGACCCCGGCCAGCACGGCGGCGGACTCGGTGGCGAAGTCGGGGCCGGGGCTGAGGGAGAGCAGGCGGAACAGGCGGGCGTGGGCGGCGCGCAGGTGCCCGTAGGAGAGGTCGAACGCAGCCCGGACGGCGCGGTCCGCGTGCTGCAGGCGCTCCAGGCGGGTGTGGTCGGCGGCCAGGGCCTTGGCCAGGGAGGACACCGGCCGGTCGGGGCTGTCGGCGAGCAGCGCGCCGGCGATGCGCAGGGCCAGCGGCAGGCCCGCGCACAGCCGGACGACGGCGGCCGTGTCCTCGGGGGCGTCGGCCACGCGGGTGTCGCCCTCGCCGCGGGCCTGGCGCACGGCGTGGGCGAGGAGGCCGACGGAGGCCCGGTGTCCGAGCTCGGCCAGTTCGTGCAGCCGGGCGTCGACGGCGAGGGTGTCGCGGGACGTGACGATCGCCGCGGTGACGCCGTCGCCCGGCAGGAGCGGGCGGACCTGGTCGGGGCCGGCGGCGTTGTCGACGACCAGGAGGACCGGACGGCCGGCCTCGGCGTGGGCCGACAGGACGCTGCGGAAGAGCCGGGAGCGGTCCTGGACGCCGGGCGGGATGTGCGCGGGCGGGACTCCGAGCGCGCGCAGCCAGCCGTCCAGGGCGTGGTCGGGGGGAACGCGGCGGTCCGGGTCGTAACCGAGCAGGTCGACGAAGAGGACGCCGCCGGGGAACCACGTCTTCCTGCGGAGCGCCTCATCGGCGGCCTGGACGGCGAGCTCGGTCTTCCCGATCCCCGCGAGCCCGGCCACCACGTGGACGCGTGGCAACCGCCCGACGGTCTCCGGCGCCAGCCCCGCGAGGAGCGTGGCGAGTTCCTCGTCGCGGCCGGTGAAGGCGGAGGAACACTGCGGCAGGCCGGTCAGTGCGCGCTCGGGGTCCCGTGTGAGCCGCAGTTCGACGCGTCTGCCCTGGATCACGGTGCCGAAGAAGTGCCCGCCCACGATGGTGTTGCGCACCTGCGGAGACGCATCGTCCCCCAGCTCGTCCCCCGGTGCCGTCCCGACCGACACGTCGGTCACCGCCCCTCGATCCCTGTTCCCCCACACCCTAGGGAAGGCCGGCCGCCCGCGTGCCGTGTTCCGGCGAACGGCGAACGGCGCACGAACCCGGACCGCCGGCTCGGGCGGCTCCTACGGGTCCTCGCTCAGCGTCTCGCACGACTCCTCGCACGGGTCCTCGCTCAGCTTGTCGAGCAGCTCCTCGCACCACCACCTGCACGGGTCGTCCGGCTCATCCCATCCGCACAGGTCGTCCACCTTGTCCACCTCGTCCAGCTCGACCGAGACATCCGCCTCCGGCGGCTCCGCCAGCTCGGGCAGGACCACCGCCAAGGGATCCTCGTCATCCAAGAGGAGCCGGGGGAGCCGTCCCAGCCATGGGAACAAGTCCAGTCACGGGAGCGGGTTCAGCGGCAGCAACAGTTTTGATTCCGACCATGCCAGCACCAAGGCCGGCGCCAGCGCGAGCGCAGACGGAGGCAGCAGCCAGAGCAGCAGTTCGGATTCCGAGAGCGGCAGTGCCAGTGCCGGCGCGTAGGAAGGCAGCAGCGAGCCCCCGAACCCCGGAAGCCCGTGACGAGCCAGAGGTCGCCCGGTGGGTCATCAGGTGACGAGATGGTAGATGCTGCTGGCGGTGAGCCAGAGTCCGGCCAGCAGCGAGAGGGTGATGATCAGCTGGTCCTGATGCTGTTCGAGCCAGGTTCGCAGCGCGTCGAGCCGGGCGCGGGAGCTCTCCGGAGCCCAGACGGTGTACAGCTCCATCACCAGCAGACTGAGGGTGGCCAGCAGGCAGTAGCCGGTCAGGTCGAGCCAGGTGTAGACGGAGGAGAGGTCGGCGTCGACGACCGTGGCGGCGCCGGCCCCGACCAGAGCCCAGGGCTGGAGCAGCCAGGCGAGTCCGGCAGCGGTGCCGAGCGAGGCGTTGTCGACGCGCCCCGCCCAACTCGGTGGCCGGTACGGGCGGGGAGGTTGCCGACTCCGGTAGCCGCCGAACACGACCAGGCCGACGCCGATCGCGAGCTTGGCGGCGAGGGCCGCGCTCGACGGCGAACTGTGGTGGACTGGTGGCGTCCCGCCGGTCAGCAGCAGCACACAGGCGACGACGGCGACCAGGTTGGCCAGCCAGGACAGCAGGAAGGCGAGCCCCTTGCGGACGCCGCGCCGCGAGGACAGCAGGAGGACGAACGCGCTGTTGTGCAGCGGCCCCAGGGTGATGGCCGTACCGATCACGATCAAGTCGACAACCATCGGATCACCCGCTCCCTCACGTCGACGCTCCGCCCGGTACGCCCGGACCGGCTCCGGCCCACGCGGCGGGCCGACTGCCGATGCTGCACACGGCCGCACCCGACTCTGCGGGGCCCGACCCGACGGGTCAAGCAGGCCACGCCGACAGGCCCTCTTCGACGTCGCGGCCCCGTTCGCGGCCAGTCACCGCACCGCACGGAGCCGCCCGACCGCCGCACTGCCCACCGCCGGCGGGTGCGTGCTCGGCTGGCGGCCAAGCAGACCGCCGTACCGCCGTACTGCCGTACTGCCGTACCCGGTTCAGCGTCGTCGGACCTCTTCTCCGGTGGCTCCGGTCAGTGAGGCATCCGGTTGTCGGTCGCCAACACGTCGCCCGGCACCGTCGAGCCCACCTGGCGCCGCAGTGCGCCGATCGCCGGATCGGAGATGGAGACCGTGAGCCGGTAGGGCGGCTGGCCGATGATGGTGTTGTGCGAGTCGGTCGGTGACATCAGGCGTTGCTGGACGGCGAAGCCGTCGAAGCCCGGGCACAGGGCCCCGGCCGGGAGGGTCAGCTGGACGGAGGCGCCGCCCTCGGGTCCGACGTGGACGGTGCCGCCGGCGTCGGACGGGGTGTCGTCGTCGCGCGTGAGCGGGAGGTTGTGGGCGCCGCCGACCAGGCCGTCCGGGCCCTCGATCTCCACCGCCACACCCTGCGGTCCGAGTGGCGCGGACAGGTCCAGCGCGCGGTCGGCGGCGCCCGGACCGAGCAGCAGACCGATGGTGAACTGCCCGGGGTCCTTCGCCGAGGACCGTGAGAACCCGTAGGAGCCGAGGACGAGTTGCGGTCCTGGTGGTGGTGGGGCGTCCGGCTGCGATCCGCCGGCGAAGGTGAAGGAAGCGGGCGCCGGTTCGAAGTAGTGGAAGCCCTTCGTGCCGCACCTGGTGCCGTCGGAGACCCCGCCGCCGGGCAGCGCGACATCCGCAGTCGGCCGGGGCGATGCGGGCACGGCCCGCGGGCCGCGTACCGCCGGGCTGTCCCTGTTCAGCAGGCCGGCCGGGTCCGCTCCGACCGCGACGGCCAGCAGCGCCGCGAAAGCGGTGACCGCGATCAGCACGGTGCGCCGGCGTCCCGGCCGGGTCCACTTCGAGCGGGCCGTGCCGGCGGCCGCGCCAGGTGCCCAGCGGCGGCCTCCCGGGTCCACCGGCGGCTCCGTGCGCCACTGCGCGGCGAGCATCCGGGTCCGGGCGGTCGGCTCCTTGACGGCGGCGTCCTTGATGAACCGTTCGTCCAGGACGAGTCCCTGGAACGGGTCGGGTGTCGCCCGGCCCGGCGCTATCGGTTCCGGTTCACGGGACGGGGGCTGGTGGGGTTCCTCGGCGGTCGGCACGGCGCCATCATGCCCGCCCGTTCGGACACACCGAGCGGCGAGGTGGCCCGGAACGTCCCGCGGCTCGGCCACCGACGGTCACTCAAGAACCGCCCCCGGGGCGCTTCGTCCGCCCCGGGCCGCCGAGGACCCGACGCAGCTTCAACGCGACGCAGTCTCCTGATGGTCATCACCCCGGGGCCCCCGGTCCCCGGTCCAGCGGTCGGTGTCAGGGCCGCGGTCTACTCTCCCTCTCACCTACGAGTTATCGGGAGACCGGATGTCCTACGACGATGACGATGACGTTGACGAGTTCGAGTACGCGTACATGCCCGCGCTGAGCACGGCCCTGGCCGATCCGTTCGAGGGGACGCGGACGGTCGACGGCTGGCGGATCGAACGGCTCGGCCTGATCCAGGGATCCGGCGGCCACGGCACGATCTACGACCCGCTGGGGCCCGAGGGCGGCGGCTTCCCGATGCGGTCCGGTGGCACACCGGTCTACCTGGTCGCTCGTGAGGCCGCACCCGGGGTGCCGGTGGCGGTCCTGGTGCACCCCGGCGAGACCGTCCCGGTCCGCACGGAGGACTGCGGCGACCGGGTGGCGACCCCGTCCGGCCTGGCCGTGATACACGCGAATCCCAGCACGACCTGGATCGAGCCGGGCACCGGGATGCTCAAGCGCGCCTGGGCCACCCTGTCCGCGCGCGCCGCCGGTGGCGAAAGCTGGCGGCTGGAGCGCCTCCGCGAGATGCTCCAGGACGCATCGGTGGACCCGACCGACTGGCCGGTGGAGCCGGTCGAGGGCGACTTCGCGAACGACTGGCTGATGATCCCGGACGAGGACGGCACCGGCACCGTGCTGGGCATCCTTGCCGACCCGGACGGCTCCAGCACCACCGAGTGCCTGGACGCCGAGGGCAACACGGTCGCGATCCTGCTCGTCCTCGACTAGTGAGCTGGTTCGGAGATGCGTGAGCAGTAGCGGCAGATCCGGTCGATGATCTGGTCGGCGGTCCTGGTCCACTTGAACGGTTTGGCGTTCTCGTTCCAGACCTTGATCCAGCCTTCGACGCTGGCCTGGAGGTCGTCCAGTGAACAGTTCACGCCGCGTTCGAGGCAGCGTCGTTCCAGTTCGGCGAACCAGCGCTCGACCTGGTTGATCCATGACGAGTACGTCGGCGTGAAGTGCAGCTGGA
>NZ_JBVJYK010000024.1:0-111297 GCF_055600605.1 Kitasatospora sp. NPDC038210 | reverse complement strand
GGGGGCGGAGGCCTACGGCCTGCAACGGGCCTGGCGGCCCGTTGGGCGGTGCTGACGCACCGCCAGGTGCGGGGGTGCCGCCTACGGCGTCACCATGCGTGGTGTGGCCTAGGCTGCGCCTCGGCGGGTGGGTGGGTGGTTGGGGGTATTCGCCTGCGGCGAATACGTGGGCTTGCTCGGGTGGTTGGTGGCGGGGCTTTGGCGTCGCTGCGCTCCGCCTATCTGGTGGCTTTTCTCCGGGCCTGCGGCCCGTCAATCGGTCGGCTTTCCGGTCTTGTTGGGCTGGTGTTTTCACGGCCCTGCGGGCCGGTTTGCTGGCAGGGTTTCCCGGGCGGCGCCCGGGGGTGAGCGTTGACGATGTGACGCGGAATTCGGGTAGTGGCCCCTTCCCTCCGGACGGGCGGGGGTGCCGGCCGGGGCCTGCGGCCCTCGGCGTTGACGATGTGTCGCGGACTTCGGGTATCAGTCACAACCTCACCCCCGGGCCCTCTCCCCCGGTTCCGGCCGGTGGGGGCGCTCGGGGTGCTTTCGCCTTGTGGTTGCTGGGCCGATGGCTCATCCGGCGCCCCTGGGGCGGGGCCTGCGGCCCTCGGAGGGCCACGGTGGGGTCTCCGGTCCGGCTCGGGCCTCCCCCGCCCCTGTGGCGGGCCCTCACGGGCGCCCCGGACGGCGGTCCCTGACAGGCCCTCAACCGCACACTCCCGACCGGAATCCGAAACGAATCCGGCGGCGATTCTAAGGCGTTTCACCGGCTTCCGAACAGCTCTATCCTACCGATCCCCGAAGGGGCACGGGACGCGAACCGGCAACCTCGCGGCAACCATCCATCCCGGCTCTATCCTGCCGCGCTTCCGGCGAGAATCCGAATTACCTTCCACTCCCTTTCAGGCGGCAATCCGAACCCATTTCGAGGCGCAGCGGCAAGGAATCGAATTCAGGCACGCCGGAAAGGGGCCTACGGCCCTCCCAGGCCGACACCACGACCGCCCTCCCAGGCCGCCCGTGAAAACCCGCCAAGCGTCAACCGGGAAACTCCCGAAGCAGCGACACCAAACCGAACACCGGACCAGGACGGCAGCCACGACGGCGGGCAGGGCGGCAGGCAGGGCGGGCCCGGAGAGGGCCAGGCAGCCCAGGGCCGGAGCGGCCAGGACAGCAACCCAGGGCGGGCACCAGGGCTTCCAGGGACGGCGGCCTGGACAGCGGCCAAGCCGGGCGCAGCGGGACGGCCTGGCGGCCGACCAGGACGGCGGCCAGGGCGCAGCAGCGGGGCAATTTGACGGGTGGGGCCGGTGCTGACGAGCCGTCCCCAGGCCCTTTCTCCCCGGACGCCGGTTAGGCCGTAACCACCCCCGCGCAGACCGGGAGGTCTGCCGTTCCGTCTCCAGTGCTGGACACTCCGGTACCCGCCCCACCCACACACCACCGTAGAAGCCCCCACCGACACACCCCTCCGGCCACGCCAGGGCAGCGGGACGGCCTGGCGGCCGACCAGCACGGCGACCCGGCCAGGAACCAGGGCGGGCACGGGCACGGCCCGGACGGCGGCGAGGACGGCGGCCAAGCGCAGCAGCACGACAGCGGTCGGCGGGACTCGGGTGACCTGTGACAGCGAAGTCCGGACGGTTGTCACCGAAGTTGGGAACAGCGCCGGTTTGTGACAGCGAAGTTGGGCGCACTGGCGCACGCGGCGCGCCGAGATCGACGGTCGATCGGTGGCCTCGTAGATCCGCGCTGTCGAGCGCGTGCTCAATCGGACGGCGTGATGGGGGACCACAGGCCGAGCCACTGTTCGGCGCCCCAGGCCTCGAACCGCTCCACCTCGGTGAAGCCCAGCTTCGCCGCGAGGCGCATCGAGGCGACGTTTGCGCTCTGGGTGGCGAGCACTACTGGTTCGCCGGGAAGCGCGCCGGCGAGCCAGTCGAGCGCCGCCGCGCACGCCTCGGCGGCGTACCCGAATCCCCATGCCCGCGGCAGGAACAGGTAGCCGAGCTCGGCCGTGCCCGCGGCAGCCGGGCGACGGTTCCCTGCTGCTCTCCTGAGCAGGATCTGGCCGATCATCGACCCGTCGAGCTCGACGACGAAGCTCCCGGGCCACCGCTCGGGCACCTCGGGCATCTCGCGCTCGAGCTCGTCACGCGGCTGGGGGCCGCCGAGGTAGGTGTGCACCTCTGGCGAGGCGAGCAGTTCGATGAACGCCGTACGGTCCCGGGGCTCGGGCTCACGGAGCACGAGCCGCTCGGTCTTGATCGGCTCAGGCGGCCAAGCCACGGGTCCAAGCTCAGTCATGACGGGCAACCTACCGCACGCCCGCCGGCAGGAGCCTCAGACGAGCGACGAGACCGATCAGTCCCAACTGCCGTGCCACAAACCAGCGATGTCCCAGCTTCGGTGACAATCATCCCAACTTCGCTGTCACAGATCATCGGGCGAGGCCAGCGGACCGGCGCAGCCCGGTACAACACAGGGTGCAACACACCCACCCACCTCCACCCCCGGCCACATAACACCAGGTCAAACCCGCAACACGACCCCGCGTTGCACCCCCGCGCTGCACACCCACCACCAGCCACCAGGCCACCAGCCGCCGTGTCCCGTGCCATCGAACCTTGACCGATTGCCACCGAAGGTTGACGGGTGGTGGTTTGTGTCAGCGAAGATTGACCGCCCAGGTCAGGTCCGTCGAGTGGGCCTCCGCGTACTGTGCCCGGGACACGGTAGACGTCACCGTCCCGTCTCCAGGTGGTCAGAGCAACAAGCCGCCCAGCCAGCTGGAGGGGAACCAGCCCTCCAGGGAGCGCAGTTCGGGTTCGGTGGCGGGATGGGTTGCCAAGATGGCGTGGCGCACCTCGCCGCCCCCGCTGAGGGTGCTCAGCCCGCCGCCGGCGCCGGCCAGCGTGATCGTGAGGCCGTCGCGCTGCAGGACGTATCGGTTCACTCCGTCGGACCAGAGGCCGCCCGGCTGCGGCAGGCAGGGGGTGAAAGGGCTGGTGGTGAGAGTCTCACCGTCCGCGGACAGCATCGGGCGGCCGCAGGGGTCGCTGTAGCCCGGGGAGACCGTCTCGACCGCGGCCTTGTCGAAGCCGTTGCCGAGTCCGCCGCTGCCGGCGTAGATGTCCGCCTGGTCGCTGAGCACGAAGACCGCCCGATGCCCATCCCAACTGATCCCGGTGATCTGCACATCCGCCGAAAGGACCGGCTGCATCAGGGACCGGGACGGGATGCCGGCCCCGCGCAGCAGGTCCTGGACCCCCAGCTCCCGCTGCATCGCCCGCAGCGGGAACGCGAGCACGAACACGCCCAGCAGCGTGCCGACGGCCGCCAGCAGGGCGGTGCGTGAGCGCAGCACCACGGCGCCTGCCACGGCGAAGGACGGGAGCGCGAACACCAGCACGCTCAGCAGGCCCGGGCGGAAGGGCAGTAGGAAGGCCAGCCCGTGGGTAGCGGCGAGGTCGAGCGCCATCGGCGCGGGTGCCAGCAGCCAGCACCATCGGGGGGCGGACGGCTGCAGGGCGTGGACACTGACGAAGTACGCGGGTATGACGACCGCGAGCGTCACCACCAGGTGCAGGATTCCGAGGACGCGCCCCCCGCCGCCAGGCTCGAAGTGCTGGACGGCGCTGCCGATGACCACCGAGATCAACGACGGCAGGGCGCAAGCCGCACCGAGGGTGAGGACCTGCCAACGCTGGTTCGAGGGCGGACGAACCGGAGCGCTCCCCTGCGCCGTGACCACGTACCGATCGTGCCGTTCGACCGCGGTCATCGCTTCCCCCTGGCGTTCGGTGCGTTCGAGCCATCAGTGGGACGAGCGCGTGCCGATCTTGGTTGCGGCAGCCGGGCGGGTGTACCGCGAAGTCTCGAGAATTCCCTGGCTCGTTCCGCCGAGCGCCTAGCGGCCGTCCTGCGTCGGAAGGTCGTATCCCAGGGTTCCAACGACCGTCCGTTCGGGTCACCGGCACGACGCGCGGCGACTGACCTGGGCGATCAACCTTCAGTGACACAAACCGTGCAGACGTCAAAGCTCAGTGGCACACGGTCAAGGTTCGGTGGCACGGGACACCCCGGCCGCCGAGCACCACCACCAGGACCAGCCCTCCGAGAAGGCCGGCCTTCACGATGGCCACCAGCACCTGGCGGTCGTCGGCACCCCCAAGGCAGCCACCACCGAGCAACAGCCGCGGCCCCGCCCCGCCACCCTGTCCCGCCCACCTGTCGCGCCCCCACCACGCACCGGGGAACAGGGGTATCCGCCCACGTCACAGCACGCGACAGCAGCACGCAACAGCAAGCGCGACAGCCCCCACCCACAACCCAGGACGACGCCGGGACAGCCTCCCGGACCACCACCAGAACAGCCTCCACGGCGGCCTGACGGCCACCCAGCCGTCCAGCGAGGGGCGCAGCGGGACGACGTACGACCCGGGATGACGGCGCAGCCCGGACGGCGGCCAGCACGGCGGGACGGCGACGGCGGCGGCCGAGCAGGGACACAGCAGGCCCGGACCAAACCGGGCCCGACCCGCGCACCGCCCCGGCGGCGTAGCACCGACTACATGCCCCGCGCGGGCCATCCGGCGACGGGGCCAGCCCGGCGCGCCGGCGGCCAGCGCGCAGCCACCGGACCGCCCCCGAGACGCGCTGAGGACCACACCAAAGACCACGCCAAGAGCCGCACCAAAGAGCACACCAAGGCCACTCCAGGCCGCACCGGCGGCCACCCGCACCACACCACTGAAAACCGTCAGCGCCACGCCAAAGGCACCGGAAAACCAGCCATGAAACAGCATCGGAAAACAGCGCCTAAAACAGCGGGAAACAACACCGCATTCCCATCCAGGCACCACCCCTTACCCCTGGTATGGCATGCCCACGGCGAACACGCACAGCAATCAGACCCGCCCACAGCCACCAGACCCGCCCACAGCCACACCCCGCCAACAGGGTCCAGCCCACCAGGGGAGAAACGCCCAAAACAGGCTAAAACACCCCGGTCGGTGGGAACAGGTCACACTAAGCAGACAGGCCCGCCACGACACGGGCGTCGGCATCGTTCAACCGGCAAAGGACCGACGACTTGTGGCTCGCTCCGACACAGGCGGGGTGCCACCGGGCCCATCACCCGGATCCAGGGGCTACGTGGCGTCTGCGTATGCGAGGTGGGTGCCACAGACCCGGCACTGGAAGAGGTAGGCGGTTGGCTGGCCGTTCTTGGACAACGCCATGAGGTACTGCTCGGCCTGCGAAGAGGACCAGGGGCCGCAACTGAGCTCTTGCCGCAACGATGCCCATGCTTCGGGGCGGGCCATGAGCTCGGCGGCGCCGGCGCTCCCGAGGAAGGCAGCGCCGTCACCGCAGTGGATCAGCCAGCGCTCCTGCTGCCACCCGCTGAATCCCGGCGTGCGCTGCGTGATCGCGAACAGCAGGTCCAGCGGAACATCGTCGACCACCTCCGTGAACTGGGCCTCGACGCACACCACAGGCTGAGATCGAAGATCGTTTCGTTGCGCTTGTCGAGAGTCGGCTGACCCCCAACGGGAGGACCGCTGGGCCGCCTAGGATCGAACGCATGACCCTCTATGCTCCGACCGAGCCGTACGACTCCGGGTTACTCGACACCGGTGACGGCAACCGGATCGCCTACTCCCAGCTCGGCAACCCTGAGGGGAAACCCGCCGTGTACGTGCACGGCGGCCCCGGGGCGGCCACTGTACGACGGCCGCTCAGGGCCTGGGATCCGGACGCCTACCGGGTGATTCTCTTCGACCAGCGCAACTGCGGCCGCAGCACCCCGCACGCCAGTGACCCGGCGGCGGACATGAGCCTCAACACCACGCAGCACCTGATCGACGACATGGAACTGCTGCGCGAACACCTCGGCATCGAGAAGTGGCTGCTCAACGGCGCTTCCTGGGGTGTCACCCTGACGCTGGCCTATGCGCAGCAACACCCCGAGCGGGTCAGCGAGATCATCGTCCAGGCCGTGATGACGACCAGCCGGGCCGAGCTCGACTGGCTCTACCGGGGTGCGGGGCGCTTCCGTCCCGAGGCCTGGGACCGGTTCCGCGCGGGTGTCCCCGAGGAGGAGCGGGACGGCGATCTGCTCACCGCGTACGCGCGGCTGATGGAGCACCCGGACCGCGCCGTCCGGGCCAAGTCCGCCGCCGACTGGCTGGCCTGGGAGGACGCGGTGATCGCCGGCGAGCCCAACAACTCGCCCGGCATGTACAGCGACCGGGGGGTGGACGAGCAGATCGCCTTCGTCCGGATCTGCTCCCACATCTTCAGCCACGGAGCCTGGCTGGACGATGACCAACTCATCCGCGACGCACCCAAGTTAGCTGGCATCCCAGGCGTCATCGTGACCGGCCGCCATGACATGGGCTGCCCGCCGCAGACCGCCTGGGAGCTGGCGAGGAACTGGCCCGGCGCCCGGCTGTACATCTCCGAGGACTCCGGACACGTCGGCAGCCCGAGCATGGTCCAGGTCGTCCACGATGCCATCGAGGAGTTCAAGACCCGTTGACCGCCCGACCCCAGACAACTCAGCCGCTCCGACCGACACCACCCAGACCAAGCAGCCCATCGGCTGAGTGACTCGACCACTGGTCGGGGCGGCTCCACAACCGCCCCGACCGGCAAACCCTGTCTCGACCGCACCAAGGACCGTATCGAGGGCCGCACCGGGCCACACGAGCAGCACCGGCGGCGGCCGGGCGCGCGGCGGTCACGGACGGCGGTGATTGGGGGCCGTCAGTTCAGCTCTGGTCCATGGGGAAGAGCGTCTCGTTTGGCTGCCGGGCAGCGGGGAGAGCCGCGACGCTGGGGGAGTTGCGCAGCTGGGGCAGCTCCATCATCAGAGTGATCAGGTCGCCTGGCGGGGTGTGGCCTCCGGAGCGCTTGCGGAGGAACTCCTTGAGGTGGACCTTTCGGGCCGGGATCGTACGGGCCCAGTTGCGGAAGTTGCCGTGGGCGGCGTGCTGGTCGGCGAAGGCGATGTCGCCGGGGTCGGCTTCGGCCCAGATGGGGTGGTAGAGGGGGATGACGTCCAGGACCTCCTCGGGGGTGAGGCGGGCCAGGCGCTGCCAGATGAAGATCCTGGAGGAGAGCATCGGTTCCTTGCGCAGGGTCTGGTAGCAGCCTTCTCCGCCGACGAAGACGACGGCGAGCTGGGTGTAGGGGTCGTCCCAGAGGTGGCGGACGTACTCCAGCTGGTCGCTGGAGAGCCATTGGGCCTCGTCCAGGACGAGGGTGCGGGGGTGGGTGGCGAGGGCGGTTTTGAGGAGGTGGTCGAACTCGCCGGCGTAGCGCGGGGGCTGGCCTGGTAGTTGGAGGCTGGTGAACAGTTCGTGGCGCGCGGCGCGGGTGGTGGGGCGGGCGTGGAAGGTGATGCGGTGGATCTCTTCGCCGGGTTCGAGTTCGCGCAGGCAGCTGGTCACGGCGACGGTCTTTCCGAAGCCTGCGCCGCCGTGGATGCACATCATGGCGCGGGCGGCGATGGTGTCGGCGAGGTTGTCGCGCACGGTGAGCAGCGCGCGGGTGGCCACGAGGCGGGCCTGGGGCAGGGTGACGTACTGGTCGGTGGGTGCGGGTGGCAGGCGGCGGGTCACGGGGCGTCCTGTCCTGGTGGGCCGGGGGGCGGTTCTCACGGTGGCGGGGGTGGGCCAGTCCGCGGGTGGCGGGGCGGGTGGGATCAGGTCCGGCAGGGCCAGCGCGGCGAGGTCGCTCTCGTGGTGGCGTGACAGTTCCCGGGCTGTCTCGGCGGCGGTGGCGGCATGCAGGCGGTGTGGTGCGGTCGGGGTGGTGGCGGGAGCGAAGCGCTGGTGACGCAGGTGCTCGGCGGCCTTCGCTTCGGCCCGCAGGCGCTGGGCGCGCCGGGCGCGGGCGCGGCGCAGCGCGCCGAGTTGTTCGGGGGTGGCGTGGTCGGCGAGGTGGGCGGTGCCCAGGCGGCGGCCGGCGGGGTCGCAGATTTCGATCTCGTGGGTGTGGTGGGGCATGAACCGGACCCTGACCTCGCGGCCGGCCTGTCCGGTCATCCAGTCGGCGAGGTAGTCGCGGTTCTTGAAGCGCACACCGTGGCTGGTGATGACGCGGGTGCGGCCGTCGTCTTCGAGCGTGAACGACCACAGATCCGTGGGCGGGATGTCGGTGAGCGGTGTCGGATCCTGCTGCCAGGCCTCACGTGGGGTGTGACCGTTCAGGCCTTGGGGGTGGTGTTCGGTGTTCCACCAGGTGACGTAGGCCAGGACTTCGGCGGTGAAGTCCTCGAAGGACAGGGCGGGGGCAGTGGGGAGGCGGTCGGGGCGCCGGCGGGGCTGCTTGGTTCGGTAGCCGGGCAGGGGGTTCTCGATGCTGCCCTTCAGGTGGGGGCTGTAGGCGGGCAGGTCGTCCACGGTCGTCCCGAACGCGCCGAACGCGGCGGTGACGGTGCGGGAGAGGAAGTCCTTGCCGCGGTCGATCCGCACCATCTCCGGCCGGCCGCCGATGGGTCCGTACGGGCCGGTGCGCAGCACCGCGGAGCGCAGCGCCGCCAGGACCGAGGCACGTGAGGGGGTGCCTGGGGTCACCGCCACCCCGGTGATCGCTTTGGTTGCGCAGTCGATGAACCAGGTGACGTACGGGCGTACCAGCTGGCCGTCGGCGACGACGCGCAGCGGGGCCTGGACGTGGTCGCCCTCCCAGACGTGGTTGCCCAGGTGCGGGGGCGTTTGCCGAACACGTCGAACGCGCGGGCCGCATCGGGGCCCTTGCGGTACCCAGCCCGCTCCCCTGCCGTCAGGTCCAGGCGCACCGCGCGCAGAAACGTCGACAACGAGGGCACCGGATCCAGCACGGGCACTGCCGGAGGCGGGGCGCCCCCCGGGACGGGCGTGGGCTGGGCGGCGTTCATGCCGAGCGTCTCGGGCCCGGCGGCGGCTCGAGCACGGGTGAGGAGCTCGCGGTGGACGGCGGAGGCGTTGCCGTGCCAGTAGGCCAGCAGCACCCGAACCTGTGGGGTGATCTCGAAACGGGTTGCCCTGCGGGCACCAGGGCGGGCGGCCGTGTCCGGTCTGGTCGTGGCTTCGGCCAGCCAGCGCCACACCGTGCGCTCCGAGACACCAAGGCACTGCGCCGTCAAGCGGACGTGACTGCCGGTGAGTTCACGCCGAGAGCGCAGATCCAGCAGGATCCGTACGGCCGGAGCACGCAGCGCGGTCAACGACACCGCGTCCAGGACGGTCTCGCGCTCGGCGGTCGAGGATTCCGGAGAGTCCGTGTCGGGGGTGGTCGCGTCCATCGCGGTCCTTCCCACCTGCCTTGCGGCAGCGCGGCGGTTGGAATGTGGTCAGAGGGTGGGGCCCAGCCGGGCGCAGGCCCACGTGATCAGCTGACGGTCCACGGCTCGGGAGGGACGACGGTCCCGGGCGGCATAGACATGGGACGTGATCTTCGCCCAGGTACGCAGGTTCCCCCTCGCACAGGTCTCGTCCGCATGCAGCAGGTCCTCGTCGATGGCTGCATCCCACAGTGGATGAAACAGCCGCAGCACGCCCGGGACCTGGGATGACTCCAGCCGTGGCATGTGTTGCCAGGTCAGGACTCGAGAAGCCAGGGCAGGCGCCCGTTGAACAGTGCGCTCGGCGCCGGCGCCGCACAGCACCAGCGCGGCCCTGGTCGTGGAGACGTCGGCGAGCAGACGCAGATAGTCCAGCTCCGGGGCGGCGATGCGCTGGACATCATCGATCACCAGCACGCCCGGGGCCTTCAGTGCGTCGATCAGCGCGCGGTCCGTTGCCTCAGTGCGGTGGGCCAAAGACTGGACGGGCAAGCCGTAGGCCGTGAGCAGCGCGGCACGCAGCTGCGGAAGCGCCGGCTTCACCGGCACCTGTACCCGGCGTACGGGAAGACGGCGAGGCAGTAACCGCAGCGCCTGATGGACCGCCACCGACTTCCCGTGCCCGGGATCGCCGTAGACGCACAACACGCCCCGCGCAGCCACCGTATGAGCCAGAGCCTCCGTCACCTCACCCAACTGCCGGGTCGACACCAGGTGGGCCCCGGGCGCGTACAAGCGCACCCCGTCGAGCAAAGCCGGTAGGGAGGACGAGTCAGAATCGCTGTTCGCGCCGGTTCCCGTCACGGGCTCCGCCGCTGGAATACGGCCAGCGTCGGCATCGGCCATGCCTGGCAACGCCAGCTCGGCCACCGCCCGGTCATAGCGGTCAGGAGCGACATGCCCTCGAGCCGGGCGGGCGATCTCCAATACGCGCCCCTGGCTCAAGTCCCGTCGTACCACCCGTATCACGGTCGCAAGGGAAGGCACCGACGTGTCACTGGCCGCGCGGCCGGCCTGCTCCTCGGTGAGCGACCGATACAGGGCCGACACGTTTCCGCCGAGGTCCGCCAGGCGGGCCCACATCTCCTCGTCCAGAGAGAATCCCCCCGCGCCGAGACTCCGGCTCGACCTGCGCGTCGCGTCCACTGGCCAGCCAGCGCCACACCGTGCGTTCCGACAGCCCTGCGGCCTCGGCCGCAATCCGCACATGCACCCGCGACAGACCACCTGCCTCGTCCACGGCCAGCAGGCGGCGTACCACCGCCCCGCGCATCACACCCCGTACAGACCCATCCGCGCCTGCAGCACCGGATGCCGCAACCAGCGAAGACGAGGAAGACCGACCAACCGTCATGGCCACCAGCACACGCCCCACACCACGAGCGAGGCACAGGAACAGCCAATCCCATGACAGAGACCGTCATGCATGCTAACGACGCCATAGCAGTCGAAAATCAACCCGTGACAGTGCAAACGATCAACGCGTCCAGGCTCGTGAACAGCAACAACACCCCGACACGCCGATCACAGCGACTGCCACCAACCCACTGCCACCCCACCGCCCAGTCACAGCCCACAACCCTCGTCGGCACACCGGACGAACTCATTGCCCACGAGGAAGCAGCCCACGGCCGCATCAACGGTTGAACGACGAACGGCGGGCGGGTCCGCGGCGGTTGGCCGGGCGACCGGGCGACGGGTCGGCGGCGTCGGGGGGGTGGGGGTGAGCTGCTGGTGTTCTTCTTGTTGCGAGGGAGATGATCTCTCGTCAGGCGTCAGCGGTGCTGCCAGAGCGCGCCCTCCTTTCAGTAGGGAGAGTTCGTGCGATCCGGGCCTGGCGCTCCATTGGTCGGACGAGGTCCGGTGCCCGTACGGGTGCCGGCCTCGTCTGCGTTGGGCGGGGCCGGGTGGTGGGTCAGCACTTCAGGTGGGCGCTGGTGGTCGCCTGGTTGATGCCCTGGAAGTCGTTGATCCAGAACCGCACGTCGGATTCGGTGGGATGGGCCGTGCCGCAGCTCTGGTTGAACGGGTAGTCGATCGACCCGCCGGTGTCGGTCAGGTGCACGCGGCCGTAGGACGGGCTGTCGAACGAGTGCTTCTCGTAGGCCCAGTGGGATCCCTTGATTCCGACGAACGAGAATCCCCTGGCCTGGTCGGGCAGGTCGCGGAACTCGACGGTGAGGAACACCAGGGGGCCTTCGGTGTGGATCCGGGTGCCGGTGATCTGGATCCGGCAGAGGTCCGCGACGCGGGGGACGGTGGCGGGGAGCTGAGTGCAGATCTGGGCCAGCCACGCGCGGGCGACAGCCACTTCCCCGTGGAAGCAGTTCACGATGACCGTCCAGCTGCCGGCGTTGTTGACGGCGCAGGCTTCCTCGGGAGTCTGGGCGACCGCGCTCGGTACGGCTGCGGGTGTGACGCTCTGTGCGACGGTCGCGCCCGTGGTCTGGAGGCCCACCAGGGCCACGGCGGCGGCTGCGGGCACCGCGAGGGAGCGCCAAGGGCGAGGAATCTTCATCGGAAGTCCTCCGATTGTGCGTGTGGGATCGCGGGGAATACCCGGCTTCACGCGGGGATTCCTCACTCTCCGTCAAGAAGAGGCTTCGTATAGAAACAACGCTAGCGACTGCACTATTGAGTGGCAATTGCAGAAGATTCAACAGAGGGGATCGGCGGAGGGATTCGGCCCGGGCGCTGGGGGCGGTTGCGCAGGGTGTCCGGCGCGGCCTGGCGGGCTGTCAGGCGGTGGCCGGGGCCGGAACGGCGTGAGGGCCCGGCTCCGCGCGGTTGCGCGGGGCCGGGCCCTCACGGGTCGCCCCGGTGACACCTGTCCGCCCCCGGGGTGGGGGGAGGAAGATGCGACGGTGTCGGCTTAGTACCAGTGGTGGGTCTGCCAGAAGGCCCAGGCGGCGTTCGGGCTGCCGTAGCGGGAGTTCATGTAGTCGTAGGCCCACTTGATCTGGGTCTTGGGGTTGGTCTTCCAGTCGGCACCGGCCGAGGCCATCTTGGAGGCCGGCAGCGCCTGGCCCAGGCCGTAGGAGCCCGAGCTCGGGTTCGTCGCCGTCACGTTCCAGCCCGACTCGTGGGAGATGATCTGGCTGAACGAGGCCAGCTGGTTCGCCGGGACGATCTGGGCGGCGATCGCCTGCGGGGAGGCGGTGGCGGCGTTCGCGGTGGCGGGCAGGACACCGGCGCCCAGGGCGGTCAGACCGGCGGCGCCGACGAGAACGGCGGCAGAGGTACGCATACGGAGCTTGAAAGCGGGCATGTAGAGCAGGACCTCAATCGGGTTGGGCCGGTGTCGCACCCCGTCTCGACCGCGGCCGGACAGGGGCCGAAACGGTCACGGGGTGTGACACGGCGCTTAGCCGCAACCGGCGGGACAGGAGCCGGTGTGGCTGACGACGAATGCCAAGGTGCCAGACCGCGGCAGCCCCTTCCAAGGCCCCCTCGCTACGACCCGCCGTCGTAGCGAGGGGGCCTCGGAACGGCCCGGGAAGAGCGTCCGCCTCGCCCCCGCAGGCCTGCCCCGACCTGCGCGAACACCTCTCACCGGTCCGCGTGGAAAGGTGCGGAACAGTGCGAAACGGACAGCACTACCCGCCGTCGTTCATGCCGTACCCGTGTGAGCACCCTCACCACCCGCGGCCCCCGCACCGCCACCCACCGGCCCTCCCCCGCCACGCCCGGTCACCGCCGCGCCCGCGATCCGAGACGCGCACCACACCCGGTGACGGGGAGGGGAGGAGGGATGGCCGGGGAACCGGGGACGGACGAGGGAGGCAGGGGGACGAGGGGGCGGGCGCGCCCGGGGCGGCGGGTGGGGCGGGACGGGGGGCAGGGGGCGCGGATAATGACCGCAGGCCAGGCGCCGGTGGGTGCGGTGGTTCGACGAGGAGGCGGAGGACGGATGACCCTGGAGGAGGGCCGGCGCGTCAGGCTGGCCGAGGACGTGGGGATCGGTGAGGCGGTCACCGCGGCGTCCGGCGTCGCCGTCGGGTTCCTCTCGGTGGGGGCCGGGGCCGAGGGCACCGTCGAACGGGTGGACGGGGAACTGCCCGAGAGCGACGAGGTCCGCGAGTACCGGCGGCTCAAGGCGCTGTTCGAGGACTACGGGCACACCATGCCGACGGCGAGCCGTGAACGGCTGGAGGCGCAGCTCGCCGCGCTGGAGCCGCAGTGGGCCGCCCACCGGGAGCGGGGCAAGCGGGTGACGGTCCGGGTGCGGCTGGACAACGGCCTCGTCCTCGACGGGGCCCACCAGGACGTCCTCACCCTGCTGTGACACGCCGCCCGCGCGTGCAGCCCCGTACCGGCGCGGTACGGGGCTGCGTCATGTGAGGGCCGAGGCTGCGGTCCGAGGCTGCGGTCCGCGGCGCTCAGCCGCGTGCCCGGGGACGGGTCACCCGGCGACCCAGGCGGCGGTCAGGGCCTGGACGGCCGAACCGTCGAGGTCCTTGAGCTTGGCGGCGGCGAAGGCGCTCGCGGCGTCGGAGGTGAGCAGCCGGAAGGCGGGGCGCTCGGCCGCGAGCTGGTCCACGATCCTCGCCGCCACGTCCTGCGAGGTCTGGGCGGCGGCGAAGGCGCCGCGGGTGCGCTCCAGGTAGGCGGCGAGGGCCGGGGCGTACGGTCCGGCCTGGTCGAGGGCGTCGTCCGGGAGGCCCACGTTGGCGACGAACTCGCTGGCCACCGCGCCCGGCTCGACCACGCTGACGGACACCCCGGCGGTGGCCGCGACCGGGGCCAGGGACTCCATGAAGCCCTCGACCGCGAACTTCGCCGCGCAGTAGGCCTCGTTGAAGGGCTGGCCGATCACGCCGCCGACGCTGGTCACGGTGAGCACGCGGCCCCCGCTCGCGCGCAGCAGCGGCAGGGCGGCCTTGGTGACGTGCAGGACGCCGAAGAAGTTGACCTCCATGACGGCGCGCACGTCCTCGACGCTCTCCTGCTCCAGGGTGCCGACGTGGCCGGCGCCGGCGTTGTTGACCAGCGCGTCCAGCCGTTCCAGGCCGGCCAGGCAGGCGTGGACGGAGGCGGGGTCGGTCACGTCCAGCGCCCGGACCTCGACGGTGGCGCCGGCGTCCTTCGCGGCTGCCAGCAGTGCGTCGGCCTTGGTGGTGTCGCGCATCGTGGCGATCACGTGCCAGCCGGCGCGGGCGGCGGCGACGGCGGTGGCCAGGCCGATGCCGGAGGACGTGCCGGTGATCAGGACGGTCTTGGTGCTCATCGGGGGAACCTCCGGAGGCTCGGGAAACACATGCTTATGGTTCATAACCAATATGAACCATAACTATGTGGGCCGATATTCCACCCTGTCAAGCACCTGGCTACGCTGGACCCCATGCCCGATCCATCGGATGAGCTCGCCAGGGAGGTCGTCGGCCTCTTCGCGGCCGTCAACCGCCGCTACGCCCAGGAGTCCGAGGCCGCCGCCGCGGTCCACGACCTGACCCCGCTGCAGGCCAAGGCCCTGCTCGCCGCCGAGACCCCGCTCCCCACCCGCCGCATCGCCGAGCGCCTGCACGCCGAGCCGTCCAACGTGACCGTGATCATCGACCGGCTCGAATCGCGCGGCCTGGTCGAACGCGGCCCCGACGAGACCGACCGCCGGGTCAAGCGCGTCACCGCCACCGCGGCCGGGCGCGCCGTCGCCGCCGACCTGCGCGCCCGGATGCCCTTCGCCGGCGACCCGCTGGCCCGGCTCGCGGCACCGCAGCGCGAGGCCCTGCGTGACCTGCTGCGGCTGATCCTGGAGACCTGACGGCGGAGATCTGACGGGGGTGGGCGGCCGGGCAGGAGGCGGCCGGGGGGATCAGTCGGAGTCGCTGTCGGAGTCGCTGTCCGACGCGCTCTCGGAGTCGCTGCCCGGGCCCAGCGAGGCCGTGCCCGCGTCGTCGGCGAAGTACTCGTAGTTGTAGGCGCAGTCGACGGCCTCGTCCGGTGAGCTCCGGGCGAAGGCCTCGGCGGCCGCGCGGCCGAAGCCGCTGTCGTCGTGCGTGTCGTGGACGGCGTGCGTCGCCTCGTGCACCAGGGTCAGCGCCCGCTGGCGCTGGCTGCCGGACCAGAACCTGCCGGCCACACTGATCGGGCCGCCCTGGACGGTGTAGGCGTGCACGCCCTCCTCGTTGCCGACCATCATGTTCGGCTGGTGGTCGTCGATCACGATCGTGTCGAGGATGTCGGAGGCGCCTTCGTACACGCGCTCGATGCGGTCGAGAACACCCACGTCGTCGTGCTCCCCGAAGTACCGCACGAAGACCCGCGCGCCGAGCGGATCGTCCAGCTCCCGCAGCTCGTAGAGCAGGCTGATCGCCTCCTCGATGACGGCCTGCGCTTCCTGCACGGCCTGCTCCACCTGCGTCCGCCGGTCCTCGCCGGCGACCTCGACGGCGGCCCGCTGGAGCGCCCCGGCCCGCACGCCGCCGTGCCCGGACGCCTCCCGCTCCTCCCCCGCCGCCCGCCCCGCCGGCGCGGCCAGGGCCCGGACCGCGTTGGCCTCGGCCTCGCGTTCGAAACGGTCCGCGGGATCGCTGATCCTCAGACCGGATCCGTCGTCGGTGCCGGCCACCGGCCCCGAGCGCTGCTGGATCACATGGGTCAGCTCGTGGGCGAGCGTACGGCGGTCCGCGCCGCCCTCGCCGATCACCACGTGGTTGCCCGAGGTGTAGGCACGGGCCCCGATCCCGGCGGCGGACGCCTTCGCGGCGGGGCCGGTGTGCACCCGGACGTCGGAGAAGTCCGCGCCCAGCCGGCCCTCCATGTCGGCCCGCGTCCGCTCGTCCAGCGGGCGCCCCGCCCCGCGCAGCACCTCGTGCACCGCGGAGCGCTGCACGGCGGCTGCCGGGAGTCCGTCGCCGGCCAGCATCCTGGCCACCGCCGCGTTGCCGACGCTGCGCTGCAGTCCGTGCAGCACGGCGGCGGACGGCGGACGCGCGGGCACCCGCCCGGCCGCGCCGGCCTCCGGCCCGGCGGCGCGTCGCGGTCCCGCCGAGGATGTCCGCTCCGGCCTGCGGTGTGCGTGCATGGGCGTCTCCGTCCCTACGCGAAGCCAACGCTGCCTTCCTACCGGGGGCGGCCGCCCCCGGGACAGGGCCGCGAGGGCAGGCCCGGGGCCGCCGGCCCTGCCCCGGCGGGCGGGCCCCGGCGGCGGGGCCCGCCGTATCGTCGGTGCCATGAGCCGAGGACTGCATCTGGACGCCTACCTGCTGGCCTTCGACACCCGGGCCCAGTCCCTGCAGGACCGCACCCGCGCCGGCTTCCTGGTGCGCGCCGCCGCCCTGGCCGAGCTCGCCCACCGTGGCGCAGCCGCCGAGGACGCGGCGGGCCGGGTGCGGATCCTCTCCTCCGCCGCCACCGGGGACCCCGTCCTGGACGCGCTGCTCGCCGAGGTGGCCGAGCGGCCGCGCAGCTGGAAGTCGTGGATCCGGCGCGGACGCGAGGACACCCTGGAGGCCGTCGAGGAGCGGCTCGCGGTGCTCGGCGCGGTGACCGTCGCCGACCGCGACCCCTACGGCCCGGTCGTGCCGCACCGGCCGGTGACGATGGAGGACCCGCGCGAGGCCATGGACCTCCAGGCGCGGGTGGCCGCCCTGGTCCGCGGCGACGCCCCGGTCGCCCGGGCGCCGTTCACCGACGCCGCCCTCGCCGCGCTGGCCGCCCACGGACACCTGCGGCTGGTGCTCTCCCGGCACGACCGCCACGCCCACGCCGACCGGATCGCCGCGCTCACCGACCGCCTCGCCGACCCGGCGCCGGGCCTGGCCCGGGCGGTGGCCGGACTGAACCTGACCATGATCGCCGCGCAGGGCGGCATGGGCGGCGGCTGACCGGCCGGACGGGCGGGGCGCGGGGCCGCGCCCCGGTGGCGGGTGACCGGCGCCGGGACGCGCGTGACGTTTGGCACCCGATCCCTCACGGAACGTGAAAGGATCGTGGTCGGCAATGGTTCACATCGGCTAGGGGAAGACATGGCGGAGCGTCAGAACGGCACGGTCAAGTGGTTCAACGACGAGAAGGGGTACGGGTTCATCACCCCTGAGTCCGGGCCCGACCTGTTCGTTCACTTCCGTGCGGTCGAGGGAAGCGGCTTCAAGTCCCTGGTGGAAGGACAGAAGGTCAGCTTCGAGGCCGTGCAGGGCCAGAAGGGGATGCAGGCCGACAAGGTGCGCATCGAGCAGTAGCCGCCGGCTCCGGGCGGGCGGTCGCGGCCGGGTCCTACTCACGGGCGCCCACGGCCTCGACCGGCCGCCGCCGGGTCGCCCGCACGGTCGCCACCACCGCGGTGCCCACCGCGACGAGGGCGCACAGGGCGACGGCCCCCGCGATCCGCGCCCACGGGACGACCGTCGTCGCGCCGTCCACCAGCCGGGCCAGCGAGGCGTGCTGGGTCACCGCGGCCAGGACGGTCGCCACGGCGGCCAGGACGGTGCCGACGACCACCGCGACGGCCGTCTCGGCCGCGGCCACCCTGACGACCTGTCCGCGCACCGCGCCGGCCAGCCCGAGCAGGGCGAACTCCCGCCGCCGCCCGGCCACCGCCATGACCAGCGTGTTGGCGACCGCGATCAGCGCGTAGGCCAGCGCCGTCCCCAGGATGACCACCGCGGCGTTGTCCGCCTGCTCGGCGGCGTGCGCGCGCTGGGCCTCCAGGTAGGCGCCGTAGGGCACCAGGCGCGCGCCGGAGCCGGCCAGCACCCGGTTCACCTCGGCGGTCTGCCGCTCGTCCAGCGGCCGGCCCGCACCCGCCGCGGAGTCCAGGTAGACCCGGCTCGGCGGCACCGCGCCGGTCAGCGTCGAGGACAGGTAGGCGTCGTCGCCGTGCAGGCCCCGGGCGACGACCGCCGCGACGACCACCGGCACCCGCGCGCCGGTCGGCAGCAGCGCGACCACCCGGTCCCCGACCGCCAGGCCGTCGGACTCGGCCGCGTGCTCGTCGACGACCAGGAAGTCCCCGGGCGGCGCGGCGAGCGAGCCGGAGCGCACCGGCGGGGTGACGGTGGTGCCCAGCGCGGACGCCGGCACCGCGACGGTGCTCAGCGAGTCGATCTGCTCGCCCCCGGCGGTGCCGATCCGGACGTTCATCGCGGTGACCGGGGTGACCCGGACCCCGGGCACGGCCGCCAGCCCCTCCAGCGTCCGGGCGTCGATCCCCGGGCCCGCGGGCACCACCACGCCCGCCGCGTGGACCTCCTGGCGCTGGCGGGCGAGCGCCGCGGCGTCCCCGGAGCCCTGCGTCGTCAGCAGCGTGGCGACCAGGCCGACGGCCACCACGACCGGCGTCACCGTGGCGGCCGTACGCCGCCGGGAGGTCAGCACGTTCGCGCGCACCAGCATCGGGCCGGCCTTGGCCGAGCGGCGCAGCGGGCCGGTCAGCAGGGCGGTGACCGGCCGCAGCAGGACCGGGGCCAGCAGGGCCACCGCGCCGACGTACAGCACCGGCACGGCCTGGTACTTGCGGACGCTGGCCGCCAGGTAGGGCTGCGTGGCGGCGATGACGGCCCCGGTGGCGACCGCGCCGGCCAGCAGGGCGGCCCCCAGCAGGCGGCGCACGGGCGTCATCGTGCGGCGCTCCACCGCGCCCTCGCGCAGGACCTCGATCGGGCGGATCAGCGAGACCCGCACCAGGGTGGCCGCCGAGCCGGCCAGTGCCGCGGCCACCCCGACGACGAAGGAGACCAGCAGCGGCAGCGGGTTGAGCGGGACGGTGAACCAGGACGGGGCGACGTGGTGGCCGAGCATCCAGGAGCGCAGCGGCACGGTGCACAGCGGGGCCAGGGCGCAGCCGGCGGTGGCGGCGGCCAGGCCGATCAGGAGTGCTTCGCCGAGCACCATGCGCCGCACCTGGCGGGGGGCGGCGCCCACCAGGCGCAGCAGTGCCAGTTCGCGGCGGCGCTGTTCGGTGGCGAAGGCGAAGGTGGCGATGACGACGAACACCGAGACGCAGGTGGCGAGTCCGGTCGTGCTGCCGGCCATCGCCTGGGCGTCGGCCAGTGCCTGGGCGCCGCCGGTGGGGTCGGGGTCCAGGCGGGTGCGGCCGTCGCCGTCGAGGAGGACGGCGCGGCCGTGCAGGAGGGTGGTCAGTTGGGCGGGGTCGGCGTCGGTGACCAGGGCGTTGACGCCGGGTGACAGGCGTCGGGCCTCGGTGTCGCTGAAGAAGACCGCGTTCTCGAACCAGCGTGCGTCGGTGACGGCGACGACGCGGTAGCGGGCGGTGCCGTCGGGGGTGGCGGCTTCGGCCCGGCGTCCGATCAGGGAGGGGTCGCCGCCGCCGACGGCGATCTCGTCCGGGGCCTGGGGCGGGTGCCCGGCCGTCAGGTGGTAGCCGGCGAAGGCGGCGGAGGACCAGGGGTGGCCGGTGGTCTCGGCGGGGGCGGCGGGGCCGGCGCCGCGGTCGGGGGTGGGGTCGGGGGTGGGGTCGGGGCTCGCGTCGGGGGTGAGGCGGACCGGGAAGCTGCGGTCGGCGGTGGTGTTGCCGGCCGCGGTCACCTGGGCCACGACCTCGGGCGGCAGGACCGCGGGGGCCTTCATCGGGTTCCCCTCGAAGCCCTCGGGCGCGACCACGGCCGGCGCGTGCGGGAAGCGCTGCGGCCCCGGGTGCGGTGTGCCGAAGGTGGCGGCCAGGGTCAGCGTCATCATGCCGACCATCGTCGTGCCGAGGGCGAGGGCGACGAAGGCGCCCAGGAAGCCGGTCAGGCGTCGGCGCAGGGTGGCGGCGGCGATCCTCAGCACGGGTGCGTCCCGCTGTCGCCGGGCTCCAGCGCGGCCATCCGCAGGGCCACCGTCTCGGCCGTGGGCCCGATCAGTTCGCCGGTCACCGCGCCGTCGGCGAGGAAGAGGACCCGTTGCGCGTACGAGGCGGCCGACGGGTCGTGGGTGACCATGATCACCGTCTGGCCCTGCTGTTCGACGACGTCGCGCAGCAGGGCCAGGACCTCCCGGGCGGTGCGCGAGTCCAGCGCGCCGGTGGGCTCGTCCGCGAAGACGACCTTGGGCCCGGTCACCAGGGCGCGGGCGACGGCGACCCGCTGCTGCTGGCCGCCCGAGAGCTCGGCGGGCCGGTGGCCGCCGCGCTCGGCGAGGCCGACCCGGGCCAGCGCCAGGTCGATCGCGGCCGGGTCGAGCGGGCGCCCGGCCAGGCGCAGCGGCAGTTCGACGTTCTGTCGGGCGGTCAGCGCCGGGACCAGGTTGAAGGACTGGAAGACGAAGCCCATGTGCGCGCGGCGCAGCACGGTCAGGGCACGTTCGGAGAGTTCGTGCAGCGGTGTGCCGTCGAGCAGGACCCGGCCCGCGTCGACCCGGTCGAGGCCCGCCGCGCACTGCAGCAGCGTCGACTTGCCGGAGCCCGAGGGGCCCATGACGGCGGTGAAGGTGCCGGCCGCGAAGGCGGCGTCCACCCCGTCGAGGGCGCGTACCCGGTTGTCGCCGCGGCCGTAGGTCTTGTGCACGCCGGTCAGGCGGACGATGTCGCCCGGTGTCGTCGCACCGGCGTCGGCCTGGTGCGAAGTCCCTGCCGGTAGAGCCTTGTTCCGGAACACGCGCTCGCCTTCTCCCTGGGGCACCGGGTGGGGCGGCGCCTCGGCCGCCCGCCGCGCCGACGCTAGGGCCGGGGGCGGCGGCCGCGCCTCCGGGCCGTCCCCGATCTTGTCCCTGAGGGGCCCCTGACCCGGGGCCCGGGTGGGCGGTGAAGGTGCCGGGGGTGGTGGCGGTCGCGGTGACGGGGGTGGTGGCGGTGGGCGAAGGGCGGGGTGGCCGCCGGGGTATCCGGGCCGATCAGGGGTGGTGTCCGGGGCGCCGGCGCCGGGGGCGGATTCCCGCCTCCTGCCCGGGTACGTGGAAGGGCCCATGCGCCTGCTCCGCCCGACTGATCCCCGGAAGGTGCCCGTCGGATCCGCATTTCCGCAGGTCGGCGCGGTGTTTCTGACGAGCTGTGAGGTCCGCTCGGGCGGCGGCAGCGCTTGCGGGGGGTCGCGGCGCATGGCTGTCTGAAGTCGTGACGGGCCGATCGGCGCCGTCCCTTTGAATCCTGAACTCCGTGGAGGAGATTCCCATGCGTGCTTTCAAGCGTGTTCTGGCCGTCGGCGCTCTGACCGCCCCGCTCGTCATCGGCTGCGCCGGTCTGGCCTCGGCCACCGAGGGCCTGAGCGCGGACTTCGGCAAGGGCGGGTTCATGGCGAACCAGAACGGCGCCGGCGTGGCCGCTGTCGAATCCGCCGTCTCCCCCGACGGGGTCTCCCACGCGGGCTTCTGGATCCTGGCCGACGACAACGGCGTCTCGGGCTCGTTCGCGGGCTCGGGCGCCACGTGGAGCAACGACTGACGAAGCCCGGCCGCCGCCCGCCCGGACCGGTCCGGGCGGGCGGCGGGCGGGCCCGGGGCGCGGTGGACGCGGACGACGTGAACGGCGTTGCCGCTTGCGCCCGGACCGGCGAAGGCGGCGCGCGGTGCCCGGTGGGACGGGTACCGCGCGCCGCCGGCGCGTGTCCGGGGTGTTCCCGGGGGTCTTCCGAGGTGCCCGGGTGCTCCGAGGGGGTGTTCCGGGGTGTTCCGGGGTGTTCCGGGGCTGCTGTCCGAGGGGGTGGTCTGCCGTCAGACCTTGAGGCCGTGGCGGTTGACGTACCAGAAGTGGAAGCCGAACAGCCCGCCCAGCACCACCAGCCACTGCAGCGAGTTCACCAGGGGCACCACGTCCACCGGCAGGGTGCAGGCCAGCGTCACCCGGATCCCGGCGTCCGCGGCGAAGCCGAGGCCCCAGACGGCGGTGAGCGTGCGCAGGTGGCGGCGGAAGACGGCGTCGTGGTCCCAGCGCCCCACCCACTCCTCGGCGCCCGCCTCGCCGAGCTTGGCGGCGACGATCGACCGGGCCGCGGTCAGCATGAACGGACGCCGTGTCGCCAGGGTGCCCAGCACCCAGAGCCCGAGCACGCCGAACACCCAGCTGTCGCGCACCAGCAGCACCCGGGGGCTGCCGCTGACCGTCGCCATCAGCGCGCCGAGCGCGATCATCAGCAGGGTGAAGGCGGGCATCGCCTCGATGCGGCGGCTGCGCACCATGCCGAGCACCAGCCACGGCACCAGCAGCAGGCCGCTGACCAGGAGCGCGGCCCACTGGCTGAGCCCCAGGCCCTGCAGCAGGTAGAACCCGCCCAGGGGCAGCGCCAGTTCGAGGACCAGCGACCGGGCCAGCAGCCGCTTGGCGGCCCGGGCCTTGTGGTCCTCGTCCGGTGCGGGCCTGCCCTGCCCGGATCCGTTCGGCACGGACCCGTTCGGTGCGGACCCGTCCGGTGCGGACCCGGGCGTGGTGCCCTGCGGATCGGTCTCCTGTCCGGCCGGCTTGCTCACGGTCTCCCCCATCACACTCGCCCCTCCCATGACTGCCCCTCCCCTGTCCTGTGCGCCCCGCCGGCCCGCCGGCCCGTCGGCCCCGGCGTCCCGATTACGGTTCGGCCCGGGTGGCCCGGTCGAAGATGTCCGCCAGCTCGCGGCCGGCCGCGGTGACGTCGAAGGCGGGATCGCCCACCCAGCGCATCACCACGGCGTCGACCGCCCCGCGCAGCGCGACCAGCATCAGCCGGGGGTCGAACTCCCGGAACTCGCCCGCCTCCTGGGCTTGGCGGACGGCCTGCTCCTGGCCGTCCATCAACAGCTGCAGGGAGGCGTTGTAGCCCACCGTGGCCGGATCGTCCCCGCCGAGGTTGGGCAGCACCTCGATCAGCGCCTTGAGGTGCCGGGGCCAGACCGCGAGCAGCTCGACGTTGGCCTCGACGAACGCCCGCAGCCGGGCGCGCGCACCCTCGGCGGCGCCGACCCTGGGCGCCATGAACGCGCCGGTCACCCTGGTCACTTCGGCGACGACCTCGTGCATCAGGTCGTCCTTGCCCGCGAAGTGGTACGAGATCATCCCGGTGCTGCTCAGCCCGGCCTGCTTCGCGATCCGGCTGAACGACGCCTTCGCGTAGCCCTGTTCGGCGACCACCTCGATCGCGGCCTGCACGATCTGTGCCCGGCGTCCCGACTCGGTGAACGTCCGCCCCATCCCCACACCTCCTTGCTCGTGCAAGCTGGTTCTTGCTTGCCCGAGCAAGACTGTAGAGCAGTTTGCTCAGCCGAGCAAGAACTTGCGCGACCAAGCAAAGTGCGAGCGCCCGGCTGCCGGACGCCCCCTGACGCACACTCACCGCCGACGGGTTCAAACGCCCCCTGCATCCCCGGAAGGGGCGAGCCGGCACGAAGGGCGCGCGAAGGCCGGTTCGCCACCGAAGTGATTCCGGCGGAACACCGGCCTGCCCCCACGCTTCCGAGCGCTCTTACCGCGACGGACACCGGCGGTGATCCTGGCTGCGGGCCCGGTCGTCGGCGAACTGTGCTGCCGCCCGGCGACCGCGGCGCCGTCCCCTGCGCGAGCGGCGCCGCCCCCGGTGAGGACAGCGCCCCCGGCGAACGGCGCGACCGCCCCGACCTGTCAGGGAACCGCAAGCGGCACCTCCGGGGGCCGCGCTCCCGGAAGGAACCCGTCCTTGGTCATCGGAATCCCGCTGCCCCGCGGCCTCGCCGCCCTGGGCACCGTCCTGCTCGCCGCCACCGCCGCCGTCCCGCTGACGGCCTCCCCCGCCGCCGCGGCCTCCCCCGTCTGCCTGAGCGGCAACCTGCAGTACGACTACCAGTCGGCCGAGGACGGCACCGCGAAGCCCACCAGGACCAAGCCGGTCCGCAACGCCGACGTCGCGCTGTGGGGCAACGAGAAGTCCACCGACAACGCCCGCCAGCTCACCGCCGACTACCAGTACACCGCCGTCGGCGACGGAGGCTTCCACCTCTGCTACACGCCCGTCACCACCACCTCCATGAGCAGCATGTGGGTGCGCTTCCGCACCGAGAGCACCAAGCTGTGGAAGATCAGCGACACCACCGGCACCCCCTACACCCTGGACTCCCCCGTCCGGACGAACGTCTCCGCCGACACCTCGCTCGGCACGCTCAAGCCGGCCGCCGCCACCGCCCGGGCCTGGCACGCCTTCGACACCGTCAACCTCATCTGGTGGAACCGCAACAACCCCACCAGCGACTGCTGGTCCTCCCACGAGGCGAACAGCAACGCCTGCACGGAGCTGAACGTCCAGTGGACCGACGGCTCCTCGGACGGCCCGTACTACGACCTGGCCGGCACCGTCCACCTGGCCTCCGGCGACCCGGACTCCGAGCACACCGTGCTCCACGAGTCCGGCCACTTCCTGATGCACCGCCTGTACGACGGCAAGTTCCCGGTCGCCACCAACTGCAGCCCGCACTACATCGCCCTGGCCAGCTCCGCCAGCTGCGCCTGGACCGAGGGCTTCGCCGACTCCGCCGCCGCCTACCTGCTCGGCGACAACCGCTACGTGTGGCCGGACGGCAGCAGCTACCCGTTCACGTACACCACCGGCTGGAACACCGGCGACCAGGTCCAGGGCAACGTGGACGGCTCGCTGCTCGACCTGTGGAAGAACCTCGACGGGGGCTGGAACGGCACCATCGCGGTGCTCACCACGCACGCCCCGTCCACCTTCGCGGACTACTTCACCACCGGACGGCCCGCCGGCAACCTCGCCACCAACGCCTCCGCGCTCGCCCGCCTGGCCGCCCACACCATCGACTACGGGCCCACGATCGTCGGCGACAACCAGTACCACGCCCTCACCGACGGCGGCGGCCTGGCCCTGGAGCACGCCGGCCAGTGCGCCGCCACCACCGGTGTGGTCGCCGACCTCAACACCTACGACGCCACCCGCGCCTCGGAGCGGTGGAAGTTCGACACGAATGCGGACGGCACGGTCAGGATCTACGACAGCTGCCCGACCCCGCTCACCCTGACCGCCCCCGGAGCCGCCGGGGCCCAGGTCACCCTGAAGGCCTTCGACTCCACCGACACGCACCAGAAGTGGAAGGTCGCCCAGAACACCAGCGGCACCTACACGATCACCAACCCGGCCACCGGGTACGCCCTCGACAGTGCCTCCGTCAGTGCCGGCGCCGCGGTGACCGTCAACCCGGCCGGCAGCGCCAACAGCCAGGCCTGGGCCACCCTCGGCTGAGGGCCGGGCCGCGAGGAGGACCGGCGGTGCCCGGCAGGGGCCCGCAGACCCGGTGCCCGGCGGGCACCGGGCCCGGCCGTCAGCGCGCCCAGTCGGCCGAGAACCCCGCCCCCGCGCGGCCGACCCGCGCCGCCCCCGCCCCCGCGAAGTGCGCCGGAATCACCAACTCCTTCTCCGTCGCCGCCCGTTCCAGCACCCGCAGCCGGCTGGCCGCCGCCTGCACCGGGTCCAGGCAGAAACAGCTACTGCAGCCGGGGTGCGCCAGCTGCACCGGCGAGTGCATCAAGTCCCCCACGAACACCGCCCGTTCACCTCCGGACTGCACCCGCAGCACGGACGAGCCCGGCGTGTGCCCCGGCGCCTCCTCCAGCACCAGCGCCGGGTCGATGCGCAGCGAACCCGACCACTCCTGCGCCTGCCCGGCCGCCAGCACCGGGGCCACGCTGTCCTCGAACACCTGGTGCCACTCCGCCCACCGCACCGCCTCCGCGGTGTCCTCGGCCCCCGCGGCGCCACCGCCGCGGGGGCCGTTCCCGGCGGCCGGGTCGAAGAACGCCCGGTCCGCCGCCGGCAGGTAGTACACGGCGTTGGGGAACGTCGGGACCCACGCCCCGCCCCGCTCCACCGTGTTCCACCCCACGTGGTCCGCGTGCAGGTGGGTGTTCACCACCGCGTCCACGTCCTCCGGCCGCACCCCCGCGGCGGCCAGAAGCTCCGGGAAGCGCCCTTCGAGCCGGTGGAACAGCGGCGTCGCCGGCCGCTCGCGCCCGTTGCCCACCCCCGTGTCCACCAGGACCGTCCGGCCGCCGCTGCGCACCACCCAGGTCTGCAGCGCGCCGATGTAGGCGCCGGAGGCCGGGTCGTAGTGCTCGGGCGCCAGGGCGGCGGCGCTCCAGGCCGGTTCGCCGAGCTCGGGCACGATCTCCGCGGCCGGCGCGAACGGCCCCTGGAACTCCAGCACCCGGATGATCTCCACGTCCCCCAGTACGATCCGCTCCACGGCTCGCCCCCTCCATCTGTCGTCCGTCGGTCCGGTGTTCGGTGTTCGGTCTTCGACCTTCGGCGTCCGACCTTCGGTGATGAGCCTAGGGAGGCCGGGTGAGCCGCTCAATGCGCCAGTGGCTCGCTCCGATACGCGAACGGCTCATCATCGGCGTCCCGGCGGAGGCGTTCGGGGGCGGTTACGATGGCCGGATGGACGTGGTCAGCGACGCGATCGCCGCCGTACGGGCGGGCCGGCCCGCCTCCAACCGGCTGCGCGTGGCGGGGCGTTGGGGCGCGCGCATCCCCCCCTACGCGGGCGCGGGCTTCCACGTGGTGCTGTCCGGCAGCTGCTGGCTGCTGGCCGACGGCGGCGAGCCGCTGCGGCTGGGCCCCGGTGACGCGGTGCTGCTGCCGCACGGCAGCGGACACGCCCTGTCCGACGGGGAGTTGACCGCCGCCCGGGCGGCGCGCCTGCCGGAGCTGGACTCCCTGCTCGGCCCCCGACGGCGCACCGGCGGCGGCCCGGCCACCGCCGGGGCGGACGCTGGCGGTGCTGATGCTTCCGGTGCCGGTGCGACCGGTGCGGGTGCTCCCGGTGCGGGTGCTCCCGGTGCGGCCGACCTGCTGTGCGGCAAGTACCGCCTCGACCACGGGCTCGGGCACCCGCTGATGCGCGAGCTGCCCGAGGTCGTCCACCTGCCCACCCGCACCGGCAAGCACCCTGAACTACGCGCCGCCGTCGACCTGTTGAGCACCGAACTGACCGCCGCCCGACCCGGCGGCGAACTCGCCGTACCGGGCCTGATCGACCTGCTGCTGGTCTACCTGGTGCGGGCCTGGACCACCCGGCGCGGCGCCGACGGCTGGGGCGCCGCACTGACCGACCCGGTGGTGGCGACCGCGCTCGCCGCCGTCCACGAGGACCCGGCCCACCCCTGGACGACCGAGACCCTGGCCACCCACGCCGGCGTCTCGCGCGCCACCCTCACCCGCCGCTTCACCACCCTCACCGGCCGCCCCCCGATGGCCTACCTCACCTGGTGGCGGATGACCCGCGCCGCGGGCCTGCTGCGCAACACCGCCGACCCGCTGGAAGCCGTCGCCCGCAAGGTCGGCTACGCCAGCCCCTACGCGCTCTCGCACGCCTTCGTCCGCCAGTTCGGCACCACCCCCGGCCGCTACCGCGCCGCCCGTACCGACCTCGTCGCCTGACCGCCCGCGGTGGCGGTCATGTGGTGGCGGCCGGTCAGGCGGCGACCGGTCAGGCGGTCGCGGTGCCGAGCACCTTGGTGGGGGTGATGCGGACGACGACGCGCAGGACCTCCGCCGGGAGGTCGAGGTACTCCTGGCCGGCACCGGGACCCTCGTACTGTTCGGCGAGGGCGACGGCGACGGCGCGGCCGGTGTCCTCGGTGACGGTGGCCAGGCCGCGTATCTCGACGTAGCGCAGCGGGTCGGCGGGGTCGTAGACGGTGAGGCCGGCCCGGGGGTCGCGGCGCAGGTTGCGTTCCTTGCGGCGCCCGGCGGCGGTGGAGACGAGCAGGTCGTCCCCGTCGCGGCCGATCCAGACCACCGAGGTCTGCGGGCCGCCGTCCGGGTTGAGGGTGGCGAGGACGGCGGGGATCGGCGCGTCGAGCAGGGCGCGGACGGAGTCGTTCAACGTGGTGGTCATCGGGCGAGGTTATCCGTCGTCAGGCCTGGTCCGCACCGGGGGCGGGCCGGGGTTTCGCCGTCCGTGGGTCGGCCGTCCGCGGGCCGCCGTCCGTGGTGCTTTCCGTGGTCAGCACGGAGGCGGTCCGTACAGCGGGCCCGGCACGATGTGATCACGGCGATCGGGTCCGACCGGAGCTGACAAGACGACAGGGGCTGACCATGACCAGCAGTGCGACCGACAGGCACGAGGGCTTCTCCGCCGAGGAGCGGGCGGCGATGAAGGACCACGCGCAGGAGTTGAAGAAGGCCGCGCGCAAGGCGTCCAAGGAGGAGAAGGCCGCCGAGGCGGAGCGTGACGTCCTCGCCAAGATCGCCGAGATGCAGGCGAGCGACCGGATCATGGCCGAGCGGCTGCACGCCATTGTCGCCGCCGTCGCCCCCGGCCTCGCGCCCAAGCTCTGGTACGGGATGCCCGCGTACGCGCTGGACGGCAAGGTGGTCTGTTTCTTCCAGAGCGCCGAGAAGTTCAAGTCCCGCTACGCCATGCTGGGTTTCAGCGACCAGGCGCAGCTGGACGAGGGGCCGATGTGGCCGGCCTACTACGCGCTGACCGAGGTGACGGCGGAGGTCGAGGAGCGGATCGCCGCCCTGGTGAAGCGCGCCGTCGGCTGACGCGTCGGCGGGCGGCCATCCGGCGGGCGGGCGGCTATCCGGCGGGCGGCGGGGCGAGGCCGAGGACGGCGAGTGCCGACCGGCCGGCGGGGCGGTGCTCGTCGCCGGCGAGCAGCAGGGTGCGCGCCGCCTGGTAGGGGCAGCCGGCCGCGTCGAAGGCCGCCGCGACGGCGGGCAGTCGAGCCGGGTCGCCGTCCAGCAGGGCTTGTGCCCGGTCGAGTTGGGCGGAGGCGACCGGGTTGCCGTCGACCACGGCGCGGGCCGCGGCGATCCGCTCGCGGGCGTCCGGGTGGCCGGCGAGCACCGAGGCCTCCGCCCGCAGGGCCACGTACCAGTGCAGCCAGACCCAGCAGACCCACTTCCACACCTGCTCCGGTTCCGGTGCCAGGCGGTCCAGGGCCGCCTGCGCGTCGCCGTGGTGGAGCAGGACGACGGCGTCGAACACCGCGCCGTGGCCGTGGCGGTGGTCCAGGACGGGGCCGGCCCGGTCCGCGACGGCGAGCCAGGCCGCCCGGGCGTCGTGGTCGCCGCGCAGCCCGTGGACCATCGCGACCGCCGCGGCGGCCGGGCCGAGCACGAACGACCGTGGCCGGCCGCCCCGTTCCCACGCGTCGAGGAACGTGGCGCCGCCCGGGAGCACCGCGTCGGCGCGGCCGGCGAACGCCTCGGTGACCAGGAGCCAGGACGTGGCGTGGTGGCCCGCCTCCGCCAGCAGCGGGTGCTCGGCGAGCTGTCCGCTCCACCGGCGGGCCTGCGCCAACTGCCCCACGCCGAGGGCGTTTCCGGCGGCCATGGCGAGGGCGTCCACCAGCTCGTGCGTCCCGGCCGGGGTGCAGGGCGCGCCTGCCAGGACGTCGATCCGGCGGCTCGCGGCGGCTGCGGCGCCGAACGGTTCGCCGGCCCAGCTGCGGGCGCCGGAGAGCGCGTCGAGGGCGGCGGACTCGGCGACCGGGTCCCCGGTGAGGCGGGCGAGTTCGACGGCGCGTTCGGCGTACCCGACCGTCTCGTGCGGAGTGTTGTCGGCGTCGCCCTGGACGGCGCCGTAGGCGTCCGCGACGACCGCGGCCTCGGCGAGGGCGACGGCCGCCCGCGCGGCCGGGTCCGCCGGGCCGGCCAGCTCCCTCGCCTTTGCGAGCAGGGAGTTCACCTCCGGCGTCCCGGGGATCCGGGCGAAGGTGCTGGAGAAGCGGTACGCCACGGTGGCGGCGGCGGCCAGGTCGCGGGCGGCGCCGGTGGTGTCGCCGGCCTGCAGGGCGGCCTCGGCGGCGGCGCGGTGCAGGCGGAACATGTCCTCGCCGCGTCTGCGGCAGCCGGCCACCCCCGCGGCCTCGCGCAGCGCGGCGGCGGGGGCGGGGGCGTCGCAGGTGGCATCTCCGGTGGCGGTGATGGTGCCGGTGGTGACGTCGGAGGTGTCCTCGGTCGGGCCGGCGAGTGCGGCGGCCTGTTCGAAGCGCTGCTGTGATTCGCCGAGCAGGTTGGCGTCGAAGGCGAGTGCGGCCAGGGCGAGGGCGAGCCGGCGGGCCGGTACCCGCTGCTCCGGCCGGTCGGCGGCCCAGGCGAGGGCGGCCCGGAGGTCTTCGGCCAGGGTGTCGAACCGGGCGCGCCGGGCCGGGCCGGCCGGGCGATCGGGATGGCCGGGGTGAGCGAGGTGACCGGGGTGGTCCCGATGGTCCGGCTGGTCCGGGTGGTCCGGGTGGTCCGGGTGGTGGCGTCCCGTCAGGGCGGTCGCGCCGGCCAGGCACCACGCCAGGTGGCGGGAGCGGACCTCGGCCGACTCCCCGGCCCCGTCGAGGCGTTCCGCCCCGTACTGCCGGATGGTCTCCAGCGCCTGGTAACGGGTGCCCGCCGCGTCGTGCGTCACGGCCAGCAGACTCTGCTCGGCGAGCCGGCCCAGCCCGTCGGCGACCTCGGCCGGATCCAACGGCGCGAACCCGGCCACCTCGGCCGCCGCGTGCGCGGTGAACGGCACGACGAAGGCCGACACCCGCCGCAGCAGCGCCCGGTCCCGGGGTTCGAGCAGGTCGTGGCTCCAGTCGAGCACCGCGCGCACCGACCGGTGCCGGCCGTCGGCGCGGGGGCCGCCGGCCAGGATCCGCAGCTGGTCGTCGAGGCCGGCCGTGAGGCCGTCGAGGCCGAGCGTGGGCCAGCGCGCCGCCGCCAGCTCGATCGCCAGCGCCATGCCGTCGAGCCGTTCGCACAGCGCCGCGACCTCGCCGAGCCGCTCCCGGTCCGGGGCCCGGCCGACGGCAACCGCCCGCGCCGTGAACAGGGCGACCGCGTCCGAGTCGCCGCCGCCGACCCGCGACAGCGGCGGGACCGCGAGGACCCGTTCGAAGGGCACCATCAGCCGGGCCCGGCTGGTCGCGAGCACCCGCACCCGCGGGCAGGCGGTGAGCAGCCGTTCCATGAACGGGGCCACGCCGTCGCGCACGTGCTCGCAGTTGTCCAGCACCAGCAGCGCCTCGCGGTCCGCCAGCGCGGCCACCACCGCGTCGTCGACGCCCCGGCCGGGCTGCTCGCCCGCGCCCACGGCCGCCGCCACCGCCGCACCCACCCGCTGCGGGTCGGTGACGGGGACGAGGTCGACGAACCGCACGCCGTCGGCGAAGCCGGCGGCCAGTTCGCCCGCCACGGCCAGCGCGAGCCGCGTCTTGCCGACCCCGCCCGGGCCGACCGCGGTCACCTGCCGGTGGGCCCGCAGCGCCTCGGCCAGCTCCGCGCGCTCGCGCGCCCGGCCGACGAACGCGGTCAGCGGCGCCGGGAGGACGGGGGCCGGTTGGGCGGGGGCCGGTTGGGCGGGGGCCGGTTGGGCGGGGGCCGGTTGGGCGGGGGCCGGGCTCGGCTGGTGGGCGACGGCGGGCGCGGTCGTGCTCCGGGCCAGCGCCCGGCGGTCCGGCAGCTCCAACTTGCGCAGCAGCGAGGAGACATGGGACTCGACCGTACGGACCGAGATGAACAGCTGCGCGGCGATCTCCGCGTTGCTGAGGTGGTCGCCGAGCAGCGCGAGCACGTCGGCTTCCCGGGGCGAGATCAGTGGAGTCGACACCGGCTCATTATCGGTGCCGGCCAACGGAGTTCCGTACCGGGTTCCGTGGTCGGCACGGAGGCGGCGCGCACCCCGGCCGGGCGAGGCTGTGACCACGGCGACCGGCCACCAGGGCCCGGTCGACCGCGACGAGAGGAGTGACCCGTGACCGGCTCCGCCACCCTCGGGATCAGGACCGTCCTGCACCCGGTGTCCGACCTGGCGGCGGCCAGGGCCGTGTACGCGGCCCTGCTCGGAACCCCGCCGCGCACCGACGAGCCGTACTACGTCGGCTTCGAGGCCGGCGGCCAGCACATCGGGCTGCTGCCGGCCGGCGGGCCGCAGGGTCTGACCGCGCCGCTGGCCCACTGGCACGTGCCGGACATCGGGGCCGCCGTGGCCGCGGTGACCGCCGCGGGCGCCACCGTGAAGGAGCCCGTGCACGACGTGGGCGGCGGACGGCTGGTGGCCACCCTCGTCGACCCGGACGGCAACCCGATCGGCCTGCTGCAGGAACCGGCGCGCGGTCCGCGCTCCCGCGCCGAGCGCCGCCGTGACACCGAACGCCGGCTCGCCGAGGACGTCGACCTCTGGCTCGCCAGCGCCTCGCCCGACGGCGCCCCGTACCTGGTGCCGCTGTCCTTCGACTGGGACGGCGGGGCGCTGCTGCTGGCGACGGTGGCGGACGGCCCGACCGGCCGCAACCTGGCCGCGGGCGGCACCGCCCGGCTGACCCTGGGGCACACCCGTGACGTGACGGTGGTCGAGGGCACGGTGGAGGTGCTGGCGATGGACGCCCTGCCCCGGGAGCGGGGCGACCGGTTCGCGGCGCGCACCGGTTTCGACCCGCGCGGGCTCGCTACGGCGTACCGCTGGTTCCTGGTCACCCCGCGCGTGGTCCAGGCCTGGCGCGAGGCGGACGAGCTGGCCGGCCGTGAGCTGATACGCGACGGGCGCTGGCTGGACTGACGGGCGGCCGGGCCGTCCGGGGCGGGGGGGTGAATGGGGGCGAGGGGGCGGGCAGGGCCCGCCCCCTCGTCGGTGCCGTGCCCCGCCGGTTCGGGGGCACCCGCTGTCAGGGCACCGGGATCCGGGCCGGCTCCGGGGCCCCGGCGGCCGTGCGGTCGTGGCGGGCGGTGCGGACGGGCCACCACAGGGCGCGGCCGAGCAGGGCGGCGACGGCGGGCACCAGGACCAGGGACAGGACGACGGCGGAGAGCAGGATGCCGAGCGTCATCGCGAAGGCGACCTGTTCGCTGCCCGGGGTGGTGGCCAGGCTGGCGAAGGAGCCGGCCAGGACCAGACCGGCGGTGGCGACGGCGGGCGCGGTGTGCCGCACGGCGCGGGCGACGGCCGCGCGGGCCGGGCCGGGGGTGCGCATCTCCTCGCGGATCCGGTCGGCGATGAGGATGTTGTAGTCGGTGCCCAGGGCCACGACGAACAGGAACAGCACCAGCGGGAGGGTGAAGCTGACACCCGGTTCGCCCAGTCCGTGCTGGAACAGCAGGGTGGCGGCGCCGAGGGTGGCGGCGAAGCCGAGCCCGACGGAGAGCATCAGGACCAGCGGGGCGAGCAGGCTGCGCAGGAGCAGCAGCAGGATCAGGGCGATCAGGGCGGCCGCGACCGGGAAGACGACCGCCAGGTCGTGGTCGACGGCGGTGGCGACGTCGGCGAAGATCGCCGCCGTGCCGCCGACGTGGGCGGTGGTCCCGGCGGGCGTGTGGGCGGCGACGGCGGCGCGCACCGGGCCGGAGGCCAGGTCGCGGGCGCGCTGGCTCTGCGGATCGGCCTTCAGGTAGAGGTCGATCCGGGCGGCGCGGTGGTCCGCGTTGAGGACGGTGGCGCCCACCGTGCCGACGCCGTCGACCCGGGCCACCGCCCGGGCGAGGTCGTCGAGCCGTCCGGTGGTGAGGGCGGTGCCGTCGGTGGCGAGGACGTAGACGCTCGTCGGGTCGGAGACGCCGGCCGGCAGGGTGCGGGAGATCTCGGCGGCGGTGACGGCGGCCGGGGTCTTCTCCCCTGCGCCGCCCACGCCGTAGTCCATCCGGATCCCGGCCGTCCCGGCGGTCAGGGCGCCGAGCAGGGCGACGGCGGCGAGCAGCATCGGCAGCGGGCGCCGGGCCACCAACGCGCCGAAGCGGGCGGCCAATCCCTCGCGCGGCTGCCGGCGCAGGCTGCGGGAGGGCCAGAACATCCCGCGGCCGCAGGCGGCGAGCAGGGCGGGCATCAGGGTGAGGCTGCCCAGCAGCATGACCAGGACGGCGACGGCGATGGCCGGGCCGAGCGAGCGGAACTGGCCGAAGCTCGCCACGCCGAGGGTGGCGAAGGCGGCGACGATGGTCAGCGCGGCCGAGGTGATCGCGGTGCCCACCCGGGCGCAGACCTGGGCGGCCGCCTCGCGGGCGGGCTGTTCGGGCCGGGCGCGCAGCTGCTCGCGGAAGCGGAAGAGCAGGAACAGCAGGTAGTCGACGCCGATGCCGAGCAGCACCACGCCGACCAGTCCGGGGGTGCCGGCGTCGAGCTTGAGGCCGGTCAGCATCGCGGCGCCGGCCACGGCACCCCCGGCCACTCCGCCGATGAAGGCGACCGCGAGCAGCGGCAGCAGGGCCGCGAGGACGCTGCGGAACACCAGCACGTTGAGCAGGACGATCAGCCCGACGACGAGTGCGCTGCCGACCGTCGCGGCGGTGCGGTTGGCGTCGGCGGTGTCGACGGAGTCGGCCAGTCCCCCGGTGAACCCGGTGCGCATCCCGGCCTCGGCGAACTGCGCCCGGGCGGTGTCCCGGAAGGTCCGGTAGACGCCCTGGACGCCCTCGTCGGCGGCGTTCCCGGTCAGTTCGACGGAGAGGAGTTCGAAGCCGCGGTCGGGGGCCACCATCGCGGGGGCGATCCGGGGGGTCTGCGAGCGGTCGGGGACGAGGAAGGCCGGGTCGTCCTTCTTCCGGGGCATGACGACCCGGCGCTGGGCGAGCTTCGCCGCCTCGGCCTCGATCCGCTGCTGGTCGGCGGCGGCGAGGGGCTTGCCGTCCGTCCTGGCCACCAGCACCGTGACCGTGGTGGCGTCGGGCCTCGCCCCGAAGTTCTCCTCGGCGATCCGCAGCGCGGCGGCCGAGTCGTAGCTGCGGGGCAGGAAGTCCCCGGTCTGGGACTGGGTGACGCGGGAGAGCAGCATCGGGCTCAACAGGGTCAGGGATATCCCCAGCACCACCCAGAGGGTGATCACCTTCCACGGGTTCCTGGTGGCGTATCCGGTCAGTGCGCGGATCACGAAAATCCTCCGGCGGTGGACGCGAGCGTCCGCAGGTCGGTCTCGGCTCCCGGGGGTCCCGGGGCGGCTCCGGGGGTTCCCGGACGGGTTCCAGACCATCACCCGGAGCGTGCCCCGGACGTCCTCGCGCGGGACGATCCGCACCGGGGCCCCGGGTCCCCGACCGGGGCCGGACCCGGGACCGTGGTCCTGGTCCGGGGCCGGCGATCGACCGTGGGGACCATGCGGGAGCAGGGTGGACCGATGCCAGAATGGCGTCATCGCAGCTGATCAGCGCCGGTCCGGGGCGGTCGTCCGGTGGCGGGCGGTCGTCCGGGTCGGCGGACGGTCGGTCGCCGGCGGCGGCGCGGGTACGGCAGGGAACGACACGGAGGGGAACGGACATGGGCGGGCTTCAGCGCCCCGCGGCGGACGCGGGGCACGGGGTGGACCCCGGCCGGGGGCCCGGCGCGGCGGACCCCTCGTCGGACGCCGACGGCGCTCCGTGGAGCAACACCGACGCGCTGGTGGCGGCCGCCGCCTGCACGATCGACCTGCTCGGCTACCTGGTGTTCAACGGGGAGAGCGTCGACCGGGAGGTGAGCCTGCCGGGCTTCCTCCTGGTCGCCCTGACGGCCCTGCCGCTGCTCGCCCGACGCAGGCGTCCGGTCGCGGCGCTGGCCGGTGTCCTGGTGCTGGGAACCGCGGCCGACCTGTCCGCACCACCGCCGAGCCCCCACTTCGGCGCCGTCCTGGCGGTCGCCCTGTACACGGTGGCCAGGGCCGTCCCCGTCGCGCGGACGGCGGTGGCCGTGGCGGTGGCGTCGGTGCTGACCGTGCTGGGCCAGAGCAACCTGCGCATGCCGACCTGGCAGGCCGCCGTCAGCGCGCCGGCCGCCGCCCTGCTGGCGGCCGGCGCCGGCGTCGCGATCGCGCGCTGGCAGCGGGAGGTGGAGGCCAACCGCGAGCTGCTGGCCGACCGTGCGGTGGCCGACGAACGCCGCCGCATCGCGCGGGAGTTGCACGACATCGTGGCGCACCACATCACCACCATGCAGCTGATGGCCGGCGGCGCCCGGGCCAACCTCGCCAACCCGGAGGTGGTCCGGGAGGCCCTGGTCACCCTGGAGTCCTCGGGGCGGCTGGCCCTGCGCGAGATGCGCCAGCTCCTGGACGTGCTGCGGGCCGGCGACGAGCCGGACGCCGGCCTGCCCTCGCCCCAGCCCGGGGCGGAGGACCTGGACCGGCTGGTCGCCGAGTCCCGCCTGGCCGGGCTGCCGACCGACATCGACGTCCACGGGCCCCGGCGCCCGCTGCCGCCGACCGTCGGCCTGACGGTGTTCCGGATCGTCCAGGAGGGCCTCACCAACGCCCGCAAGTACGCGGGGCCCGCCCGCGCGAGCGTGCTCCTGACGTACGGCGCGGACCGGGTCACCGTCGAGGTGCGCGACGACGGCGGGAGGGGCGGCGGAACGAACGGCCTCGACGGAGACACCGCGGCACCCGGCCGGGACACGGCGACGGGCGGGAGCCGGGGCGGGTACGGCCTGATCGGCATGCGCGAGCGCGTCGCCCTGCACGGCGGCACCCTGGAGGCCGGCCCGCGGTCGGAGGGCGGCTTCGCCGTGGTGGCCGAGCTGCCGCTGGCCCCGGAGGAGACGGCCGACGCGGCCGTCCAGCACGGCACGGCGGCGGCCCGGTGAGCGCGGCGGCACCGGGCATCAGGGTCCTCATCGCGGACGACCAGCCGCTGGTGCGGCGCGGCCTGTCGCTGATCCTCTCCCCCGACCCGTCCTTCGAGGTGGTGGGCGAGGCCGAGAACGGGGAGCAGGCCGTCGCCGCCGCCCGCCTGCTGCGCCCCGACGTCGTGGTGATGGACATCCGGATGCCCGTCCTGGACGGGGTCGACGCGACCCGCGAACTGGCCCGCGCCCTGCCCTCCTGCCGGGTCCTCGCCCTCAGCACCTTCGACATGGACGAGTACGTGGTGGCGGCGCTGCGCGCCGGCGCCCACGGGTTCCTGCCCAAGGACGTCTCGCCGGAGGAGCTGGGCGCGGCGATCCGCACCGTCCACACCGGCGAGGCGGTGGTCGCCCCGCGCCTGCTCACCCGGCTGATCTCCACCTACGTCCGGGCCCCCCTCGGCGCCCCGCCGCCCGTCGCCGACACCGGCGGGCTCACGCCCCGGGAGGTCGAGGTGTGGCGCCTGATGGCCACCGGCCTCGACAACGCCGAGATCTCCCGTGCCCTGGACATCAGCCTGTCGACGGTGAAGAACTACATCACCAGTATCTTCGGCAAGCTCGACGTCCGGGACCGCGCCCAGGCGGTCATCGCGGCCTACGAGTCCGGCCTGGTCACCGCCGGGGCGGGCGGCGGGCGGGCCGGGTAGCGGGCGGGGACCGGGGGCGGGCCCGGGCGGGGGGCGGGCCCGGGCGGGGGGCGGAGCCGGGCGGGGGCTACGGCGTCCGGCGTGTTCGGCGGACCGCCGCCCGGAAGGACATGCCCCGGTCGTGCCACATCATGCCCGTGGACGCGCCCAGGATGATCACCACGCCGATCGCGATGAAGAACGACATCAGGGTGAACACCACCCCGATCGGCCCGTACTCCTGCTCGTTGCCGATGACCATGCCCGAGAAGGTGAAGTGGAAGACGAGCAGCATGCCGATCCAGAACCCGCCGGTGGCGACCGCGCACGGCAGCAGCCGGCGCCAGGCGACACGCCCGCCCAGCAGGAACCACATCGTGAACCACCAGAACAGGACGCAGACGGCGACGCTGATGATCCACCACAGCACCGGCTGACTCGCGTGGAACGTGTGGCCCACCAGGGCGGCCAGAGCGAGCCAGCCCACCACCACGGCCAGCCAGACCAGCGCGCGCAGCCTGTCCCAGGCGTGCTTGGGCAGCTGGAAGACCCGCTGGTACAGCTGCTGGATCGAGACGGCGGCGGCGAGGCCGCCCCCGATGAAGAAGACCCACGACAGGCCTGTGACCGCCGAGGACGTGGTCGACGAGGAGGCGAACAGGTGGCCGACGTCGGCGGAGGCCTCCGGGCTCAGGCCCAGCCGCGACGTCAGCCCGGCCACCGCCGAGCGCCCGGCCAGGGCTGACACCACCAGCATGAACGGGACGGCGCACAGCAGCAGCGTGGCGGCCAGCACCATGGCCTGGCTGAGGAAGTCCACCGCGTCCAGCCGCCCCCACAGGTTCTCGGCCCAGGAGCCGAGGTACTTCGCCTTGCCCCACTCGGCCGCCCGCCGGGCCTGACGGGCCTGCCGGGAGGTCATCCGCTCGGGCACCCCCGGCGGCGGGGGCTGGGGATCTTCCCCGCGTGCCTCCCCGTGGGTGTCGGGGAGCGCGTCGGGGCGGGGGTCGGGGCGGGCGTCGCCGTGCTCACCCCTGTGCTCGCCCTCCGACTCTCCCGGTGTCCTGTCCCTCGCGTGCATGGTGCATCCTCCGGCGGCCGCGCCGACCCGTGGCCTGCCGGGACCCGTCACGCGGTGCGCCACGCGTGCCCGGGAGCCGCGGTCCTGTATTCACCGTCGCACGGCGGCCCCGCCTGCGCCCGGGCCGCACCTGACGGCGGCGGCGGGCGGGCCTCGGCGGGTGGGATCCGGGCGGGGTGGGATCCGGGCGGGGTGGGATCCGGGCGGGGTGGGAAGGCATGACCTCCGGTGCCGGGACGCACCGGGGACGGGCCCTGGTGCGCGGACAGTCGAGCCGTCCGAGGAGTCCGAGGAGTCCGAGGAGCCTGCGGATGTCGTCTTCACCGGGTGCGGTGGCCCTGGTCACCGGTGCCGCCGGCGGGATCGGACGGGCCGCGGCGCTGCGGCTGGCCCGGGCGGGGTGGACGGTGGCCGCGGTGGACGTGGACGCGGCCGGGCTCGACGCCCTGACCGCGGAGGCCGCCGGGGTGCGCCCGTTCGTCCGCGACGTCACCGACCGGTCGGCCGTCGCCGCCGTGGTCGGCGACATCGGCCGCGCGCTGGGCCCGCCCCGCCGACTGGTGCACTGCGCGGGCGATGTCGCCGACCACGGGGCGGCTGCTGGACCAGGACCCGGCGGACACCCTGCGCGTGATGCACGTCGTGTACGGCGGCACGCTCCACGTGGTCCGGGCGGTGGTGCCGGCCATGGCCGCGCGGGGCGGGCAGGTGGTGCTGTTCGGCTCCATCGCCGGCTGGGTGCCGGTGCCGATGGGCGGGGCGTACGGCGCGGCGAAGGCCGCGGTCCACTTCCTCGCCGAGACCGTCGCGGCCGAGCACCGCGGGGACGGGATCCGGGTGGTGTGCATCTGCCCGCCCGCGGTGGAGACCCCGATGCTGGACCGGATGCGCGCTGACTCCCCCGAACTGGTGGGCAACGTCCGGGGGTTGGACCCGGAGGTGGTCCTGGACTCGATGGACCGCGCCCTGGCCCGCGGACACCTGTGGGCCTTCCCCGGGCACGGCACCCGGGCGATGTGGACGGCCCGGCGCCTGGCACCCCGCCTCCTCGGCCGCACGATCGGCCGCCTCGTGGTCGGGAAGTGAGGCGGGACCGAGGCCGGAAGTGGGGCGGGATCGCCGCCGCGCGGGCCCGGTTAGCGGCCGACCGTCCTGGGGGCCTCCAGTTCGGTGTGGTGGACGGCGAAGCCGCCGCGCAGGACCGGGGCGAACGGGGCCGGGGCCATGCAGGTGCCGACCACCGGCTGGTAGGGCTTGCCGTCCGCACCCACGTCCATGTTGGCCACGCCCCAGGAGAACCCGAGGCGGGCGTCACCGTGGCCGCTGCCCTGGTAGATGCTCAGGCCTATTCGCTCGCCGGTGTTGCCGACGTCCGACCTGGTGACGACGGCGGTCAGCGTGGCGACCGGGCCGCCGGTGCTCAGGCAGTCCACCTGGGCCTCGGCGCTGTAGACCTTCCCGGTGTCGGCCTTGCGGTGGGAGTAGCGGACGGTGCCCCGGGCGTCGGTGGGCAGGCCTCCGGCCGCACCGGTGCCCGGGAAGCGGTGGGTGTACGGGGCCGCCAGGGCGTCGACGGTGAACCGGATCTCGTCGTCCGGGGAGAGGGCGTACGAGATCCGGGCCGTGCCGCTGACGCTCGCCGGGCGCCCGGACCGGCCCTCCTGCCGGGCGGACGGAGCGGTGGCGGACGCGGCGCCGGTGGCGGAGGCCGGGGCGACGCCCGTGAGCGCCACGAGCGCCAGCCCGGCCGCGGCGACGCCCCGCGCGGCACGGGCACCGGCACGGGCACCGGCACGGGCGCGGGCACAGGCGCGGGCACAGGCGCGGGCAGAGGCGCGGCTGCGGATGCGGGTACGAATGCGGAACACGGTGGGCTTCCCTCCCTCCGACGGCCCGGGCGGCCGCCGTCTCGATGTCCCCAAGCGTGGCCGCCGCACCCCCTCGCGCACATGTGCCGATCGGCATAAAAGTCCTGCTCTCCGCGGGTGTTGTGCCCTGCCGATCGGCAGGGCACCCCGTGGTGCAGTGCACCGATCCTGCGAGTCGGCGGCGCGGAGCGGTGTCGCTGCACGGGAAGTCGGCCGGTCCGACTTCCCGTGCGCGGGCCGGGCGGCCCCGTCAGCGTCCTCGCCACCACCGGCGGCGCGGCGCCTCCGCCGGGGCGGGAGCGGCCGGGACGGGGCCGTCGCCGGATGCACCGCCATCGGATGCGGGGCCGCCGTCGGGTGCGGGGCCGGAGAACGGGGGCAGGGCCCGGAAGCGGTCGTCGAGCACCGCGCTCGCGCCGACCCGGGCCAGCGTCTGCCGGACCAGGGTCAGCGGGTGGGTGGGGAAGTGGGCGTCCCACTCCGGGAGGTCGGCCACGTGGTACGGCAGCGGACCGCGCAGGTCGGGGTCGTAGGGGTGGGGGCGGACGTAGGCGTCGAAGCCGACCCGGTCGGCGACCACCGCCTCGCGCATGCCGCTGACCGGGCCTTCGGCGGCCTGCACCTTCAGCACCACGCTGCACCGGTCGCGCGGCACCGTCCACGCCCCGATGAAGACCTGCCCGCGGCCGGTCGCCCTGGGCACCTTGACGAGCTGCCACAGGCCCGGCACCCCGCCCAGGTCGCGCACCTGCGCCTCGATCAGCGCGGCCCCGCTCCGCGCGGTGTGGCGGGCCAGTCCGCGCAGCAGCCGCTCGCCCGCGTCGAGCGGGGCCACCAGGTCCGGCACGAGCGCGAAGTCGTGGACGGACAGGACCACCCCCTGCGGGTCGTCCCACACCCGGTCTCCGCCCCCGGTGCCGCTCCCGTCCTCGCGTGGGACGAAGCCGGCCAGATCCAAGCTGATGATCGCACTCATGGCGGTCATCCTCCCGCCCCCGACCGCCCGGCAGCACGTCCTTTGCCCCGCGCACGGCTGCGCCCGGTGATCTCCGCCGGTGCGCAGGCGGGAGAATGGACGGGTGACCGACAGTCAGCTCCCCCGAGGCATCACCGCCCTCATCCCCGGCGCCCCCACCCCGCCCACGCCCGGCGAGCGCGCGGCGTCGCAGCTCCTCCACCTGCGCACCGCCGAGGTGCCCCTCCCGCTCCTGGCCGCGGCCGTGGAGCTGATCGCCCCGCAGCTGGAGAGCGAGGACCCGGTCACCCGCGAGGCCGCCGCCGACGTACGCGCCCGGCTGCTCGCCGCGCTCGACGCCGCCGGGCCGCGCACCGCACGACCGGGCAGCGCCTGACCGGACGGCGCACGACCGCGCACCGCACGACCGCGCACCGCCTGACCGGACGGCGCACGACCGCGCACCGCACGACCGGGCACCGCCTGACCGGACGGCGCACGACCGGGCACCGCACGACCGGACGGCGGCCGGGGCTCCCCCGGGTCAGCCGTGGCGCAGCGGGCCGACGATCTCGTCGAGCAGCCACCGCGCCACGCCCGGCGGGCAGGGGCTGCGCAGGCCGAGGACGAGGTGGGTGAAGCCCGCGGCGATCAGTTCGGCGAGGACGGCCCGGTCCCGGGCCGGGTCGTCGCAGGAGACGGTGCACGGAGCGGGTGATCGTGCGCGGGTCGCGGCCGATCGCGGCGCAGTGGGCGTCGAGGACGCGGCTGCGTTCGCGGACGTGGTCGACGGTGTTGTGGGGCGGGCCGGGGATGTTCCAGGTGTGGAGCAGGACGGGCGGTAGCCGTTCCGGCCTGGCGCCGGCCCCGGGTGGCGGCCCGGTGTCAGCTCCGGGTGGCGACCTGGCGGGTGCGGCGGGCGAGGCGGTGCAGGCGCTGGACGGCGACGAAGCGGTGCATCCGGTCGGCCAGCGTCAGGCGGTACTTGAGCCGCAGCCGGCTGCCCAGGGCGGCCAGCCGCTCGGGGCCGATGGCCCGCAGCAGTCGGCTGACGTGCTGCTGGTAGGCCTCCCGGTAGGCGCGGTCGCCGTCCGGGACGGACCAGAAGAACATCGGGATCTCCTCGACCAGGCAGTTGTGGTCGTAGGCGCGCAGGTGCTCGGCGAACTCCGGCTCGGGGCGGGCGAGCAGCCATTCCCGGACCAGTTCCATCGAGCGGACCCGGTCGACCACGCCGCGCGGGTCGGTCTTCTTCTGGGTGATGGACAGGTCGCCGTCCTCGCGCACCCGCCAGTGGTAGATCGGCTCGGCGAGCACGTCGACCCGCTCGGCGAGGAAGTGGTGGGGCACGCTGACCGGGGCGTCCTCGTACAGGATGCCTTCGGGGTAGAGGATGCCCGCGGCGTCGAAGAAGGAGCGCCGGTAGACCTTGTTCCAGGCGGTGCGGTCGGTGACCAGGGCGGGCACCTCGCTGACGTGGGTGCGCAGCCGGGTCTCGCGGAAGGCGCGGCGGTGGCCGTGCGAGGGGGTGAGGCCGCTGGTGCGCAGGCGCAGCGCGTTGCCGGTGACGAAGTCGGATCCGGTCTCGTCCAGCATGCTGATCATCAGCTGGTAGGCGTGCGGCGGCAGGGTGTCGTCGCTGTCGACGAAGGCCAGGTACTCGGTGCCGGGGGTCAGGTGGCGCCAGCCGGTGTTGCGGGCGGCGCCGAGGCCCTGGTTCTCCTGGCGGACCAGGCGGAAGCGCGGGTCGCGGCCGGCGTACTCCTCGGCGATGGCGGGGCCGCCGTCGGTGGAGCCGTCGTCGACCAGGACGCATTCGAAGTCCGCGAAGGTCTGGGCCGCGATCGAGTCGAGGCACTCCCCGAGGTAGCGCTCGACGTTGTAGATCGGGACGACGACGGACAGGCGGGGGGCCATCGGGCGGCCTTTCCTCAGGTGCGGACGCGCGCCGGACGGGGCCGGGCGGATACGCACCGCCGACGGCCGATCACCGGCAGTGGCCCGAATGTAGGGACCGTACGAGAACGTTGGGCGAACGGTAGGTGTCGTAGAGGCTGCGGATCTGTGGAGCGGACGTGCCCGGCGTCAACCGTTCGCAAACCATCAGCACCCGTACGGGGGGCCTGCCCGTCGGCCCCGGGCCCGGCCCGCACGCCGGTCCCGGGCCCCGAACCCGCACGCCGGACCCGCACGCCGCGGCCGCCGGGACGTCCCACGGCCTCCGCCGGGCGGGACGCCGGGGCGGAGGGCAGCCTGGGAGGACGGCGGCACCGCCGGTGCCGGGCAGCCGAGGAGCGGGCATGGACGACACCGACGTACTGGTCGTGGGCGCCGGCCCGGTCGGCCTGACCGCGGCCGCGGAGCTGTGCCGGCGCGGCGTGCGCTGCCGGGTCGTCGACCGGCTGGACGCCCCGCAGCCCTACGCCAAGGCGGTGGGGATCCAGCCCCGCACCCTGGAGCTCTGGGACGCGATGGGGCTGGTGGGCCGGGTCCTGGACGAGGCGGTGCCGCTGCTGGGCCAGCTCGCCTTCGTCGACGGCGAACCCGGCCCGCGCCTCGACCTCGACCTGCCCGCCGAGGTGCCGTACCGCTTCGCCGCGCTGCCCCAGGACACCACCGAGCGGCTGCTCGCCGAGCACCTGGCCGGGTGCGGCGGCACCGTCGAGCGGGGCACCGAGGTGCTCGGCCTGGAGCAGGACGACGAGGTCGTGCGCGTCACCCTGGCCACGCCCGCGGGGCCGCGCGAGCTGACCGCCCGCTGGGTCGTGGGCTGCGACGGCGCCCACAGCACGGTGCGCCACGCCGCCGGGATCGGCTTCGGCGGCGACGCCTTCCCCGAGCAGTACATGCTCGGCGACGTCGAGCTCGACTGGGACCTGCCGCCCGGCTACGTCGTGCGTTCGACCCGCCGGACCGCCGACGGCGGCACCGACGCGCTGGTGTGCGTCCCGCTGCCCGGGCGCGGCCGCTACCGGGTGTCCATGAACGTCCCGCCCGAGCTCGCCACCGCCCCCGCCGCCGGGGTCGCGCACGGGCTGGAGGGCGGCCGCGCCCCCGAACTGCGGCACATCCAGCAGGTCCTGGACCGCCTCTCCCCGCGGCCCGCCACCGCCTCCGCGCTGCGCTGGTCCTCGGTGTTCCGGATCAGCCACCGCCTCGCCGACCGCTACCGCGCCGGGCGCCTGCTGCTGGCCGGCGACGCCGCCCACATCCACCCGCCCACCGGCGCCCAGGGCATGAACACCGGCATCCAGGACGCCTGGAACCTCGCCTGGAAGCTCGCCCTGACCGTCCGCGGCGCCGCCACCGACACCCTCCTCGACAGCTACCAGGCCGAGCGCCACCCCGTCGGCGAGGAGGTCGTCTCCCGCACCGTGCGCCACGCCCGCGCGGGCTTCGACAGCGACCCCGAGGACCCCGCCACCCCGGTCCTGCGCGAGGCCCAGCTCCTGGTCGGCTACCGCGACGGCCCGCTGACCGAGCCCGCCCCGGGCACCCGCCCCGCCCCCGGCGACCGCGCCCCGGACTGCGCCGGCCTCACCCGCCCCCTGACCGCCTACCCGCAGCGCCTGCACGAACTGCTGCGCGGCACCCGCCACACCCTGCTGCTCGCCGCGGGCCCCACCACCGACGCGCAGACCCTGCACACCTGCGCGGCCGCCGCCCACGCCGCCGCCCACGGCCTGCTCGACGTGTACGCCGTCCTCGCCCAGGGATCCCCCGCCTCCCCGGCGGTGGCCGACGGCCTGCGCCTGCCCGTCGTCCGCGACACCGGCGCCGCCTTCCACGCCGCCTACCGGCCCGGCGACGGCGAGGCCCTGCTCATCCGCCCCGACGGCTACCTCGCCGCCCGCCTGCCCGCCGCCGACCCGGCCCGCCTGGTGGCCCACCTGCGCCGCACCTTCGCCCCGGTCTGAGCAGCCGCCGGGGCGGATCCCGGCGCGGTGACAGGACCGGACGCCACGGTGATCGTCGTGCAGCTTCGATACCGCTTCCGCGTGTACCCGAGTGCTGGTCAGCGTGCTTCGTCGGCAGTCCCGCAAGGACAGCCGGCAGGCGGTCCGCTTCACCGCCCACGCCGGGTGGAGGATCACCGACAGCAAGAAACTGCGCCTACCGAAGGTCGGTGACGTGCGGGTGGAGTGGTCACGGTCGCCGCCATCGGCGCCGTCCACGGTGACCGTGGTCAAGGATGCTGCCGGGCGTTACTTCGCCTCCTTCGTGGTCGAGACCGATCCGGGCGCCGACCTCCGGCGGATGCCCGAGGCCGATGCCACGGTCGGCACCGGCCTGGGTCTCGCCCACTTCGCCGTACTCTCGGACGGCCGGAAGATCCACAGTCCGCGATTCCTCGCCGCCCGGCCCGGGCGGGAGGCGGGTGCCCGGCACGACGGCCGGGGCGCGGCACGGACGGTGTCCGTACGGCTGCCTATAGTGAGCGCCATGAACGACCCGGGCCCCACCTCGGCCTTCCACGCGGCCAACGCCGATCCCGCGCTCACCGGCCGCCTGGTCGCCGCGCTGGACGTCCAGGCCGCCGCGGCCGGGGTGCGGCGGCTGCGCGAGTGGGCGCACGCGCAGCTGGCCGCGCGTCCCGGCGACCGGGCGCTGGACGTCGGCTGCGGCACCGGCTCGGAGACCGTGGTGCTCGCGGCGGCGGTCGCCCCGGACGGCACCGCGACCGGACTCGAACCCCACCCCGGGCTGCGCGCCGTCGCCGAGCGGCGCGCAGCCGAGGCCGGCAGTGCGGCCCGGTTCCTGGACGGCGACGCGCTCGCGCTGCCGCTGCCCGACGCCGGGGTGGACGCGGTCCGGTGCGAGCGCGTCCTGCAGCACCTGGACGACCCGGCGCGGGCCGTCGCGGAGATCGCCCGGGTGCTGCGCCCGGGCGGCCGGGTGGCCCTGCTCGACACCGACTGGTCCACCTTCGTCCTGCACCCGGCCGACCCGGAGGTCCGCCCCGCGCTGGCCGCCGTCGCCCTGGCCACCGCCGCCACCCCGGACGCCGGGCGCCGCCTGACGGGCTGGCTGGCCGCGGCGGGCCTGACCGTCGACGCGCTCGGCGCCGACGTCCTGCTGCACGACCCCCGCTCCGTCAGCCGGCCGATCGTCCTCGGGCTCGCCGACGCGGCCGCCGGGCGGGGCCTGATCACCGGGGCGCAGCGCGACCGGCTCCTGGCCGGTCTGGAGGAGGCCGCCGGGCAGGGCGCCTTCCACCTGTCGGTGACGATGTTCGCCGCCGTCGCGCACAAGCCGCGCTGAGCGCCCCGCCGTCGCGCACAAGCCGCGCCGAGCGCCCCGCCGTCGCGCACGAGCCGCGCCGAGCGCCCCGCTGACGGCCCTGCTCCCCCGCAACCGCTGACGGCCCGGATCCCCGGTCCGCGGGCGACCCGGCTGCCCCGGTCCTCGGGCCGCCCGGGGGGCGGTTTCACCCGGACGGAGTAACTTGGTCGTACTCCACCCGCCACGGTCCGGCCGCGGGAACGACCATCGAAGGACCGTGCGTACGGGCACCAGCGATGAGGTGATGGACATGCGCGAACCGATGAACGAGGGCGTGCCGGAGTCGGCGTCCGGGATGCAGCGGCAGCTCTACAGCGGAGGGGAGCGTCCCTTCGACCCCGAGGACCTCGTGATGGCGTCGGGCCGCGACGTCACGCCCAGCCGGCTCGAATGGGCGCGGCAGGAGATCGAGCGCAAGGGCGCCGCCGCCCTGGAGCGCTACCTCCCCTGATCCGACCCCGCCCGGAGGACCGGCCGCCCCGCCGGGCCCTCCGGGCGGGAGCCGGGGGCGCGCAGGGCCGGTCGGACACCTGTTCCAGCGTCGGTTGTCAGTGCCGGCGGCGATGATGCCGTCCATGAACGACGCCGCTCTGCTCACCCCCGGCGACTACGCCGACGCCGTTGCCACCGCCGTCCGGGCGGCCGCCGCCTACTACACCGACGGCGCCACGCCGCTCGGCGACGACGAGTACGACGCCCTGCTGCGCGCCGTCGCGGCCTACGAGGAGGCGCACCCGGGCGAGGTGCTGGCGGACTCCCCCACCGGGAAGGTCGCCGGCGGCGCGGTCGGGGGCGACGTGCCGCACAGCGTGCCGATGCTGTCGCTGGACAACGTCTTCTCGGCGGAGGAGCTGGCGGACTGGGCGGCCGGGCTGGAGCGCCGCCTGGGCCGTCCGGTGGCCGCGTGGTGCGTGGAGCCCAAGCTGGACGGGCTGGCGGTGGCCGCCCGTTACCGCGCCGGGCGTCTGGAGCGGCTGATCACCCGCGGCGACGGCCTCGCGGGCGAGGACATCAGCCACGCCGCCGACGCCGTGCTGGGCCTGCCCGCCGCACTCGCCGAGCCGGTCGACGTCGAGCTGCGCGGGGAGGTCCTGCTCACCCGCGAGCAGTTCGAGCACGCCAACGAGGTGCGCACCGCCCACGGCGCCGTCCCCTTCGCCAACCCGCGCAACGGCGCGGCCGGCACCCTGCGCGCCAAGGACCGCCCGTACCGCATCGAGCTGACCTTCTTCGGCTACGGCGCGGTCGGCCTCGACGAGGGCCTCACCCACAGCGCCCTGCTGGAGCGCCTGGCCGCCCTCGGGGCCAACACCGCCGCCACCACCGCCGCCCGCCCGGCGCGCTGCGCGACGCTGGAGGAGGCCCGGCAGCGGATCGACGAGATCGCCGCGCTCCGCGCCGAGCTGCCGTTCGGCATCGACGGCGTCGTGGTCAAGGCCGACGCCGCGGCGGACCGGCAGGAGGCGGGGTCCGGCTCCCGCGCGCCGCGCTGGGCCGTGGCCCGCAAGCTCGCCGCCGAGCACAAGGTCACCCGTCTGCTCGACGTCGAGTGGAACGTCGGGCGCACCGGCATCATCGCCCCGCGCGCCGTCCTGGAGCCGGTCGTCATCGACGGCGTGACCGTCACCTACGCCACGCTCCACAACCCGGCCGACATCACCCGCCGCGGGCTGATGCTCGGCGACCGGGTGTTCGTCTACCGCGCCGGCGACGTCATCCCGCGCGTCGAGGCGCCGCTGGTCGAGGAGCGCACCGGCGAGGAGCGGCCGATCGTCTTCCCCGAGGCCTGCCCGCGCTGCGGGGACGCCATCGACACCGGCGAGCAGCGCTGGCGCTGCGCCCGGGGGCGCAACTGCCAGGCCGTCGCCTCGGTGATCTACGCGGCCGGCCGCGACCAGCTCGACATCGAGGGCCTGGGCGGCACCCGCGCCGTCCAGCTCGTCGAGTCCGGCCTGGTCGCCGACGTCGCCGACCTGTTCTCGCTCACCCGCGAGCAGTTGCTCGGCCTGGAGCGGATGGGTGACACCAGCACCGACAACCTGCTCGCCGCGATCGAGACCGCCCGCACGCAGCCCCTCAACCGGGTGTTCTGCGCGCTCGGCGTGCGCGGCACCGGGCGCACCATGTCCCGCCGGATCGCCGCCCACTTCGGTTCGATGGCCGCGATCCGCGCCGCGGACGCCGAGACGCTGGCGCTGGTGGACGGCATCGGCCCGGAGAAGGCCCGGGTCGTCGTCGCCGAACTCGCCGAGCTCGCACCGCTGCTGGACCGCCTCGCGGCCCGGGGCGTGGGCACCGCCGTCAGCGCGCCGCAGGCTCCGGCCGTGCCGGGCCCGGCCGGCGGGGGCGCGGCGCAGGAGGGCCCGGCGGAGGAGGGCGCGGCGCAGGCCGGGCCGCTCGCGGGCGAGGCCGTCGTCGTCACCGGCAGCATGACCGGCGTGCTCGCCGCGCTGTCCCGCAACGAGATGAACGAGCTGATCGAGCGCGCCGGGGGCAAGGCGTCCTCGTCGGTCTCCAAGCGCACCACCCTGCTGGTCGCGGGCGAGAAGGCCGGCTCCAAGCGGGCCAGGGCCGAGGAGCTCGGCATCCGCATCGTCACCCCCGACGACTTCGCCGTCCTCGTCGCCGACCACCTGCCCGAGGGCTGACGGGACGAGCGGACGGGCCTCGCCCTCGGCGCCCCGCCCGCCTGACGGGCCGGCGGACGGCCCCGGGCGGGCGGGGGCTCGGCTGGGCGGGTCACGGGGGGCCCGGGGCCGTTTCCCCGGGCTGCCGGCGGGTGATCCCTTGCGGCCAGAGCGGCGGGCCGTTGCCGTCGCCGAGTCGTCCGAGTCACCCGAGTCGCCGTCCGGAGGCCCCGCCGTGTCCCTGTGCTCCCACCGCCCGTCACCTGCCCGCCGTTCGCCGCTGCGCCGCCGTCCCGGGCGGGCGGTCGCCGCCCTGGTCACCGCCGCGCTGGCGCTGGCACCCGCCGGGCCCGCCGCGGCCGGGCCCCGCGACGACGACGACCTCGCGCTGCGGGCCCGGCTGCAGGAACTGGTGGACCGTCCGGACGGCCCGCCCGGCGCCATCGCGGTGCTGCGCGACGGCGAGCGGGTGCGGGTGTTCCGGGCGGGGGTGGCCGAGGTCGGCACCGGCCGCCCGCCCCGGCCCGGCGACCACATGCGCCTGGCCAGCGCGGCGAAGGCGTTCAGCGGCGCGGTCGCACTGCGCCTGGTCGACTGCGGGCTGCTCGCCCTGGACGACACGATCGCCGAGCGGCTGCCCTCGCTGCCCGCCGCCTGGGGCGCGGTGACGCTGGGCCAGCTGCTGCACCACACCAGCGGGTTGCCGGACTACAGCGACGCGCCGGCGTTCGTCGACCTGATCCGCGCCGACCCGCACCACGTGTTCGACTCCCGGCACCTGCTGGACTTCGTCGCCGACCGGGACCTGGAGTTCGCGCCCGGCTCCCGCTACCACTACTCCAACTCCGACAACATCGCCGTCGCCCTGATGGCCGAGGCCGTGACCGGGCAGCGCTACGAGGACCTGCTGGACGCCGAGGTCTACCGGCCGCTGGGCCTCACCCGGACCAGCCTGCCCTCCGGCTACGAGCTGCCCGCACCGTACCTGCACGGCTACGCCGTCCAGCCGGGTGAGCCGCCGGAGGACGTCAGCACCCTGTTCGGCGCCTCGGGAGCCTGGGCGTCGGGCGGATTGGTGTCCACGCCGAGGGACTTCAGCGTGTTCGCGGCCGGGTACGCGGGCGGCCCGCTGATCAGCGAGGCGACCCGCCGCCGGCAGCGGGCCTTCGTCGAGGGCGCCTCCGAGCCGGCCGGCCCGGGGGCCAACCGCGCCGGGCTGGCGATCTTCGAGTACACCACCCGGTGCGGCGTGGTGTACGGGCACACGGGCAACACCGCGGGCTACACGCAGTTCGGCGCGGGCACCGCGGACGGGCGGCGCAGCGTCACCGTCTCCGTCACCACGCAGGTCAACGAGAGGGTCGCCCCGGACCTGCTGGCCCACCTGCGGGCGGTCGAGGAGGACTTCGTCTGCGCCCTGCCGGCCGGCTGAGGGCGGCGGGCCGGGTCGCAGCAGGGCCCGCCGGCTGTCGGAGGCGGTGCGTACGTTGTCCTCGTCCCCGCCCGCCGCAGCACTCACCGCACTCCGGGAGACCGTGATGACCTCCGCCGCCGAGCACGGCGTCGCCCTGACCGAGCGTGCCATCGCCGCCGTCCTGGCCGATCCGCAGCGCCCCGTCCTCGATTACGACCGCTTCGCCGGCCCGTGGGTGGACGGGCAGCCGCGGCCGGTGCCGCCCGGGGTGCTGGCGGGGGCGGTGTTCCCGAGCGGGCGGCCGCTGCCGCCGAGCCTGCGGCGGTGGCTGGCGTTCGACTCCGGGCTGCTGCGGCGCTTCGGCTGGTTCGCCGAGGACGGTGGGAACGGCGGGGGCAGCGGAAACAACGAGCGCAGCGGGAACGGCGGGGACGGCCTGGTGTTCACGCCGCGCCCGCTCGGCGAGATCGCGGCCGCGGAGTTCGGCGAGGGCTGGGGCCTGCCGTTCGGGGCGCTGTCGGAGCGCTTCGACGAGTGCTTCCTGCTGCCCGGCGGCTCGGACTCGCGCCGGGTGCTGGCCACCGGGGCGGCCGACGAGCACGGCGAGTACCCGGTGTTCGCGCTGGACGTCGACGACCTGCCCTGCATCGAGCTGATGTACCCGGGCCTGGACGTGTACCTCGCCGACACCGCCGGCCTGCCGGTGCGCCGCGGCCGGGGCTACTCCGCGCTCGCCGCCGATCCGGTGTACCTGCGCCGGATGCACGCCCACGCCCGCAACCACCTCGGCGGGCAGATGCACGAGTACTGCCTGGACTGGCCGGCCTGACGGTCCGGGAACCGCCGGGGCCGGCCGGTGCGCGACCGGCCGGCCCCGGGTGTTCCGGGTGCGGCGCTCAGGTGCCCGCCGGCCGCCGCCCGCCTGGCCGCCGCCACCCGCGCGAACTGACCCGCACCCGGCCGCCCCGCACCCGGCCGCCCCGCACCGGCCCACCCGCACCCGGCTGACCCGCCGTCCGGGCCCCCGCCGGCCGGGCCGGGCCGGGGTCACCGTCCGTACACCCCGGCGCTCCTGACCGGCCGCCCCGTCGCGCTGCGTGCCCGCCGGCCCGCCGAGCTGCACGGGCCGGGCCGCGGCGGGAAGGTGGGAGACGGACGGCGCCCGCAGTCCGGCGGCGCGCCGCCGCGACCCCGGGACGCAGACATGGACCCGAGCCTCACCCCGGCCGACCTGGCCGCCGCAGCCGACCCGCACACCTTCGGCACCTACCTCGCGGGCATCGCCCCCGCCCCCGGCCACATGGGCACCGACCACCACCCCGGCCGTTCCTCCTCCGTCCGCACCGCGGAGTACGAGGGCCACCGGATCAGGATCGTCACCACCTACGACATCACCGTGGACGACCACCCGCTGCCCGCCGGGCTCGACGTGGACGACGACGGCGTGCTGTCCTGCCACGGCCTGCCCGCCTACCAGTTCTACTCCGCGGTGGACACCGTGAAGGCGCTGATCCGCCACTTCCCGGGCCGTTTCCGGGAGGGCCGCTGAGATGCCCGTCGTCCGGAAGAACATCCTCGCCGACACGACCGCGCGCGACGACTACCTCGCGGGCGTCCTCGCGCTCAAGCAGGAGCGGACCGCCTTCACCACCGACCGGCTCGGCGTCCCCGGGCCCCCCGCACCGGTGTTCACCTACGACCAGTTCGTGATCTGGCACTGCTGGACGATGATGACCCCCATCCCGCCGGGCGGCAGCCCCCGCAAGCGCAACGCCGCCCACCGCGGACCGGTCTTCCTGCCGTGGCACCGCGTGATGCTCGGCCTGCTGGAGACCAGGATCCAGCAGATCCTGGGCAAGCCCCACTTCGCCCTCCCCTACTGGGACTGGTCCGCCGACGGCGACCTCGGCTCGCCCAAGGACGCCACCGTCTTCACCGCGGCCTACCTCGGCGGCGACGGCGACCCGGTCTCCACCGGCGCGTTCGCCCACCGCCCGGACGATCCGGCCGCCTTCACCGTCCGCATCGAGAGCGACCTCGACGGGATGCCCGTCCAGAGCGACCCGCCGCGCGGCCTGCGCCGCTCCTTCGCCACCGACTGGTCCACCCTGCCGACCGGCGACGAGGTCAAGAGCACGCTCGGCTACCAGCCCGCGGCCCCCGCCGCCCACCCGACCGACCGCTACGACACCCCCGGCTTCGACTCCTCCTCCCGGGGCTTCCGCAACCTGCTCGAAGGCTGGATCCCGCGCGATCCCGTCCGCCCGGTCCACATGCACAACCAGGTCCACGTCTGGATCGGCGGCGACATGGCGCCCGGCTCCTCCCCCAACGACCCGGTGTTCTTCCTGCACCACTGCAACGTCGACCGGATCTGGGAGGGCTGGATGAACCGCTACGGCCGGCTCTACGCGCCCGACATGACCTTCCCCGCGGCCACCTACCGGGGCGAGCGGGTCGGCGACCCGATCGTCTCCCCGCTCGGCCCCTCCGCGACGCCCGGGTCCGTGCTCGACATCTCCTCGGTCTACACCTACGACGCGCTGCCGTGAGAAGGCCCCGCACAGCAGACAGGGGCGGAAGTCGAAAACGACTTCCGCCCCTGTTCATCGGAGCGCCGGGCCCGAATCGAACGAACCCCTCCCGCTGAAAGCGGGCGTGCTACCGCTGCACCACCGACGCATGTCCCGGCAGGACCCGGCCGCTTTCGCGATCTCGTCCTGCTGACGAGGAAGAAGTTACCAGCTCATGATCGGAAAAGGAAAACCGGCGGCCGGCCCCCTCCCGGCCGCCCTCCCCCGCCCACCCCGCACTCGTCGCACCGTCACCGCCCCCTTACGCTCGGGCCAGCCGCCACGAGGCCCGGTGCCCTCGGGCCGGGGGCCTCGCGGACGGGCCGGACGACGGACGCGCAGGAGGGAGCGGGAGCGTGGGCGCGGGGACGGCGGACGCAGGGACGGCGGGCGTGTTCCGGGGCGAGGAGGTGCCCGCGAAGGAGCGGTTCGACTGCTGGCGGGAGCTGATCGGACGGACCAGGGACAGCGAGATGACCAGTGCGCACGCCGCCGACTTCCAGGCGGAGATGCGGCGCCTGGAGCTGGGCCAGGTGACCCTGCTGAGGTCCTCGTTCCCGCCCGCGCGGTTCCGGCGCACCGCCGCCAGGGTGCGGCGGTCCGACCCGGAGGTCTACCACCTGACCCTGGTGCTCGACGGCGGCCTGTCGCTGGCCCGCGACGACCGCGGCCCGACGGCCGTGTTCGGCCCCGGCGAGCTGTACGCGCTCGACAGCTCGCAGCCGTACGACGTCCGGGGCCTGGGTGCGCGCACCGCCGGCCGGGGGCCCCGCCGGGTCGAGGCGCTGGGCGTCGACTTCCCCGTCTCCGCGCTGCCGGTGCCGCCCGACCGCGCGCGCGAACTGATGGGGCGCGGCTTCTCCCGGCGCGAGGGCACCCCGGCCCTGCTCGCCGACTTCCTCGTCGGCCTGGACCGGCAGGCCACCCTCCTCGGACCGGCCGAGGCGCCCCGGCTGGGGACCGTCGTGGTCGACCTGGTGTCCGCCTGGCTGGCACGGGAGCTGGACGCCGAGACGGCGGTGCCCGACGACGCCCGCCGGCGCGCCATCGTCGAGCACGTGCGCGCCTTCATCCGGCGCAACCTCCACGACCCCGGGCTGACCCCGTCCGTGATCGCCGCCGCGCACCACATCTCCGTCAGCTACCTCCACCGCGTCTTCACCCAGCACACGCAGGGCGAGACGGTCGCCGCGTGGATCCGCGGGCGGCGGCTGGAGAAGGCCCACCGCGACCTCGCGGACCCGGCGCTGCGCGCCCTGCCGGTGCACGCCGTCGCCGCCCGCTGCGGCATCACCCGCCCCTCCGACCTCAGCCGGGCCTTCCGTGCCGCGTACGGGCTCTCCCCCAGCGAGCACCGCCACCGCGCGCTGTCCGCACGCGCGGGCGGCTAGCGCCGGCCGGGAAACCGCCGGGCGGGCGGGTGGGCGGGTGGCCGGGCGGGCGGGTGGCCGGCGAGTCGACACAGTGCCGTCGACGCAGTGCCAAGGAACTGTCGACGCAGCGCCAACGCGGCCGCGCCGCGCCCTGGCATCCTCCACGGGTGGACACCGGCGGCGTGCCGCCGTCGGCCGCCCCGCGCGGGACCGCGACGGACCGTGGGCCCGGCACGCCACGGGGGAGCGTGCCGGGCCCCCGGCCGTGGAGCGGCGCCGGGTCGGACGCAGCTGACCCAGCCCCGCAGGGCGGTGGTGTTCGGCGGGCAGTACACCCGCACGTTCTGGAAGGTCGTGTACGGGCCCGCCGTCCGCGTGGTGTTGTTCGAACAGCTCACGTTCACCCACCACTTGGTGGTGCCGGTGGCCGAGCAGGAGATGCTGGAGTACTGCTGGGTGCCGTCGCGCCGGGCCGTCGACCGTGTCCGTCGGCGCTGCGGCGACTCTAGGGATCCGCCCGCCCCGCGCGCACATGACGGCGGGAAACCCACCGCACCGCCCGGGGGCAGCGCTCTTTCCCCCGCTCCCCCGCAGTCCTGGGGCGCGGCGGTGCCCCCGGGACGGACGGGGAACCCCGGCGGGCCCGGGAACGGCCGGAAACGGCCCCCCGCCCGCGCCCGGTGGTGGCGGCCGGTCAGCCGGCCCCGGCCGGGGGCCTGGTGGCGGGGGGCTGCGCTGCGGCGTCCTCGCGGGCCCAGGCGCCGATGCCCAGGCGGCCGGTGGTGCCCAGGTCGAGTTCCGGGGTGACCATCACGGGGGCCGCGTCCGCGGTGGCGCGGACCCGGGCGTAGGGGGCGTTCACCGGGGCGCCGTCCCCGGTGGTGTTGCGCCACACCAGGGTGGCGCGGGCGCCTTCGCCGGGGCGCAGCGCGATCTTCTGCGGCGGGGTGTCCGCGCCGGTGCCGGTGGCGATCCCGGCGCCGCCGGAGAGCAGCCGCACCCCGTCGACGGGCCGGTGCTCGGCGTCGAGCAGCTGCAGTGCGGGGTAGCCGTCGAGGTTGACGGTGGCGGTGCCGCAGTTGCGCAGGTGCAGGCCGAGCGCGCGCAGGCCCATCGCGGCGTCGCCGTCGTCGGCGTACAGCCGCAGGCCGGAGGGCGGGCAGGGGCCGCCGGGCTGCGGGGCCTCGGCGCTGGGCACGCTGCGGACCTTGACGATCTCCACCTGCGGTGTGGTGCCGGGCCGGGCCGGGGTGGGGCCGGGGAGGTCGAGCTGCCCGGTGGCGACGGCTCCGGGGGCGAGCGCCGTGACGGTCCGGGTCACGTTCTCCGGCGCGCCGCCGACGGCCCCCGGGGAGCGGCTGAACACCACGGTGACGTCGTACGGTTCGGCGTTCGGGTTGGTCACCTCGTACTGCGCGCAGGCCGGGCCGACGGCGGTGATCCACACCCCGTCCCGGGCGGGCCGGGAGGGCGCCGGGGTGCCGCCGGCGGGCGTCGGCCGGGGCGTTGCGCACGGCGCGGCGCCGGATGCCGTCGGTGCGCCGGCTCCGGCCGCCGCGGCCCCGGCCGGGTGGGAGCCGGCCGGTTGGGAGCCGCAGCCGGTGAGCAGGGCGGCGACCGCGGCGAGGGTGAGGGCGGCGGCGGGCCGACGGGCCGTCAGTGCGGCGGCGGGCTTCTCGGACTGGCGCATCCGCCGAGTCGATCACGCTTCGCACCCGCACGGCTGTGAGCCGGGCCACTCGCCGTGCAACAGGTCTGCAATGGCCGCCGCCGGCTCCCCGTGGGCGTTCCGGGGAGCCGGCCTCGGCGTTGTGCTCGGGCAAGGCCGGGGACGCGTCAGAGCCGGTCGGCGTCGAGGACCGCCCGGGCGAAGTCGGCTGGCGCCTCCTGGGGCAGGTTGTGGCCGACGTCGGCGAGCGTGCGGTGGAGGTAGGGGCCGGTGAAGTACTGCCGGTAGCCGGAGCCGTCGCCGGGGGCGGTGAAGGGGTCGCGCCCGGCGTCGAGGGTGACGGTGGGGACGGCGATGCGCGGCCGCGCGGCGAGCCGCTGCTCCAGCCGGTCGTAGCGGCGCTCGCCGTCGGCCAGGCCCAGGCGCCAGCGGTAGTTGTGGATGACGATCGCCGCGTAGTCGGGGTTGTCGAAGGCGGCGGCGGTGCGCTCGAAGACGGCGTCGTCGAAGGCCCAGGTCGGGGAGACGGTCTCCCACACCAGGCGGCACAGGCCGCGCCGCTTGTCCCGGTCCTCCATGGCCAGGCGCCCGCGCTCGGTGGCGAAGTAGAACTGGTACCACCAGGTGTGCTCGGCGGCGGCCGCCAGCGGCTCCTTCTGCATCTCGACGTCGGTGACGAGGTACCCGCTGACCGACACCAGCGCCCTGACCCGCTCGGGCCACAGCGCGGCGACGATGTCGGCGGTGCGCGAGCCCCAGTCGAAGCCGGCCAGCACCGCCCGCCCGATCCCCAGCGCGTCCATCAGGGCGATGACGTCCGCCGCGACCGCCGCCTGCTGCGCGTTGCGCGGCGTACGGGCGGACAGGAAGCGCGTCGGGCCGTGCCCGCGCAGGTAGGGGACGATGACGCGGTAGCCCTGCGCGGCGAGCAGCGGGGCGACGTCGACGTAGCTGTGGATGTCGTACGGCCAGCCGTGCAGGCAGATGACCACCGGGCCGTCGGCCGGGCCGTCCTCGGCGTAGCCGACGTCCAGCACTCCGGCGCGGACCTGCGCCGGCCGGGCGAAGCCGGTGCCCCCGGCGGAGCCGGCCGGCCCGGCCTGCGCCGCGGGAGCGACGGGAGCGGGGGCAGCGGGAGCGGCCTCCGCGGACGCCGGAAGGGCGGCCAGGGACAGCGCGCCCGCGCCCGCCCCGAGGCCGACGGCCCTGGTGAAGGTGCGCCTGTCGATCATGCTCGTCCTCCGTGGTGCAGCTCGCGTGGGCCGGCCGCGCGGACCGGCGGCCGGCACCACCCACTGTGGCCCGGCCGGCGATCACGCACATCGGTCACTTGACGCCCGGTCACCGCACGGGTGACGGACGGATGACTGCACCGCCCCGGGGCGCGCCGAGGATCGCGGGAGGGCGCGCGGGCCGCCCCGCGCGCCGGTGCGGCGGCTATGACCGGTAGCGGTAGCGGATCCGGCCGCGGGTGAGGTCGTAGGGGCTGAGCTCCACCAGGACCCGGTCGTGCGGGAGGATCTTGATGTGGTTCTTGCGGACCTTGCCGCTGATGTGGGCGAGCACGACGTGCCCGTTGGGGAGTTCCACCTTGAAGTTGGCATTGCGCAGGCACTCGATGACGGTGCCTTCGACTTCGATGCCGTTCGTTGTCTTGGTCATGTCTCTCACCTCTCCGTTCGATGATGGGGCGTCAGTGGCGGACGAGTTCGAGGGTGGCACCCGCGCGGCGGGCGCCGATGCCCTCGACCAGGGCGGTGGCGGCCGTGTTGGACTCCGCCACGTCGGCCCAGGCCGTGGTGGTGCCGCCGCGGTGCATCGATTCCAGTGCGTGGGCCAGCAGGGCCCGGGCGATGCCGAGGCGCTGGTGGTCGGCGCGCACGGCGAGCAGTCCGATCCGCGGGCGGCGCACCGGGGCCACCCGCAGCAGCCCGACGTAGTGGTCGCCCCGGCGGGCCACCGCGTAGCGGGCGGGGTCGAGCACGGTGGTGCCCGCCGGGCAGGGCAGCACCTGGGCCGGCATCGCCGGCCAGCCGATGCCGGCCTCGACCTCCGCGTGGATGACGCGGTCCAGGGCGCGCAGCGGGCCCTCCTCGGCCTCGCCGGCGGGCACGATCGTCACGCCCGCCGGGGGCCGTACCGGGCCGAGCCCGGTGGCCTGCGGGTCGGTGGGCAGGAGGTAGCCCCACTCGCGGCGTACGGTCGTGAAGCCGGCCCGCTGCCAGGCGGCCGTGGTGTCGTGGTCGGTCTCGTCGGTGACGGTGTGCAGCGGTTCCGGCAGGTCGGCGGCCATCGCGGCGACGAGGCGGTCGAAGACCGCGCCGTGCCAGGCGTCGGCGCTGACGAACAGCCGTCCGTCGGGGCGGCGCGAGGCGTCGCCGGAGCCGACCACGCGGTCGTCCTGCACGGCCTGCCACGCGGTGTCCGAGATCCGGGTGACCACGACCGCGGGGTCGTCGGTGCCCGGGGCGCCGTGCGGGGGCTGCGGGGAACAGGGGGGATGCGGAGCGTTCATGGTGTTGCCTCTCGGGAGTGCCTGGTCTGAGGCGCTCCCGGGCGACACCTGCGTCAATCGCCCGCCGTGGCGGAAAGGAGGAGCACCCACACGGATACAGCCTTCATGGGTGTCACCTCCTTGCGTTCTCTACACGGCTGCGCAGACGGTAGCAGCCGGCGGCGCGCCCGGCCAACCGATTTAGCGGCCGGGCCGGTTGACGGACCGGGCGGCCCGGGCGGGCCGGCCGCCCCGCCCGCGTCCCGCAGTCTGAGACGCCCCGTCCCGTCCTGGCGGCTTTCTGCCAGCATGCGGGGTATGCAGCAGCAGCTGATTACCAGCGGCCGCGTGCCGGCACCGCGCCGGGAGGAGTGACCCTCCCCGGCCCACCGCCCGCACGCAGACCTCTCGCGCTCCGCGAGGGGTCTTTCTGTTTTTCCGGCCCGCCAGTCCCACCCACAGACAGGACCGTCGCCATGGAACACACCCGGCTCACCGTCACCCTGCGCCCCACCACCGGGACGCTCGCCCGGCTCGCCTCCACCCTCAACAACCACCGGGTCCTGGACCTCGCCTTCAGCGCCGTGGCGCCGGCCTCGGCGCGGGCCGTCGTCCGCGTCCCGGGGCCCGAGGCCGTGCGCGTCCAGCAGAAGCTGCGCCGGATGGTCGACGTGCTCGACGTCGCCCTGGAGCCGGCCTCCCCCGACGACGGCCCGGCCCCGCAGGCCCCCTCCCCCCGGCCCGCCGGGGTGCCCGCCGGGGCGGTCGCCGGGGTGCCGGCCGGTATGGCCGCCGCCGGCGGGTGAGCGGCGGGGCGGCCCGGCTCCCCCGTCCGGGCGGGGCGGCCCGGGTCAGGCGGGGCGGCGGGCGCGGTCGGTGATGTTGCGGGCCATCGCGCCGAAGACCAGGCCGTGGAAGGGCGCCATCGACCACCAGTAGGCGTGGCCGGCCAGGCCGTGCGGGTGGAACAGGGCGCGCTGGCGGTAGATCGCGCCGCCGTCCCGGCCGGGGGCGACCCGCAGTTCGAGCCAGGCCAGGCCGGGCAGGCGCATCTCGGCGCGCAGGCGCAGCAGGCGGCCGGGCTCGATCTCCTCCACCCGCCAGAAGTCGAGGGCGTCGCCGACCCGCAGGTGGTGGCGGTCGCGGCGGCCGCGGCGCAGGCCGACGCCGCCGGCCAGGCGGTCGAGGGTGCCGCGCAGGGCCCAGGCCGCCGGCAGGGAGTACCAGCCGTTGTCGCCGCCGATGCCCTCGACCACCCGCCACACGGCGGCGGGGTCGGCGGCCACGCGTCGTTCGCGCAGGTCCTGGTAGAGGCTGCCGCCGGCCCAGTCGGGGTCGGTGGGCAGCGGGTCGCTGGGGGCGCCGGGCAGGGAGGCGGAGGACCAGCGGGTGGTGACCTGCGCGTCCCGGATGCGGCGCAGGGCGAGGTCGACGGCGCGGTCGAAGCCGGTGAGGCCGGCGGGCGGGTCGGGGATCCAGCGGGCGATGTCGTGCTCGTGGCAGACCACCTCGTGGCGCAGCGACTCCACCAGGGGGCGGGCGAGCGGGCCGGGCACGGGGGTGACCAGGCCGACCCAGTGGCTGGACAGCGCCGGGGTCAGGACGGGCACGGGCACGATCACCCGTCGGGGCAGGCCGGCCGCCCGGGCGTAGCGGTGCATCATCAGGCGGTACGTCAGCACGTCCGGTCCGCCGATGTCGAAGGGCCGGTCGACCTCGGGCGGCAGGGCCGCGGCGGCGACCAGGTAGGCCAGTACGTCGCGGACGGCGATGGGCTGGATGCGGGTGTCGACCCAGCGGGGGGTGACCATGACGGGTAGGCGCTCGGTGAGGTAGCGGAGCATCTCGAAGGAGGCGGAGCCGGAGCCGATGATCACTGCGGCCCGCAGTTCGGCGGTGGGGACGCCGGCGGAGCGCAGCAGGCGGCCGACCTCGGCGCGCGAGCGCAGGTGCGGGGAGAGCGCGGCCTCGGGGACGCCGGCGGGCAGCAGGCCGCTGAGGTAGACGATCCGGGTGACGCCGGCCGCGGCGGCGGCCCGGGCGAAGGCGCGGGCGGCGTGCCGGTCGGTGGCCTCGAAGTCGGTGCCGGTGCCGAGCGAGTGGACCAGGTAGTAGGCGACGTCGACGCCGTCGAGGGCGCCGGGGAGGGTCTCGGGCCGGGTGACGTCGCCGGCGGCGGCCTCCACCTCGGCGCGCCAGGGCTGGTCGCGCAGGCGCCCGGGGTCGCGGGCCAGGCAGCGCACCCGGTATCCGGCGGCCAGGAGTTCGGGCACCAGGCGTCCGCCGATGTAGCCGGTGGCTCCGGTGACCAGGCAGCGCCGCCCGGTCGGGGTGGGCTCGTCCACCGTCCGCTCCTCTCCTCGTTCCTCTTGTGCCTCCCCCACGGTTTTCGCGTCGTCAGCGCAGTAGTCGTTCCAGTTGGTCGAGGGCGCCGGCGAGGTCCCGGGGCCGCAGGGTGCCCGGGGGGCGGCGGGGGCCGGCCCAGCCGGGGCCTGCGGCCAGTACGACGGGCCCGGTGCGCGCGCCGTGGGGGCCCCAGGTGGTGCGGGCGACGCGGTGGGCCAGCGCCCGGTCGGCGGTGCGGGCGACCTGGGACCAGAGCAGGACGGCGGGCGGGCCGGTGCGGTGCACGGCCTCCATGAGTGCCTCGGGGGGCAGGGCGGCGCCGAACATGAGGAACGGCAGGCCGCGTTCGGCCAGTCCCGCGGCGAGCGCCTCCAGGGGCAGGGCGTGCAGTTCGGTGGGCATGCCGGCGAGCAGTGCGGCCGGGCCCGGCGGCTGCTCCTCCCGTTCGGCCGCTCGGCGCAGGGCCGCGGAGACGTGCCAGGACAGCAGGTGTTCCACGTCGACGCAGCGTTCGCCCTCGACGGCCCACTTGCGTCCGGCGGCCCGCAGGGCCGGGGTCATGACCTCGGTCCAGGCGGTGACCGTGCCGAGGTCGTCGATGCTGCGGCGCAGGATGCGGGCCATCTCGGGGGCGTCGAGGCGGACGGCGGCGCGGGCCAGGCCCCGGCACTCGGGGCGGACGGCGCCCACCGGCAGGGTGTTTCCGCCGGGGGCGGGCACGGTCCGGCCGGGCGGCAGGCCCCGGGCCCGGGCGGGGGCGGGGGCGGTGCGGGCGGCCGGGGTGACCGGCGCGGCCGGTGCGGCCGGTGCGGTGCGGGCGGTCAGGGCGAGGCGGGCGGCTTCGGCGGGGGCGGTGCCGCGGGCGGTCAGGCGGCACATCTCCTCCAGCACGGCCACGTCCTGCGGCTCCCACCGGCGGTGGCGTCCGGGGGCGCGGCGGGCGGGGCCGATGCCGTAGCGGCTCTCCCAGGAACGGATGGTGGTGGGCGAGACGCCGAGGCGGCGGGCGAGGGCCCCGGTGGTCAGCGCGGCGGCGGCCTCGGCGGCGGGGGCGGTCACGGCCGTGAGCCTACGGCGGGGCGCGGCGCGGCGCCGGGTGGACGCGCGTACCGGCGGGACGGGGCACCGGGGGCGCCGGGGGCGGCGGGCGTCCCGGGGGCTTCGCCGAGGTGGCCGCGCAGGTGCCGCAGGGCGTCGCGGATGCGGGTCTTGACGGTGCCGAGCGGCACCCCGATCCGGGCGGCGGCCTGGGCCTGGGTGCAGCCGCCGAAGTAGACCAGGAGCAGGCACTCGCGCTGGACGTCGCTCAGCTCGGCCAGCGCGCGCCGCACGCGGTCGCGTTCCAGGCCGCCCTCGACGTGGTCGGCGACCACGTCGAAGTCCGGGGTGTAGGCGCGCACGGCGGCGGCGCGGTCGCGGGCGGCGGCGGCCCGGACGGAGCGGACGCGGTCGACGGCGCGCCGGTGGGCCAGGGTGAGCAGCCAGGGCAGGACCTCACCGCGCTCGGGGCGGTAGCGCGGCGCCTCCCGCCACACCTGCCAGAACACCTCCTGGGTCACCTCCTCGGCCTGGGCGGGGTCGCGCAGCACCCGCAGCACCAGGGCGAGGACGGCCGCGGCGGTGGCGCCGTAGAGGTGCTCGAACGCCCGCTCGTCGCCGCGGGCGGTGCGGGCCATCAGCCCGCGCAGCCCGGCCCGCCGGTCGTCCGGTGGCCCGGCGCCGGGTGCCTCGGGGGTCGGCACCCCGGCGCCGGGTGTTTCGGGGGCGGGCGTCTCGGGGGCGGGCTCGCCGGGCGGCCGCTCGATCGTCGCCTGCACCTTCCGACCGTCCCGCAGCAGCGGTCCGGGCCGGTATTCGCATCGCTTTCGCAGCGTTTCTGCGGCGGCGGTGGTGGCCCGGGGAGCGCCGGGGCGCGCCCGCGCCCCGGGCCGGGCCGGGCGGGTGTCAGGGGGCGGCCGCTCCGAGCAGGGCGCGGGCGGCGGCGAGGCCGGAGCGGCAGCCGTCCTCGTGGGAGCCCCAGCCGTGGTGGGCCCCGGCGAAGGCGGTGCGGCCGGTGGTGAGCCGGGGCAGCAGGCGCTGGGCGGCGACGCTCTCGGCGGTGTGGACGGGGTGCTCGTGGACGGTGCGGGAGATCACCAGGTGCTCGGGGACGGGGTCGTGGGGCGGCTCGTTGCGGGTGAGCAGGTAGTCCTCGCCCGCGTCCAGGCGCAACAGCCGGTTGAGGTGGTGGCTGATCCGCGCGGCGCCGGCCGGGGAGGTGCAGTGCGGCATGCGGTAGTTCCAGGAGCCGCGGGCCCACCGGGCGTGGGGCAGCACGGAGGCGTCGTGGTGCAGGACGGTGGGGGTGCGTGTGTGGTGGAAGGCCGCGAGGACCTCGCGTTCGGTGCGGGTGGGGTCGGCGAGCAGGCGCAGGGCCTGGTCGGCGTGGGTGGCGACGACGACGGCGTCGGCCTCGGCGCGGCGGCCGTCGCCGGTGGTGAGGGTGACGCCGTCGAGGTGGCGGTGGACGGCCCGTACGGGGGTGTGGCGGTGGACGGCGGTGAGGCGTTCGACGATCCGCCGCACGTAGGCGGCGGAGCCGCCGGTGACGGTGCGCCGGGGCGGCGGGCCGTCGTCCGAGAGCAGGCCGTGGTGGTCCAGGAAGGCGAACAGGTGGCGGGCGGGGTGGTCGCCGGACGGCTCGGGGGCGCAGGGCGGGGCCGCGGCGGTGAGGGGGATCAGGTAGTGGTGGAGGAAGTAGCCGGAGAAGCACTCGTCCAGGAGGAAGTCGCGCAGGGTCGGCTCCCCGGCGCCGGGGTCGGCGAGCAGGCGGCGGGCGCGGCGCCGGAAGCGCGGGATGTCGGCGAGCAGGCGCAGGTAGCGGTGGCGCAGCGGGGGGTCGGGGAGGGCGAGGAGGGCGGCCGGGCCGTCGGCGCCGGCGTATTCGAGGCCGCAGCCCTCGCAGTGCACGGAGATGCTCGGGTCGGCGTCCCGGGTGGGGACGCCGAGGTCGCGCAGCAGTCGGGCCAGGTGCGGGGAGGTGGGCGCGTCGTGGACCAGGAAGCCGGTGTCCAGGGCGAGTTCGCGGCCGTAGGGGGCGGTGACGCGCTGGGTGCGGGCGTGGCCGCCGAGGCGGGCGTCGGCTTCGAAGAGTTCGACCTCGGCGCCGGCGCGCCGTAGCTCCCAGGCCGCGGTGAGGCCGGCCACGCCCGCGCCGATGACGGCGATGCGGCGCCCTCCGGGGGTGCGCGGGGCGCGCCGGGCGCGCCGGGCGGCGGGTGGTGCGGTCGTGGGTGTGGTCAACGGGGTTCCCTCCCGGTCGGCCCGGTGCGGTGCGGGTCGTACGTGCGGTGCGGTGTGCGGTGCGGGTCGTACGTGCGTGCGACGTGTGCGGCACATGCGGCGCGTACGGCCGGCTGGGCGGCGCCCGTGGGGGCCGCATCCGGTGTTCGGAGCGGGCGGGGCGGCGGATTGGCGCGGATCGGGTGGCGGTTCGGGCGGGCGCGGTGGGAGGGGTGACGGTGCGTCGGCCGTGCGGACGCGCCGCGGCCGCCCTCGGAGGGGCTCCGGCGGGCGGCCGCGGTCGGGATCGGTCGGGTGGTTCGGGCGACGGGGACGGTTCGGGTGGTTCGGGTGGTGGGGTCAGTAGCGCAGGGCAGCGGCGATCCGGCCGCTGTCGGCGAGGGTGTCGTCGGGGACGAAGCTGACCGTGGCGCCGGTGTCGAGGGCGCGCTCGATGACCTCGTCCACGATGTCCTCGCGGGCGCCGGGCTGGTCGGCCTCGGCGGGGACGAGGTGGTCGCCGTCGTCCCGGACGGTGGTGCGGTAGTTCTCCTCCACGACCAGCCGTTCGACCCGGCCCTGGCCGGCGGCCTGCCAGACCTCGTCCAGGCCGGCGGCGAACCCCTTGCCGCCGCGGGCCTTGTCGAGCTGGGCGAGGGCGTCGGCGACCTCCTGCTCGGCCCGGGCGCACACGGCGGGGTCGACGACCCGGCGCACGGTCTCGGCGTCGGCCTGGGCGAGGCCGCCGTGCGGGATCTGGGCGGTGGCCTGCTGGGCGATCGGGCCGACGGCGTCCAGCAGGGCGAGCGCAGCGGCCTCGCCGACCACGTACAGCGGGCGCGGGTCCGCGGCGAGCACCTTGCCGATCCCGGTGTCGGCCTGCCGCAGGAAGGTCTTGGTCTCCTCGTCGCGGAAGGTGCTGGGCGTGTCGCCGATCTGCTCCTGCCGCTCCGGGTCGGGGTTGTCGAAGACGCGCACCAGCGGGAAGCCGTCGCCGGTCTCCTCGGTGACCCGCTCCCGGGTGCCGCCCCACAGCGCCACCCGGTCGGCGGCGATCGCGACCACCCAGTGGGGGCGCTCGGCGGTGTGCGCGGCGACCAGGTTGCGGGTGAGGAAGGTGTCGGACAGGACCACCCGGGCGGGGGCACTGCGCCCGAGTGACCAGACCTGGTGCTCGCCGGGCGCGGCGAGGATCGCCAGGCCGTCCTCGGCGTGCACCAGGTCGACCTCGGCCATGGCCCGGTCGAGCTGCTCCAGCACGTCGATCCGCTCGGCGCGGGAGACCTCGGGGTCGGCCTGGACCTTCTCCTTCGCCTCGGCCAGCAGGTTGCGCAGCCGGACCGGGTCCTGCGTGTTGTCCGGTTCCCGGCGGTGGGTGGGCATCAGGATCGACACCGCCGGGTAGGGACGGGGCCGGCGCAGCTCGGCGAGGACGGCGGGGCTGAGGGCGGGGTGCATGGAGACCCTTTCCGAAGGCGGTTCGGCCTTCTGTGCGTGCCTTCCGCGCGTGGCCGCGCGAAGCCTGGCGCTGCTCCTGAATGCCCATCAATGTACCGATCTGCGGCTTTCCCGGCGCGCGCACCGGCGGGTGGCGGGCGGCCCGGGGGGCCGGGCGGAGCCGCCGACCGGAACCCAGCTATTTGCACAAGCGCTATATCTGCTCTAGCCGATATTTTTCGCCATGGCTTATCCTGGTACCGCTACCCCCCTCGGGAAGGAGGCCGGGCCCCATGACCGCCACGGACCCCGCGCTCACCGCCCTCGCCAGCGGCTGGGGCGCCCTGTCCCTCCTGCACGGCAGGATCGAGTCGCACATCGAGCGCGCCCTGCAGTCCGGGCACGACCTGAGCGTGCGGGAGTACTCGCTGCTCGACGTGCTCAGCCGCCAGCACGACGGCGAGGGCGGGCACCTGCAGATGAAGCAGGTCGCCGACGCCGTGGTGCTCAGCCAGAGCGCCACGACCCGCCTGGTCACCCGGCTGGAGGACCGCGGCCTGCTGGCGCGCTACCTGTGCCCGACCGACCGCCGCGGGATCTACACCAACGTGAGCGAGGACGGCCTGAAGCTCCTGGAGGAGGCCCGGCCGACCAATGACGCCGCCCTGCGGGAGGCGCTCGACGAGGCCGCCAGGAACCCCGAGCTGGCCTCGCTGGTCAGGGCGGTCGAGGCCGTGGACGCCGCCTCGCCCCGCCGCTGACCCGGGCGGCCCGCCGGCCGCCCCCGCTCCCCCACCGGGCCCGACCCCTCCCCGCCGCACGGCGGCACGGAGGAGCCGGGCCCGTTCGCGTCCCCCCGCCCGGCGCCCCACCCGCACCCTACGGACACCTCCGCCGACCCTACGGCGCATGCCCGATACCTTCGCTTGCACTTATCGCGCGTCTGCAACTATTGTGAAAGCACGCTAGGCGCCCGTTCAAGCAATCTCAGAAGGGACGGCCATGCCTCTCGCTCTCCTCGCCCTCGCCATCGGCGCGTTCGGGATCGGGACCACCGAGTTCGTGATCATGGGCCTGCTGCCCCTGATCGCCGACGACTACGGTGTCTCCATCCCCGGCGCGGGCCTGCTGGTCACCGGCTACGCCCTCGGCGTCGTCATCGGCGCACCGCTGATGACGGTGCTCGGCACCAGGATCAACCGCAAGACGATGCTGATGCTGCTGATGGGCCTGTTCGTCGTCGGCAACCTGCTCTCCGCGGTCGCGCCGACCTTCCCGCTGATGCTGGCCGGGCGCATCGTCACCTCGCTGGCCCACGGCGCCTTCTTCGGCATCGGCTCCGTCGTCGCCGCCGACCTGGTCGCCCCCCAGAAGAAGGCCGGCGCCATCGCCACCATGTTCACCGGGCTGACCGTCGCCAACATCGTCGGCGTGCCGGCGGGCACCTTCGTCGGTCAGGCCGTCGGCTGGCGCGCCACCTTCGGCATCGTCGCCGGGCTCGGCGTGCTCGGCCTGCTCGGCATCGCCAAACTGGTGCCCGCCATGCCCCGCCCCGAGGGCGCCCACCTGCGCCGCGAGCTGACCGCCTTCCGCAACCCCCAGGTGCTGCTCGCGATGGCGATGACCGTGCTCGGCTTCGGCGGCGTCTTCGCCGCGATCACCTACATCGCGCCGATGATGACCGGAGTCGCCGGCTACTCCGAGGGCGCGGTCACCTGGCTGCTGGTGCTGCTCGGCGTCGGCATGTTCCTCGGCAACCTGCTCGGCGGCAGGTTCGCCGACCGCAGGCTGATGCCGATGCTCTACACCACCCTCGGCGGCCTGGCGGTCGTGCTGGCGCTGTTCACCCTCACCGCGCACAGCAAGGTCCTCGCCGCCGTCACCGTCCTGCTCGTCGGCGCCCTCGGCTTCGCCACCGTCCCCCCGCTGCAGAAGCGGGTCCTGGACCAGGCCCACGGCGCGCCCACCCTGGCCTCGGCCGTCAACATCGGGGCGTTCAACCTCGGCAACGCGCTGGCCGCCTGGCTCGGCGGGATCGTCATCTCCGCCGGACTCGGCTACACCGCCCCGAACTGGGTCGGCGCCGCCCTCGCCGCCGCCGCGCTCGTCCTCGCCTTCTGGTCCGCCGCCCTGGAGCGCCGCGCCCCCGCGCCGCAGGCCCCCGCCACCGCCGCGGCCCCCGTTCCCGTCCACCACTGACCGCCCCTCCCCTCCCCCTTCCCCCGGAGAACGCACCGTCATGAGCACCACCACCGCCGTCGCCCCGCTGACCGTCACCGACGCCGAGACCCTCGTCGCCGCCGCCCGCGCCGCCGCCGACGCGGCCGGGGTCGCGGTCGGCATCACCGTCCTGGACGCGGGCGGGCACCTGCTCGCCTTCCGCCGCGACGACCGCGCCGTGCTGATCGCCGGCGAGACCAGCACCCGCAAGGCCTACACCGCCCTCCAGCTGGACGCCCCGACCGCCGACCTGGTCGACCTGGTCAAGCCCGACGGCCCGTTCCACTCGCTGTCCACCGCGCTGGACCGCCCCCTGCTGTTCATCGCCGGCGGCATCCCCGTGCGCCGCGACGGCCGCCTGATCGGCGCCATCGGCGTCGGCGGCGGCGCCCCCGAACAGGACCACTCCTTCGCCGCCGACGCCCTGACCCGGCTCGGCTGACGCCCCGGCACCGGCGCCTCGCCCGTACCGGGCAATTTCCGCCGCGCCCCCGGCCGGTCGCACGCGGGCGGCCCGCGGATGTGGCAGGCAGGAGGACGACGGCGGCCCCCGCCCCCCGGTGGGCGGGGGCCGCCGCGCCCCCGCGACCGAACGGAGCCCCCATGCGCCGACGCCACGGCGTCCTGCTGACCGCCGCCCTCCTGGCCCAACTCGCCGCCGGCCCCTCCCACGCGACGGCCCCCGCCCCCGCCGGGTGGGAGCCCGCCGACCAGTGCGGGGTGGTCCGCAGCGGCGACACCCCGCTCGGCGGCGCCGAGGTGACGCTCTACCAGGCCGGGGACGGCGAGGGCGCCGCACCGCGGGTGCTGGCCCGCACCCGCAGCGCCCAGGACGGGCGCTTCACCCTCGACTACCGCCGCCCGCACGACCCGCGCGCCGTGCTCTACGTGCTCGCCGACCTCGGCCGCCTCCAGGACCGCACCGCGCCGCACGGGACGCCGCCGGACGGGCCCGTGACCCTCGCCGCCGTGCTCAGCGGGGCCGACGCCCCGCCCGAACTCGTCGTCAACGAGCGCACCACCGTCGCCGTCGCCTACGCCCTGGCCCGCTTCACCGGCCCGGCCGGCGTCTCCGGCCCCCACCCCGGCCTGCAGAACGCCGCCGCCGTCGCCCACAACCTGGCCGACACCGCCACCGGCGACATCGCCGCCCCGCTCGCCACCCCGCCCAACGGCGCCCTCACCTCCACCATGGCCGAGTTCAACACCCTGGCCGACCTGCTCGCCGCGTGCGTCACCGGCGGCGCCTGCGACCAGCTGTTCGACCTCGCCCGCCGCCCCGGCCACGACCGGCCGCACGACACCCTGCGCGCCGCCGTCGACATCGCCCACGACCCCGGCCACAACGCCGCCGACCTCTTCGCCCTCGCCGCCACCACCCCCACCTACCGGCCCGCCCTGCCCGCCGCCCCCGACGCCTGGACCGTCGCCCTGCGCTACGACGGCAACGGCCACGAACTCGACGGCCCCGGCAACCTCGCCTTCGACGCCGACGGCAACGCCTGGGTCACCAACAACTACGAGTACGACGCCGACCCCACCGTCCCGGTCTGCGGCGGCCGCACCGTGCTCAAGTTCACCCCCACCGGCCACGACGCCCCCGGCGCGCCCTACCGCGGCGGCGGCCTGTACGGCGCGGGCTTCGGCGTCACCGTCGACGCACGGGGCAGCGCCTGGATCGGCAACTTCGGCTTCCAGGGCCACGGCTGCACCGTCGACCCGACCGAACTCGAACGCAGCGTCTCGCAGTTCGCCCCCGACGGCACCCCGCTCTCCCCCCGCCGGGGCCGGCGCGCCGGCGGCATCGCCCAGCCCCAGGGCATGGCCGCCGACCGCGCCGGCACCGTCTGGGTCGCCAACTGCGGCGGCGACAGCGTGACCCGGATCCCCGACGGCGACGCCACCCGCGCCCGGGAGGTGCCCACCCCCGCCCTCAGCAAGCCCTTCGGCGCCGCCGTCGACCCCTCCGGACGGCTGTGGGTCAGCGGCAACGGCAACGACAGCGTCCAGGTCCTGGCCCCCGACGGCACCGTGGAGCGGACCGTCACCGGCGGCGGCCTGCGCCGCCCGCTCGCCGTCGCCACCGACAGCAAGGGCTACACCTGGGTCAGCAACAGCGGCATCCTGCCGGTGCCCTGCGCGGACACCACCGCCGACGACCTCGCCACCGCCGCCACCGGCGGCGACACCGGCCCGCGCCCCGGCGCCTCCGTCACCCTGATCGGGCCCGACGGCACCCCGGCCCCCGAACCCTTCACCAACGGCGGCCTGTTCCTGCCCTGGGGCGTGGCCGTCGACGGGGACGACACCGTCTGGGTCGCCAACTTCGGCGGCCACCGCGTCGCCCGGCTGTGCGGCACCGACCTCGCCGCCTGCCCGCCCGGCCACCGCACCGGCCAGCCGATCTCCCCGCCCGACACCGGCTACCCGAGCGACGGCCTGGAGCGCAACACCGGCCTGCAGATCGACCCCTCCGGAAACGTCTGGCTGGCCAACAACTGGCGCACCGTGCCCATCCGGACCAACCCCGGCGGCCACGAACTCGTCGTCCTGATCGGCGCCGCCGCCCCCGTGCGCACACCCCTGCTCGGCGGGCCCGCCCGGCCCTGACCGCACCGCCCTGACCACCCCCGCCCCGGCCGTCCGCCCCACCGACGGCCGGGGCCGTCGGGGCGACTACCCGCCGGTACCGATGACCCGGACGGCCCACCGGGAACACTGCGCCGATCCGGCGCACCAGCGCGCAGCCGACCCGGGAGCCGTCCATGCCGCCGTCCGCCCGCCAGGCTCCCCAGGCCGCCGCGAGCCCGACCAAGCGCGCGGCACTGCGCCGCCTGGGCGAGTGGTGCGCACGCCACTCACTGATCGTCATCGTGCTGTGGATCGTCGCCCTGGCCGGCATCCAGGCCGCCAACAAGACCATCGGCGGCTCCTACTCCGACGACTTCTCACTGCCCGGCACCCAGGCCCAGCAGGGCCGCGACGTCCTCCAGGCGCACGAGCCGGCCGCCGCGGGCACCAGCTCCCAGGTGGTGCTGCACGACGCCGCGCCGCTGACCGGCTTCCAGCCGCAGATCTCCCAGGCCGTCTCCTCGCTCCAGCAGCTGCCGCACGTCATCTCGGCGCAGAGCCCGCTGCCGCCCCCGGGCCAGCCGGCGCCGCCGAACGGGCCGCTGTCCGCCGACGGGCAGACCGGCTACATCACCGTCCGCTTCGACACCACGCCCGCCCTGCTGGGCACCGACTACCTGGACGGGGTGGACGCGGCGGTGGCGCCGCTGCGCCAGGCCGGGGTGCAGGTGGAGTACGGCGGGCCGCTGGGCGAGCTGGCCCGGCCGGCGCCGGACGACCGCGCCAGTGAGGCGATCGGCTTCGCGGTGGCGATCGTGGTGCTGCTGGTGGGGTTCGGCAGCCTCATCGCGGCCGGGCTGCCGCTGGTCACGGCGCTGTTCGCGGCGGTGGTCGGCCTGGGGGTGCTGGGCCTGATCGCGGCGCTGTCCACCTTCGCGACGGTCGCGCCCACCCTGGCGACGATGATCGGCATCGGGGTGGGCATCGACTACGCGCTGTTCCTGCTGACCCGTCACCGGCAGAACCTGATGGACGGCGTGGACCCGGTGGCCTCCGCCGGGCAGGCGGTGGCCACCAGCGGACGCGCGGTGCTGGTCTCCGGCTGCACGGTGATCATCGCGCTGTCCGGGCTGTCGGTGTCGGGCATCTCCTTCATCGCCAAGCTCGGCGCCGCGGCGGCCGTCACCGTGGTGTCGGCGGTGCTCGGCGCGCTCACCCTGCTGCCGGCGCTGATGGGACTGATCGGGCCCCGGATGGACCGCTTCTGCGTGCGCCGCCCGATCGCCGAGGCCGGCGGCACCGAGGACGGGGAGGGCGGGACCTGGCACCGCTACGCCCGGCGGGTGGAGGCGCACCCCTGGCGCTTCCTGACGGCCGGGGTGGTGGTGCTGGCGGTGCTGTCGATCCCGCTGTTCTCCATCCAGCTCGGCCACATCGACGACGGCGCCGACTCCACCGACTTCACCGACCGGCGCGCCTACGACCTGATGTCCGCCGCCTTCGGCCCCGGCTCGAACGGCCCGCTGACCGTGGTCGTCGACCAGAGCGCCGTGCCCGCCGAGGCCCGGCCGGCCGTGCTGTCCTCGGTGCAGCAGGCCCTCACCGGCGTGCCCGGCGCCGCCAGCAGCACCCCGCTGCAGACCAGCCCGGACGGCGCGGTGCTGTTCGACACCGTCATCCCGGCGACCGCGCCGCAGGACCGGGCCACCACCGACCTGGTCAACCGGCTGTCGGACACCGTGCTGCCCGACGCGGTGGCCGGCACCGGCGCGAAGACCTACGTCACCGGCAACACCGCGGCCCAGGTCGACTTCCTGGACATCGTCGCGAGCCGGCTGGCGCTGATCATCGTGGTCGTGGTCGCCCTGGCCTTCCTGGTCATCCTGGCGGTCTTCCGCGGCCCGCTGGTCGCCCTCAAGGCCGCGGTGCTCAACCTGCTGTCGATCGCGGCCTCGTACGGCGTGGTGGTGGCGGTCTTCCAGTGGGGCTGGGGCGGGCCGGCGCTCGGGGTGGCGGGGAAGGTCCCGATCGAGAGCTACGTGCCGATGATGATGTTCGCGATCGTCTTCGGGCTGAGCATGGACTACGAGATCTTCCTGCTCTCCCGGGTGCACGAGGCCTGGCTGCGCACCGGGCGCGCCCAGGACTCCGTGGCCCACGCCCTGGAGATCACCGCCCGGGTGATCACCTGCGCGGCGCTGATCATGGTCAGCGTCTTCGCCGCGTTCATCGTCAGCGACAACATCGTGATCAAGATGATGGGGCTGGGCCTGTCGGTGAGCGTGCTGGTGGACGCCACGATCGTGCGGCTGCTGCTCGTCCCGGCGGTGATGACCCTGCTGGGCGCGGCGGCCTGGTGGACGCCGCGCTGGCTGGACCGGATCCTGCCGCACATCGACACCGAGGGCGAGGGCGAGCAGGCCTAGGGGCGGGTGGCGGTGACCAGCCAGGCGGCGGTGCGCAGCCGCAGGCCGTCCGGGCGTTCGTAGCGGGCGAGGGCGGCGGTGAGGGCGGCGCGGACGCGCTCGGTGCCGTCGGCGCGGGTGTGGGCCGCGTCGCCCCGGTCGAGCTGGTCGGCCAGGTCGCGGGCGGGGCCGGAGCCGAGGAGGTGGTCGGCGGCGTCGGCCGCGTCGCGGCCGAAGTGTCCGTGGGCTTCGACGGGTTCGGTGCGGACGTCGGTGAGGGCGGCGGCGCCGAGGACGCGGTGGATGACGGCGGGGTCGGCGAGGGAGAACATGCCGGGGCCGGTGGGCGGGGCGGTGCTCTGCGGCGGGAGCGGGAGCGCGGCGCGGGCCTCACCGAGGACCCGGACCCATTCGGTGCGGGCGGGGTCGGCGACGCAGACGAAGGCGAGGCGGCCGCCGGGGCGCAGGGCGCGGGCGATGTTGGCGAAGGCGGCGGCGGGGTCCTCGAAGAACATGACCCCGAAACGGCTGATCGCGACGTCGAAGGCGGCGGTGGGCAGGGGGTGGATCTGGGCGTCGCCCTGTTCGAAGGAGATGCGGGCGGTGTCCCGGTCGGTGGTCAGGGCGCGGGCCCGTTCCAGCATCGGGGCGGAGAGGTCGAGGCCGAGGGCCGAGCCGCGGGCGGCGGCTGCGGCGGCGCGGCGGGTGGTGTGTCCGGCGCCGCAGCCGATGTCGAGGACGCGGTCCTCGGGGGCGATCGCGGCGGCGGCGAGCAGCAGGGGGTCGAAGCCCTGGTTGACGGCGTCCCAGCGGTCGTGGTGGTCGCTCCAGTGCCGGCCTTCGTCGCCGTTCCAGGCTTGGGACTGTGCGGTGTTGACGGCTGTGCGCATGGGTTCGCTCCTGTCGGACCACTAGTATGGGCGAGTGCCCATAGCAAGGTATGGGCACTCGCCCATACTGGGCAAGCCCCTGTTCCGGAGGACCTGGATGTCACCACGCGGCGTAGCGATCCCCGACGTGCGGGAGCGGCTGTTCGCGGCGGCCGAGCGGGTGCTCGCCCGGGAGGGGCCGGCCGGGCTGACCAACCGTGCCGTCACCGAGGAGGCGGACTGCGCGAAGGGCCTGCTGTACAACCACTTCGCCGACCTGGACGACTTCGTGGCCCAGCTCGTCCTGGACCGCTTCGAGCGGGTCGCCGCCGAGGTCGCCCCGCTGCCCGGGCGGGCGGGGCAGGGCGAGGTGCGGGAGAACCTGGCCGACGCGGCGCTCGCGATGCTCGGCACCGGCGGGCCGGCGGTCGCGGCGGCGGCGATGTCCCGACAGGGCGTCACGCAGCGGGTGCGGACGGCCTGGGAGGCCGGCGCACCCGGGCCGGACGTGGCCGAGGGCGCGCTCGTCCGCTACCTGGAGGCCGAGCGGCGCCTGGGGCGGGTGCCCGCGGACGCCGACTGCGCGATGCTCGCGCTCGCCCTCACCGGCACGGTCCACCACTTGCTGATGTACGGGGGCCGGTCGGCGGACGGTCCGGCGCTGATCCGCCGGCTGGTCGCCGCACTGGTCCCCGGCCCCCGCACCTGAGGCGCGGTCAGGCCGGGTGGCGCAGCTCCACGGCGGCCTGGACGATGTTGGCCTGGTGCTCGGCCTGGCGGGCCACCGGCAGCCAGGCCGGGCGGAAGCGCCGCTGGTAGCGGGCGCACCAGTCCTGCAGGAGGGCGTCGAGGCGGGCGGTGTCGCAGGCGGCGCGGGCTCCGGCGGGCTCGACGGCGCGGCGCAGCAGGGCGGCGGCGCGCACCGGGATGCGGTGCGCCCACAGGTCGATGCCGGCGAGTTTCGCGCGGGTCATGAGCCCCGGGCGCAGCAGGCGCCGGCCCAGGGCCCGGGGGTCCCATTCGTCGGCCAGCTGCCGGGAGGCGGCCAGCGGGGTGCGGGCGGCCCGGAGCAGGGCGGTGTCCTGGTCGGGCAGGTGGGGCAGGGCGGCGGTGAGCAGGTCGGCGAGCAGGGCGGTGCGGGTGCGCAGCCGGTCGGCGCTGGCGGTCAGGCGTTCGGGGGCGTCGTCGGCCGGGCGGGTGTCGCCGAGGCGGTCGCTGGTCCAGGCGGGCACCTCGACGATGACGGTCTGGCCGCCGTGGCGCTGCGGGGCGAACCAGGTGGAGGCCCGGACGCCGCCGGTGCCGTCGGGGCGGCGGGCGGGGTGGGGGGCGAGCATGCCGGTGCTGCTCTCCTGGCGGTCGATGTGGTGGGGTTCCATCAGGTAGACGCCGGGGCCGGACTCGCGCAGCCAGAAGGTGTCGTAGGTGCCGGTCTCGACCGGGATGCCGAGGGCGGCGGCGGAGGTGGCGAACGGGGCGGCGAGGCCGGCCGGGTCGCAGGTGGCCTGGAGGAAGGTGCCGCCGACGTCCATGCTGTGCAGGGTGAACTGGAGGGTGGGGCGCAGTTCGTCGATCAGGTCGAGCAGGGTGCGGCTCTCCGGGAGGCGTGCGCCGATCGCCGGGGCCCATTCGGGCTGTTCCTCGGCGGCGGGGCGGTAGTAGCCGGCGAAGTACTCGGGCAGGGTGCGGGCGGTGAGGGCGCCGCGGGCGAGGTGGGCGCCGTCGGGGTCGAGGCAGAGCAGGAAGTTCCAGGTCGCGGCGGTGCGCAGGGCGGGGCGGGCGAGGACCCGGTGGGCGAGTTCGACGATGCTCGCGCGGCCGGCGAACTCGTCGGCGTGGGCGCCCGCGACGACCAGGACGTTGCGCCCGGGGCGGCCGGGGCGCTCGGCGCGGCCGACGGACAGCAGGGTGAGCGGGCGGCCGGCGCGGGAGGCGCCGACGGTGCGCAGCCGGCACAGGTCGGGCCGGCGGTCGGTCAACTGTCGTGCGGTGTCGGTGAGTTCGGCGAGGGTGGGGCAGCGGTCGTGGATCAGTACGGCCCTGCCCGCGCCGGTCGTCGTGTCGGTGAGCATGCGCTTCCCCCTGTGGTCGTCTCCCCCGGGCTCGGAGAGTACGACGGACGGGGGCGGAGCGGGAGTTTGTGGCACACCCCTTGATCTGACATATCATCCGATGATCTTGATGACTGGGAACGGGGAGTTCGGCATGGCCGCGCACATCGGCGCCACCGCACGGGGGTTGGGCATCGGCATCGCATCGGTCGTGCTGGGGGGTGCGCTGACCGCCTGCGGTTCCGGCCCGCTCTCGGACCAGCTGGCCCCCGGTGCGCAGAAGTGGGCGGACTTCAAGACCGTGCTCGCCGACAAGGACACGGTGAAGCGCGCCCTGCCGGACTCCGCGGCCCTGCCCGGCTGGAAGGGCCACCGGCCCGAGGTCTCCACCGAGGACGGCACCGACGAGGACTGCCGGGGCTGCATGATCGACGGCACCGTGGAGTTCGAGTCCGGCAGCGCCAAGGCCGCCTTCAAGGTCATCACCTTCGGCTCGGCCACCGAGGCGAGCGCGTACCTGGCGACCACCGCGGGCGAGTTCGAGAAGAAGGCCGACAAGGGCGCCACCAAGCTCTCGGTGCCGGCCGTCGGCAACGAGAGCGCCGCCTACACCGCCGCGTCCGGCGGCAGTCCGCGGAACGTGGTCCTGATGCGGGTGGGCACCACCTTCTCGGGCGTCATGGTGCAGAACTCGACGGACACGGCCCGGCTCCAGGCGCTGGCGACGATGCTCGCCCGGCGGGTCGAGCAGGCCGCCGCGGGGCAGCCCGTCGACGCCGCGCTCGACGCCCGCTGAGCCGACGGGCGGGGGCCGCCGTACGGCGGCCCCCGGCGCCGCCGCTGCCGGGCCGTCAGCGGCTGGGTCAGCGGCGACGGGCGGCGTAGGCGGCCGCGCCTCCGGCCGCGACCAGGAGCGCGGCGGCCACCACGGCGGCGGTCAGCAGGCCGTCGTCCGGACCGGTGGCGGCCAGCGTCGGAGCGGCCGTCGGGGTCGGGGTCCGGGACGGCGTGGCCGGTCCGGTCGGGGACGGTACGGGGGCGGGGGCCGCAGTCGTCGGGGCCGCAGTCGTCGGGGCGGGGGTCGTCGGGGTGGGGGTCGTCGGGGTGGACGGCACCGGGGCGGCAGTCGTCGGCCCGGCAGTGGTGGGGGCGGGGGCCGTCGGGGTCGCCGGGCCGGCGGTGGGCTCGGGCGTGCAGGCCGTGCCGCCGTTCCAGGTGGCGACGGCCAGGCCGGAGAACGGCTCGTCCGGGTAGTGCGGCAGCGGGTGGTCGCTGTCGCTGCCGTCGTACTTCTCGCCGACCGTGTAGAGGGCCAACTCGCCGTAGCAGTGCGGCAGGTGGCCGGTGACGTCGAGGGTGTCGCGGTAGTGCTCGCGGGTGAGCGTGACGGTCGCCCAGCCGAGGAAGGCCTGCCGGCCCGAGGTGGCCCAGGTCGGCCCCTGGGTCTCGTAGGAGCCCAGGGAGACGTGGTAGTCGCAGCCGGCCGCCGGCACGCCGGCCAGCCGGACCTGGACGACGGCGGACTCGGCGGGCATGGTCGCGCCGGCCGTCCAGTGGGCGCCGCCGTCGACGGAGTACTGGACCGGCGCCCGCCCGCAGTCGGGGGCGGCGTGGGCGGCGGGCGCCGCGACGACGACGGCTCCGGCGCCCAGGGCGAGGGCGGTCAGCGAGAGGGCGGTGCGCGCGGACGGGCGGCGCGGGTGCGGGTGCATCGGGAACTGCTCCTGGCGGGTGGATCGGATTCGGGTACGGATTCGGGTACGGGTACGGGAAGGCCGTGGGGTGCTCACCGGGCGTCGGCCGCAGCCGGCGGGGCGCTCGACGGGGCGGTCGACGGGGCCTCCGGCGCAGCGGCGGGGTGCTCGTGGTGGCCGTCGCCCTCGATGTCGATGTGCGGCAGCAGGCGGTCGAGGAACCGGGGCAGCCACCAGTTCCCGTCGCCGAGCAGGACCATGGTGGAAGGGACCAGCAGGCCGCGCACCACGGTGGCGTCCAGGGCGACGGCGGTCGCCAGGCCGATGCCGAACATCTTGACGACCGGGTCGTCGGAGAGCAGGTAGCTGAGGAAGACCGCGACCATGATCAGGGCCGCCGAGCTGATGATCCGTCCGGTGGCGGTGAGGCCGGCCACCACGGCGCGGCGGTTGTCCCGCTCCCGCAGGTAGCCCTCCCGCACGGCGCTGAGCAGGAACACCTCGTAGTCCATCGACAGGCCGAAGAGCACGGCGAACATCAGCAGGGGCACGTAGCCGGGGATCGGCACGGCGCCGTCCAGGCCGATCAGCCGGGCGCCGTGGCCGTGCTGGAAGACCGCGGTGAGCACGCCGTAGGCGGCGGCGACGGAGACCAGGTTCATCACCGCGGCCTTCACCGCGACGACCGGCGCGCGGAAGGCCAGCAGCAGGAGCAGGCCCGCGACGGTCAGGACGAAGCCGACGACCAGCGGCATGCGCTGCGCGATCCGCGCGTTGAGGTCCGCCTGGGCGGCGGGCGCGCCGCCGACGTGCGCCACCTGGCCGCTGCCGGCGGTGGCGGCGGGCAGCACGTCCGCGCGCAGCCGGCGCACGAGCGCGGCGGTGGCGGGGTCGGAGGGGGCGGTGGTCGGGGTGACCTGCCAGCGGACGGTGCGGCCGTCGGCGGCGAGCGCGGGCGGGCTGACGGCGGCGACGCCCTCGGCCGTGCGCAGCGCGGCGGTCACGGCCGCGGCGCGCGGGTCGGCGGCTCCCCCGGCGGCCGGGGCGGGCAGCACGTCGACGACCTGGAGCGTGCCGTTGGCGCCCGGGCCGAAGGCCGCGGCCATCCGGTCGTAGGCGGTGCGGCTCATGCTCCCCGCGGCCTTGCTGCCCGCGTCGAGCTGGCCGAGGTGGAGGCCGGCGGCCGGGGCGGCGAGGGTGCCGAGCAGGGCCAGGCCGGCCAGCAGCAGGGGCCAGGGCCTGGCCGCGACCAGGGCGGCGATCCTCCCCCAGCCGCGCGGGCGCCCGGCGGGGGCGGGGGCGGCGGGCCGGGGGGTCAGGCGGGCCCCGAGCAGGACGAGGGTCGCGGGCAGGAGGGTGAGGTTCACGCCCAGCGCCGTCAGCACGGCGATCGCGGGGGCCAGCGCCAGGGCGTACAGCAGCGGCAGGCCGCCCAGGGCCAGTCCGGCGAGCGCGGCGACGACGGCGCTGCCGGCGAAGGCGACGGACTTGCCGGAGCCGGCGGTGGTGCGCACGGCGGCGTCCTCGACGCCGACCCCGGCGGCGCGCAGTTCCCGGAAGCGGGTGAGGCCGAAGAGGGTGTAGTCGATGCCGACGCCCAGGCCGATCATGGCGGCGATGGTCTCGCCGGCCTCGGGCACGTCCATCAGGTGGCCGGCCAGGCCGAGGACGGGCAGGGCGATGGCGAGGCCGACCACGCCGGCGAGCAGCGGCAGGGCGGCGGCGACGAGGCTGCCGAGGGTGAGGGCGAGGATCACCAGGGCGGTGCCGAGGCCGATGGCCTCGCTGCGCCCGGTGCCGCCCTTGTCGACGGCGGCGGCCAGGTAGCCGCCCGGGGTGACCTCGATGCCGGCGGCGGTGGCCGGGGCGGCCGCGGCGAGCACGGCGTCGGTCGTCGCGGGCGTCACGTCCCGTCCGGAGACGTCGAGTTCGACCGAGAGGTAGGCGGTGTGGCCGTCGGCGCTGACGGCGCCGGCGCCGGCCGGGTCGTAGGGCGTGGTGACGGCGACGACGTGCGGCACGGCCGCGATGGCCGCGGCCGCGCTGCGGACGGCGGCGGTGGTGGCGGGGGCGGTGAGCGGGTCGGCGCCGTCGGGGGTGTGCAGCAGGACGGGCTGCTTGCCGGAGGCCGGGGCGGGGAACGCGCGGTCGGCGATGTCCTTCGCGGCCTGGCTGTCGCTGCCGGGGATGGAGACGGCCTCGCTGGTGACGCGCCCGAAGGTGGCGAGGGCGGTGAGGGCGGCGGCGGCGAGCAGCAGCCAGGCCGCGAGGACGCGCTTGGGCCTGCGGGCGCACCAGCGCCCCACAGTGGTGAACATCGGCGGCGGACGGCCCTTCTCGTGCGGCGGGCGGCACGTGAGGGACCCCCGCCAAACTTATTGCACTCGGCGTGCAACGCGTACACTTGCACTCGCGGTGCAAGAATGTCAACGAGAGGTCGAGGGGCCTACGTGAAACGGACCGAGGCCGCCGCGCCCGTCCCCGACGGGCGCACGGAACGCGGACGGCAGACCCGCGAGAAGATCGCCGACGCGGTGCTGTCGCTGCTCGACGAGAACCAGGCACACTTCCCCGCCGACAAGGTGGCCGAGCGGGCGGGCGTCTCGCGCCGGCTGGTCTTCCACCACTTCGCGGACATGGCCGAGCTGGCCGAAGTGGCCGTCAACCGGCGCCTGGAACAACTCGCTGCCCAGATCAGGCCGTTGCCCACCGAAGGGCCGCGCGAGGTGCGCGTGGCGGCGCTCACCGAACAGCGCGCGCGCATCCTGGAGGGCGTCACCCCGGCCAGGCTCGCCATCATGCGCCTGGAGAACCCCTCGCCGAGGGTCCAGGAGGCCGTCCGGCAGATGCTGGACTTCGCGCGCCTGCGGCTCACCCAGGTCTTCGCCGCGGAACTCGACCCACTGCCCGAGCCCGCCCGCACGGACCTGCTCAACGGCCTGGACGCGGTGACCACGTGGAGCACCTGGCACCACTGGCGCGGCTGCGGCCTGGACGTCGGACAGGCACGGCGCACCATGGCCGCGACCGTGCACACCCTCCTCGCCGGCGCCGACGCCGGGGCCGACACCGGGGCAGCGGCAGCGGCGACGGCAGGGGCCGGCCCGGACGGGAGCACGGACGAGAGCACCGGCGCGGCCGGATGACCGCGGCCCCGCCGGTCGCGGGCGGCAACCGGCGGGGCCGGGCGGGCGATTCGTACCGTTGCGTCCTGGTTCGCCCCTTGCGGGAGCGGGCACAAGAAGACACATGGGCACACGACGAGGCAGCGGACCGGACCGCGTGGTCGGCGCGGCCGAGGCACGGCGGCTGACCGAGGAGCTGCGGGCGGCGGTGGCGGATGCGCGCACCGCCGCCCTGGTGCTGACCGACCGGGTGCACGCCGCGTACGGCGGCCGGGTCTGGACGGCGCTCGGCTTCCCCTCCTGGGGCGCCTACGCGATGGCCGAGTTCGGCCTGTCCCGGCCGACGGCCTACCGGCTGCTGGACCTCGCGGCGGTGGCCGGGGCGATCGAGGCGACCGTGGAGCGCGAAGCCGGGCCCTCGCTCGCGCACACCTGGGACTCCTGGCCGGTGCTGTCCGTCCAGGCGGTCGTCGACCTGCGCGGCCGGCTGGCCGAGCTCTCCGACCTGATCGCCGAGCGGCTGGCCCGGGTGCGCGCCGAGGCCGGCGACGCACCGGCGGAGCCCGCCCTGGTCGGCGCCGCCGTCGCCGACGCCGTCACCGAACTGCGCGACCGCCCGGACGTCCCGCCCGTCGACCTCCAGGCCGTCCAGAGCCCCGACGGCCACGACGTCGAGGCCTGGCGCACCGTCGTCGCCCGCGGCCTGGGCGCGCAGCAGCGGCTGCTGGGCGGCTTCCGGGAGCTGGGCCTGCTCGCCCTGCGGGTCGCGCCGGGCTACGTCCCGGACCGCGACGCCGAGGGCGTGCTGCACCTGCTCGGCAAGGAGATCGGCAGCACCTGCGAGGAGCTGCTGGCCTGCCGCCGCTACGCGCTGACCGGCGACGCCCGCGCGGTCCAGGGCCGCTGAGGGCGGCACGCCGAGGGAACCGAGCCGTCGAGGCAACCGCCGGGGGCACCGGCGGTCACGGCCGGGACGGCGGGCCCTGCGGAGGACGGGGCGGGTCCTGCGGAGGACGGGGCCGGTCCTGGGGCGGGCGGGGCGCCTCGTCGGCGGCCCGGGGGTCCGGGACCTGCGGGTACCGGCCCGGCGCCTGCGCCACGGGCAGGCGCGGCAGGGCGTACGGGTGGTGGTCGCGCAGGAAGCCGACCAGGTGCTCGCGCAGCTCGCAGCGCAGCTCGAAGGCGTCGGCACCGTTCGCCGCCGTGGCGAGCACCCTGACCACGATGGTGGTGGGGGTGGTGTCGACCACCTGCAGGGCGCTGCCCTCGCCGTCCCACAGCTCGTTCTTCGCCAGGAACGCGTCGAACTCCTCCCGCAGCAGGGCGACCGGGGCGTGGTGGTCGAGGTGGAGCAGCGCGGTGCCGGTGATCCGGCTGGAGCGGCGGGACCAGTTCTCGAAGGGGCGGCCGACGAAGTACGACATCGGCATCACCAGCCGCCGCTGGTCCCAGGTCTCGATCACCACTGCCGTCAGGGTGATCTCCTCCACCGTGCCCCACTCGCCCGCCACCACGACCGCGTCCCCGATCCGGGCCAGGTCACCGAAGGCCATCTGCACCCCGGCGAAGACGTTGGCCAGCGTGCTCTGGGCCGCCACACCGGCCACCACGCCGACCAGACCGGCCGAGGCGAGCAGGCTCGTGCCGATGCCGCGCACCGCCGGGAAGGTCATCAGGACCGCGCCCAGCGTCACCAGGGCGACGATCGCCTGGCCGATCCGGCCGAGCAGGTCGGCCTGGGTGCGGGCGCGGCCGGCCCACACCGGGTCGCGCCGGTGCACCGCGAGCCGGAGGGCGCCGTCCGCGAGCAGCGCCACCACCCGGGCGCACAGCCAGCCGCCTGCGGCGATGGCCAGGATCACCGCCAGGTGGCGCAGCCCCTCGCGGGCGGCGGGCGGCGCGGCGACCCACGGGAGGGCGCCGAGCAGGAGCAGGCACGCCGTCAGCGCCAGGATCGGCATCCGGCACCGGCGCACCAGCCGCGGCACTCCGGTGGTGCTCCCGCGGGCGGCCAGCCGCCGCACCGCGAACTGCGCGACCCGGTCCAGGCCGTACGCGACGAGGAGCGCCGCGGCGCCCGCGAGGACCAGGCGTACCAGACTCCACCACATCGTCCGTTCTTCCCTTCCGCCGTGGGGTCGCCCGCTCGTTTTTCCCGACGGCGCGCGGCCATTCCTGTCCCGTCGGCCCGGTCCGGTCGGCGCGGTCCCGTCGGGCCCGTCCGCGGGCGGGCGGCATGGAAGCGGCGCTCCGGGGCACGCGGGCACCGCGCGTACACGCACGCAGGCACGCACGCACGCAGGCACAGGGAAGGGAGCAGGGCATGAGCGGGAACGTCGACATCTGGGAGTTCCGCAGCGCCTCCGGCCACACCGCGGGCACCGACCTCATCGGATTCCACGTGGAGGCCGAGGACGGCCCGATCGGCAAGGTGGACAAGCTGTCCGAGGAGGTGGGCGCGCAGTACCTGGTGGTCGACACCGGCCCCTGGATCTTCGGCAGGCGGGTGCTCCTGCCGGCCGGCACCGTCACCCGCATCGAGATCGGGGAGCTGCGGGTGTACGTCGACCTCACCAAGGAGGAGATCCGCCACAGCCCCGACCTCGATGCCGCGACGGCCGAGGCGGAGATCGACGTCCGTGACCGGTACGGGCTCTACTACGGCCCGTTCTACGGCAACGGCCGCATCCTCTGACCGCGCGTCCGGCCGTCGGCGCCACCACGTACGGCGACGGGCCCGGCGGGGAACCCCCCTCGCCGGGCCCGTCGCCGTACGGGTGGTGGTGGCGGGCCCGGTCAGGCGCCGGTCAGTCGCCGGTCAGGCGGGCGGCGTCGAACTCGGCCCAGATCGCCTTGCCCTGACTGTGCGGTTCGGCGCCCCAGCGGTCGGCGATCCGCTGCACGATGACCAGGCCGTGGCCACCGGGCAGGGCCGGCTGGTGCGGCAGGCGCGGGGCGGGCATGGCCGGGCTGCGGTCGCTGACCTCGATCCGCAGCCGGTCCGCGGCGGCGTCCAGGACCAGTTCCAGCGGGCCGTCGCCGTGCAGCATGGCGTTGGCCACGAGTTCGGCCACCAGCAGGACGACGTCCGCGGCGACGCCGTCGCGGGCGTCCGGCTCGGCGGCGGGGCCGTACCAGTCGCCGAGGGCGTCCAGGGTGAACGTCCTGGCGCGGGCGACCGGCTTGGGGAGCCCGGCCAGGGTCAGCCGCCGGCGCTGGCCGCCGGGGGGCAGCGCGGGCCCGGTCCGGTGCGGATCACCGTCCAGGGTTCCCCGGCTCATCGTCATGTGAGGGCACCCCTTCGGATCGACGGCGGTTGTCGCTTGGTCGGTTTCCCGGCGCTTTCGGGATTATGCACCGGCCCGGGCCCGGGCCGGGTCCGAACGGCGCGGCCCGCGCGGGACCGGCCGCAGGGGGCCCGGGCCTGCCGGGCTCAGGCCGTCAGGGCCGCTTCGACCGACGGGTGCAGGGAGAACACCGCCCGGGCGCCGGTCAGTTCGAGCACCCGCATGACGGTGGGGGACACCGCGGCCAGGTGCAGGGCCACCCCCTCCTCCCCCGCCGCGAGGCGGGTCTTGAGCAGCAGGTTCAGGCCGGAGGAGTCGCAGAAGCCCACCTGCGCGAGGTCGATCACCAGCGCCCGGGGGCGTTGTGCGACCAGGGCGGTGAGCGCGTCGGCGGCCGGCGCGAGCGTCTCGATGTCGAGGTCGCCCTCCAGTGCGCACACCAGCGCGCCGCCGGCGCCGGGGCGGGTCCGCACCGCGGGCTCCGTCCGGGGCGCGGCGGCCGCCAGCACGGTGTCCCGCCGGTCGTCGTCGGATGGCATCATCGTCGTCCCCTCCATGTCCGTGCCCTCCGACCTTAGGGAGGTCGCGCCCGTCGGCCAAGCAGGGGGGCGTGAACCGGCCCCGCTCCGGGCGGTTTCCCCGCGGCGCACGGTCAGGAGTCCTCCAGGCCCTCGCGCAGGCGTCGCAGGGTGCGGCTCAGCAGCCGGGAGACGTGCATCTGGGACAGCCCGAGGCGTTCGCCGATCTGGGACTGCGTCAGGTCCTCGCAGAAGCGCATCGACAGGATGCGGCGTTCGCGCTCGGGCAGCGCGGCGACCAGCGGTTTGAGCGCTACCAGGTCCTCGACGAGGGCGAGGTCCCGGTCGTCCTCGCCGAGGCGCTCGCCCAGGGGGCCGGGGCGGTCGTCGTCCTCCGTGCCGGTGTCCAGGGAGCCCGCGGTGTGCGCGTTGGCGGCGGTCATGCCCTCGACCACCTCCTCCGGGGAGAGTCCCAGGCGGTCGGCGAGTTCGGCCACGGTGGGTGCGCGGTCCAGCTCCTGCGCCAGGTCCTCCTGGGCCCGGGCCAGGGTGATGCGCAGTTCCTGGAGGCGGCGCGGGACGTGGACGGCCCAGGTGGTGTCGCGGAAGTGGCGGCGGATCTCGCCGAGGACGGTCGGCACGGCGAAGGTGGTGAACTCGACGCCCAGGCCGGGGTCGAAGCGGTCGATGGCCTTGATCAGACCGACCGCGCCGACCTGCAGCAGGTCCTCCTGGGGCTCGCGGTGCGTGTGGAAGCGGCGGATCGCGAACCGCACCAGGGACAGGTTCATCTCCACCAGGGTGGCGCGGACGTAGGAGTACTCGCGCGTCCCCTCCTCCAGGGCGGCGAGGCGGCGCAGCAGCACCCGGGTGAGCTCCCGCGCGTCGGCCGGGGCGATCTGCCGCGGGTCGTCGACCGCGGCGAGTTGCGGCGGCAGCAGGTCCCGTGGCCCCGCGTCGGGCACGGCCGGACGGGACGACGGGGCGCCCGTCGACGGATCGGCGGAAACGGGCAGTTCACCAGTGGGCGTGACCATCGGATTCCCTTCCTCGTGTCGGCACGGTCGAACGCCCCGGATACCCGGTGCCCGGCGATCGATGCGGCCTCCCGGGGTGGAGGTTTCGTGAAACCCGTCCGGGAGCCGGGCGGGTGGTCGGCGAACCGCCCGCCCCGGCGCCGTACCCACTGGTACGTACCTGCCGCGCTCCCGGACGCCGTCAGGCCGTGGGGTGGTGGAGCTTGCGGGCGGCGGTCCGGATGGCCAGCGTGTACGGGGTGTCGAGGGCGCGGGTGGGGGCGTCGAGTTCGTCGAAGGGCACCAGGGCCCGGTGGGTGTCGTCGGTGGCCTGGGTCCAGGCGGTCCAGGCGTTGTGGACGTCCTCGTCGGTGACCGCTTCCCCCTTGGCCTGGAGCAGGACGGCGTAGATGCGGAACAGGTCGTCGGAGCCCGCGGGAGGTCTCGCCTCCGTGGGCAGGCAGTCGCGGATCAGGTCGGCGATCGGGTCGAGGTGACTCATGGGGACAGTGTGCCGCTGACCAGCGTGCCGGTGAGGAGGATCAGGTGGGCCGCCGCGAAGACGACCGGCACGGCCCGCTCGGTGGTGCCGAGTTCGGTGTAGTGCTTGCGCCAACGGCCGCGGCGGGAGGCGTTCCTGAGGGTGTCCCACTCGTCGGTGTAGATCCGCGCCGCGAGTTCGTCCTCCAGGGCGTTGATGACCTTGAACTTGGCGGCGTTGAGGTCCCGGTAGCTGCGCAGCTGCATCCACCAGGCGACGGAGAGGGTGATGCCGGCCAGCGCCACGGCCGTCGGCACCCACCACGGGGACTCGGAGAGCCGGGGTATGCCGAATCCGATCAGGGTGACCAGGGCGGTCTGCACGGACAGGAAGAAGGTGTTCGCGGTGCCCCGGCGGGCCGAGACGCGGTCGGCCATCTCCACGGCGAGCTTGTAGAGCTCCAGCAGTTCGCTCGGTCGGTCCGGCTGCGGCGGCACGGTCATCGCGGCTCCCTCGGTCGGGCGGGGCGGGCGAGGCGGCGGGGACGAACCGTTCGGGCACGGTGACGCCGCGCCGTCACTGATGCGACGTCATTTCCCTTGCAGCGGGGCGTTCTACCGGCCGCGCGGGACCGGTCCGGCGGCGGTGCGGCTCAGGCCGCGGGGACGGACTCCAGGCGGTAGGCGTCGCCGTGGGTGCGGACGCGGCCGGCGGTGGGCGGGGCGAAGTGGGTGCCCAGCAGGAGGGTCCCGGTGTCGGCGAGCGAGGCGAGCAGGTCGTGGCGGGTGGCCCGGGAGCGCTCGGGGTCGATGTCGACGCAGGCGCCGACGGCGGGGTGGGCGAGCTGGACGGGGTGGTGCACGCAGTCGCCGGTGATCAGCGCGGTGCGGCCGCGGCTGGTCAGCTCGACGGCGACGTGGCCCGGGGTGTGGCCGGGGGTGGGCAGCAGGCGCAGGCCCGGGGCGACGGTGAGGCCCTCGGCGGGGACGTCGAGGAGGTCGAGCAGGCCGGCCTGCTCGACCGGGAGGACGGAGTCCTCGAACATCTGCCGGCGCGCGTCCTCCATCGGGTACCCGGCCCAGAACTCCCGCTCGGTGCGGGAGGTGAGGTAGCGGGCGCCGGGGAAGGTGGGGACCCAGCGGCCGTCCACGCTGCGGGTGTTCCAGCCGACGTGGTCGGCGTGCAGGTGGGTGAGGATCACCAGGTCGACGGCGTCGGCGGGGAAGCCGGCGGCGGCCAGGCGCTGCTCGTAGTCGGTGTCCAGGTCGTGCCAGGCGGGGTTGGCGCGCTGCTTGCCGTTGCCGATGCCGGTGTCGACGAGGACGCGCAGGCCGCCCGCGGTGAACGCGAAGGTGTGGCTGGCCAGGCGCAGCGTGCCGTCCGGGTCGGCGAAGTGGGGGTGCAGCCAGTCCTGACCGGTCACCAGCTCGGGGGTGGCGTCGGGCAGGAGCCAGGGGCCGGTCTCGCGGGGCAGGGCGATCTCGTCGATGCGGTGGACGGTGATGTCGCCGACGGTCCAGGCCGGGGCGGAGGCGGGAGCGGGGGTGGCGGCGGGGGCGGACATGGGCTGCTCCTTCGGTGCGGGCGGCGGCCGGGGCCGGACCGATCTAAACGCAACGTGTTTGCGTTAGGAAGACGGTAGAACCTACAGTCGCCTAAAGCAAACCGTTAGCTTTTGTAAGGGGAGGACCCATGCCCGCCGACGACCTCACCCCGCCGGAGGCGGCCCGCCAGGCCGCCCGCGCCGGCGTCCCGCTGCCCGCCGACCGGCACGCCGCGGTCGCGGCCACCGCCGAGCACATCCGCTCGGTGGTCGCCGTCCTGCAGGAGCTGGACCTCGCGGACACCCCGCCGGCCGCCGCCTACCGCGCGGTGCCCGCCCACGGCACGGAGGTGGCGTGATGCGGCCGTACGAGCTGTCGCTGGCCGCCGCCGCACGGGAGATCGGCGCCCGGCGCCTGTCCCCCGTCGACCTGGTGGAGTCGGTCCTCGACCGCATCGAGCGCGTCGAGCCCGGCCTCGGCGCCTACGCCGAGGTCACCGCCGAGCGGGCGCGCGAGGGGGCACGCGAGGCGGAACGGGAGATCGCCCGCAGCGGGCCGCGCGGGCCGCTGCACGGCGTCCCGGTCGCCCTGAAGGACCTGGTCGACGTCGCGGGCCTGGCCACCGGGGCCGGCTCCCTGGTCCGCGAGGGCCACCGCGCGGAGGCCGACGCCACCGTGACCGCCCGGCTCGCGGCGGCCGGCGCCGTCCTCGTCGGCAAGACCCACACCCACGAGTTCGCGTACGGCCTGGTCACCCCGCGGACCCGCAACGCCTGGGACCGCGAGCGGATCGCCGGCGGCTCCAGCGGCGGCTCGGCGGCCGCCGTGGCCGCGGGCGCGGCACCCTTCACCCTGGGCACCGACACCGGCGGGTCGATCCGGGTGCCCGCCGCGCTCAACGGCGTCGTCGGCCTCAAGCCCACCTACGGGCTGGTCCCCCGCCACGGCGTCACCCCGCTGTCCTGGTCGCTGGACCACGTCGGACCGCTCACCCGCACCGCCGAGGACGCCGCCCTCGTGCTGGCCGCCCTGGCCGGCCACGACCCGCGCGACCCCGCCTCGCTCGACGTCCCCGCCCCCGACCTCCGGCCCCACCCGGACGACGACCTGACCGGCCTCCGCGTCGGCGTGCCGCGCACCTACTACTTCGACCGCGTCACCGAGCCGGTGGAGAACGCCGTCCGCCGGGCCGTCGGACACCTGGAGGAGCTCGGCGCCACGCTCGTCCCGGTCGACATCCCGCTCACCCGCTACATCCGGGCCACCCACTGGGGCCTGATGGTCCCCGAGGCGACCGCCTACCACGAGGCCGCCCTGCGCTCGGCGCCCGAACGCTACGGGGAGGACGTCCGCGTCCTGCTGGAGGCCGGGGCACTGATGAGCGCCACCGACCACCTGCGCGCCCAGCGCGCCCGGACCCTCATGCGGCAGGAGTGGGCGCGGCTGTGGGAGCAGGTCGACGTGATCGCCGCCCCGGCCGTCCCGATGACCGCCGTGCCGGCCGGCCAGGAGAGCGTCGAGTGGCCCGACGGCACCACCGAGAGCGTCCCCGACGCCTACGTCCGGCTGTCCGCCCCCGCCAACATCACCGGCACACCCGCCCTGTCCCTGCCCGTCGGCCACGACCCGGCCGGCCTGCCGGTCGGCATGCAGCTGCTCGCCCGCCCCCTGGGCGAACGCACCCTGCTGCGGGTCGCCCAAGCCCACGAGCGCACCCGCCCGGTCCGCACCCTCGCCCCGGCGGCCGACTGACGGGCGGGGGCGGGCTGGGCCGCGGGAACCGGGCCGGGCGGGGAGAGCCGGGCGGGGAGAGCCGGGCAGCGGGAACCGGGCCGGACCCGGGCCGGGGTGGCGCCGGACCGGGCTAAACGCAACGGCTGCGCTTTAAGATGGCCCCATGAGTGGCAGGCAGATGGTGCGCCCCGGCGGGCGCAGCGCCCGGGTCCAGGCGGCGGTGCACACCGCCGTGCGCGAGCTGCTGGCGGAGGCGGGCCGGGACGGGCTGACGGTGCCGATGGTCGCCCAGCGGGCCGGGGTCACCCCCTCGACGGTCTACCGCCGCTGGGGCGACCTGCAGGAGCTGCTGTCGGACGTCGCGGTGGAGCGCCTGCGGCCCGACACCGCGCCGGCGGACCACGGCGACCTGCGGCGCGACCTGACGGCCTGGGCCGAGCAGTTCCTCGACGAGATGGCCTCCCCCGCGGGCCGCGCCTACGTACGCGACGCCCTGCTCGGCGACCCCGACGGCGGCAACGCCGGCCGGTGCTCGGCCTACGCCGCCGACCAGCTCGACACCGTGTTCGCCCGCGCCCGCGAACGCGGGGAGCAGCCGCCCGGGGTCGAGGAGGCGATGGACCGCGTCGTCGCCCCGTTGATGTACCGGATCCTCTTCCGCCCGGCCGGGCTCGACGCCGCGTACGCCGGCCGGCTGGTCACCGGCCTCCTCGGCGCCTGACCCGCCGCCGGCCGGGGACGCGCGCCGCGCCCGGCCGGGGTCAGCAGGGCCCCCGGCCGTACACCCCGGCCGTGGCCGTCACCGTGGCCGTGGCCCGCGCCGGCGTGGCCGTCGCCGCGGCCCCGGGGGCCGCCGTGGCCGGGAGGGCCCGCAGGGCCGCCAGGGCGCCCGCCTCGCCCTCGCCGTACTGGTGGGTGCGGGCGGCGCGGACGGCGGCTTCGAGGTGGAGGGCGGCTTCCTCCGGGTGGCCGGTGGCGGCGAGGGCGCGGCCGTAGAGGGTCTGCAGCAGGACGCGGCGGGCGGCGGGGAAGGGCGGTTCGGCGACGGCCAGGCCGCGGGCGGCGTGGTGGGCGGCGTCCTCGGGGGCGCCGGCGCTCAGGCACTCCTGGGCGAGGTGCTGGCGGGCGAGGGCGACCAGGTCCGCGCGCCCGGCCCGCTCGGACAGCGAGAGGGCGCGCACCAGCAGGCCGCGGACCCGCGCGTTGGGACCGTAGCGGCCGAGGGCGACGGCCAGGTTCATCAGGGCGACGGCCTGGGCGGTGCCGTCGCCGGCCCGGGCGGCGAGGTCGGGGGCGCGTTCCAGGTGGACGAGGGCCTGCTCGTGGCGGCCCTCCTCCAGCAGGACCCAGCCGAGCAGGGCGCGGGCGCGGGACTGGGCGGCCGGGTCGTCGTCGGCCTCGGCGGCGGCCAGGCCGTGTTCGAGCAGCGGCACCCAGCCGTCCCGGACCTGCCACACGATCAGCGGCCACTGCAGCAGGACCAGGCGCCAGGCCCGGTCGTGCAGTCCGGCCGCGACCGCCGCCTCGACCGCGCCGCGCAGGGTGTCGCGCTCGGCGGCGTACCAGGCGAGCGCGCTCGCGCGGTCCGGGAAGGGGCGGACGTCGGCGGGGCGCCGGGTGCCGGGCGGCAGGGTGCAGCAGGGTTCGCTGCCCGGTTCGGCGGCGTCGCAGGCGGCGACCAGGGTGTTCAGCAGGTGGTCGAGCAGGCGCGGCAGCACCTCGTCGTCGACGTCGCCGGGCAGGCTGCGGGCGTAGAGGCGGACGAGGTCGTGGAGGGCGTAGGCGTCGCGGCCGATCTCGACGAGGAGGTGGGCGGTGGCGAGCCGGCCGAGGGCGCCGGAGGCTTCGGCGGGGCTGCAGTCGGCGAGGGCCGCGGCGGTGCGGCTGTCGAGGGTGGTGCCGGTGTGGGTGCCGAGGCGGTGGAACATCCGGCGGGCGGAGCCGGGCAGGTGCTGGACGGTGAGGGCGAGGGCGGCGGCGACGCTGGTGTCCTCGATGTCGAGGATGCCCAGCCGGCCCTGTTCGTCGGCCAGTTCGTCGGCGAGGCCGGCCAGGTCGCGGGCCGGGCCGGTGGCGACGCGGGCGGCGGCCAGGCGCAGGGCGAGCGGCAGGCCGTCGCACAGGCCGGCCAGGCGGGCGGCGGCTTCGGGTTCGGCGGCGACCAGGTCGGCGCCGAGGGTGGCGGCGAGCAGGGTGACGGCCTGCGGCGGTGACAGTTCGGCGAGCGGGACGGGGCGGGCGGCGTCGGAGGCGACCAGGCCGCCGAGCCGGTCGCGGCTGGTGACCAGGGTGATGCAGCCGTCGCCGTCGGGCAGCAGCGGGCGGACCTGGTCGGAGCGGCGGGCGTTGTCCAGGACGATGAGCATCCTGCGCTCGGCGGTCAGTTCGCGGTAGCGGGCGGCCAGGGCCTCGGGGGTCGCGGGCATCTGCTCGGCGGGCAGGCCGAGGCCGAGCAGCAGTTCGCGCAGGACGGCGGGGGTGGAGCGTTCGGGCAGCGGGCTGTGGCCGCACAGGTCGACGAACAGCCGGCCGTCGGGGAAGTCGCCTTGGCGGCGGTGGGCCCAGTACAGGGCGAGGGTGGTCTTGCCGACCCCGGCGCCGCCGGTCACGACGGCGATCGCGCCGGGGCCGGCGGTGGCCCGGTCGAGCGCGGCCAGTTCGTCCTCCCGGCCGGAGAAGCCGCGCGGGCGGCGGGGGAAGGGCCAGGGCGTGGCGCGCGGCGGGCGGGGCGCGGGGGCCGGCCCGGCGGCGGCGGGGACGGGGACGGGCGGCGTGACCGGGGCGGGTGCGGCGGCGACCGGGGCGGGTGCGGCGGTGCCGTGTGCGGGCGCCGGGGCGGGTGCGGGCGCCGGGGTGTCGGCGCAGGGCGGGCCGCCGACGGTGGGCACCCGCGGCGGCGGAACCCGGCCGGGCCGCAGGGCGGCGGCGTCGGTGCGCAGCAGGGCGTCGTAGGCCTCGACGAGTTCGGGGCCGGGGTCGATGCCCAGTTCCTCGGCCAGGGCCCGGCGGGTGCGGTGGAACCAGTCGAGCGCCTCCGAGCGCCGCCCGGCACGGCCGAGCGCCAGGACGAGCGCGGCGACCAGCGGCTCGCGCAGCGGGTTCATGGTGGCCTCGGTGGACAGCACGCCGGCCGCCGCGCCGTGGTCGCCGAGCCGGCCGTGAGCGCGGGCCAGTTCCTCGACGGCGGCGAGGCGCAGTTCCTCCAGGGCGTGCGCGGCGCACTGCAGCGGGACGCTGGGGGCGGTGCCGGCGAGTGCGGGTCCTCGCCACAGCGCGAGTGCCTCCTGGAGCGCGGCGACCGCGTCGGCGGTGTCGGGGGTCGACCGGGCGGAGCGCAGGAGGTGTTCGAAGCGGGCGGTGTCCACCGCGAGTTCGGGCACCCGCAGCTGGTAGGCGCCGCCGTCGGTGACCAGTTCGACGCCGCCGTCGGGCGCGCCGTGCGCGGCGAACAGGGCGCGCAGGCCCGAGATGTGGTTGTGGATGACGGTGCGTGAGTGCCGGGGCGGTTCCTCGTCCCAGAGGGTCTCGGTGAGGCGGTCGACGGTGACCGGCGCGCCGGGGTTCAGCAGCAGCATGGCCAGCAGGCTGCGGCGCTTGGCCGACCCGGTCGGCAGCTCCCGGCCGTCCGGGGCCACCGCGGCCACCGAGCCCAGCAGTCGGAAATCCAAGACCCGCCCCTCATTCAATGTGACAAGCATATGACAGCGGGCGACATGTCGATCACGGGTGCCGCCCGGGCGGCGGGACACCGCCCACCGGATGACCGAAGCGTGCGCGGTGATCCGTCCCGGCCGCCAGCGGTCCCGGGCAGTCCGGGACGCTGGAACGCCCGGGCAGGCCCTGACCAGGCATGATGCCGGTCCCCTGGAACGCGTGGACGGGACGCGGCGATTCGGCGGAACACCCGGCGGCCACCAGAATGGTGCGGACCAATACCCGGAAGTACAGAGAAAGCGATACCTCATCATGGATCTCGGCGTGCGCTGGAAGCTGCACGGTGACGGGCGCACGCCCGCACCGGGGGCGGTGGTCCGCCCCGACGAACGGCTCTCCTGGCCCCGTACCGCAGGACTGGGCGCCCAGCACGTGGTGGCGATGTTCGGGGCCAGCTTCGTGGCACCCGTGCTGATGGGGCTCGACCCGAACCTCGCGATCATGATGTCCGGCGTGGCGACCGTGATCTTCCTGCTGGCCACCCGCGGCCGGGTGCCCAGCTACCTGGGCTGCTCGCTGTCCTTCGTGGGCGTCGCCGCGGTGATCCGGGCGCAGGGCGGCACCAGCGCGACGGTGACCGGCGCGGTGTTCGTGGTGGGCGCGGCGCTGTTCCTGGTGGGCCTGGCGGTCCAGCGGTTCGGGGCGCGGATCATCCACGCGGCGATGCCGCCGATCGTCACCGGCGCGGTGGTCATGCTGATCGGCTTCAACCTGGCCCCGGTGACGGCGTCGGTGTACTGGCCGCAGGACCAGTGGACGGCGCTGCTGGTGATGCTCTTCACCGGGCTGGCCGTGGTGGGCCTGCGCGGCTTCTGGTCGCGGGTCGCGATCTTCCTGGGCCTGGTCTTCGGGTACGGGATCTCCTGGCTGTTCGACCGGGTCTTCGGGAAGATCCACTCGGTGGACGCGAGCGGCCACCTGACCGACCACTGGCGGCTGGACCTGTCGGGCGTCGGCAAGGCGGACTGGGTCGGCCTGCCCACCCTGCACGGCCCGTCCTTCCAGTGGTCCGCGATCCTGGTCGCACTGCCCGTGGTGATCGCGCTGGTCGCGGAGAACGCCGGACACGTCAAGGCCGTCGGCGAGATGACGGGCGCGAACCTGGACGACAAGCTGGGCACCGCGATCTCGGCGGACGGCGTGGCCTCCATGCTCTCCACCGCCGTCGGCGGCCCGCCCAACACCACGTACTCGGAGAACATCGGCGTGATGGCCGCGACCCGGGTCTACTCCACCGCCGCGTACTGGGCGGCGGCCTGCTTCGCCCTGCTGTTCGGCATCTGCCCGAAGTTCGGCGCCGTCGTCGCCGCGATCCCCGGCGGAGTGCTGGGCGGCATCACCGTCATCCTGTACGGCATGATCGGCCTGCTCGGCGCGCAGATCTGGACCAAGTCCGGGGTGGACCTGCGCAATCCGCTCAACCTGGTGCCGGCCGCGGCGGGCATCATCATCGGCATCGGCAACGTGACGCTGAAGTTCACCGACACCTTCAGCCTCAGCGGCATCGCCCTGGGCACCCTGGTGGTCATCACCGGCTACCACGCGCTGCGGGCGCTCGCCCCCGCCCACCTCAAGACGCAGGAGCCGCTGCTGGACGAGGGCACCTCCTCCTACGACGAGCAGGCCGCCGAGGGCGGCAGCTGACGGCTCGCGAGAACACGGGCGGAAGTGGCCCCGGGGCTACTTCCGCCCGTGTTTCCGCCTGGTTCGCGGGCCCGACGGATGGTCGAATCGCTGCGTACGCCCACGCCGACCGTCCGACCCCCGGGAGAGGCATGTCCGACCTGACCGACCGCCGCAAGCTCGCCTACGGGAGCGTGGCAGCCGCCGTGCTCGCACTCTCCTGGGCCTCGGTGACCCCCAGCAGCGCGGCGGGGCAGGTCCTGTGGACCCCGAGCACCAGCAAGGGGGCGTCCTCCTTCGCCGCCGTGCAGTGCGCCTCGGGAAACTTCAAGGTCGTGAACGACGCCGCCAAGGGCAAGGTGTGGCGGGCGTACCAGGCCGCCGGGCAGGAGCGCTGCGAGACGCTGAGCCCCGACCTGAAGAACGGTGACACCTTCTACCTGGGCTGGTCGTCCAAGGTGGACATCAAGGACGCCAACAGCCGGTACGTCTTCCAGCTGAAGTGCGACCCGAGCACGGACACGGCCAACCACCCGATCGAGATCGACGCGACCAACGGCCGCATCCGGCTCCAGGAGTGGGACACCGACCACGTCTCGCACACGCTGTGGACCGCGCCGACGGCCAACGGCCAGTGGCACTCCTACGCGCTGAAGATCCGCCTGGGCCGCACCGACGGAACGATCGACTTCTGGTTCGACGGCAAGAAGCAGACCTTCACCACCGGCTCGGGCACCTTCAAGGGCACCACCTGGGACGGCAACCGCAACTACCTGAAGTGGGGCTCGTACCACGAGTCCACGGGAGACGCCACGAACACCTTCACCAGCCCGGTGATGGCGACGACCCTGGAAGCCGCCACCGCCGGCTCGTAAAAGGGGCGCGGAAACGTCCGCAGGCCCGGACCGCATGTGGGAGCGGCCCGGGCCTGCGGCATGTCAGGCCTGCTCGTGCTTCGCTTTCCACTCCCGCGTCCTGCGCTGCATCTCATCCAGCATGGCCATGGTCTCGGGGTTGACCGGGGCCGTGCTCTCTACGACGACCAGCGGATACTGCCGAGCCGCCGGGAGGAGTTCGTCGTAACGAGGGTCCCCCGGCACGAACTTGTGCCAGCCGTCGTAGAAGAAACCCTCCGGGGCCCTTCCGCCGTACTGCTGCCAGATCGTGACGCCATCGGCGTCGAGCCTCGGGTGCCCGGTGACGTGGTAACTCTCGGATTGATCGGAATGCTCGGTCAAAGTAACCCCCCAGAGAGATGCCTGCGGGCTCGGACCGCATCCGCGACCAGCCCTCCCACGCATGGAGCCCCGGACGTCACTCGGGCTCCGCGTGCCGCTGGTTCTGCTCCTGCGCCTCTTTCCACTCCCGCGTCTTGCGCTGCATCTCGTCCAGCCGGGCCAAGGTCTTGGGGTAGATCGGGGCCGTGCTCTCTTCGACATCCTGCGGATTCTGCTGTGCCTGCGGGAGGAGCTCGTCGTAGCGGGGATCCCCCGGCTCGAACTTGTACCACCCGTCGTAGAAGTTCCCCTCCACGGTCCTTCCGCCGTACTTCAGCCAGATGGTGACGCCATTGGCGTCAAGCATCGGGTAGTCCGTGACTTCATAGGGCTCAAAATGCTCGCTCAAAATACTCCTTCAGAATCTGTGCTGCCTCGCGGTCGCCGTATGTGAATTGGTCCAGCGTCTTGGCAGTCCAGTGATTGAACGCCTCGGCGAAGTACTCATGTGGCTGGCGGAGGTACGGAGCCAGATACGGGTTGTTGCCGATCCGGTCCCAGGACGGTGGCGGCGATGGTCGCGACGACCTCGGAGACCGCGACACCCACCGACGCCGCGGTGGCGACGATGCCCGCAGCGGTGACGGCGGCGATGTCCGCCGAGATGCTGAAGGTCACGAACGCCAGGGCACCGCCGACGAGCAGGGTGCCGCCGACGATCGCGGCCTCCTCCTCCAGCTTCTTGATCGCCTTGTCGACCTCGTGGGCGAACTCGCGCAGCGCCTTGGCCAGGCTGCGGCACGCCTCCGCGGTGTCGGGCAGCCAGCCCTTGCCCTTGCCCGCGCTGTCCTTGCCGCCGTAGTACCGGCCCCAGAACGTGCCGAAGGCGTCGATCGCGGGACCGTGGTTGTTGGCGACGATGGCGGCCGCGGCCTGGTTGGTCGGGGCGGTGACGTTGTCGATGGCGGTGGCCATCGCCTCCCACGCGTCGGCGACCTTGCGCAGCTTGCCCGGGTCGGCATCCGGCCACCACATGCCGGTGACCTTCTGGACGGCCTTCGCGACCGTGGACTCACCCACGGGCCGGCCCCCGGCCGGGAACGGGACGGGTCACGACAGCAGGTTCTTGGCGTGGTCGTCGGCCCCGGCATGGTTGTCGGCGTGGGCACGCAGCCCCGCGCCGATGCTGCCGAGCCCCTGGACCAGGACGTCCAGCGCCGAGAGCACCTTGTCGTGCGGACCGTTGTACGCCGTCGCGAACTCGTTGCCCTGCTTGTCACCACCCCACGGACTGCCCGCGTCAGCGAGGCTGCGCCTGAGCGTGTCGAGGGCTTCCTTCAGCGCCTTGCTCTGGTTCTCGAAGGTCGGCGCGGCGTCCGTCAACTCCCCCGGCCGGACCTTGAACTCCGGCCCACCCGCCTTCGCCCCGTCATCCGCCATGGTGCCCCCGCACTGTCCGTCAACTGACCAGTCCCGTGGTCAGACTGACCAACGAACTGGCGGGGTTTCAGTTGTGGAGAGTGACATCAGTCACGCCTGCAGGCCCGGACCGCTTGCGGCGCGGTCCGGGCCTGCGGCACGTGCGGTTCAGACTCAGCCGAACTCGCCGTCGCGGACAGCGGTGACGAACGACTCCCAGGCCGCAGCGGGGAAGATCAGGGCGGGGCCGTTGGGGTCCTTGGAATCGCGAACCGGCATCAGGTCACGAGACCCTCGCGCGACCTCAAGGCAGTCACCGCCTTGCTGGCTGTATGTCGACTTCACCCACGATGCGGTAGCCAAGTCGAGATCAGCCATGAGATTCCTTCCGGGCATGGAGTATCAGTTCGAGAGTCGCCGACTCGGCCAGCGCCCCCACCTGGAGGCGATCGTATCGCCTGCGCCAGTCACGGAGCCGGTCGTCATCCCGCTCGACATGCCCTCGCCCCTCGGATTCAGAGTAGCCAAACAGGGAGCCGTCAGGGAGTGTCAGCAGCCGCATGGGCAAGGCGAACGGTCTGTGCTCTCCCATGCTGAACGGTGCCACCTGAAGGACTACGCGCCCCTGCTCGCAGAGCTGTTCAAGTTGCCCAAGCTGCTCCCGCATGACCTCCGGGCCGCCGATGATCCGCCGGAGACAGCTCTCGTCCAGTACAGCGTGGATGAGCGGCGGATCTCGTCGCGCCAAGGCCTCTTGTCGCGCACGAAGGAAGGTCAGCCTCTCTTCTGCCTGCGTGGGAGTGATATCCCTTCGACGGACGTCCGCCCTGGCAAGAGCCGCTGCGTAGGACTTCGTCTGCAGCAAACCGGGGATGACACCGAGTTCGAAGATCCGGATCTCACTGGCTCGCGTCTCGTTGGCCGCATACTCCGGAAAGCCCTCCAGTAATGCCGAGTGCTTGGCCTGGAGCCACATCAGCAGCAAGGTTCCGCCGGTCTCAAGCACCCGATCGGCATCACGCGCGAACTTCTCGCTGGGCGGGGTCCGACCGGGCGGGGCAAGTTCGGCATAGGAGACGTAGGAAGGATCGACCCCCACGAGTCTCGCCAACTGAGCCTGCGTGAGACCAGCAGCCTTGCGTGACCTGCGAAGTTGCACCCCCAAGGGCGCCCATGGTCCTGATGTCGGATCAAGTTCCTTGAGATTCAATGATCTTCACCTACTTGCCGAGCGCTGACTTCAAGCTTCAGATCGGCTTCCGATAGTAAGGGCGATCGCGCCATCATGGCTACAGCCGGTAGTTCACCGGAAGCACAGCGCAACTCGGAGCCCCCATGCCTGACGCGCAGAGACCCGATCCCCTGTTCCAACTCCACGAAGTGGTCCGGGACTTCAGCGATACTGGAGGCGGCAGGCCGATCGAGGGCGTCTTCGTGGAGACCGTCTTCGGCAAGGCGGTGCTCCGGCCGCTGGGGGCGAGCGGCCCCGAGCGGCGGGTCCCCCTCTCCGCGATCCGGTCGCTGGATCCGCGGGAGTTCGCGCCGGGCACCTGCGGGAGGCCGCGGCGTCGGCCGTTCGACGGGTGGCCGCTCTCGTCCGACAGCAGTTCCTCATACCTGGAGCAGAGTTGAGCACGTCGCCCCGCCTCGTCGGCAAGCCCCCCGGTCGGCGATGGGGCCACCAGTCCTTCGTCCTGCGGGAGGATCCCGGAGGGTCGGGCGACTTCTTCGTCCTCCTGGTCGACTCCGCCCACCACGACGGGCTGACGCTGCCCGGCGGCTCCGCCGAGCAGGACGAGTTGCCCCATCTCGCGGCCCGCCGTCATCTCGAAACGCAGACCGGGCTCGTCCTTCCCCTCCGCACCATCCTCACGGTCGACTACTCCCCCGCGGCCGAGCTTCCCGAGGGCCTGGACTTCGTCTACGCGGGCGGCGTGGTCACGCCCCGGCAGGCCGGGGCCGTCCGCCCGTACCGGCCCCCGCAGGGCGTCCGCGCCCTGCACTGGGTCGCCCAGGCCAAGCTGCACCGGGTCATGGCCGATGACCAGTACCGCCGTGTCGAGGACGCCTGGGACGCCTGGGAGCACGGCGCCGGCCTTCCGCTCCTCATCCGGGGCGTCCCGGTCCCGGTCGGCTGACCGGGGACCCGGGCCCCGGCGGGGCTCACGACAGCCGGTGCACCGGGGTGACCTCGCGGAGGTGGACGAGGACGTCGAAGGCTTCGGCCAGGGAGGCGACGGCCAGGTGTTCGGCGGCGTCGCGCTCCGGGGTGTAGACACCGCTGATGACACGGGCCTTCGCCGGCCCGTCCCACCGGCTGCGGGCGTCGTCGTGGCGCAGGTCCAGCCAGCGGGCGGGCCGGTCCGGCTCGCCGAGCTTCGCGTCGACCAGGTCCGCGCCCGGGTCGGGGACGAGCGCGATGCCGAGGTCGCCGTGGTGGAAGCCGATCGCCGCGGAGACGTACTGCCCGCCGTGGTGCTTGCGCAGCACGCTGCCGACGGTGGCCTGCGGGCCGCGCTCGGGAGCCAGGCCCAGCACCCTCTCGGCCGCGGAGGTGTGGGCGATGCCGTCCCAGTAGACGGTGCGCAGGCCGGTGCCGTGCTGGAAGTCGGCGATGATGTCGGCCCCCACCTCGGCCTCGCCCGCGTAGGTGCCGCGGCCGGCGACGCTGCGGTCGTGGAACTCCAGGATCAGCCGCATCCGCGCCAGCACGTCGTGATCGCCGCCCGGGAGGGATTCGACGAGCGCGAGTGCGTCGCGGGCGTGTTCGGCGAACGGCCGCCCCGGGTGGACTCCCTGCGCGCGCTGCACGTGTTCGTCGACTGCGTGGGCGGTGCGGACGGGGTCCAGGTGGGCCGCCAGTTGCGCGAGCCGTTCCGGCGCCGACGCGCGCACGTGTTCCAGGACGGCGTCGTAGTCGGCGGGCGCCGCCTGGACCGGCTTCACGCCGATGATCCGGACCGGGTCGTCCGCGTGGTCGCGGTTGAACGCCCGGATCCATTCCAGGGCGCCGGCCATCTCCTCGGTGCGCCACGGCCGCCAGGCGCCGGCCAGCGCGGAGGCGGCCGTACCCTCACCGCCGCCCACGTAGGCGTCGAGGGCCGCGGCGGCACCGGCGCCGTCCTGGACGGCCAGTGCGCGGAAGCCGTGGTCCCGTACCAGCCGGCGGAACAGCTGGTCCCGCACCCCGAAGGTCTCCCGGGAGAAGCGCGTGGACTCCCCGATGCCGACCACCGTCGCCCCGACGGCCAGTCGTGCGGCGATCTCGTCGAGCTCGGCGTCGGCCAGCGGGAGGGCAGGGGCGCCCTGGTGGTCCGCCGGGTCGGCCTGGGAAGGGGTGGAGCGGCGAAGGGGTGCGGTGTCGTTCGGCATGCCGCTCAGCCTGGTTCCTCAAGCTGACTTTAAGTCAAGCCCCGGACCGGTTCCGGGGCCGGTTTGCCCCTCCCCCAGGGGCAGGGGGCACAGTGGCCCGCGTGCCAGAGGAGCTGATCACCATCGGGGAGCTCGCCGCCCGCACCAGGCTGAGCGTCAAGGCCCTGCGGCTGTACGACGAGCGGGGGCTGTTGCGGCCCGCCGCCACCGACCCGCACAGCGGGGTGCGCCGTTACGGCCCCGGGCAGGTCGAGCGGGCCCGGCGGATCGCGCTGCTGCGTGCCGCCGGGCTGCCGCTGACGCCGATCGCCGCCGTGCTCGACGCGGGCGGCGCCAAGGGTGAACAGCTGCTGCTCGCGTACTGGCGCGAGCAGGAGGACGTGCACGCGGCCCGCCGGGAGGCGGTGGGCTACGCCCGAGCAGTGCTGACCGGAAGGACCCCGACCGTGTACGAGATCAACGAGCGCGACGTGCCCGAGCAGCAGGTGCTGTTCGTCCGGCGGCACGTGGGCGCCGCCGGGCTGCCCGGCTTCCTCGCGGAGGCCTCCCAACTGCTGTTCGCCCGGCTGGAGCAGGCCGGAGCCTGCCTGTCCGGGCCGCTGTTCGCCGTCTACCACGGCCTGGTGTCCGAGGACTCCGACGCCCTGGTCGAGGTGTGCGCCCCCACCGGGGCCACCCTCGCACCGGAGGGCCCCTTCGGGCTGCGCGTCGAGCCCGCCCACCGCGAGGCGTACACCGAACTGACCCGGCGCCAGGGCGACTTCGCCACGATGGCCGCCGCCCACGACGCCGTCGCCGCCTGGCTCGCCGACCACGGCCACGAACGCGCGGGCTCCGACCGGGAGGTGTACCACCCCAACTGGGCGACCGCCGCCCCGGACGAGCACGTCGCGGACGTCGCCGTACCGCTGGCTCCCGCCGGGTAGCGGCCCTTCCCCGCACGCACTTTCTGGACTTGAGGGTCCAATTTCGGCTGCCTACCGTGCTGTTCGTTCCCTCCCGGACGAGCCCGCACAGGAAGGCGGTCATCCCATGCACGCGATCAGGATCGAGGAGCACGGCGGCCCCGAGGTCATGCGCTGGACCGAGCTGCCGGACCCGGTGCCCGGCCCCGGCGAGGCGCTGGTGCGCCTGGGGGCGGCCGGCGTGAACTACATGGACGTCGGCGCCCGTACGCAGGGAACCGGCGGCTGGGCGGCGCCCGCCGTGCTGGGTGCCGAGGGCATGGGGTACGTGACCGCCCTCGGTCCGGGGGTGCACGGCCTGACCATCGGCGACCGGGTCGCCTGGTTCTACCACCCGGGCAGCTACGCCGAGTTGCTCGCCGTCCCGGCCGCCGCCCTGGTCAAGGTGCCCGACGGCGTGCCGGACGAAGTCGCCGGCGGTGTGCTGATGCAGGGCCTGACCGCCAACCACCTGAGCACCGAGACCTACCCGATCGGCCCGGGCGACACGGCGGTGGTGCACGCGGCGGCCGGCGGGGTGGGCCTGCTGCTGACCCAGCTGGTCAAGGCCCGCGGCGGGAACGTGATCGGCCTGGTCTCCCGCGAGGAGAAGGCCGCCGCCGCCCGGCAGGCCGGCGCCGACCGGGTGCTGGTCCACTCCGGCGCCGGATTCGAGGAGGCCGTACGGGAGTTGACCGGCGGCCGCGGGGCCGACGTCGTCTACGACGGCGGCGGCGCCGACACCTTCGCCTCCTCGCAGCTGGCCCTGCGCCCGCACGGGGTGCACGCGTACTACGGCCCGTTCATGGGCGTGCCCACGCTGCGGCCCACCGACCTGCCCAACAGCATCCTGCTCACCTACCCGGTGGTGCACCACCACGTCGCCACCCGCGAGGCCCTGGTACGGCGCAGCGGGGAACTGTTCGACCTGCTCCTGGACGGGCGGCTGACCATGCGGGTCACCGGCCGCTACCCGCTCGCCGAGGCGGGCCGGGCACACGCGGACATCGAGTCCCGCCGTACCACCGGCAAGCTGATGCTCCTCCCGTGAGGGGCCCGCGCTGCGCGAGGATCGGACCCGAGGGCCAGGACGACCAGGACGACCAGCACCGGGAGGGCACGTGCCGTTGACCCGCAAGGGTGCCGCGACCAGGCAGCGCATCGTGGAGGGCGCGGCCGGGCGGATCCGCGAGGAGGGTGTGTTCGGGCTGCGGCTGGAGGACGTCATGGCCCGCACCGCGACCAGCAAGAGCCAGCTGTTCCACTACTTCCCCGGTGGCAAGGACGAACTGCTGCTGGCCGTCGCCCGCCACGAGGCGGCCCGGGTCCTCGACGACCAGCAGCCCGAGCTGGGCGCCCTCACCTCCTGGGCGGCCTGGCGGCGGTGGCGGGAGAAGGTCGTCGCCCGTTACCGCGCGCAGGGCGTGGACTGCCCGCTGCACGTGGCCCTGTCCGAGCTGGGCTCGGCCACCGGCGCGGCCCGGGCGGTGGCCGGCGAGCTGCTGGCGCAGTGGCAGGGGCAGCTAGCGGCGGGCGTGCGGCACCTGCAGGGGGCCGGCGAGGTGGACCCGGCGCTGGACGCCGAGCGGGAGGCCGCGGCGCTGTTGGCCGGGGTCCAGGGCGGGGTGCTGATCCTGATGACCACGGGTTCGATCGCGCCGCTGGAGGCCGCGCTGGACGTGGGTCTCGACCGGCTGCGGGCGGCCAGGCCCGGCGCGGCCGGCTGAGGGGGGCCGCACCCCGCCGTTGTGGGAAGGGCCACAGAACGGGGCCGTTCGGGGCCCGAGAGTGACAAGGGTCACGCTGTGTGCGCGGTTCGGTGCCGCCGTGGCGGCCGGGCGGCGCTCGGCCCCGGCAGGACTGGGAATGCCTTGGATCGGCACGGTCGGAGGGCCTGTCCACTTCGGGACCAAGGTCATCAATCCCTTTGACCTTGGACCTCGTGGTGGCCCTGGCCGACCGGGGCAACCCTGGACGGTCGCCCGGTGTGATCGGGCGATGGCGCCGTCCGACGTGGGCGGCGTCGTTCCCCTGCCGTCTACCCGGCGCACGGGAGCGGGCCCCGCCCGCCGCCGTACGCTCCGGAGGACCCCAAGCCCATGTCCCAGACCATCGACAACGCCCCGTATACCGCCTTCCACCGAAGGCTGGCGCTCGCCTGCTCCGGCGGGCCGCTGCTGGACGGCTACATCCTGAGCATCGTCGGCGTCGCCCTGATCGGGATGCGCCCCGACCTCGGGCTGTCCACCGCCGAGGTCAGCCTGATCGGCGCCGCCGCCCTGGTCGGCATGTTCGTCGGCGGCGCGCTCTTCGGCGTGCTGACCGACAAGATCGGCCGGGAGGTGATGTACACCGCCGACCTGCTCGTGATGGTCGCCTGCTCGGTGCTCTCGTTCTGGGTCGACCAGGTGTGGGCGATCGCCGTGCTGCGCTTCGTGCTCGGCATGGCCGTGGCCGCCGACTACCCGATCGCGACCTCGCTGCTCGCCGAGTGGCTGCCCGCCAAGCACCGGGGCCGCCTGCTCGGCCAGCAGATCGTCGCCTGGTACGCGGGCTCCGTGCTCGCCTACGTGGTGGGCTACCTGTTCCTGGAGCTGGCCGGTCCGGGCAGCTGGCGGTGGATGCTGGCGAGCTCCACGGTGCTGTGCGTGGTCTTCCTGGTGATCCGCCGCGGCTCGCCGGAGTCGCCGCGCTGGCTGGCCGCCAACGGGCGGGTCGGCGATGCGGTGCGCGTGGTCGAGAAGCACCTCGGGGTCCGGGTCGACGGCCGCGAGCTGATGCCCGACCCGGCCGAGCGCGGCCGGCCCGCCGGGCTGCGCCTGCTGATGACCCAGCCCTACCGGCGCCGCACCCTGTTCTGCGGCCTGTTCTTCCTGTTCCAGGTCGGCCCGCTGTTCGCGATGCTCACCTTCGGCCCGCAGATCCTGTCGTCCTTCGGCATGCCGGGCGGCACCGTCATGGACACCCTGGGCACCGGGCTGATCAGCCTGGTCTTCCTGCTGGGCTGCTACCCGGCGCTGCGCCTGATCGACAGCCGCGGCCGGCGCCCCGTCATCATCTGGTCCTTCGCGCTGATGACCGTCCCGCTGGCCCTGCTCGGCGTGTGGCCCACCGCCCCGGCCGCGATCGCCCTGACCGCGCTGTGCGCGTACGCGTTCCTGTGCGGCGGGCCCAACGTGCTCGACTGGACCTACCCCAACGAGCTGTTCCCCACCGAGATCCGGGCCACCGCCGTGGGCGTGGCCACCTCGGTCAGCCGGATCGGCGCGGCCGTCGGCACCTACCTGCTGCCGCTGTCCCTGACCGGGCTCGGCACCGGCCCGACCATGCTGATCGCCGCCGGCACCACCGCGCTCGGCCTGCTGGTGTGCGTGCTGTGGGCGGAGGAGACCCGCGGCACCGCACTCGGCGCCTCGCCGGCCGGGTCCGCCGAGGCTGCCGGGGCCGCCAGGAGCGCGGCGTCGGGCGTCCCGGCCCAGCGCGTCCCCCAGCCGGTGCGCTGACGACCGGTGCGCTGACGGCTGCCACCTGACGCGTCGACGGCGCCACCCGGGTTCCTCCCGGGCGGCGCCGTCCGCGGTTCACCGGCCGGTGGCCGCGGTGTGCCCGATACGTTGCCCGGGCCCGGCACCGGCTGACGAGTATCGCGGGCCGGGCGGCCGGGGCCGACGGGTTTTCGGCCCCGCCGACGGGCGGCTTTGTCAAGCGCGCACCGCGGCCGCCCCCGCAGCAGTACCGTCGACCCCTCAACAACCGTCCGGATACGGTGAATCGGAGGCGAGCGACGGTGACCGAGGCGAAGCCCGGGGACGACGGCAGGTCCGGCGCGGAGGGCGGTGTGCTGCACGAGCGCGAGGCCGAGATCCGCTCGGCGGGGCGGGCGATCGAGGCGCTGACCGGGCCCGTCGGCACCGAGGTCGGGGAGTTGCTGCTGTACACGGGCGCGGCCGGGCTGGGCAAGACGGCAGTGCTGACCGAGGTGCGGCGGGCGGCGCGGCGGGCGGGCTGCACGGTGCTGTTCGGCCGGGGCGGGCAGCGGCAGTGCCACGAGCCGTTCCACGTGGTGCGCCAGCTGGTGCGTCCGGTGCTGGCGGCGCTGTCCGACGAGGAGCGGGCCCGGGTGTTCGGGCCGTGGGAGGACGTCGTCGGCCCGGCGGCGGGGCTGACGGCGCCGCGCGGGCAGCTCGACCCGCAGGGGGTGCGGGACGGGCTGGACTTCGTCCTCACCCGGCTGGTGCAGCTGCGCTCCCCGGTGGCCGTGCTCGTCGACGACCTGCACTGGGCGGACCCGGAGTCGCTCGGCTGGCTGGCGGGCTTCGCGGTGCGCGCCCGGGAACTGCCGGCCCTGCTGGTGCTCGCCTGCCGCGACGAGTTCCCCGACGACGCCCTGGCGCTGCAGCGCGGCCTCACCGACCGGGCCGACCGCCGGCACGAACTGCGCCCGCTGCGGCCGGACTCGGTGGCGCACCTGGTCCGTGCGGCCCTGGGCGCGCAGGCCGAGGACGCCTTCTGCCGGCACGTCTGGGCGGTCACTGCCGGCAACCCGTACGAGACCGCGGCGCTGCTGCGCGAGGTGGCCGACCAGCGGCTCGACCCGGTCGAGGAGAGCACCGGGCAGCTGCGTGAACTCGCCGCCACCGCACGGGGGATGACGCTGCGGCACTGGCTGGACCGGCTCGGCCCCACCACCCTGCGCTTCGCCTGGGCGGCGTCCGTGCTGGACACCGACATCCGCCCCGACCTCGCCGCCACCATCTGTGCCCAGGGCCCGGAGACCGCCGCCCAGTCCGTCCGCGAGCTGCGCCGCCACCGAGTGCTGACCGGCCCCCAGTCGGGCCGGCTGGAGTTCGTCCACCCGCTGGTCGCCACCTCCGTCTACCAGTCGATGCCGCCCGCCGCCCGGACCGGGATGCACGGGGTCGCCGCCGTCGAGCTGGAGAACGCCGGCCTGGGCCTGCTCGCGGCGTCCCGGCACCTGCTGGAGATCCTGCCCGAGGGGGACGGCGAGATCGTCGACAAGCTGCGCCGGGCGGCCCGCGAGCACCTGGCCATCGGCGCGCCCGAGGCGGCGCAGAGGTGCCTGCGCCGCGCCATCAGCGAGCCGCCCGCCGACGAGGACCGGGCCACGGTGCTGTACGAGCTGGGCTGCTCGGCGCTGCTGACCGATCCGGCGACGACGGTCAACCAGCTGCGCCTGGCGCTGGCCGACCCGTACGGGCCGGGGCCGGGGCTGCGGGTGGACGCGGTGTTCCGGCTGGCCCAGGCCCTGGCCCACAGCAACCGGGTCGACGAGGCGGCGGCGCTGTGCGCCGAGGAGGCCGCGCGGACCTCGCCGGGGCCGGGGCGGCTGCGCCTGGAGGTCGCCCACTTCATGTTCGCCGCGTTCCAGTCGCAGGACGCGGACGGGCCGGGGCGCTCCCGGCGGCTCGCGGAGTTCGACCGGATGCTGGCGACGGTCGGCCTGGCCTTCACCGACCTCGACGCCGACGGCGGTGCCGACGCGGGGGCGGACGGCGGCACGGGTGCGGGCGGGGCGGGCGCCGACGGGGCCGTGTTCGAACACGACGGCCTGGCCCACGCGGTGGCCGTGCTGCGCTGCTGGGACCTCACGCTGCGCGGGGTGGACAGCGCGGAGGCGATCGCGCTGGGCGAGTCCGCGCTGCCGGGCGGCCGGCTGCCGCGCAGCCTGGGCTGGACCAACACCACCTGGGGTTTCGAGCTGCCCGGGATCCTGGGCATCAGCTACCTCTACGCCGACCGGGTCGACCGGGCGGAGGAGCTGTTCGGGGAGGCGGTGCGCGCCTACGAGGTCGCCGGGTGGAGCGGCGGCCACCTCGGCTTCGCCTACCTGCTGACCGGCATGCTCCGGTTCCGCTGCGGGGAGCTCGCCGCGGCGGAGGACTACCTGCGCCGGGCGCTGCGCATCGCCCGGCGGTTCGGTCCGGGCACCCCGCTGTACTGGGACGCGGTCGGGGCGCTGACCGAGACCCTGGCCGCGCGCGGGCGGCTGGAGGAGGCGCTGGAGCTCGCGCGCGAGCACGCCTTCGGCCCGCCGTACCCGACGGTCATGGCGCTGCCCGACGCGCCGACGCTGTACGGGCGGCTGCTGCTGGCCCGGGGTGACGCGGCGGGTGCGGCGGCGACGCTGGCCGCCGCCGGAGAGGCCCTGGACGCGCGCGGGTGGCGCAACACGGTGTGGGCGCCGTGGCTGGGCCACCTGGCGCGCGCGGTGGCCGCCGAGGAGCCGGAGCGGGCCCGCGGCCTGGCCGGGGAGGGGGTGCGCCGGGCCCGGGAGTCGGGCACCGACTCGGCCGTCGGCAGTGCGCTGCGGCTGTGCGCCGCGGTGCACGAGCGGCCCCGGGCCGTCGAGCTGCTGACGGAGGCGGTCGGTCTGCTGGAGCGCTCGCCCGCCCGCTACGAGCACGCGCTGGCCCTGGTCGACCTGGGGGAGGCGCGGGGCGGCGGCGCGGGCGGCCGGGCGGCGCTCGTCCGGGGGCTGGAGCTGGCCGTGCGGTGCCACGCCGACGGCCTGGCGGAGCGGGCCCGGGCCCTGCTGGGCGCGGACTGAGGCAGGACAGAGGCTGAGGCAGGACGGGGACTGAGGCAGGACGGGGGCGCTGGGGGCCCTTGCAAATGACCAGCGTGTGCAACTATCTTGAGGGCATAAGTTGCAGCTGCAATCAGTTGCGCGGGCATGCACGCCGTCCCCGGCGCCGCCGACCCCACCGGGAGTCTCCGACATGAGCACCACCCTCTTCACCCCGTACACCCTGCGGGAGCTGACCGTCCCCAACCGGATCTGGATGCCGGCGATGTGCCAGTACAGCGCGATGCCGGACGGGGACGCGGCCGGCGTGCCGACCGACTGGCACTTCACCCACCTCGCGGCGCGCGCCGCCGGCGGCACCGGGCTGATCATCACGGAGGCCACCGCCGTCAGCCCCGAGGGCCGCATCAGCCCGTACGACCTCGGGATCTGGAACGACGAGCAGGCCGCGGCCTTCCGCCGGATCACCGCCTTCCTGAAGTCCCAGGGCACCGTCGCCGCGATCCAGCTCGCCCACGCCGGGCGCAAGGCGTCCACCGAGCGGACCTGGGTCGAGCGCGGGCGCGCCCTCGCCGCCGACGAGGAGCACGGCTGGCAGCCGGTCGGCCCCGGCACCGAACCCTTCTCCCCCGGCCACGGCGCGCCGCAGGAGCTGACCGGGGAGCAGATCGGCCGGGTCGTGCGGCAGTTCGCCGACGCCGCCCGGCGCGCGCTGGACGCCGGCTTCCAGGTCGCCGAGATCCACGGCGCCCACGGCTACCTGATCCACCAGTTCCTCTCCCCGCACACCAACCGCCGCACCGACGGCTACGGCGGCTCCTTCGAGGGCCGCATCCGCTTCGCGCTGGAGGTCGTGGACGCGGTGCGCGCGGTGTGGCCCGAGGAGCTGCCGGTCTTCTTCCGCGTCTCCGCGACCGACTGGCTCACCGAGAACCCGCAGGACGGGCGCGAGGGCTGGACCTCGCAGGACACCGTCCGCCTCGCCAAGGAACTCCAGGCGCACGGCGTGGACCTGCTGGACGTCTCCACCGGCGGCCTCGTCCCCGACGCCCGGATCGAGGCCGCGCCCGGCTTCCAGGTGCCCTTCGCCGAGGCCGTGCGCAACGAGGCCGGACTGCCGGTGGCCGCCGTCGGCCTGATCACCGACCCCGCCCAGGCGCAGGCCGTCGTCGCCGAGGGCCGCGCCGACGCCGTCCTGCTCGGCCGCGAACTGCTGCGCGACCCGTACTGGGCCCGCCACGCCGCCACCGAGCTCGGCGGCGAGGTCCCCTCCCCCGTCCAGTACCACCGCGCCTGACGCCCCGGCACACCTCCGCCCGCCGGGTCCTCCCGGCGGGCGGAGATGTCGGGCGGAGATGTCGGGCGGAGGTGTCGGGCTTGAGTTGGAGTGCACTCCAAGTCCTACGGTTCTGCCGTGGGTCCGGCCCGCCGCAGTCGGCGGGCACCGGACCGGTAGCGAGGGACGTGGCCGCCGACAGGGCGGCCGGAAGAGGAGCAGCACGATGGACACGGCCGCGAACGACGCAGGAACCCGCCGGGAGCGCTTCGCGCACGGGATGGAGGTGCTCGACCGCATCGACGGCGAGGTCGGGCGCCGGGTCGTGGAGTCGCTGGACGACATCAACCCCGAGCTCGGGCACCAGGTCGTCGCCTGGGGCTTCGGCGAGATCTACAGCCGCCCCCAGCTCGCGCCGCGCGACCGCCAGCTGGTCACCCTGGGCATGCTGACCGCCCTCGGCGGCTGCGAGCCGCAGCTGGAGGTCCACGTCAACGCCTCGCTCAACGTCGGGCTCACCCCCGAGCAGATCGTCGAGGCGCTGCTGCACTCCGCCGCCTACTGCGGCTTCCCGAAGGCCCTGAACGCCACCTTCGTCGCCAAGAAGGTGTTCGCCGAGCGCGGCCTGCTGCCGGTCACCGGCACCTGACGGACCGGCGGCCCTCAGCCGCCGGACCCGACGGGCCCGGTAAGCCCGGCAGGCCCGGCAGGCCCGACAGGCCCGGTAAGCCCGGCAGGCCCGGCAGGCCCGACAGGCCCGGTAAGCCCGGCGGGCGGGGTCTGCGGCAGGGCGAGGGTCACCAGCAGTCCGCCGTCCGGGTCGGGGGTCAGGCGCAGCTCGCCGTGGTGGGCCTCGGTGACGGCGGCCACGATCGCCAGGCCCAGCCCGTGGCCGCGGCGGGCCGGGTCGGCCTCGGCGGTGCGCCCGCGTCCGCGCAGGAACGGTTCGGTGAAGGTGGCCACGGCCTGCGGGGTGAGGCGGGGGCCGGTGTTGGCGACGGCGAGGCGCACCCGGCCGCTCTGCTCGGGGTCGGGCCCGGTGGTGACGGTGACGCGGCCGCCGGCCGGCAGGTTGTGGCGCAGCGCGTTGTGCAGCAGGTTGACGGCCGCCTGGCGCAGCAGGACGGGGTTGCCGGTGGCCGGGGCGGGGCGCAGGTCGGCGGTGAGGGTGGTGCCGGAGGCCCGGGCCTCGTCGTGGACGGCGGCCAGGGCCTCGCGGGTGGTGTCGGCGAGGTCGACGGGGGCGAGGTCGGGCGGGGTGTGGCCGAGGTCGGCGAGTTGGAGCAGGGCCTCGCTGATCTCGATGCCGCGCTGGTTGGTGTCCTGGAGGCGGGTGACGAGCTTGTACCAGTCCTGGCCGGCCGGGTCCGCGGCGGCGACCTGCAGCATGGTGCGGGTGATCGCCAGCGGGGTGCGCAGTTCGTGGGAGGCGTTGGCGGCGAAGCGCTGCTGGGCCTCGAAGGAGCGCTGGAGGCGTTCGAGCATCTCGTCGAAGGCGTCGGAGAGGTCGGTGAACTCGTCGCGCGGGCCGGTGAGGGCGATGCGGTGTTCCAGGGCGCCGCTCGCGGCGGCGTGGGCGGCGCGGGTGATGTCCTGCAGCGGGCGCAGCACCCGGCCGGCGATCAGCCAGCCGCCGGCCAGGCCGACGGCCGTCATCAGGGCGAGCGCGTAGCCGCCGGCGGTGAGCAGGGAGTCGAGGATCTCCTGGCGGGAGGGGGCGTCCGCGCGGTAGCGCGGGTTGGAGGAGGTCAGGGGGTAGTTCGGGATGTAGCGCATCCCGACGTAGACCACGGCGAGGGCGAGGGCACCGGCGGTGACCGCGAAGAGGGCGTAGCTGAGGGTCAGGCGCATCCGGGCGGTCAGGCGGCTCTACCTTCTGAGCCGGGTTGATCGGGCCATTCGTAAGGTTGGGTCGCCCAGGGGTTCTGGGTGTGGCTATCAGGCGGCTGCCGTT
>NZ_JBVJYK010000023.1:0-113644 GCF_055600605.1 Kitasatospora sp. NPDC038210 | reverse complement strand
ACGTTTCAAACTCTAGCCGATCCCTGCCCCGAAAGGCGAATCGACCGCAATCCGATAAAACGAGCACGCCGAATAAGAACCGAGCCGCGACGCAGGAATGCGAACGCAACCCAGCCCGAACCTGGGAAGTGGTGTTTCAGAGGATTGGCCGCCCCGGGGCCGTCCACGCTGATGCGTGTCCGGTGCTCCACGTCAGGCAACTCGAAGAACACTAGACCTCTGGGATGGCCGAGTCAAGGCCCGCAAGCGAATTTTCGGCGACCTCCGCCGCCGGCAGGTGGAAGGCCAGGACGGCGACGTCGTCGTCGTGCTCCGAGGTCACGCCCATCGCCCGCAGCAGACGGGCGCAGATGACGTCGGGGGCGCCGATCGCACCGGTCAGGGTGCGGGCCAGGAGGTCGAGGCCTTGGTCGATGTCCTCGTCGCGACGCTCGACCAGGCCGTCCGTATAGAGGACGCCGGTCGTGCCGGGGAGCAGGCGCAGGGTGTGGGAGACGTGCATGCCTCCCCCGGTGCCGAGCGGCGGGCCGTTCTGTTCCTCGCTGCGCAGGATGGTGCCGTCGGGGCAGCGCAGCAGGATCGGGAGGTGCCCGGCCGAGGCGTAGGAGAGGGTGCGGCGCTCCGGGTCCCAGACGGCGTAGGTGCAGGTGGCGATCTGGTTGGCGTCGATCTCCATGGCGAGGCCGTCGAGCAGGCGCATCACCTCGTGCGGTGGCAGGTCGAGGCGGGCGTAGGCGCGGACCGCGGTGCGCAGCTGGCCCATGACGGCCGCCGCCCGCAGGCCGCGGCCCATGACGTCGCCGATGACGAGTGCCGTGCGCCCGCCGTCGATGGCGATGACGTCGTACCAGTCGCCGCCGACGGCCGCCTCGGCGCCGCCGGGCTGGTAGGTGGCGGCGACCCGCAGGTCGGCCGGCTGGTCGAGCTTCTGCGGGAGCAGGCTGCGCTGGAGGGTGACGGCGGCCTCGCGCTGGCGTCGTTCGGCTTCGCGCAGACGGGCGGCGGCGAGGACCTGGTCGGTGACCTCGGCGGCGAAGATCAGGACACCGGCGGGCGGGCCCTCGGCGGGGGCGTCGGTGGTGTCGCCGGAGCCGAGCGGGACGCAGGAGACGTTGTAGTAGCGGTTGCCGGTGAGGCCGAGGATGCAGCGGGCCTTGACGCTGCGCGGGCGGCCGCCGCGGATGACCTGGTCCATCAGGGGCAGGACGCCCATGGTCCCGAGTTCCGGGAGCGCCTCGCTCGCGGGCAGGCCGGTGGGGCGTTCGCCGAAGAGTTCGCGGTAGGCGCGGTTGGCGTAGCCGAGCTGGTGGAGCGGGCCGTAGGTGACGGCGACTGGTGCGGGGATGCGGTTCAGGACCTCGCGCAGGTTCTGGGGTTTGTGCGGGTCGAGGAGCTCGGAGGCGGCACCGGTGGAGCCGGCCGGTTCGCGGGGGCTGGGCACGACGACGCCGTCGGCGGAGGGCGCGCCCTCGTCGGTGCCGACCCCGCAAGTCGGGGTGGCACGCCAGGGGACTCCGGTGAGCCGGGCGCTCCAACGCATCAGGTTCAAACGACGGCCGCTTCCTCGTTTTCCAGGCATATCATCACTTTTTGTGTACACGGCAGTACACGGGGTAATGACCAGGTCGGGCTGATCCTGTCAGGCAGAGGCCCGGTTTCGGAAGTCGCGCGCCCGGCGTGGCCGTCCGATCGGCTTCCGGGCCGCACCGGCGGGGGCGGTCAGCGGGGCGCATCCGGTCCGGCGTCGGACGGCCGTCCGAACTTCGGGTCGAACCCCTCCTCGAACGCCGAACGCGGGTGCTCCATCGCACCCAGCGAGACCACCTCGCGGGAGAACACCCCGCCCAGCACCCAGTCCATCAGCACCCGGACCCGGCGCTCCGCGGTCGGCAGTCGCCGCAGGTGCCTCGCCCGGTGCAGCCACCAGGCCCGCCGGCCGGTGAGCTTGCCGCCCCGCCGGGTGTGCGCGACGGCCCGGTGCGGGCCGAGCGAGGTCGAGCAGGCCGCGGGACCGGGCTCGTACTCCGCCAGGCCCGGTGCGTGCGGCCCGCCGTCCAGGGCGACCGCGATGTTGCGGGCGAGCAGCGCGGCCTCGGCGAAGGCGTGCTGGGCGTTGGGCGCGCAGGGGGCGCCGTGCGCGTTCGGATCCGGTACGGCCGCGCAGTCGCCGGCCGCCCAGACGCCGGGCAGGGCCCGCCCGTCCGGTCCCACCACCTGCAGGGTGGACAGACAGCGGACCCGGCCGAGGGTGTCCAGCGGCAGGTCGGTGTCGCGCAGCAGCGGGGACGGCCGGACGCCCGCCGTCCAGACCAGGGTGCGGGCACCGAAGCGGCTGCCGTCGGAGAGTGCGACGACCCGGTCGACGGCGGACTCCAGGGTGGTGCGCAGCCGGATGTCGACGCCGCGTTCGCGCAGCTCGCCGAGGGTGTGATCGGCGAGTTCGGGCGACTCCTCGGCGAGGATCCGGTCGGTCGCCTCGACCAGTACCCAGCGCAGGTCCTCCGCACGGACGTTGTGGTAGCCGCGCACGGCGGTGCGGACCATGTCCTCCAGCTCCGCGAGCGCCCCGACGCCCGCGTAGCCCGCGCCGACGAAGACGAAGGTGAGTGCGGCCTGGCGCAGCGCGGGATCGCGGGTGGCGGAGGCCAGGTCGAGCTGTTCCAGGACGTGGTTGCGCAGGCCGACCGCCTCGCCGACGGTGGAGAAGCCGAGGCCGTGCTCGGCGAGGCCCGGCACCGGTGCCGCCCGGGAGACCGATCCGGGGGCCACCACCAGGACGTCGTAGGGCAGTTCGATCGGCGCCGGGAGTTCGCCGGGGCTCGCGGCGTCGGCCAGGGCGCGGCGGGCGGCGTGCTCGATCCGGGTGATCCTGGCGGTGAGCACCCGGCAGTCGGGCAGGACCCTGCGCAGCGGGACGACCACGTGTCTCGGGTCGATCGAACCGGCCGCGACCTCGGCCAGCAGCGGGTGGTAGGTGAAGTAGGCCTGGGGCTCGACCACGGTGATCTCCACCTCGCCGCTCCGCAGCCGCTCCCGCAGGCCGCGCTGGAGGTGGAGTGCGGTGGCCGTACCGGCGCAGCCGCCGCCGGCGATCAGGATCCTGATGGTGCACCTCCTGCCGATGAACGTTTCGTCCCGGCCTCGCGGCCGGGGGTGTCCCCCCATCACGCCCCCCTATGAAGGACCGGCGGAGGTGGTCTTGTCCACAGTCCGTACGGGGCTGGTTGCGCCGCGAGTGGCCGTCGTGGCCAGTTGTGCTTCCTGGGCGACTTTCTGACGCACTTTCGGCCGCGAAGAGCCGTGAACTATGGTCGGATTGTGTACCGGGGCGGCTGTCGCCATGACAATCGGCGGCGACGCACCGTGGAGCGGCCACTACGGCCAGTTCCAGCGTTGGCGTGAGAACCCGACTGGGGGACAGTCATCCGGGGAAGGGTAGTTCCCGGACAGGGCCCCGGGCGGTGCCGACGCGCCGAGCCGGACATGGACCCGGCCCGGCGGCACGAAACCGTGGTCACCGGAACGGGACGGGCGGCACGAGCGATGGTTCATCGGGTCATTTCTGACGGGCTGAGCTGCACCGGGGGGTGCAGGGGCGGGCGACGACAGGGTCCGGATTCGGACGCCTGCGGGGGAGAGTTGGGATGATGGAACAGGAGCAGGTGTTGGGGAGGGCGGGCGCGCCGCAGGCCGGACCGGGCACGGTGCCCGGGCAACGCGGCCCGGTGGACCTGTCGGTGCAGGCCGGGATGTTCCAGGGCGCCGCGCCGTACCGGACCGAGTCCGCGCAGGCCGTGCCGCCGGTGCCGGGGGCCCGGCTCCGGGTGGACGCCCGGCGGAATCTGGAGAGCGTGCTGCGGGCGGCACGCGAGGTGTTCGGCGAGTTCGGCTACGGCGCGCCGATGGAGGAGGTCGCGCGCCGGGCCGGGGTCGGCGTCGGCACCGTCTACCGACGGTTCCCGAGCAAGGAGGTGCTGGTCCAGAGGATCGCCGCCGAGGAGGTGGCGTGGCTGACCGCGCAGGCGCGCGAGTCGCTGTACGGCGGCGACGGCGCCTGGGAGTCGCTGGCCGGCTACCTGGCCCGCGCGGTGAGCAGCGGGGCCGGGCGGCTACTGCCGCCGGAGGCGTTCCGCTACGCGGAGGAGCTGGGCCGGGTGCCCCAACAGCGGGTGCCGGAACCGCCCGCGGCGGTCCGCTTCGACCTGCGCGGTGAGGAGGCCCGGTCCGGCGGGGCGGTCGAGCCGTCGGCCGCCGACGCCGATCCCCGGCTGCTGCTCCAGCTGCTGGCCGCGCTGGTGGCGCGGGCCGGTGCGGCGGGCGAACTGCGGCCGGGTGTCACGGTGTCGGACGTGGTGCTGGTGCTGACCGCGTCGGTGCCGGTGCACGCGGCCCGCCCGTCGGTCTCGACGCCGGCGGCGGGCGGCTTCTCGCCGGTTGCTCCGCAGACGGACGGTCAGGCGCTCACCGGTCCCGCGGACCGGCTGCTGCAGATCCTGCTGGACGGTCTGCGGGCGCGCTGACTCCCGGCGGCGGGTGTGGCCGCCGCGCTTGGCTAGCAGGGCAGTTGGACGGATCACCGGCGCGCGGGGCGGGCGCGCGCCGGGTGCGGGTGTCGCGCGACCGGGCGCCGCACGCTGGGCGAACACATCCGCGACGGCCCCACGGAAGAGTGGGGAACGGCCGGTCCGGCTACCGCGCGTCCCTGCGCTATGCCATCCTTTGCCCGTGGTTGGAGCCAATGTCCGGATGCGCGCCCTTCGCGCGCCGTCGGCGCCGCACGCCGGGGAACCGTGCGCCTACGCACGTCTGCGCGCCCTGCCACACTACGGGGGCTGTCGTGGAATCTGGGGTCCGTTGTGAGCGCCGAGGAACAGAACGACTACGGGTACGGCCTCGACTTCGGAGGCCTCTCGGGTAGTACCGCCGAAGGGTCAGCCGCAGGCTCCGGCGGGCTCGGCGGTACGGGCGGGCTCGGCGGAACGGGCGGGCTCGGCAGCCCGGGCGGGGGCGGCGGACCGGCCCAAGGTTCCGGCGCCGCACCGGGTTCCGCGGCCGGACACGTCCCCGACCAGGCCGGGATGCCCAGCCGTGAGTCGCTCTCCGCATCGGCCGCCGCGCTGCCCTCCGGCCGGGTGCCCGGCCAGGCCCCGGCGGGCCGCGGCGGCGTCGCCCCCGAGGCGTTCGTCGGCGAGCAGTTCGGCGGCGGCCGGCCCGTGCGCCCGACCGTGCCCGCGCCCGCCGACCCGGTGGACGGTGAGCGGCCGCCCTCCGACGCCGAGTTGACCGCCCGGGTGCGGGCCGGCGACGACACCGCGTACGAGGAGATCTACCGCCGGCACGCCGAATCGGTCCGCCGCTACGCGCGCACCTGCTGCCGGGACAGCTTCACCGCCGAGGACCTCGCGGGCGAGGTCTTCGCCCGCACCCTGCAGGCGCTGCGGGCGGGCAAGGGACCGGAGTTCGCCGTCCGCGCCTACCTGCTGACCGCCGTGCGCAACGTCGCCGCCGCCTGGCACCGCAGCGAACGGCGCGAGCAACTCGTGGACGACTTCGCCGTCTTCGCGCAGAGCTCGGCCGCCGTGGCCGACCCCGACCTGGCCGACCCGGGCGCCGACGCATGGGCGATGGCGATGGCCGACCAGCGGATGGTCATGCAGGCCTACGCCGAACTGCCCGAGGACGACCGGGTGGTGCTCTGGCACACCGAGGTCGAACGGGAGTCCCCCAAGACCGTCGCGGTGATGCTCGGCAAGACCGCCAACGCCACCGCCGTCCAGGCCCACCGGGCCCGTGACCGGCTCGCCGCCGCGTTCCTGCAGGCACACGTCTCCGGCAGCCAGGACCGGGCGTGCGAGGGGTACGCCAACCGGCTGGGCGCGTACGCGCGCGGCTCGCTGCGCAAGCGGGCCTCGGCGGAGGTCGGACGGCACCTCAAGGAGTGCGACCGCTGCACGGCGGCCTGCCTGGAACTGACCGAGATCAACACCGGCCTGCGCGCGCTGCTGCCCGGCGGCGTGCTCGTCTGGGTCGGGGTCGGCGGGTTCGGTGCCGCCGCGGCCGCCGTCGGCGGTGTCGCCGCGGTCGGCGGGGCGGCGGTGGGGACGGCGGCGGCGAGCGCCGGGTCCTCGGGCGCGGCGGCCGGCTCGGCTGCGGGCGGTTCGGCGGGTGCGGCCGGGTCCGTCGGTGCCGCGGGCTCGGGCGGTGCCGCGGGCGGAGGGGCCGCGGGGGCCGGTGCGGCCTCCGGCGGGCACGCGGCCGCCCTGGCCGGCGAGGGCCTGGGCGCGGCCGCCAAGGCCGGGATCGCCGCCGCCGTCGCGGTGGCCGCGGCCGCCGTCGCCGCCTACGCGCTGACCGGTTCGTCCGAGCCGACTCCCCCGGCGGCCGCTCCCCCCGCCGTCAGCGCCCCGGCCGCGCCTTCCCCGGCGGCCCCCTCCCCGGCGGCCCCCTCCCCGGCGGCGCCCCCTCCGGCACCGGCGCCCCCCGCGCCCGCCCCGGCACCCGCGCCCAGCAGCGCCGCGCCGCCCCCGGAGCAGCCCGCGCCGAGCCCCGGTGCGCAGCCGCCCGTCAAACCCGCTCCGGCACCGCCCGCGGCCAAGGCGCCGAAGCCCGCCCCGGCCGCGCCCAGCAGCCCGGCGGCCCCGAAGCCGACCTTCGTGCCCCCGGTCGTGCCCGCGCCGACCCTGCCGCCGGTGCCCGTGCCCGAGCCGCCCGTCGTCCCGACGCCCACCCCGCCGCGGGTGCCGACCCCGACCGTCACACCGCCCACTCCGCCGCTGCCCACCGACTTCTGGGCCGACGCGCTGCCCGTGATCAAGCCCGGCCACAACCGGGTGCCGCCGCCCCAGCCGAGCATCCGGCAGAAGGGCAGCGACAACTTCTGGCAGCGCGTCGGCGGCTGGATCGGCGGTGACCACCACGCGCACGTCCTCACCGTGCGCGCCCCGGCGACCACCCTGATCGACCTCAACCGCAGCTGCACGTCCTTCGACGCGGTGGCCGGAGTGGACGACGCCACGCTCTCGCCCGGCGGGGTGGTCTTCTCCGTCGAGGGAGGCGACGGCCGCACCCTGTGGCGCTCCCGGCCGCTCGCCGTCGGTGACGACGCCGTGCCGGTGCACGTGCCACTGGCCGGGCAGAAGTCGATCCGGCTGGTGGTCACGCCGGCGAACGGGATCTGGTCGGCGCTGAACGTCGCGGACTGGGCCGAGGCCCGCTTCCGGTGCTCCTGAGGCAGGTGCACCGGAAACGGGCCTCGGGCTCCGGGCCGCCGGGGCCCGGAGGGGGTCAGATGGCGCAGGCGCCGTCCGCGCAGGCTTCCCCGGCCGGGGCGACCTGCACCGGGGCGGGCCGGCGCTCGCCGATCTCGGTGGCGACCTGGTCCAGCACCTTGCGGAAGGTCTCGGCGTCCTGGCCGCCCTGGACCGCCCACTTGCCCTCGAACACGAAGGTGGGAACGGCGGAGATCCCCAGCTCCCGGCCCTCGGCCAGCTGGGCGTCGACCTCGGCGGTGCCCTCGTCGCCCGCCAGGTAGGCGGTCACCCGCTCCCGGTCCAGGCCCACCGCCACGGCGACGTCGGCCAGCGCGGCGCGGTCGCCGACGTCGACGCCGTCGGTGAAGTGCGCCTTGAGCAGCGCCTCCTTCAGCCGGCCCTGGACCTCCGGGCCGTACTCGGACTCGGCGAGGTGCAGCAGGCGGTGGCCGAGGAAGGTGTTGGCGTGCAGCGCGGCGTCGAAGTCGTACGCGATGCCCTCGGCGAGGCCCAGCTCGGCCACCCGGGCGTCCATCGCCACCGACTGGGGCCCGTAGCGCTCGGCCAGCCAGGCGCGGTGCGGGCTCGCCGTCGAGGGGGCGTCCGGGACCAGCTGGTACGGGCGGTAGACGACCTCGACCTGCTCCTTGCCCGGGAAGTCCGCGAGGGCCTGCTCGAAGCGGCGCTTGCCGATGTAGCACCAGGGGCAGGCGATGTCGGACCAGATCTCGACCTTCATGCGGGGTCTCCAGGGGGCGTCTTGTCAGAGGTGAACGAGATGGGTGAACGATGAACCATCTCGGTACATTCCCGACAACTCCGTGACCTGCCGGTTCAGCCGGCCGGCGGCGCCGGGACCACCAGCACCGGGCACGCCGCGTGGTGCACCATCGCCGAACTCACCGACCCCAGCAGCAGCCGGGCGAACCCGCCGTTGCCCCGGGTGCCGACCACCATCGTGTGCTGCCGGGGCGCCGCCTCCAGCAGCACCTCGATGACGTTGCCCAGCACCACGTGCAGCGACATCTCCCCGGCGTACGGCGTCGGGCGCTGCCGCTGCACGGCGACCACCGAGCGGCGCAGCCCGTCCGCGGTGCTCTCGACCAGCGTCTCCACACTCTCCTGCACCAGCTCCGCCATCCCCGGCGGATAGCCGGCCGGCGCCGGGTTCACCACGGCCAGCACGTACAGCGGCAGGCCGAACAGCTCCGCCTCCGTCATCGCCCGGTCCAGCGCCCACAGCGACCCGTCCGACCCGTCGCACGCCGCCAGCACCCCGGCCGGTCGGCCGGCCGGCGGCCGCCCGAGCACCGACAGCACCACGGGCACGTCCCGCCCCGCGCTCCCACCGGCCACCGCACACCCTCCTCGCCCCGGATCCACAACCCCGCCATCATGGGCGCCCGGACGACGCCGCCGCCGCAACCGCGCCGAGGGAGGGAGGGCGGGTCGGTGGGTGCGGCCCGGTCGACGGGCGGCGGAGCGCGGAGGCGGCCCCCCGCGCGGCAGGGCCGTCCTGCGTCGGGTCAGGGGGTGAGGGCGGGGGGCTGGGGGTGCGGGAGGCCGGTCCAGCAGGCGCCGTGGCGGCGGGCGCGGACGCGGCGCAGCCAGAGTTCGGCGGAGACGAGCTCGGCCAGGCCGGCGAGCGCACCGGGGGAGATCGGGGAGGCGGGGTCCGCGGAGTCGGCGAGGCCGGCGCGGACGGCGGGGAGGTCGATGAGGCCGGCTTCGGCGAGGAGGGGGGCGTCGAAGAGTTCGGCGAGGCCGTCGGCGGCGAGGCGCAGTCCGGCGCGGGCGGGCGCGGTGCGGTCGGGGCGGGGGCCGCGGCCCCAGTCGGGGGGCAGGTCGGTGCGGCCGGCACCGGTGAGGACGGCGTGCAGGAGGGCGTGCCGGGCGCCGGGCTGGAGGCGGACGTCGTCGGGGAGGAGGCGGGCGGCCCGGACGACCTGGTTGTCGAGGAAGGGCGCGTGCAGCCGTTGGCCGGGCTGTTCGGCTGCGTGTACGAGCGTGCGGAAGGAGCGTGCCTGCCGGTAGAGGGCGTGCCGGGCGCGGCGCGCGCCGGGGCGTTCGTCGGGCGCCGGTTTGCGCGCCGCCAGGCGGAGCCGCAGGGCCACCGAGGAGAGCGCCTCGTCGGAGAGCCAGCGGGCGGCCGGCCCGGGCACGCACCAGGCGAGGTCGACGGCCGAGCGGCTCCCCGCCGTCCCGCCGCCCTCCGGGACGTGGCGGGCGGTCAGTTTGGCGGCGGCCTCGTCCAGCGCCTCGGCGTAGCCGACCCGGGAGAGCCGGTGGGCGGCGCGGACCACGGTGAGCGGTGTGCGCAGCGCGCCGGCCAGGACGCCCGCGACGGCCCGGTCGGCCCCGGCCAGCGCGGCGACCGGGGGCAGGAGTTCGCGCGGGCGGCCGGCCCGGATGAGGTCGGCGAGGCGGGCCGGGTGGCCGTCGAGGACCTGGCGGGCCCCGTAGCCGGTGAGGTGGTCGGTGCCGCCGGCGTCGAAGCGGGCCTCGGCGCGGGCGGCGGCGACGAGTTCGGGCCCGGGCTCGTCGGTGAGCCGGCCGGCCTGCGGGTCGGTGCGCAGCCCGGCGTACGGGAGGGTGTCGGGGCCGGGGTCGAGCACGGTGTGCCGCAGTCGCGGGGTGTCGGGGGCGAGCGCGAGGGTGGCCGGCGGCTCGGTCTCGCCGAGCGTGACGGCGGCCAGCTGCTCGGGCGCGGCGGGTTCCGGGGCGGCGGCCCGGGCCCAGGAACCCTTGACCGCGCCGTTCCTGGCCCCCTGCATCCCGGCTGCCCCCGCGGCTCCCGGAAGCCCTGCGGCCCCCGGTGCCCTCGGGGCCGGGACGGTCGCCGCGGGCACCGGCGGCAGCGGTACGGCGGCGGCGAGCAGCGCGACGGTGGCGGAGGCGGTGCCGTACGAGAGGTCGACGCCGAGCCGGGCCCGCCCGGCGGGGTCGAGGACCGGCGCGGTGGTGCGGACCCGGGAGCGGACGGATTCCAGCAGGGCGCGGGTGAGTTCGCGGACGGCGGGCGCCTCGTCGCGGGGCTGCTCGGCGGAGACCGGGTCGTCGTAGCCGGACAGGTACGGACGGCCGCCGCGGATCCCGAGCACGTGGCCGGGCGGCACCTGCTGGACGCCCAGGTACGGCGTTCCGGTGCCGAGCGCCTCGGGGGACTCGGGGCAGGCGAGCCGGGCGGCGAGGTGGCCGGTGTCCAGGGCGGCGCCGACCAGGTCGGCCAGCGGGAGGGCGGCGGTGGCGTACGCCGTGCCGCCGGCCCAGGGGGTGTGGAAGACCGGCTGGGCGCCGGCGAGGTCGGTGAGCAGCAGGGTGGAGCGGGTGCCGGCGCGCAGCACGACGGCGTAGCTGCCGGGCCAGGCGGTGAGGTGGCGGACCGCGCCGCCGCGGGCGGCCGCGAGGCCGGCGGCGAGCTCGGCGTCGGTGGCGCCGCAGTGGCCGAGGACGGCGAGCCTGGTGGTGGCGGGGGTGTCCTCGATCGGGTCGGGGGCGGTGGGGCCGCTGCTGACCACGGCGGGGGCGCCGGGGCGGAGGGTGACCAGGCGGATCTCCTCGGGGCGCCAGTCGCCGACGGCCCAGAGCGGGTCGGATCCGGTCCACAGCGGGCGCGCGGCGATCGGCGCGACCGTGCCGGGCGTCCCGTGCGCGGGCGTGCCCGCCCGGGGCCCGCCCGTGCACCAGCCCGTCAGCCACCGCATCGCGCCTCCACCGGACGAGGACCTGCATCCGCGCGGCGTGCCGAACGCCGGGTGGGTGTGCCGTGGCGGCCCGTGCGCGTCCCGACGTGCCCCCGCAGCTCGATGCGCCGTCAGGGACATCGTGCCACCGCTCGGCGTCGCTGTGGCCGGTGTTGCGGGTTCCGCTTCGGTGGCGGCCTTTCGGCGGCGGGACGGAACCGGGGCTGAACTCCCCACGGCGGCGGGGCGGAACGAGGGCGGAGGGCGCCCACGGCGGCGGGACGGGGCCGGGCGGGCCGGGCCTCCCCCTCCTTGGCCCGGACCGCCCGCGGGCCGCCTTGGCATGGGCATCGCGAGATGGCCGAAAGGCGTCGCCCAGCCCGGGAGGGCATCCGCATGCCCTCCCGGACTTCACCGCCGCCCGCGGGGATTGAGGCGGCGGCATCCCCCGGCCCGCCGGGTCCTCGACGGCGGGCCGACCCACGACCACCAGCGAATCGCCGACCAGCCGGTGCGGCCAGGGGGCACGGCCGGGCGCACGTGAACACGGGACCGGAGCACGACGCTCCGGCGCGCGGCGCGATCGGCCGGATCCGAGTGGTCCGGACCAACCCCCGTGCGGCGCCGCCGAGTGCGCGATCCCGCCATCCGGAATGCGACCTCTTAACCGTCGGAACGCGTCCGACTACTCTAGGTACAGCAGCTACGGCCCGGTGCCGCCCGGGCCCCGCGCACAAGGCCGCAGGAGGTGCCGCCGCCACCATGACCGTCAGCCCACGTGGACCGAACGAACGGCTCGGCACGCTCCTGACCCTCGCCCAGATCAGCAACGCCGGACTGGCCCGCCGGGTCAACGACCTGGGCGCACAGCGGGGGTTGACCCTGCGGTACGACAAGACCTCGGTGGCCCGGTGGGTCAGCAAGGGCATGGTCCCGCAGGGGCCCGTCCCGCACCTGATCGCCACCGCGATCGGCGGCAAGCTCGGCCGGCCCGTCCCGCTGGAGGAGATCGGCCTGGGCGACACCGACCCGGCGCCCGAACTCGGCCTGGCCTTCCCGCGCGACGTCGCCGAGGCCGTCCGCTCCGCCACCGACCTGTGGCGGGTCGACCTCGACCTGCGCCGGGGCCCCGGCGGCGGCCGGTGGAGCGACAGCCTGGCCGGCACCTTCTCGGTCGCCGCCTACGCGACGCCCGTCTCCCGCTGGCTGATCACCCCGGCGGACGGCTCGGTGGCCCGCGAGGTGCCGCGCTCCCCCAGCGACACGTCCTCCTACCGGGTCGGCCACTCGGACGCCGCCAAGCTCCGCGAGGCCGCCCAGGAGGCCCGCCGCTGGGACTCCAAGTACGGCGGCGGGGACTGGCGTTCGTCGATGGTGCCGGAGTGCCTGCGGGTGGAGGCGGCGCCGCTGCTGCTGGCCTCGTACAGCGACGCGGTCGGCCGGGCGCTGTTCGGGGCGACGGCCGAACTGACCAGGCTGGCCGGGTGGATGGCCTTCGACACCGGGCAGCACGAGGCCGCCCAGCGGTACTACATCCAGGCCCTGCGGCTCGCCCGGGCCGCCGCCGACGTGCCGCTCGGCGGCTACGTGCTGGCCTCGATGAGCCTGCAGGCCGGCTACCGGGGCTTCGCCGAGGAGGCGGTGGACCTGGCGCAGGCCGCCCTGGAGCGCAACCGGGGCCTGGCCACCGCCCGCACCATGAGCTTCTTCCACCTGGTGGAGGCGCGGGCCCAGGCCAAGGCCCGCAACGCGGCGGCGTGTGCGACGGCGCTCGGCGCAGCGGAGAGCGCACTCGAACGAGCGCGCGCCGGGGATCCCGATCCGGCGTGGATCGACTTCTACGCCTACGACCGGCTCGCCGCCGACGCCGCCGAGTGCTTCCGCGACCTCGGAGTGCCCTCCAAGGTGCGGCAGTTCACCCGCGAGGCACTGGCCAAGCCCACCGAGGGCTTCGTCCGCTCGCACGGCCTGCGGCTGGTGGTCTCGGCGATGGCCGAGGCGGAGGCGGGCAACCTGGACGCCGCGGTCGCCGCCGGCGAACGCGCCGTCGAGGTGGCCGGCCGGATCTCCTCGCAGCGCAGCCGGGAGTACGTGGTGGAGATGCTGCGGCGCCTGGAGCCGTTCCAGGGCGAGCGCCGGGTGCGGGAGCTGACCGAGCGGGCGCGGGCGGTGATCGTCGCTCCGGCTTGAGGGGCGCCGGGCGGGCCCGCCACCGCGCCGGGCGGGGCTCCCACTCCGCCGGGCGGGTCGGCTGCTGCACCGGGCGGGCCCGCCGCTGCACCGGCTGATGCCTGACGGTAAATGAGGTGCGCCTGCGAGAGGGGCCTGGCTAAGGTCTCTCTCGTCCAGGTGCGCAGGCAGAGGTTACTTCCAACTCCCAATTGGGCAGGTCGCGGGTTCGAATCCCGTCATCGGCTTCGGGCCGGTGTAGCTCAGTGGCCAGAGCAGCTTCGTCACCTCAGCCGTCCTCGAACTCTGGACACCCATACGTGAATAGTTCGTCCGCACCTCCCGGTGCGACGGCAGCGGTTACTTCGGTCGAGTGCCCCCCGTGGGCGCGGTGAAGCTGAGTTCCATCGACCGCGGCCACCTCTGATCTCGGGAGGCAGTGCGCTTCGGAATGCCCGGTGCGCAGGCGGGGGTTACTTCGGATCTTGCGGTTCCGGGTTCGAGTCCCGGGCGTGCCGTGCGCGAGCGCGGGCGCTAGCTCAATGGACAGAGCACAAGGCATACAAACCTCCGCCGACGCCGGCCGTCCTCGCGACGGTCGGCACGATCTCGGGCACCCCGGACGCAGCACGCCTCCCTCCCACTGACACCGACAGGCCGAGGGGGGCTGTCCCATGTCCAGGTTCAACATCCGCAGGGCGAAGGCGGGCCCGAGCTCGCCGGTGACCACGACCGGACGGCTCACCCGCAACCACAACGGCGGCACCGGCCACGTCCGGGACGCCCGGTCCGAGCTGTTCCTGCTCGCGATGGCCAACATGGTCGGCAAGGACACCTACTACGAGCGCGGCGGCGAGCGCGACGACCGCTACACCGCGCTGGTGCGCGAACTCGCCGTCTCCGATCCCGAGTGGACCCTCGGGCTGCTGCGCTGGCTGCGCTACGGCGCCCACATGCGCACCGCCGCCCTGGTCGGCGCCGCCGAGTTCACCCGGGCCCGGCTCGACGCGGGTGCCCACGGGCACTCCCGGCAGGCCGTCGCGGCGGTGCTGCGGCGCGCCGACGAGCCCGGTGAGCTGCTCGCCTACTGGACCTCGCGCTACGGCCGGGCGCTGCCCAAGCCGCTCAAGCGCGGTGTCGCGGACGGCATCCGGCGCCTCTACGACGCCCGTTCGCTGCTCAAGTACGACACGGCGGGCAAGGGTTACCGCTTCGGTGACGTGATCGAGCTGACCCACCCCGCGCCGGACCCGGACAAGCCGTGGCAGGGCGCCCTGTTCGCGTACGCGCTGGACCGCCGGCACCGGCCGGACGAGGCCGTCCCGCCCGTGTCCGAGCCGCTGCTGACCGCCAACCGCGAGCTGCTCGCGCTGCCGGTCGAGGAGCGGCGGGCAGCGGTGACCGCCGAGGACGGCGCCGAGCGGCTGGCCGCCGCCGGGCTGACCTGGGAGGCGCTGGCCGGATGGCTGCAGGGGCCGCTGGACGCGCCGGTCTGGGAGGCGGTCATTCCGTCGATGGGGCCGATGGCGCTGGTGCGGAACCTGCGCAACTTCGACCAGGCGGGGGTGTCGGACGCGGTCGCGGCCGACGTGGCCCGGCGGATCTCCGACAAGGGCGAGGTACGGCGCTCGCGCCAGTTCCCGTTCCGCTACCTGTCCGCGCACCGGCACGCGCCCTCGCTGCGCTGGGGGCACGCCCTGGAGACCGCGCTCGGCCACTCGCTGGCCAACGTGCCGGAGCTGCCGGGCCGGACGCTGGTCCTGGTGGACCGCTCGGGCTCGATGTTCGACCGTTCCGGCGGCCCGACCGAGCTCAACCGGGCCGACTCGGCGGCGATCTTCGGCACCGCGCTGAAGGTCCGTGCCGCCGACGCGGACCTGGTCGAGTTCGGCACCACCAGCCGGGTGGTCGAGGTCGGCCGGGGCGAGGCGGTGCTGCGGGTGCTGGATCGTTTCTCCAGCCTCGGCGGCACCAACACCGCCGACGCCGTGCGCGCCCACTACCGCGGCCACGACCGGGTGGTGATCGTCACCGACGAGCAGACCGGCCCGAACCACTGGGGTGGCGACCCCCTCGCCGCCGTCCCCGCCCACGTCCCCGTCTACACCTGGAACCTGGCCGGCTACGCGCCGGCCCACGGCCCCAGCGGCGGCGCCCACCGCCACACCTTCGGCGGCCTGAGCGACGCCGCCTTCCGCCTCATCCCGCTCCTGGAGGCCGGGGCGAACGCCCACTGGCCCTGGGAGGAGTGAGGGGGCCGCCGGCCCGCGCGGTCGCCGGCCGTCCCGCAGCACCGGTCGTGGGGGCCGGGGCTGCGGGACGGGACCGCACCGGACCCCCGGCGGGGCCGGGCCCGGCATCGGGCACCGCCGGGGGCGGGCGGGCCGGGAAGGGATCCACGGGGGTGGTTCCTTCCCGGCCCGAACGCCGTTCCCGTGCGGGCCGTTCGCACTCTCGACCCGGCCCGGCCGCCGTGGCAGCATCGGCGGCGGTGGGGGCGGGCCGGGCGAGGCGAGGAGCCTGTGGTGGCGGACGAGATCGATGTGCTGGTGGTGGGCGGCGGGATCGTCGGGCTGGCCACGGCGTACGCACTGACCGGGGCGCGGCCGGGGCTGCGGGTCGCGGTTCTGGAGAAGGAGACCGGCTTCGCGGCGCACCAGACCGGGCGCAACAGCGGGGTGATCCACAGCGGCGTCTACTACAAACCGGGTTCGTACAAGGCCCGGTTCGCCGTCGAGGGCGCCGCCGAGCTGGTGGCGTTCTGCCGCGAGCAGGGCATCCCGTACGAGGTGACCGGCAAGCTGATCGTGGCCACCGGCGCCGCCGAGCTGCCCCGGCTGGCGGCCCTGGCGGAGCGCGGACGGGCCAACGGCATCCCGGTCACCGAGCTGGACCGGGCCGGGATCGCCCGGTACGAGCCGGAGGTGTCCGGGCTCGCCGGGCTGCACGTCGGCACCACCGGCATCTGCGACTTCCCGGCCGTCGCCACCGCCTACGCCCGGCTGGCCCGGGAGGCCGGGGCCGAGCTGCGGCCCGGCAGCGAGGTCCGGACGGTGGCGCGGCGCAGGGACGGGGTGACGGTGGGCACCACCACCGGCGAGCTGCGGTGCCGGGTGCTGGTGAACTGCGCCGGGCTGCACAGCGACCGGATCGCCCGGATGGCCGGGGACGAGACCGGGGTGCGGATCGTGCCGTTCCGCGGCGAGTACTACGAACTGGCCGAGCACCGGAGGGACTTGGTGCGCGGCCTGGTCTACCCGGTGCCCGACCCGGCGTTCCCGTTCCTCGGCGTGCACCTCACCCGGGGGATCCACGGGGACGTCCACGTCGGCCCGAACGCGGTGCCCGCACTGGCCCGCGAGGGCTACGACTGGCGCACCGTCCGCCCGCGCGACCTGGCCGGGACCCTGGCCTTCCCGGGCACCTGGCGGATCGCCCGCCGGCACTGGCGGTACGAGCTGGGCGAGCTGCACCGCTCGCTGTCCAAGCGGGCGTTCACCACGGCCGTCCGGCGGCTGCTGCCCGCCGTCTCCGCCGAGGACCTGGTGCCGGCCACCGCCGGGGTGCGGGCCCAGGCGGTGGCCCGGGACGGCTCGCTGCTGGACGACTTCGCCTTCGCCGGCTTCGACCCGCAGGACCCGGGCTCCCCGCGCCGCGCGGTGCACGTGCTGAACGCCCCCTCCCCGGCCGCGACGGCCTCGCTGCCGATCGGCCGGGAGGTGGCCCGGCGGGCCCTGGCCGCGCTGGAGGCGGGCGGATGAGCCCCGTCACACACCCCGCCGGGCGCCCCGCACGGCCCCGTAGACTCGGGGGATTGTGACTGCCACCGCCCCGATCCCCCAGCCCTCGCCGTCCGCCCGGCTCTCCGCCGCGCCGGCCGGCTACCCCGCGCCGATGTACCCGCACAAGGCCACCGAGGAGCAGCACCGGGAGCGTCGCATCCGCAGCTTCCAGCCGCGCCGGGGCCGGATGACCAACGCCCAGGCCGGTGCGCTGGACCGCGGCTGGGAGACGTACGGCATCCCGATCGACGGCACGCCGCTCGACCTGCGGGAGCTGTTCGGCGAGCTGCCGGTGACGCTGGAGATCGGCTTCGGCATGGGCGAGACCACCGCCGCGATGGCCGCCGCCGACCCGGGCACGGGCATCCTCGCCGCCGACGTGCACACCCCGGGCCACGGCAACCTGCTCGGCCTGCTGGAGCGCGACGGCTCGGACAACGTCCGGCTCGCCGCCGGCGACGCGGTGATCCTGCTGCGCGACATGCTCCCGGACGCCTCGCTGGCCGGCCTGAGGGTGTTCTTCGCCGACCCGTGGCCCAAGCCCAAGCACCACAAGCGCCGGCTGGTCCAGGAGTCCTTCCTCGACCTGGTGCTGCCCCGGCTCGCCCCCGGCGCCCTGGTGCACTGCGCCACCGACTGGGAGCCGTACGCGGAGCAGATGCTGGCGGTGCTGTCCGCCTCGCCGGAGCTGGAGAACCTGCACCCCGAGGGTGACGGGACCGGCTGGCTGGAGCCCGCGGACCACCCGGACGGCAGCATCCCGGGCTACGCACCGCGACCGGAGTGGCGGCCGGTCACCAAGTTCGAACGGGCCGGGATCGCCAAGGGCCACGTGGTCCACGACCTGCTGTTCCGCCGGCGCTGACCCACCGGCCGCCGTTCGAACGGCGGCCGCGCGGCGGCCGTACGGACGTGCCCCGAACGGACGTTTCGTCCCGAGTCCTCCCGACGGGCGGCTGCCGTGGCCTACCCTGTGCCGCATGGGCAGCCCGTCCGGCGGCGGGTCCCGGCCGACCGCCCTGACGACGGTTCGGACGGCTGTTCGGGTCGCCGCCGACGCACCGGAGACGGTCCCGGGCACCGGCGACACCCGGACGATCCCGGGGCCCCGGTGGCGCCGGGACCGACGGCTGCTGCCCCGGCCGGGGGGCTCGTCACCGCCGACCGTGAGGGTCCTCGCCACCGCTTCCGCCGCCGTCGGCGCGGCCGGCGCCCCCGGAGGGCCGCCGGGCCGCAGCCGCCCGACGGTGCTCTCCTCGGTCACCGCGACCGCCGTCCTCGTCCTGCTCGGCTGCGGCGTGCTGATCCTGCACCTCGTCCAGCGGCAGACCGGCACCGTCGGACTGCTGGTCGGCCTGGGGCTGGCGATGGTGCCGCTGCCCTTCGTGCTGGGCGGCCTGGCCTGGCTCAACCTCACCGCCCGGGTACCGCTGAGGCACACCGCGTTCTGCCTCGCCTGGGGCGCCTGCGCCGCCACCACCGTCGCCATCCTCGCCAACAACTGGACGGCCAGCTACCTCACCAGGCACCGTGGCCCGCTCGGCGCACTGCTCGGCGCCGGGATCGCCACCCCGGTGATCGAGGAGACCGCCAAGGCCACCGCCCTGCTGGTGCTGCTGCTGCCGCTCGGCCGACGACTGCGCTGCCGGGGCCGCCGCACCGGGCGCCCCTGCGCGCCGCTGCTGCACCGGTCGTCCGCGCCCCGGCGCCCCCGCCCGTACCCGCGCCGCGAGGTCGGGCCGCACGCCCGGGGCCGGCTGCGACTGCGCCCCTACCTGCGGCCGCTGCCCTACCTCTGCCCCGCCCCGCCGTCCGGCGGCGCACCGCACCGCCGCTCCCGGCCCCGCACCCTGGCCGCCGGGGTGGTGCTCGGCGGGACGACCGCCTGCGGCTTCGCCTTCACCGAGAACGCCCTCTACCTGGGACGGGCCTTCACCAGCGACCAGCGGCAGCGGCTGGACAGCATAGGGCTCGGTGATCCGCCCAGCCTGCGCGACTTCGACAGCACCGTGCAGACCTTCGTGCTGCGCGCCCTGCTCTCGCCCTTCGCCCACCCGCTGTTCACCGCGCTCACCGGGATCGGCCTGGCCGTCGCCCTGACCACCGGGCGGCACTGGCTCGCCCGGCTGGCCGCACCGACCGGGCTGCTGCTGGCGATGGTGCTGCACGGCACCTGGAACGCCGCCGCCGACCTCGGCACGCACGGCTTCCTGGTGGTGTACGCGGCGCTGATGGTGCCCTGCTTCGTCGCGCTGGTCTGCTTCGCGGCCTGGGCGAGGGCCCGCTCGGCCCGGCACGGGGCACGGGGCGGGCGGCGGCCCGCCGGGCACCCCGCCGGGGGCGGCTGAGGCCCGCCGCGGGGGTGCGCCGGGCCCGCGGCGGGGGTGCTCGCAGAACCGATTTCCCATCTCGGCGACTTCCACGTATTGTTGTGTTCACCGACGCGGGGTGGAGCAGCTCGGTAGCTCGCTGGGCTCATAACCCAGAGGTCGCAGGTTCAAATCCTGTCCCCGCTACTCAGTAGCACGAAAGGCCCGGAGGACTCGTCCTCCGGGCCTTTCGCGTTCCCGGGTACACGGAGAGCACGGTCCTGCCACGAAGCTGTAACGGCGGCGGATTGCAAGATCCCCCGTCTGGCGCCTGACCCATACTGAGGAAAAATTCATCCAGTTGGGGGCGGCCCGGGGCCACCCCCGGGACAAGGAAGCACCAATGCTCTCGAAGCGCCTGGTCAGCACCGCCGCGATCTGCCTCGTCCTGGCAGCCGGCACCGCCGCGTGCGGTGACAACAAGGGCGACAGCAAGGGTGGCGGCGACTCCAAGGCGGCCGCCTCGCAGAAGCTCGACACCGACAAGCTCAGCGCGCAGGACATCGAGAAGCAGGCCAAGGACGCCCTGGCCGGCGCCACCGCCCTCAAGATCAGCGGCAACATGGTCGACGAGGACGGGAAGATGGAGATGAACCTGTCCCTGGACAACAAGAGCCAGTGCACCGGCACCATGTCGATGCCCGGCATGGGCAAGTTCGAGATCATCAGCGACGGCAAGACCTCCTACGTCAAGCCGGACGCCGACTTCTGGACCAACCTCGGCGGCCCGAACGGCGCCCAGGCGGCCGAGCTGTTCAAGGGCCGCTACCTGACCGGCTTCGACACCGACCCGGAGATGAAGTCCCTCTCCAGCGTCTGCAACCTCGCCGACTTCAGCAAGAAGATCACCGAGGACGACGGCACCGACAACAAGGTCGAGAAGGGCTCCGCCGGCAACGTCAACGGCGTGAAGACCTTCAGCCTCAAGTCCACCGACACCAAGGGCGGGGTGTCGACCATCCACGTCGCCACCGAGGGCAAGCCGTACCCGGTCCGGATCGAGCACACCGGCGGCACGGACGGCAGCGGCCAGATCGACTTCTCCGACTTCGACAAGCCGCTGACCATCCAGGCCCCGCCGGCCGACAACGTCATCGACTTCGCCAAGTTCAAGAGCCAGTTCAAGACCGCGTGAGCGACGCACCCGGATAAATCCGTTGCCCTCCCGACAGTGGCCTGCCTATGGTGGCGGCACACTGAAAGGAGGTGATCCTGAGTTGAGTACGACCAGGATGCGTGAGGTGGCTGCTCGCTAGAGCCGCCCCTGCCTGCGCGGGGTGAGGCCCTTGGCCTCCGGCAGGCGAAATCCATAGCAGTCACCCGGCCCGCAGGCTCACCGGTACATCCCCGGTGCCTCGGCGCCAGGCCAGTGCACGGGCCGGCGTCGCAGGAGCAGCCTGCGGGCTGTCTGCGTTTTCGGGGACCGTCGGTGTTTTCAGGGGTCTTCCTGTCGTAGCCGGGGCGTGCTCCGGGCGTTTCCGTGGTGGGGCCGCAGCGCTAGAGTCGGCGCGGGGTTCCGGAGCGGAGCGGCACGGACACAGGGGGTGGGCGATGGCGGGGTCGCGGCGGCCGGGCGGCAGGTCGGCGATGCGCACGGCGCAGTGGGGTGCCGCCGGCGCACTGGCCGGGACGGGGCTGATCGGACTGCTGCTGTTCGCGCTCGGCCGGGACGAGACCTGGCAGGCGCTCGGCGGCGGCCTGGTGGTGACCGGGGCCTCGACGGTGCTCGGCGGCGCGCTGGGCTTCCTGTTCGGGGTGCCCCGGGTGCGCGGCGGCTCGGACCAGCCCCAGGGCTCGTACGCGCCGAACACCAATCTGGAGCAGGTCTCGGACTGGCTGACCAAGGTGCTGCTGGGCGTCGGACTGACCCAGCTCGGCTCGCTCGGCGAACGGCTGCACGAACTCGGGTCGGCGCTGGCGCCGGTGCTCGGCGGGGGCGACTCCGCGGTGCCGTTCGCGGCGGCGCTGGTGCTCTACTTCCTGGTCCTCGGCTTCCTCGCCGGCTGGCTGGTGACCAGGCTCGCGCTGCCCCGGGTGCTGAACGACGCCGACCGGGCGCTGGACCTCTTCCTCGCCGGGCAGGACCGCGACCGGCACGGCGACAAGGTGGGCGCGGACGACCTGCGGGTCCGCGCGATGCAGCAGCTCGGGCTGCTGGGCGGCAGCGCCGAGCACCCTGCCGCGCTGGCCGGGCAGCTGCCGCCGGCCTCGGGCTCGCCGGGCGGGCCGGAGGGCGTGGTGGCCGAGGTCCGTTCGACGGCGCGGCGCTCGGCACTGACCGCCGACCAGGTGCGGGGCCTCTTCACGGACGGCTCCGAGGGACGGCGGATCCAGGCACTCGCGCTGATGCAGGGCGACCCCGCCCTGGCGGACCTGACGAGCGTGCTGGACGCGATCGAGCACCCGCGCTCGGGCTTCGAGCAGTACCACGCGCTGCTGGCCGCCCGGGGACTGCTCTCCCGGCTGCCGGCCGCCGAGGCGCAGCGGCTGCGGGACGCGGTGGCGGCGCAGCTGGTCGACCCGCGGGGCATTCCGTACGGGTCGGACCGCAGCTGGCTGGCGGAGAAGATCCTGTCCCGGCTGCAGGTGACGGCCTTCGTGCCGGCGCAGCCGGTGGAGTCGGCACCGACGGCTGCGCCCGCGGCAGTGACCTCCCCGGCCTCCCAAGCCTCTCCCGACGCCCCGGACGCGGCGGCGCCTTCGGCTCCGTCCCCCTCCGGTGCTGCGGGCGAGTCCTAGACGGTGAAGCGCAGTTCGGGCTGCTCCCACGGGGTCCTGGGCTGCGGCGGCCGGGTGCCGGTGCGCTCGGCGCCCATCCGGAGGTAGAAACGCTCGGCGGGCGGGTGCGACACGACCTTGACCGAGGTGATCCCGGCCGCCCGGGCACGGTCCAGCATGTCCGCGATCAACTGCCGCCCGACGCCGAGCCCCTGGGCCTCGTCCGCGACGAACATCAGGTCCAGCTCGGCCGGTTCGCGGATCAGCGCGTAGAAGCCGAGCAGGCGGTCGTCGGTGCTGTCCGCGGCCATCCGCACCTCGTGCCGCGCGAGGTAGTCGGGCGTCACCTGGTAGCCGTCGATCATCGCGAAGTACTCGCCGCGGTAGGCGCCGGAGGCTCGGATCAGCCCGGTGAGCCGGGCGGCGTCGGCCGCTTCGGCACGCCGGATCGTCATGTCGGTCATGCGGCGAGTATAGGCGGCCGTATAGGAGCGCAGGCCGCCAGTGACCATTACATGCTGAGCGACCCCGCCCGGCGGCGGCGGTCGGCGGCCCGCAGCACCAGGACCCGGCGGGTTCGGCCGCCCTCGGCCGGGCGGACGCGGTGGACCTCGCTGGCGATGCGGCGCCCGCCGAGCGCGTAGCGCAGGGGGTCGAGGTGGGGGCAGCGGCGGCCCAGGGCGTCGTACAGCGGCTGGACGCGGACCTCGCCGTCCGGGGACGTGACCCGGACCAGCTCGGCCAGGGCGGCCAACTGGAGCTCGGGGCCGAAGAGTCCGGGGTAGGCGAAGAGCAGGTAGCCGCTCAGGGTGAGGGCGAAGGTGCCGTCGTCGAAGGGCAGCCGGGGCAGCGCGGCGGCGACGTACCGCTGCGGGTGCGCGGCCGAGTCGGCGGCGAACAGCCGCCGGGCGCGGTCCCAGCTGCGCAGGTAGCGCTCGGGCCGGTGGGGGTGGGGCGCGGGGTAGAGGTACGGGCGGGCGGCCATCGCGGTGGCCATCGCCGCCCGGGCGGCCCGGGCGCGGGCCGCGACCACCGGCAGCGGTAGCGCGTACGCCGGGTCGGCGGCGATCACCCGGCAGCCCAGCTCGCGCGCCTCGGCGGCCAGGCCGGCCGCGCCGCCGGGGCAGTCCAGCAGCGGCCCGGGCAGAGCGGCGAGCCTGGCCCGGGTGAGGCCGAACAGCGCGCAGTACTCGTCCAGCGGACGGGAGGTGACCAGGACGTCCGGGGGTTCGGAGGGAGCCCGTTCGCGGGGGAACCCCTCCACGGGGAACCGTTCGGTGGGAAAGCCTTCGGCGGCCACCCGGCCATCCGAACACGCGTCGGCCCCGCCCGCACCCGGAGGGCGGACGGGGCCGGACGGGGCGGAACGGGGGCGGACGACCGGGGGCCCGACGGCCGGGCGGCCGGTACCGGCTCAGCGGCCGAGCAGACCCTGGGCGGCGGCCCGGTTGACGTTGGTCAGAGCGCGGACCAGCTGCGCGGTGAGGAACACCAGCACCACCCCGACCAGCGAGACCGCGGCGACCTGCCACACCCCCTCGATGTAGTAGACGTGCCGCACGTGGTGGCTGTCGGTGTAGTCGAACAGCTGGTACCCGCGCCAGTCGGTGAAGGTCGGGAAGACCCAGTGGTAGACGGGGTAGAGCGCCATCGCCCAGCCGACCAGCAGGAACACCAGCGTCATGGTGAAGCTGAAGATCGCCCAGGGGAACATCACCACCTGGTGCAGCGCGGCCTTCCAGCCCACCGGGTCCGCCAGCCGCGCGGTGATCGCCCCCCAGCTGCCCGGGCGGACCCGGCGCGCCGGCTTCGGGCCGGGGACGTCCAGGGCCAGCATGCCGCGCACGCGGGCCAGCTCCAGCCGGCCGAAGCCCCGGCCGGCGACGGTCAGGGCGGCCAGGACGGGCAGGCCGAGGGCGGTGACGAAGGTGCCGACACCGAGGCAGAACAGGGTGATCGCGACGGCGAACCCGGCGATCGCCACCGGCAGGCCGGTGAGCACGTACCCGATCTCGCGGTAGTAGTGCGCGGAGAACGGCGCCGCCAGGAAGGCCGGCGGCCGTTCCGTCCGGTGGGCCCGGTCGGGACGCGGGTCGGCGTCGTACCCGCCCAGGACGTCGAACTCGTGGTCCAGCGTGCTTCGGCTGCTGCTCATCTCCCGGCCCCCGGCCCCTTCGTTGTGACGGTCGTCCGCGTTCCCTGACGTCGTCCAGTCTGGTCGAACGGCCGGGGCCCGGGGCATCCGGAGGCCTGGCGGATCGGAGGTGGGGTTAACCCCCCTCCCCTTCGGGCCGCCGCTCGGCCGGACGGCGGTCGGCCGGGCCCGGCCACGCGTCGGCGAGCAGCACGTAGTGGTCCGAGCCGGACCGCTCGCCGTCCGGGAGCCGGTCCTGCCGCGCCCGCTCCTCCGGCCGGAACCCGAGTCCGGTGAGCACCTTGGCGGCGGCCGCGTTGGCCGCCTCGGCCCGGGCCGTCAACCGGTGCAGGCCCAGGACGCCGAAGCCGAGGTCGCAGAGCAGGGCGGTGACCTCGCGCCCGTGGCCGCTCCCCTGGAACTCGCGGCCGAGGACGCAGCCGAGGTCGGCGGCGCCGTGTTCCCCGAGGGTGAGCGAGGCCTGGCCGATCGGGGTCGCGTCCCGCGGGTCCCCGGCGTCGGCGAGCCTGGTGACGGCGAGCCGGTAGGTGTCCCGCTCCTCGGCCATCGCCTCCTCCAGGTAGAGCTCGATCTGGTCGGCGCAGGTCTCGCGGTCGTGCGGCTCGAACGGCAGGTGCCGGGTGACCTCCGGGTCGCCGAACAGCGCGTGCAGGGCGTCCACGTCGCCGTCGGTGTGGTGGTACTCGCGGATGGCCAGCCGGGGGCCGGTGAGTCGTACGGGGACCATGGCTGCCGACCCTACCCGCCCCCGGCGGCTACCGTTCGGACTATGAACGACGAAGACCTGCGGCTCGCCCCGCGCACCAGGGCCGCCGACCTGCTCGCCTGGGCGGCCGAGCAGGGCCGCACGCCGGTGGCCGAGGGGCCGCTGCACGCGGTGCTGGCGCTGCTGGAGCTGGGCGAGAGCAGGATGCACGACGGCTGGCCCGAACTGACCTCCGGCGCGGTGGAGCACCTGCTGTACGAGCGCCTCCACCTGTACGTCCAACCCGCGCCCGAGGAGGACCCGCTCGCGTACGGCGAGGCGGTCCGACTGCTGATCGACCACCAGCGGGCGGTCCGGCGGCTCAACGCCAAGCGCCAGGAGCGGCTGCACGCCGAGGCCGAGTGGCAGGGCGAGGTCGCGGCCGGGCTGCTGCGCCGTGCCGACCTGGTGACCTGGCCCCGGCTGTACGCGCTGCTGCTGCACGCGCACGGGGTGGACGTCGCGGACGGGGCGGCGGTGCGGGACTGGCTGACCGGCTTCGGCGGGCTGGCGGAGGAGGAGCGGCTGGCCGCGTACGAGGCGCTGGTGCCCACCGGCTGGCTGGACGAGCCGGACGAGCAGGGCTGGGGTCCGGGACGGGTGCTGTCGGTCGGCATGGCCACGGACGGCGCCCGGCGGCTGCTGGAGCAGGGCCTGATGCGGCGCAGCTACCGCAACCTGGCCGAGCTGACCGCGCTCGGGCGCCCGATGCCGGACGAACTGGCCGGGGACTTCGGGCACTTCGAGGACGCGGCGGTCGACGCGGCGCTCGACCTGTTCGGGGAGTGGACGGTGCCCGGGCTGCCGCGGCTGCTGGTGGTGGAGTTCCCGGAGCTGGCGCCGGAGCCGGGCCAGGAGGAGATCGACGCCTACCTGGCGCAGCTGCCCGCCGAGGAGTAGCCGCCGTGGAAACCGCCGTGCGGCCGGGGGCTTCCGGGTGTCCGTCAGGAGCCTTCGGGAGGCCGCTGCGGGCCTCCGGGTGTCCGTTACGGGTTGAGGCCGTGCTGCTGGAGCCAGGGCTCCGGGTCGACCGGGGCGCCGCCGCCGGGGCGGACCTCCAGGTGCAGGTGCGGGCCGGTGACGTTGCCGGTCGCGCCGACCTTGCCGATCTGCTGGCCGGAGGTGACCTTGCCGGAGCCCGCGATGATCGAGGAGAGGTGGCAGTACCAGATCTCGGTGCCGTCGGGCAGGGTCTCGACGATCCGGTAGCCGTAGGAGCCGGACCAGCCGGCCGAGGTGATGGTGCCCTGGCCGAGCGCGTAGACCGGGGTGCCGGTGTCGGCGGCGAAGTCCAGGCCGGTGTGCAGGTTGGCCCAGTAGCGGGCGCTCTGGCCGTAGTGGGCGGAGAGCCGGTAGTCCTTCACCGGGAGGGTGAGGGCGGCGGCGCGCTTGGCCTCGGCCTCCTCGGCGGCGCGCTTGGCCTCGGCCTCCTTGGCGGCGGCCTTGGCCTCGGCCTCCTGCGCGGCCTGCACGCGGGCGGTCTCCTCGGCGGCGGTGCGCTGGCTGTCGGCCTGCTGCTGGATGCGGGCGGCGAGCGCGAGGCCGGGGTCGGCGGAGAGCGCGACCGGCGTCTCGTCCGGGGCCTCGACGGCGGGTGCGGCGGCCGGGGTGGCCGAGGCGAAGCCGGTGGCGCCCAGGGTGGCGGCGACGGCGGTGACGCCGAGCAGCGGGGAGGTGCCGCGGACCTGTCGCGGCATCCGGTGCCGGTTGGTCTCGGCCTCCGGGCCGAGGGCCTCGGGGCCGTCCGCACCGGGGTGGTCGAGGAGCTGGGTACCGGCTGCGGGGCCGGCCGGGTGTGCCGGAGTGTGCGTCGACGCCACGGAGGCGCGCTCCTTTCCTTCCTTCGCGCCTACCGGGTTAGCTGACGGGTTCGGAGCAGGAAGGTCTCCTACGGCCGGGCCGGGGCCCTGCCGATTCACCCCAAGGAACGTGGTTCCCCGGCTCCCTGACCTGCCCGGAGGCCGGCCGGCGGGATTAGGCGACGGCGCACGGTGCCGTCTGGGTACGGCGTTGACAACCGCGCTGCGTTATCAGACGTTAATCCTAGGACGCTCTGATTCCAAGCCATCCGTCCGGGACGGCCGTGGAACGAGTGATGGGACGTCAACGAACGACCCTGCGACACGAGCACTCCATCTGAGTACTCCTACTCATGTGCGGCCCGGCAGGACGGCCGCATCCTGACGCCATGAGCGCACCGATGCAGAACCGCACGACGGCCGCCTACTACATCCAGGCCATCCTCTCCTTCGCCCTGTCGGGCACGGCCCTCGCCGTCGGGATCGCCTACCTGCCGGTCGGCGGGTGGACCCGGGCGTTCCTCGCGATCGGCCTCCTCTACACCGTCAGCTCCGCGTTCACCCTCGCGAAGGTGGTCCGGGACCGGCAGGAGACGAACGAGATCGTCAGCCGGGTCGACCAGGCCCGGCTGGAGAAGCTGCTCAGCGAGCACGACCCGTTCAAGGTCGAGGGGGTCTGAGGCGGGCCGCCCGACACCCCCCTCCCCCCTCCGCCGCGGTCGAGCACTTGACGGCTAAGGCTATTAGCCTTAGCTTTATGGCTATCGGCAGCACCGCCGATGCCCGCAGCGGAGGACCGAGGAGGCCCACCATGAACGCCACCATCACCCCGGACACCCAGTACCTGACCCTCCCCGGCGGGCGGATCGCCTTCGACGACACCCGGCAGGGCGACGGCACCCCCGTCGTCCTGCTGCCCGGCATGCTCGACAGCCGCGCCGCGTACCGGCACCTCCGCCCGCTGCTCGTCGCCGCCGGCCACCGGGTCGTCACCATGGACCTGCGCGGCTTCGGCGAGTCGTCCATCGCCTGGGACGACTACGGCCCCGCCGCCATCGCCGACGACGTCCTCGCCCTGCTCGACCACCTCGGCATCGAGCGCGCCGTCCTCGCCGGGAACTCCTACACCGGCGCGACGGTCGTCAAGGTCGCCGGGGACGCACCGGAGCGGGTCGCCGGGATCGTCCTGATCGACGCCTTCGTCGAGAACCCGCAGCCCGGCGCCCTGATGCGCGGCGTGCTCGGCCTGATGGGCGCGGCGCTCGTCCACTGGCCCGCCTTCTGGGGCTTCTACCTGCGCCGGATGGCCTTCCCCGGCGCCAAGCCCGCCGACTTCGACGCCTACGTGAACGGGCTGGTCGCCGCGCTGCGCACCCCGGGCCGCAAGACCGCCACCCGCGGGTACGTCACCGGGAACTCCTCGCCGGTCGGCTGGACGGCCGCCGTGCGGTGCCCGGCGCTGGTGGTCATGGGCAGCAAGGACCCCGACTTCCCGAAGCCGGAGCTCGTCGCCGACCGGCAGGTCGCGGCGCTGGGCGCGCGGAAGGCGATGATCGAAGGGTCCGGGCACTACCCGATGGCCGACGACCCGCAGGCCACCGCGGACGCCCTGCTGCCCTTCCTCGCGGAACTCGCCTGACCGCCGGCCCACCCGGCCCACCCGGCCCACCACCGGCCGGCCACCGGGCCGACCCACGGCGGGACCACCGCCCGACCACCGCCGACCCCCGCACGAGAGAAGCCCCGAACCATGCCCCGCATAGGACTGACCCCCGACCAGGTCGTCGACCACGCCATCGCCCTCCTGGACGAACAGGGCACCGAAGCCCTCACCCTCGCCGCGGTCGCCGCCCGGGCCGGCGTCGCCACCCCCTCGCTGTACAAGCACGTCAGCGGTGGCCTCGCCGAACTGCGGCGGCTGATCGCCGTCCGGGTCACCGGGGAACTGGCCGACCGCCTCGCCGCAGCCGCGGTCGGCCGCAGCGGGGACGACGCCGTCGCCGCCGTCCTGCGCGCCTACCACGCGTACGCCACCGAGCACCCGCACCGCTACAACGCCCTCCCCCAGGCCCCGCAGCCCGACGACGACCTCGCCGAAGCGGCCGCGCGACTCGTCGGCGTGATCATCGCCGTCCTGCGGGAGTACGGGCTCGACGGCTCCGAGGCGATCCACGCCGCCCGGACCGTCCGCTCCCTGGCCCACGGCTTCGCCTCCCTCAGCACCGCCGGTGCCTTCCGGCTCGCCGAGGACCTCACCACCACCCAGGACCGCCTCATCGCCACCCTCACCACCGGCCTCCGCGCCTGGCCCGCCTGACGGGCCGCCCACGCACCCGGCGGACCGGCGGACACCGGGGGCGTCGAGCCGGCCGACCCCCCGCGCCGCCCCGACGGAGGACGGGTGGACGCCGAGAGGAAGCGCCGGGGGAAACGTCGGCGGGAGGCGTCGAGGGGAGACGCCGCCGGCCCCGAGGATCCGCTTTCGCGACACCCTGCACACAGGCCCCACACATCCCAGGGCGTGAACCGGCCATCGGGTGGGATCGGGACGGGTGGCGGCCGACCTGGCGGAACCGCCCCGAGGGCTTGCCCTGGAGGGCGATCGAGGACGAACGAGTCCGGAATGCGGGCGGATTGACTTGATTTTGACGAGATCCGGTCACTTGGCGAGATCCGTTCACACCTTCGTAGGATCATCACCCTAGAATTCGCCGCGTGACGATGACTCAGTGGTCAGTAACGGCAACCGGCGTGCTCGCCGTCCTCGCCCTCGTGGCCGCCGCGCGCTACCACGCCGTGTCCGTCACCCAGCGCGGCCGCGCCGACCGGTTGCAGCACGAACTCGCCCGGATCCAGGAACAGCTCACCGCCGAACTCTCACGCCGGGGCGTGGACCTGGCCGCCGTCCAGCACGAGCAGGAACTCACCGCCTCCACCCAGCGCGCCTTCCTCAGCGTGGCCCGCCGGATCCTGGTGATGGCCCACGACCAGCAGGCGCTGCTGGACGAGATGGAACGCACCCACGACGACCCGGCACTGCTGGAGGGCCTGCTCAAGGCCGACCACGCGGCCGCCCAACAGGCCAGGCTGGCCCAGACCCTGGCCGTGCTGTGCGGCGCCCGGGCCGGCCGGCACTGGCCGGAGCCGGTCACCCTGGAGGACGTCGTCCGCGGTGCCCAGTCGCGCATCCTGCCGTTCCAGCGGGTGGTGGTCCGCAGCCGGATCGAGACCGCGGTGGTCGGCGCCGCGGCCGAGGCGCTGATCCACGCGATCGCCGAGCTGCTGGACAACGCCACCCGCTACTCCCCGCCCAGCACCCAGGTGTTCGTCACCCTGATGCCGGTGCACAACGGCGCCGTCATCGAGATCGACGACGGCGGCGTCGGCATGCCCGAGCAGGCCGTCGCCAAGGCCGCCGCCGCGCTCGCCGGCGGCAGCACCCTGGAGGTCTCCCGCCTCGGCGAGGTCCCGCAGTTGGGCCTGGCCGCGGTCGGCCGGCTCGCCGAGCAGTACGGCTTCCGGGTCACCCTCAGCTCGGCGCCCTCCCCGTACGGCGGTGTCCGCGTCGTCATCCTGCTGCCGAACGCGCTGCTCACCGAGCCGCTGCCGCCCACCGTCCCCGGCTTCGGGCCGGGCGACCCGGCGTTCAGCCCCGGCCCCGGGCCGGCCTCCCCGGCCGACCACCCCCTGCTGGAGACCCCGCCACCCGGCCGGGCCCCGGTCGGCGGCGACACCCCACCGCCGCTGCCCCGCCGCAGCCACCGGCGCGACCGCGCCAACCGGCCCGCCCAGCACGCCGCTCCCCCGCCGCCCGCCCCGCCGTACCGCTCGGCCCGGGACGCGCAGTCGTTCATGGCGATGTTCCAGGCCGGGACCGCCAGCGGCCGGTCGGCCGCCCGCGGCCAGGGCCGGAACGCACCCGGCCCCTCCTGACCACTCCCGCACCGCTTCCCCCGACTCCCCCCGACTCCCCAGCGCTCCGGAGAACTCCATGACCACCACGCCTGATCTCGGTTGGCTGCTCGCCGACATCATCAATGTCCCGCAGGTCCAGCACGCCGTCGTCGTCTCCAACGACGGCCTGGAGATCGGCCGCAGCGCGGGCATCGCGCGCGAGGACGCCGAACGGCTCGCCGCCGCCTGCTCCGGCCTGCAGTCCCTGGCCCGCGGCGTCGCGACGGGCTTCGGCGGACCGGGCAGCGCCACCCGCCAGATCATCATCGAGTACGGCGGCGGCTACCTCTTCATCGTCGCCGCCGGGGCCGGTGCGCACCTGGCCGTGGTGACCAGCGAGGCGGTGGACGCCGGCCTGGTCGCCTACCAGATGCAGGTCCTGGTCGAGCGGATCGGAGCCCACCTCACCAGCCCGCCGCGCGTCGACCACGCGGCGGGGGGCCACCGGTGAGCGGGCCGGTCCGGCCGTACGTCATCACCGGTGGCCGCAGCCGCTCCACCCGCCCCGAGCTGGCCCTGGAGAGCCTGGTCAGCGCGTTACCCGAGCCCCCGGAACTGCCCGAGCACGTGCTGCTGAACCGTGAGCACCGGCGCATCCTCGGGCTCTGCCACAGCCTGCTGTCCATCGCCGAGGTGGCGGCCCACCTGGGGCTGCCGCTCGGCGTCGTCAAGGTGCTGGTCGGGGACCTGTGGGACCTCGGCGCCGTGCAGGTGCTCCCACCCGTCCCGCAGGCCGAACGCCTGCCCACAACCCTTCTGGAAGAGGTGCTCGTTGGCCTCCGCCAACTCCGCTGAAGCCGCCCCCGGGGCCGCCGGGTCCGCCGACGGGCCGCAGTACCTGCCGTCCTCGGTGCAGGGCGCGGTCAAGATCCTGGTCACCGGCCCGTTCGGGGTCGGCAAGACCACCCTGGTCGGCTCGCTGAGCGAGATCACCCCGCTGCGCACCGAGGAGACCATGACCGCCGCCAGCAGCGGCGTCGACGACCTCACCGGGCGCGGCGGCAAGACGACCACCACCGTCGCGCTGGACTTCGGCCGGATCACGCTCAACCCCCGGCTCGCGCTGTACCTGTTCGGCACCCCCGGGCAGCAGCGGTTCTGGCCGCTGTGGGACGACCTGTCGCGCGGCGCGCTCGGCGCCATCGCCATGGTCGACCTGCGCCGGCCGGACGAGAGCTTCGACGTCCTCGGCCGGCTGGAGGAGCAGCGCATCCCGTTCGCGGTGGCGGTCAACACCTTCCCGGACACGCCGAGTTACCCGGAGGAGGAACTGCGCACGGCGCTGGACCTGCTGCCGGACGTACCGATCCTGTTCTGCGACGCACGCGACCGGCGGCAGTCCTACGACCTGCTGATCGACTTCGTCGACCACCTGCACCGCAACTCGATCCTGGAGCTGCAGGGATGAACGCCTCCGACCCCGGGGCCGCGGGCGCCCACGGCTGCCCCGTCGCCCACGGCGGCAGCCTGCCCGGCGGCCTGCCGGTGGGCGTGCCGCTGACCCCGCTGCACGGCACGGCCGTCGCCGAGGACCCGCACGGCCTGTACGCCCGGCTGCGCGCTCACTACGGCCCGGTCGCACCGATCGAGCTGGAGCCCGGCGTCGAGGCCTGGCTCGTCCTCGGGTACGCCGAACTGCTCGAACTCACCCGCAACGAGGCGCTGTTCTCCAAGGACTCGCGCCGCTGGCGGGTGCCCGCCGAGGGCCGGCTGGCCGCCGACTCCCGGCTGCTGACGATGACCGCCTGGCGCCCGACGCTGCTCAACCTGGACGGCGCCGAGCACCAGCGGCTGCGCTCCGCCGTCTCGGACACCCTCGCCCGGATCGACCACCACCAGCTCCGCGGCACCACCGAGGCCGCTGCCAACGGCCTGATCGACAGCTGGGGGCCGGACGGCACCGCCGACCTGGTCGCCCAGTACGCGCGGCGGCTGCCGCTGCTGGTCTTCACCCAGCTGATCGGCCTGTCCGCCGAGGCCGGGCCGCGACTGGTCGAGCTGATCAGCCACTTCGTGGACAGCAGCGCCGAGTCCCAGCGGGCCGGCGCCGAGTTCCAGGCGATCCTGGTCGACCTGGTCCGGCGCCGCCGGGCCGCGCCCAGCGCCGACCTCACCTCCTGGCTGCTCGCCCACCCGGCCGGGCTGACCGACGAGGAGGCGGTGCACCACCTGGTGGTGCTGATGGTCGCGGGCAACGAGACCTCGATCAACTGGATCGGCAACACCCTGCGGCTGCTGCTCACCGACCGGCGGTTCCGGGCCACCCTCACCGGCGGCCGGCTGACCGTGTCCGACGCGCTGGAGGAGGTGCTCTGGCGCGACCCGCCGACGCAGAACTTCCCCGGCCGCTGGGCCACCGGCGACACCGTGCTCGGCGGCCAGTACATCAGCGCCGGCGACATGCTGGTCCTCGGCCTGGCCGCGGCCAACGCCGACCCGGCCGCCCAGGGCGTCTCCGCCGCCGCCCAGGGCTCGCTCGGCGGCAACCGGGCGCACCTCGCCTGGGGCGCGGGCCGGCACGTCTGCCCGGCCCAGCACCCGGCCCGGATCATCGTCGAGACCGCCGTCGAGACCCTGCTGCACCGGCTGCCCGACCTCCAGCTCGCCGTCCCGCCGGGCGAGCTGGCCTGGCGCCCGTCCCCGTGGTCGCGGGCCCTGACCGCCCTGCCGGTGCTGTACAGCGCCTTCACCCCGCCCCGCCCGCCAGCCCCCGAGAGGCCCGCATGGACACCGCCGTCGATCCCGCAGGAGCCCGACCCGAGCCCGTCCGACTCGACCCCTTCGGAGGCGACCAGCACGGAGAGAACGCCCGACTCCGCGCGGCCGGCCCCGCGGTCCTGGTGGAACTCCCTGGCGGGGTGGTGGTCTGGGCGATAACCCACCACGACACCCTCCAGACGCTGCTCGCCGACCCCCGCGTCGGCAAGAACCCCCGGCTGTGGACGACGTTCCGGGAGGGGCGGCTCCCGGAGGGCTGGCCGCTGACCAACTTCGTCTCCGTGCCCGGCATGGTCACCGCCGACGGGGACGACCACCGGCGGCTGCGCGGACTGGTCTCCCAGGCGTTCACCCCGCGCCGGATAGCCGCCCTGGCACCGGCGATCGAGGCCAGGGCGATCGCGCTGCTCGACCGGGTCGCCGAGCTGGACGGCGAGTTCGACCTCCGCGAACACTTCGCCTACCCGCTGCCGATGCAGGTGATCGGCGAACTGCTCGGCCTCGCGGTGGAGCAGCAGGACGAGCTGCACGCGCTGTCCGACACCCTGGTCTCCAGCTCGGCCACCCCGGCGGCGGCCGTGGCCGCGCAGCGGGACCTGAACGCGCTGCTGGCCTCCGTGGTGGCCGCCAAGCGGGCCGAGCCCGGCGACGACCTGACCACCGACCTGATCGCCGCCCGCGAGGCCGGCCCGAGCACGGACCGGCAGCAGCTCAGCGAGGCCGAACTGGTCGGCACCCTGCTGCTGATGCTGGTCGCCGGGCACGAGACCACGCTCAACCTGATCACCAACGCCGTCCGCGCCCTGCTCGCCCACCCGGACCAGCTGCAGCTCGTCCTGGACGGCGCGCAGCCGTGGTCGGCGGTGGTCGAGGAGACGCTGCGCTACGACTCGCCGGTCGGACAGTTCCCGCTGCGCTACGCGGTCGAGGACATCGAGGTCGGCGACGTGGTCATCCGGCGCGGCGAGGCGCTGCTGGCCTCGTACGCGGCGGCCGGGCGCGACGCCGGGCACCACCCCGACGCCGACCGCTTCGACCTCACCCGGCAGCCCGCCCGGCACCTGTCGCTCGGCCACGGCCCGCACTTCTGCCTCGGCTCCGGGCTGGCCCGGCTGGAGGCCGAGACTGCGCTGCGGCACCTGTTCGGGCGCTTCCCCGGGCTGGCCCTGGCGGAGGGCCGGACGAACGAGCCGATCGCGTCGTTCGTCAGCAACAGCGTGCGGACCCTGTGGGTGACCGTCCGGCCCGCCGGGTGACCTGAGGGCGGCCCGGTCGTTCGGCAGTGCATGACGAACCACGGCACCAAGAACGACGGCACGCACGGCACGAGGAGCCACGGCATGAAGAAGCTCGCCACCCTGGCCGCCCTCACCATGGCGGGCCTGGCCCTCGCCGCCCCGGTGGCCTCCGCCACCACCCAGACCGCCGCCTCGCCGGACGCCACCGGGGGCCTGACCGACGGCCTCAACCTCTCCCCCGCCGACCTCGCCCTGCAGACCGCGGGCAAGCTCCCGGTGGTCGGGCACGCCGCCAACGAGGTCGAGGCCGTCGGCACCAACCAGATGAGCCACCCGGGGCTCAGCGGGCAGATCGGCTGACGGGCGTCGGCGGCGCCCCGGGCTGACCGGCCGGTGCCGGGCGGCCGGCCGTCCCCCGAACGGTCGGCCGCCCCCCGGTCCGGTCCCGGGGTTCAGTCGGCGAAGAGCCCGTTGAGCTCCGGGTACGTCAGCCCGCCGTCGAGAGCGCCGTACGTGCCGCTCGTGTACACCTCCTCGGCGGCCCGGCGGACCGCCGCGTACGCCGCCTTGGCCAGGCCCGGGCCGAGGCTGATCCGGGCCACGCCGAGCTTCGCCAGGTCGGCGACCGACGGGGAGCCCGGGCCGGCCAGCACGTTCAGCGGCGCCGGGACGGCCGCGACCAGGGCGGCGATGGTCTCCGGGTCGGCCACGCCGGGGACGAACACGGTGTCCGCGCCCGCCTCGACGTACGCCCGCAGCCGGCGGACGGCCTCGTCCAGCCGGCCCTCCGGGGCTCCCGTGCCCTGCAGGAACACGTCGGTGCGGCTGTTGACGACGAGGGGGACACCGGCTTCGTCGGCCGCCGCCCGAGCCGCCGCGATCCGCTTGGCGGCCTCCTCCAGGGGACGTCCGCCGTCCTCCAGGTTCACCCCGACGGCGCCGGTGGCGAGCAGCGCGGCGACGGTCTCGCCGACCCCGGCGGCGGTGTCCGCGTAGCCGCTCTCCAGGTCCGCGGTGACCGGCAGGTCGACCGCCCGGACGACCTGGGCGGTCCGGGCCAGCACCTGCTCGCGGTCGGCGCCCCCGCCGTCCGGGCTGCCGAGCGACCAGCACACGCTCGCGCTGGCCGTCGCCACCGCGCGCGCCCCGGCGACGGCCACCAGACGGGCGCTCGCCGCGTCCCACACGTTCGCCAGCACCAGCGGCTCGCCCGGGCGGTGCAGCTCCCGGAGCAGCCGGGCCTTCTCCTGCTGGGTCGTCACGTCGTCGGCCCTCACTTCGCGGCCGGGCTCAGGCGGGTGCTCACGCCGATCCGGTTCCAGGCGTTGATGGTGGCGATCAGCGCGACCAACTGGGCCAGCTCCGTCTCGTCGAACTGCTCGGCGGCCTCGGCCCACACGGCGTCCGGCACGTGGCCCTGGGTCAGCAGGGTGACCGACTCGGTGAGGGCCAGGGCGGCGCGCTCGCGGGCGGTGAACCAGGGGGTCTCGCGCCAGGCCGGGAGGGAGAGCAGGCGGTGCTGCTGCTCGCCGTGCTTCACGGCGTCGGTGGAGTGCATGTCGATGCAGAAGGCGCAGCCGTTGACCATCGAGGCGTGCAGCTTGACCAGCTCGACGATCACCGGGTCGAGGCCGGTGCGGGCGGCCTGGTCCACGGCGACCATCGCCTGGTAGAAGGCGGGGGCGAGCTTCGGGAGCGCGAGGCGCTGGGCCGGGGCGGGCACGTGCGCACCGGCCGCCGCGTCGGGGGTCGGCAGGCTGTCGTTCGTCGTCATGATCACCAGCCTAGGAGCGCGGTGGCCCGTCGCCGTGGTGCATTCGGCACCGGGTTCCTTGGGCCATTTCCGGCGTGCGAACAGCCGTGCGAGGATCGCTGACAGGACGAGGTCAGGGGGCCGGGGTCGTGTGCACGGCGTTCGTCAGCATCGAACCGGGGGCGGCGGTACCGGTACTGCTGCTGTCCGTCCGGGACGAGTACCTGGGGCGCGCCTGGCTGCCGCCGGACCACCACTGGCCGGACCGGCCCGAGCTGCTCGGCGGGCTCGACCTCGCGGCCGGCGGCACCTGGCTGGCCGTCGACCCCGCCCGGCGGACCGCCGCCTGCCTGCTGAACGGCTTCGGCCCGCTCGCCCCCGCCGACTCCCGGCGCACCCGGGGCCGCCTGCCGCTCACCGCCGTCACGGAGGGCGGGATCGGCCACCTCGACCTGACCCCGTACGACCCCTTCCACCTCGTCCTCGTCCGGCCGGACGGCGCCCGGGTCGCCAGCTGGGGCGGCGGCCGGCTCACGGAGCACGAACTGCCCGACGGCCTCAGCGTGGTGCTCAACGACGGGCTGGAGGGCCTGGCCGCCAACCGCGCCGCCTCCGAGCGGATCAGCGCGCTGATGGCCGCGCGCGCCGCCCACTTCCGGAACCGCTTCGGCGCCGCGCCCCGCCCCGAGCCGACCGGCGCCGGGCCCGCCGCGCGGGCCTGGGGGGCGTGGCTGCCGATCGTCAGCGGCGACGGGCTGGCGCCGGACGAGGACGCGGCGCTCGTCCAGCGCCGGGACTTCGGTGACGGGCGGGTCTGGGGCTCCTCGTCGATCTCGCTGCTCGCGCTCGGACCGGACCGGCTGCGGTACGACTTCACGGCCGCGCCGGTGGCGCCGGACGGGCCGGACGGCTCGGGCGGCTCGGGCTGGCGGCGGATCGCGACGGACTGACCCGGGCCCGGTCGGACGCCCCGGGCCCGGTCGGCCGCCCGGACGGGAGCAGCCCGGCCCGGAACTCCGGCCGCCGGGGCGAAAAGGACTTGAACCTGACGCAGCGGGAGGCGCCATCGTGGCGTGCGTCGAGCCCGAAGCCGAGTCCGGGGAGCCACGATGCACCGCCTGTCCGCCGTCCTGACCGTCGCCCTGCCGCTGGCGGGCGCACCGCTCGCCGTGAGCGCCTTCGTCCTGCTCGGCCACCCCGTGCACCGGGCCGTCCCGAGCACCACCCTGCTGGCCGCCGTGGCAGGGGCGCTGATCCACCACCTGGGCGCCGGTTTCCCGTAGACGTACGGTCGGTGAACTTCTGGCGGCGGGGCTGCCGGGCGTCTACATGGGCGTAGTAGCTTCGCGGGGGCCACCGGACCAAGGCCGGCCACCGACCCCCCGATCGAAGGTGCGCGATGTCCACCCTGACCTACCCGGAAGCGATAGGCGTCGGCCTGCTGCAGGGCGTCACGGAACTCTTCCCGGTCTCCAGCCTCGGCCACAGCATCCTGCTGCCCGCCCTGATCGGCGGGAAGATCCAGCACGACCTCGACATGACCGCCGAGGGTTCCTCCTACCTCGCCGCCCTGGTCGCCCTGCACCTGGCGACCGCGCTCGCGCTGGTCGTGTACTTCTGGCAGGACTGGGTCCGCGTCGTCAGCGGGCTGATCACCTCGATCCGCCACCGCCGGGTGGAGAGCCGCAACGAGAAGCTCGCCTGGCTGCTCATCCTCTCCACCATCCCGGTCGGCGTGGCCGGCCTCGTGCTGGAGAAGGCACTGCGCAACGCGCTCGGCAAGCCCCTGCCGGCCGCCGTCTTCCTCGCCCTCAACGGGCTCGTGCTGCTCGGCGCCGAGCGGCTCAAGCGCGGCGGCTCCGGCCGCCGCCGGGCCGGGCACGCCGCCCCCGTCGACGAGCCGGGCCTGGACCCGGCGGTCGCCTCCGACCACCGGCTCACCAAGCTGGGTTACGGGCAGGGCGCCTGGATCGGCGCCGCGCAGATCCTCGCGCTGTTCCCCGGCATCAGCCGCTCGGGCGTCACCATGAGCGCCGGCATCCTGCGCGGGCTGCACCACGAGGACGCCGCCCGGTTCTCCTTCCTGCTCGCCACCCCGGTCATCCTGGCCGCCTCGGTGCTGAAGGTCCCCGAGCTGTTCAAGCCGGAGAACTCCCCCGTGCTCGGCCCGGTCCTCGCGGGCAGCGTCGCCGCCTTCGCCGCCGGGTACGTCTCGGTGCGGTTCCTCACCAAGTACTTCGAGACCCGCAGCCTGACGCCGTTCGCGATCTACTGCTTCCTGGCCGGCCTCGGCAGCGCGGTCTACCTGTCGGTCTGAGCCAGTTCGGCCGGCCGGGAGAACATCGGTCGGTGCCCGGGTCCCGGGTGTCCGGCTCGGCCAGCCGCCAGTGGCCGTCCGCGACCAGCGCGGCGACCACCGGCGGCGGCTCCGGCCAGTCCAGCAGGCACTTCACGCACACCGCCGGGAGGGCGCTCAACGGCCCCTCCAGCTCGGCCGGTTCGGTCAGCGAGGCGCCCGGGTGGGGCGGCCCGCTCGGCGATCCGGGCGATCTGCCCGGTCGTCAGCCCCTGTCCGGGCTCGTCGAGAAGCGGGCGGCAGCGGCGGCCGCCGGCCCCCGTGCGCGGCGAGGTGGGCCCGCAGCCCGGCGAGCCCGGACAGCGTCAGCGGGTACGCCCCGTGCCCGGCCGCGCGCAGCTCCGGCACCTCGTCCCAGGCCCAGGAACCGAGCACGCGCCCGCCACGAGTACGAAGGTCGCCATGCGCGGCACGGTAGCGCGAGAGGGTGACAACTCACCCGTCGAACACGTGGAGGAAGCATGACGGAACCACTGCTCCTGGACGGCAAGGCCGCGGTCGTCACGGGCGGCTCGCGGGGCATCGGGCGGGCCGTCGTCCGGCGGCTGGCGCGCGACGGCGCGCAGGTCGTCCTCGGCTACGCCCGCGACAGGGCGGCCGCCGCCGAGACGGTCCGCGCCGTGGAGGCCGAGGGCGGCCGCGCGTGGGCCGTACGGGCCGACCTCGCCGAGCCGGACGCCGCCGAGCGGCTGATGGCCGAGGCCGAGGAGCGGCTCGGCGGGCTCGACGTCCTGGTGAACAACGCCGCCGCGTCCTTCGTCCCCACCCCGCTCGCCGAACTCGACGACGAGGCCCTCGACGCCGTCCTGGCCGTCAACACCCGCGCCGCCTTCAGCACCGTCCGCTACGCCGCCCGCCGGATGCGCGACGGCGGGCGGATCATCAACGTCTCCACCGCGAACACCGTCCGGCCCGTTCCCGGCATCGCCGCGTACGCCGCCAGCAAGGGCGCCGTCGAACAGCTCACCGCCGTCGCCGCCGTCGAACTCGGCCCGCGCGGGATCACCGTCAACACCGTGTCCCCCGGGGCCACCGACACCGACCTGCTGCGCGGCACCAACCCGCCCGAGGCCCTCACCCGGGTGGCCGGCCTGACCCCGCTGCGCCGCCTCGGCCGCCCCGAGGACATCGCCGACGTCATCGCCTTCCTGGCCGGCCCGGACGGCCGCTGGATCACCGGCCAGAACCTGCGCGCCACCGGCGGCCTGGCCTGAAACCGGCCCCCGGGTCCGTCCGTCCGTCGAACGGCCGGACGGGCCCGGGGAGCGGGTGCCCGGTCAGGCCGTGAGGCCCAGGCCGGCCAGGCGGGTCGGGTCGGTGAGGATGTCCATCGCGGTGATCCGGCCCTCGTGGATGGTGAACGACATGACCGACAGCGGACGGCCGTCGGCGAACGACACCACCCCGGGCGAGCCGTTGACCAGGACCAGGCGGCCGTCGGCGGCGAACCGGGCGAAGGTGATCGCCTGGGCGGCGACGTCCGCCGCGCCGCGGCGCAGCACGCTCGGCACCAGCGTGCCGCCGTCGGAGCGGGCCACCACGTCCGGGTCCAGCACGGTCAGCAGGGCGTCGAAGTCGCCGCCCCGGGAGGCCGTCAGGAACGCCTCCACCACCTCGCGCTTGCGGGCGGCGTCGGTGTCCGCGGCCGGCGTGGCGCCCTGCACCCGGCGGCGGGCGCGACTGGCCAACTGCCGGGTGGAGGCGGACGTGCGGCCCAGCACCTCGGCGATCCCGTCGAAGGGCACCTCGAACATGTCGTGCAGCACGAACGCCACCCGCTCCGCCGGGGACAGCGTCTCCAGGACCACCATCAGGGCGATCCCCACCGAGTCGGCGACCAGGATCTCGTGCACCGGGTCCAGCGCCGCCAGCCCGCTGACCACCGGGTCCGGCAGCCGCACCTGCCCCTCCTGCTCGGGCAGCGGATCCTCCCGGCGGGAAGCCCGGGACCGCAACTGGTCCAGGCAGACCCGGCCGACCACCGTGGTGAGCCACGCCCCCAGGTTGCGCACCCCGCCCACGTCGCTGCGGCTCAGCTTCAGCCAGGCCTCCTGAACGGCGTCCTCCGCCTCGGCGACCGACCCGAGGATCCGGTAGGCCACCGCGCGCAGCTGCGGCCGCTCCGCCTCGAAACGCCCTGCCAGCTCGGCCAGTTCGGACTGTTCGGCCGGTTCGGACGGCCGGGCCGGATCGGCCGGGGAAATCTCTTCGCTCATGCTGTCACATCCTCGCGTCGGGATCCGTCGGTCCAGTGACGGACGCTAACCGACGAGGAGATCACCGTGACCACCGCACGCATGAAGAACCCCGCCCTGGTCCTGCCCGACGCGATGAAGGGCGTCCAGGCCGTCTACAAGGCCATGTACCAGGGCGGCGTCTCCCCGCAGCTCCTCGAACTGGTCCACCTCCGGGCCAGCCAGATCAACGGCTGCAGCGCCTGCGTGTTCGCGGGCGTCCAGGGAGCCAAGAAGCACGGCGAGACCGACGAGCGGCTGCACGCCGTCGCCGCCTGGCGCGAAGCACCGTTCTTCACCGACGAGGAGCGCGCCGCCCTCGAATTCACCGAGGCCGCCACCCGGATCGCCGACCGCTCCGGCAAGGCCGTCCCGGACGAGGTCTGGGACGCCGCCGCCGACCACTTCAACGAGGAGCAGCTCTCCGCGATCGTCCTGATGATCGCGCTGACCAACTTCTTCAACCGCATCAACACCACCATCGAGGAGCCCGCCGGCACCTCCTGGTGACCCCGACGGGCCGCCCCTCCGCGCGAGAATGGGCCGGTGACCAGCTCCTGGACCTCCTTCGGCGGCGACCTGCACCTCGACCTCACCGAGCGGCGCGCCGCCGGGACCGGGCTGCGGGCCGCCCTGGAGGACGCCCTGCGCGAGGCCGTCCAGGACGGGCGGCTCGCGCCCGGCACCCGACTGCCCTCCTCCCGGGCCCTCGGCGAGGACCTCGGGATCGCCCGCAACACCGTCGTCGAGGCGTACGGCCAGCTCACCGCGGAGGGCTGGCTCGACTCCCGCCAGGGCTCCGGCACCACCGTCGCCCGGCGGGCCGTACCCGAGGCACCCGCCCACGGCAGGCGGGCCGCGGCCCGCCGGGTTCCGCAGCGACGAACCGCCCGGCACGACCTGATGTCCGGACGGCCCGACCTCTCGCTCTTTCCCCGCACCGCCTGGCTCGCCGCCGCCCGCCGCGCCCTCGCCACCGCACCGCACGAGGCCCTCGACTACGGCAGCCCGCTCGGCCGGATCGAACTGCGGCAGGCCCTCACCCACTACCTGGCCCGGGTCCGCGGCGTCCGCACCGACCCCGACCACCTGCTCATCTGCACCGGCGTCACCCAGGGCCTCGGCCTGCTCTGCACCGCCCTGCGGGAACGCGGCACCCGCACGCTCGCGGTCGAGGAGTACGGGCTGCCGCCGCAGCACGACGTCGCCCGGGCCGCCGGACTCACCACCGCCCCGCTGCCGCTGGACGAGGAGGGCGCCCGGGTCGACCGGCTCGACACCCGCCCCGGCGCCGTCCTGCTCACCCCGGCCCACCAGTACCCCACCGGCGCCCCGCTCTCCGCCGAACGACGGGCGGAAGCGGTGCGGTGGGCGCGCGAGCAGGACGGGTACGTCGTCGAGGACGACTACGACGGCGAGTTCCGCTACGACCGGCAGCCGCTGGGCGCCATGCAGGCGCTCGACCCCGAACGCGTGGTGTACGCCGGAACGGCCGCCAAGAGCCTCGCGCCCGGCCTGCGGCTGGCCTGGCTGGCCCTGCCGGACGCCCTGGTCGAACCGGTCGCCCGGCTGAAGGTCCTGGCCGACACGATGTCCCCGGTGCTCGACCAGCTGACGCTGGCGGAGCTGATCACCTCCGGCACGTACGACCGGCACGTACGGCGCTGCCGCCTGCACTACCGGCGCCGCCGCGACCACCTGGTCGCCGCGCTCGCCGAACACGCCCCGCACGTCCGGGTCACCGGGATCGCGGCCGGCCTGCACGCCGTCCTCCAGCTCCCGCCCGGCTCCACCCCGGAACCCGAACTCCTCAGCCGCGCCCAGGCCGCCGGCATCTCCCTCAACGGCCTCGCCTGGCACCGCGCCACCCCGGACCCCGCCGACGCACCGCCCTCCCTCGTCATCGGCTACGCCACGCCACCGGAGCACGCCTTCCCGGCGGCGGTGCAGGCCCTCTGCGAGCTGCTGCGCAGGGCGTGAGGGTGGGGAGGCGCGGCGCAAGCCCTCTGCGAGTTGCTGCGCAGGGGCGGGCGGCGGTCGGCACGTGAACGGCTGCTCGCAGGCCCTCTCCGAGCCGCCGAGCGGGGCGCAGCGGCGGGCGCTCGCGAACTGTCGGGCGGCGCAGGCGGGTTGGCCGGCCGACGGGTCGGACGGGGCCGGACGGCGTTCCGCCCACCTCCCTCGGGGGTGGAGGTGGGCGGACGGCGGAGGGGCGCCTACTTGTTGCGGCTGCCGAGTTCGAACAGGAGCATGATGAAGCCGGCGAAGACGTGGATGCCGGCGGTGTAGATCACCAGGCGCAGGTAGACCCGCTTGTTGGCCCACTTCCCGGCGTCCATGGTCTTCGGGCCGGTCGGGGTGTCGGCCGCGCCGACCAGGGGGGCCGGGGCGGTGGTGGCGGTGGTGGCGGGATCGGCCATGGTGATCTCCTCCGGATGGTTCTGACGGCAGGTCAGTGGGTCGCGGCGGGGCCGCCGCCGAGGCAGAGTTCGCCGCCGGGGCTCTGCAGCAGGGTGTGGACGAAGAGCAGTTCGACGCCGTTCTCGGACTCGGCGGCGATGCAGTGCGGGGTGAGCGAGTCGTAGTGGGCGGAGTCGCCCACGCGGAGGTGGTGGACGCGGTCGCCGAGGGTGAGTCGGAGTTCGCCGCGCAGGATGTACAGCCACTCCTCGCCGGGGTGGACCCGGACCACCGCGTCCTGGACGCCCGGCGGGACCTGCACGCGCAGGGCCTGCATGGCACGGCCGGGGGCGCCGGCCCGGCGGTAGCCCCAGCCGCCGGCCCGGCCGGGCTCTATGGCGCCGCCGCGGACCACCGGGTCCGGTTCGGCCGTGGTCTCGCCGAGCAGGCCGGACACCGAGGTGCCGTAGGCGCGGGCGAGGCCGAGCAGGACGGGCAGCGAGGGCTGTCGGCGGCCGGTTTCCAGCCGGGACAGATACGCTGGGGAGAGTCCGATCCGTGCGGCGGCGACCTCCAGGGTGAGGCGGCTGCTGAGCCGGTGCTCGCGGAGGCGGGCGGCGAGGCCGACGACCTCCTGGTCGTCGAGCTGGTCGGCTGCGGCGGGGGCGCCGGTGGAGCTGGTGGTCATGTACCCAGTGGACACCCGGCGTGCCGCTCGGGCAAGAATCTTGCCTCAGAGGCAAAGGCCCCGCGAGCGGGGCTCACGCCGGGACCCGCAGGCCCTTCCCCGCCTCACGGCCGCGGGATGTTCCGCAGGTTGCTCCGGGCCAGGTCGATCATGCGTCCGACCCCGCCCGAGAGCACCGTCCGCCCGGCCGCCAGCGCGAAGCCCTTCAGCTGGGCGGCGGTGATGTGCGGCGGGATGGACAGCGCGTTGGGGTCGGTGACGACGTCGACCAGGGCCGGTCCCGGTCGCTCCAACGCCTCGGCCAGCACCTCCCGGACCCGGGCCGGCTCGGTCACCCGCTTGGCCGGGATCCCCATCGCCCGGGCGATCCCCGCGTAGTCCACGTCCCCGTTGTCGATCTCCGACTCGGGGTACCCGGAGACCAGCATCTCCAGCTTGATCATGCCGAGCGCGCCGTTGTTGAACACCACCGTCTTCACCGGCAGCCGGTGCTTGGCCACCGTGAGCAGTTCCCCGAGCAGCATGCCGAGGCCGCCGTCGCCGGCCATCGCGATCACCTGGCGTCCGGGGTTGGCGAGCTGGGCGCCGATGGCGTGCGGGAGGGCGTTGGCCATCGAGCCGTGGAGGAAGGAGCCGATCACCCGCCGGTGGCCGTTGGGCTGCAGGTAGCGGGCGGCCCAGACGTTGTTCATGCCGGTGTCGACGGTGAACACCGCGTCCTGCGCGGCGACGTCGTCGAGGACGGCGGCGACGTACTCGGGGTGGATCGGCAGGTGCTTCTCGATGTCCCGGGTGTACGCGCCGACCACGTCCTCCAGCGACCGGACGTGCTTGCGCAGCATGCCGTCGAGGAAGGCGCGGTCGCCCTTGGCCTCCAGCAACGGCAGCACGGCCCGCAGGGTGGCGGCGACGTCGCCGTGGACGGCCAGGTCGAGCGCGGTGCGCCGGCCGAGGCGGGTCGCGTCGTGGTCGACCTGGACGGTGTGCGCCTGCGGCAGGAAGGAGTCGTACGGGAAGTCGGTGCCCAGCAGCAGCACCAGGTCGGCGGAGTGCAGCGCCTCGTGGCAGGCGCCGTAGCCGAGCAGGCCGCTCATGCCGACGTCGTACGGGTTGTCGTACTGGATCCACTCCTTGCCGCGCAGGGAGTGGCCGATCGGCGCGTTCAGGGCCTGCGCCGCCTCCATCACCTCGGCGTGCGCACCGCGCACCCCGGCGCCGCAGAACAGCACCACCTTGCGCGCCTCGTTGAGCAGCCGGGCCAGCTCCTGCACCTGCGACCACGGCGGCGCGGCGACGGCCTGCTCGGTGAGGAAGTGGCTGGTGCCGGTGGGGCCGGCGGCGGGCAGCGCGGCGACGTCCCCGGGGAAGGCGAGCACCGAGACGCCGTGCGCGCCGAGCGCGTGCTGGACGGCGATCCGCAGCAGCCGGGGCAGCTGGGCGGGGGCGGAGAGCAGCTCGCACCAGCTGCTGCAGTCGGTGAACACCCGCTCGGGGTGGGTCTCCTGGAAGAAGCCGGTGCCGATCTGGCCGGACGGGATGTGCGAGGCGAGCGCGAGGACGGGCAGGCCACTGCGCTGGGCGTCGTAGAGGCCCTGGATCAGGTGGGTGTTGCCGGGGCCGCAGGAGCCCGCGCACACGGCGAGCCGGCCGGTGAGTTCGGCCTCGGCGGCGGCCGCGAAGGCCCCGGCCTCCTCGTTGCGCACGTGCACCCAGCCGATGCCCTCGGCCCGGCGGATCGCGTCCACGACCGGGTTGAGGCTGTCGCCGACGACGCCGTAGACCCGCTCCACCCCGGCCTGCCGGAGCACCTCCACCATCTGTTCGGCCACGCTCGCCACGGGTGCACTCCTTCACTGGGGCGCCGGTTCTCACAGGCACCTGCACACTCCGACGGGCGGCGGGGCGGCGCAGCCGGGGTGGGCCGGACGGGTGAGCGCGCGGGCGCGGACGCCGCGGGGTGCGGGTCCGCGCGGCCGGCGCGGACCCGCACCCCGGGCGCTACTCCGCCGCCAGGTGGTCGTGCTGGCCGAGCTTGCCCGCGGCGAGGCCAGCCTGGGGCTGGCGGCGGGCGGGTTCGCGGCCGGGCGGCTGGGCGAAGCGCTCCTGCGCGGGCGGGGCGGTGGTGGGCAGGGTGACCGGCTTCCCGGACTTGAGCTGGACCGCCTCGCCGTCGTGCCGCAGGTGGAGCACGTAGCCGCGGCGCAGGGTGTACGTCGTCTCCTCGTGGCTGATCCGGACGTCGAGCAGGTGTCCGCGCACCAGCAGCGAGAAGCTGAGCCGCATCAGCCCGGACGGCAGCCGGGGGCGGAAGGACAGCGTCTCGCTGTGGTCGCGCAGCCCGCCGAACCCCGCCACCAGGGCGATGCAGGCCCCGGCGAGCGAGGCCATGTGCAGGCCGTCGCCGGTGTTGCCGCCGAGGTCGTGCAGGTCCATCAGGGCGGCTTCGGCGGTGTAGTCGTACGCGAGGTCGAGCTGGCCGACCTCGGCGGCGATGACCGCCTGGGTGCAGGCGGAGAGCGAGGAGTCGCGGACGGTGAGGCGCTCGTAGTAGGCGAAGTTGCGGGCCTTCTGCTCGTCGGTGAAGGCGTCGCCGCGGACCTGCATGGCGAGCACCAGGTCGGCCTGCTTGACCACCTGCTTGCGGTACAGGTCGAAGTACGGGAAGTGCAGCAGCAGCGGGTACTTCTCGGGCGGGGTGTTCTCGAAGTCCCAGACCTGGTGGTGGGTGAAGCCGTCGGCCTGCGGGTGGACGCCGAGGTCCTCGTCATAGGGGATGTACATCGCCGCGGCGGCGTCCCGCCAGGCGGCGGTCTCCTCGGTGTCGACGCCGAGGGTGGCGGCCTCGCGCGGGTGGCGGACGGCGGCCTCGGCGGCGGCGCGCAGGTTCGTCTGCGCCATCAGGTTGGTGAAGACGTTGTTGTCCGCGACGGCGCTGTACTCGTCGGGGCCGGTGACGCCCTCGATCCGGAACTTCCCGGCGACGTCGTGGTGGCCGAGCGAGCGCCACATCCGGGCGGTCTCCACGAGGAGTTCGAGCCCGTACTCGCGCTCGAACTCCTCGTCCCCGGTGGCCCGGACGTAGCGGGCGACGGCGGCCGCGATGTCGGCGCCGATGTGGAAGGCCGCGGTGCCGGCCGGCCAGTACCCGGAGCACTCCTCGCCGCGGATCGTCCGCCACGGGAACACCGCTCCGGACAGGCCGAGTTGGGCCGCCCGTTCGCGGGCCAGCGGGAGGGTGGTGTGCCGCCAGCGCAGGGCCTGGTTGACGGCGGCGGGCAGGCAGTAGGTCAGCACGGGCAGGACGAAGGTCTCGGTGTCCCAGAAGCTGTGCCCGTCGTAGCCGGGTCCGGTCAACCCCTTGGCGGGGATGGCCCGTTCCTCGCTGCGGGCGCCGGCCTGCAGGACGTGGAAGACGGCGAACCGGACGGCCTGCTGGAGTTCGACGTCGCCCTCGATCTCGATGTCGTTGGTCTCCCAGAACTCGCGCAGGAACGCGTTCTGTTCGGCGACCAGGCCGTCCCAGCCGGTGTACCGGGCGGCGGTGAGCGCGGCCTCCACCTGGTCCCGGACGGCGGGCAGCGAGCGGGTGCCGGACCAGCCGTAGGACATGAACTTGGTCAGCCGCAGCCGCTGTCCGGGCTTGAGCACGGTGGTGACGCTGATCCGGCAGTGGTCGGCCTCGGCCTCGGCGACGGTGTCGAACTTCTCCGGGCCCTCGATGATGTGGTCCATGCCGGCCGCGACCCGGATGCCGCTGTAGCGGGTGCGGTGCACCAGGACGGCCTTGGTGCCCCCGGCGTGGTGCACCTCGGGCTGCAGCGGCGCCTCCAGGACGGCCGCGACGCGCGGGTCGCCCTCGGGGCCGCCGGGCAGCTGCTCGTTGGCGACCAGCTCGGACTGCAGCACGATCCGCACCGGGCCGTCCACCGCCTCGACGGCGTACTCGACGGCCGCGATGGCGCGCTGGGTGAGCGAGACCAGCCGGGAGGAGCGCACCCGGATCGTCCGCCCGGCCGGGGACGTCCACTCGGCCTCGCGGTGCAGCAGGCCCTCGCGGAAGTCCAACCAGCGCTTGTGGCTGACGAGTTCGCCGTACCGCAGGTCGAAGGGCTCGTCGTCCACCAGTAGCCGGATGATCTTGCCGTTGGTCACGTTGATGACGCTCTGGCTGGACTCCGGGTAGCCGTAGCCGCCCTCGCCGTAGGGCAGCGGACGCAGCTCGAAGACGCCGTTGAGGTAGGTGCCGGGCAGGCCGTGCGGCTCGCCCTCGTCCAGGTTGGCGCGCAGGCCGATGTGGCCGTTGGAGAGCGCGAAGACGGACTCGGCGCGGGCCATCGAGGCCAGGTCCAGGCCCTGTTCGGTGATCTGCCAGGGGTCGATCGCGAAGTTGTCGGAGGGACTCATGAGGCCGCCTCCCTACGCCCGCCCAGGGGCCCCGCCCCGCCGCGCCCGCTCACGCTTCGTCCCCCAGGAGCTCGGCGAGGTCGTCGACGACCACGGTGGCGCCGTCGTGGCGCAGTTCGGCGGCCTGTCCGGTGCGGTTCACGCCGATCACCGCGCCGAAGCCGCCGGCCCGGCCGGAGGCGACCCCGGCGAGCGCGTCCTCGAAGACGGCGGCGTGCACCGGCTCGACGCCGAGCGCGCGGGCGGCGTACAGGTAGGTGTCGGGGGCCGGCTTGCCGGGCAGGCCCTCTGCCTTGGCGACGTTGCCGTCCACGATCACGTCGAACAGGTCCTCGATGCCCGCCGCCCGCAGCACGTCGCGGCAGTTGGCGCTGGAGGAGACCACCGCACTGGGCAGCCCGGCCGTGCGCAGCCGGTGCACGTAGGCGACCGAGCCGTCGTACGGCTGGACGCCCTGTTCGCGGATCATCCGCAGCACGGTGTCGTTCTTGGCCCGGCTGATCCCTTGGACGGTACGGGAGTTGGGAGGGTCGTCGGGAGTGCCCTCGGGCAGGTCGACGTCCCGGCTGTGCAGGAAGGCCCGGGTACCGTCGAGGCGCGGGCGGCCGTCCACGTAGGTGTCGTAGTCGACGACGGCGTCGAAGGGGACGAACGGCCCGCCGGTACGGGCGGCTTCGGCGCGCAGGAAGGCGTCGAAGGTGTCCTTCCAGGCCGCGGCGTGCACCTTCGCGGTCTGGGTGAGCACTCCGTCGAGGTCGAAGAGGAAAGCGCGGATGTCGTCCGGTAGCCCCAGCATGGGTGCAGTCTTACCCGGGAACGGGGGGAAGCCGCCCATTTCCCGGCGGCGCGTCGCGGGAAGGGCGGCTTCCGGTTGCCCGGCCAGGCCGCGGGCGGCTACGGGGAGTCGGGCAGCTGCGCCTGGGGCGCCTGGACGACGGCGAAGACCGCGCCCTGCGGATCCCGGACGACGGCCATCCGCCCGGCCTGCATGTCGAACGGCGGCTGGATCACCGAGCCGCCCGCCTTGACCAGGGCGTCCACCGTGGAGTCGGTGTCGTCCACCGAGAAGTACGTCATCCAGTGCGAGGGGGTGCCCGGGGCGAGGTAGCCGGGGATCGCCTGCATGCCGCCCACCGTGCGGTCGGCGACGTTGAGCGAGAAGTAGCCGTCCATGCCCTGGATGGTGGCCGGGCGCAGCCCGAGCGCCGCGCGGTAGAAGCGGCCGGCCGTGTCGCCGTCGGCGGTGTTGAGCTCGTTCCAGACCAGCGCGCCCGGTTCGTTGACCACGCCCGCGCCGATGAAGTCCACGGCCTGCCAGACGCCGAACACCGCGCCGGTCGGGTCGGCGGCGACCAGCATCCGGCCGATCGTGCCGACGTCCATCGGCTGGTACAGGATCGTGCCGCCGGCCGCGGCGATGGCCCGGTTGCTCTCGTCAGCGTCGTCCGAGGCGAGGTAAGTGGTCCAGGCGACGGGCGGCGCGGGCTGGCCCTCGGGCACGACCTGCCCCATGATCCCGGCGACCGGCCGGCCGTTGAGCGCGCACACGGCGTAGCCGCCGAACTCGGCCGGGCCGACCTCGCCCTGCCAGCCGAAGAGGTCGCGGTAGAAGTCCAGCGCGGCCTGCTGGTCGGCGGCCATCAGGTCGACCCAGCAGGGGGTGCCGGGCGGGTACGGATCGGTGACGACGGGCATGGCTGGGCCTCCCGGAGGCGGTGGGTGACCGGCGGTGGCGGTGGCTGACGGTGGCGGGAGCGTCGGTCGGTGCGGGGCCCGGGGCCAGGCCTGGGCCGGGCCGGCGGTCGCGGCCGGTACGACGGGCGTACACCGCCACCATCGGCCCGCCGCCGCGATCCCGCCACCGGACCGCGCCCTGGCGGGCGACCGGTGCCGTCGGCCGACGGCCGGGGCGGGCGCGGTGTTGCGGGGCGGCCCCGGCGGGCTCACGGGGCGTCGTGCCGCCGGGCGGTGACGAAGTACGGCTGCACCTTGCCGCTCTGCGCGTAGTCCTTCAGCCGGACCAGCAGTTCGGCCCAGGTGCCGGCCACCGCCGGGACGCCCTCCTCGCTGCCCGGCTGCCAGCCCCCGTGCCGGAACAGCAGCCGGGTGCGGTCGGGCGCTCCGGGCTGCTCGGCGAGGTCCCAGCTGATCCAGGTGCCGGCCCAGTGCGGCGGGAACGCCCCGGCGTTGGTCCACACCACCCGGTCCTGGTCGGCCCGCTCCACGCGGAGCCGGAACGGCTCGGGGACCTCGGGGAAGTCGAACAGCAGGACGTCCTCCTCCCGGTCCGCGGCGGTGGTCCACCAGGAGGTCAGCCCGTCGTGCGTGGTGAGCGCGGCGAGGACGACCTCACGGGGCGCGGCGATGTCGAACTGCAGGGCGATCTCGGGCATGGGCTCCGCCTTTCGAGACCTGGGTCGAGGCCCGTGGCGGGCCTACGGCCACCATGGCACGACCCCCGGGCCCACGCGCCCCGGGAGCGCTGGTCCGGGGGTCGTCCCGCCGTCCGGTGGCTGCGGTCAGCCGCCGCTGCCGTACGTGGTGTTGGCGCAGATGTCGTCGTCCGCCGAGCGGGCGTCGTTGGTGACGGTGGTGGGCAGCGGCTGCGGGGGGGCGCCCGGGGTGCCGGCCGTCCCGGCGGGCGCGGCGGAGCCGACTCCCGCGGTGGCGGCGAAGTCCTGGCCGACGATCACCGAGATGCCGCGCGAGCTGCCGGAGGACATTTCGGCGCCCGGGAACAGCGCGGCGACCTTCTCGGCGTTCGCCTTCTGCCCGGTGCCGTACTCGATCGTGGTGACCTTGTACTTGGTGCTCGCCGCCTGGCCCGCGGTGGAGGCGGTGAACTTGGCGGACTTCAGCAGTTCGGTGCCCTTACCGGCCAGGCCGTTGGCGGTGGTCCCGTTGTAGACCGCCACCTTGATCGCGGCGTTGGAGGCGTCCCCGGCCGGGGCGGCCGGGGTGGTGGGCCCGGGCTGCTGCGGGGCCGGGCTGGTGCCGGACGCGTCCGGCTGCTGGCCGGTGGCGTTCTGGCCGTCGATGGTCTGGTCGGCCTTGAGGGTCTCCCAGAGCTTGTTGGCGTCCGGCTGGACCAGGTCCAGGTCGGCGTCCTGGGTGCGGTAGCGCCAGGGCGCCGTCACGAACTTCAGGTCGTGCATGTCGATGTTCTTCATCGACAGCCCGAAGGAGAGCAGCTTGTCCGCGGAGTCCAGGCCCGGGTCGACGGTCAGCGACTTGGTGGCGGCGTCGGCGAGCGGCAGGAGGGTGGTGGGGCCCATCCCGTCCTTCTTGATCTTGCTGGCGAGGGAGCTCATGAAGGCCTGCTGGCGCTTCATCCGGCCGATGTCCGAACCGTCGCCGATGCCGTGCCGCAGTCGCACGTAGTCCAGTGCCTTCTGGCCGTCCACGGTCTGCTTGCCCTGCGGGAGGACGAGGGCGCCCTTCTTGTGCAGGTTGGGGTTGATGTCCCCCTCGTAGATCGGCTGCGGCAGGCAGATGTCCACGCCGTTGACGGCCTTGGTCATCGCGGCGAAGCCGTTGAAGTCGACCACGAGGGTGTGGTCGACCCGGATGCCGGTGAGCTTCTCCACGGTGTTCTGGGTGCAGGCCGGGTTGCCGTCGTCGCTGCCGCCGGTCGAGAAGGCCGCGTTGAACAGGTCGGTGTTGCCGCCCTTGGTCCACTTGCCGTTGGGCAGCTTGCAGGACGGCAGCTGGACCTTGGCGTTGCGCGGGATCGAGATGCCGACGGCGTGCTTGTGGTCGGCGTAGACGTGCAGCAGGATCGTGGTGTCCGAGCGGGCGCCGCCGTCCTCGCCACCGCCGAGGTCGGCGTTGTTCTTGCCGCGGCTGTCCGAGCCGATCAGCAGCACGTTGACCGGCTTGTTGCCGTCCGCGTCGGCCTTCGCCTCGGGCGGGCGGTCGCCGGCTATCGCGTCGGCGTCGAAGGACTTGATGTTGGCGTTCAGCTTGTAGTAGATCGCGCCGCCGGTCCCGGCGATCAGCACCAGCACGCCCGCCGCCGACCAGGCGACGATCTTCTTCACGTTCTTCTTCGGCTTGGCGTTCTTGCGCGCCGCCGCCCGTCCGCCGGCTCCGGAGTCCGATCCGCCGCCGGCGCGGCCGCCCTTGCCCTGGCCGGCGGCACGGCGGGCCTCCGCGCGTCCGCCGCCGGAACGCGGCGACGGCACGGCAGCGCCGCCCCTCTTGCCCCCGGTCGTGAGCGCACCGGACTCGTCCCCGCCCCGGGCCGGGCCCTTGTCCCGCTGACCTGACATGCGCGTACCTTTCACCGACGGAAGCGACGCCCCGGACGATCTGGCGCACCGCACACAGAGAGACGGCCCCAACCGTTCCCAGGTTGCACATACGACCGTCTGCATCAACCGACGATCGTGGCTTCCGATCATATTTTGGCCCAACACGGTCATGGACCTCCGGTCGGTGGGCAAACCCCCCGACACCCGGGCAACCACCAGGCAGAACACCCGAAACCACCCGATTCCGACGTGACTTACGCCACTACGGCTCTCCGATGACGGGCGGTGCCGGGGCGGCCGCGGCGGGCGGTGCCGGGGCGGCCGCGGTCGGCTCAGAGCCAGCCGCGGCGGCCGGCCAACAGGCCTGCCTCGAACCGGCTGCGGGCGCCGAGCCGGTCCATCAGGTCGGCCATCATCCGGCGCACCGTCCGCAGGGAGAGGCCGAGGTGCTTTCCGGCCGCCTCGTCGGTGTAGCCCTGACCGAGCAGGCGGAGCAACTCCTGCTCCTGGCGCGTCAGGCCCTGTTCGTCCCGCTCGCGCGGGGCGCCGAAGGGGGTCGCGTCGGCCCAGGTCTGCTCGAACAGCGAGAGCAGGGCGGTGATCACGCCCGGCGAGGAGATCTGCACCGCGCCCTTGCGGGTGTTGGCCGGGTCGATCGGGACGAGCGCCACCCGCCGGTCGATGACCATCATCCGCAGCGGCAGCGCGGGCACCGTCCGGACCTCGCAGCCCAGTCCGGTCAGCCACTCGGCGTGCCGGACGGTGGCCCGGTCCTTGCGGACGCTGTCCAGGTAGACCGTCCGCATCGCCACGCCGCGGGCGAGCAGTTCCTCGTTGGCCGGGCGGCTGGCCTGGAGCGAGGCGGCGGACTGGGCTCCCCCGGGGTTGAAGGTGAGCAGTTCGCCGGAGACCGAGCGGATCAGCTCGTCCAGCCGGGCCTGCACGGTGGCGAGCCCGATCAGCCGCTCCAGCTGGCTGTCCTCCCGGGCCGACTCGTCCCTGTACTCGGCGAGCAGGTTGGTGATCGCCGCCTGGCGCCGCTCGAACTCCTGCTGGGTGCGCTGCTGGACGGACTCGTAGTGGCGCAGCAGGGCGGGCAGTCCGACCCTCGGGTCCACCGGCCGCAGGCCGCCCGGGAGCTCGCCCGGGAGTTCCTCGGACGGCCGGAGCAGCCGGAGGTCGGCGAGCTGGTCGAGCGCGTCGCGGACCTCCGCCTCGCTCAGGGCGAGCTTCTCGGCGAGCCCCTTGGCATCGAGGTGATGATCCGTCAGCATTAAGCGGTAGACCGCCTGTGCGGCGTTGTCGATCCCGTCCAGCATCGGCGCACCACCCCCGCAGTCCGTCCCCCTCGACCGGCAACTTCGACCGGGAAGTTGCCGCCTGATCATGCCAGGGCGGGCGGACCGGGACAACCGTCGAAAGCCCCACCGCTGCGGCTCGCGGAGAGGCCGGCGCGGGAAAGGTAATGGAATGGCAATGGCACCATCGTGCCAGGGCGATCTTCCTGCCGTCCCGAACACCTTCCGGTCCCCCTCGGCGTGCAGCAGACTTCCGGTCGTCGGGGAGCGGCGAGCTCCCCGGCCGGGCCCGCCGATGACCGCGGACCGCCCCCGCCGGCGGTCGACCGCCGCGGCTGCGGAAATGCCCGGCATCCGCTTCCGAAACTGCGCTCGTCCTGGGGGATTCCATGCTTTCCTGCCGCACGTTCGCCTGTACCGCCGCCGCCGCTGCCGCCCTCGCCGTCGGCCTCCTGGCCGGGACCGCGCAGGCCACGACCGGCCATGCGCCGACCGCGCGTCCGGCGTCCGTCGCCTCGCCGTCCGCCACGCCGGGCGACCCCACCGACCCGGTGCCCGCCACCACGGCGAAGCCCCGGGACCCGGGCATCAACACGCCGGGTGACTGGCGTTGGGAGTGACCGGCAACAACGCCGACACGGACTGCACATGACGTCTCCTCACCGATCGCCGACCGCCGGGCAGCGCGGTCGGACGGTGCGGGACTCCCCGGTGGACGCACCCGGCCGCCGAGCCGGGCGGCGGAGCCGACCCGTGTCGCACCCCACCCGTCCGCGCCGCCGGTGCGCCGTCCGCGGGCACCGGCCGGCCGCCGCACGCCCCCACCCGGGGCGGACGCGGCGGATCGCGCTCCGGACGCCCACAAAAATTGAATGTGCAACAAAACCGTCAGGAGCGACAGTGCCGGTTATCGAGCCGATTGTGCTGAACTTCTTCGGCATCGAGGTCGGCCTGGTCCGCGCCGACCGCGACGAGATCTCGTTCCATTTCGGACCTCACCTCACCGCGATTTCCCAGGACCCCGACCAGCTGCGGGTGGAATTCTCCGGAATCACCGGAAAGGGCGATCCGGGCGATTTCCTGGTGCGGCGCAGCGACGGCACGCCGTTGCTGCGCCGCGCCTTCCGGGGCTGGGGCAACGTGCCGCCCGCCGTCCCGCCGTTCGCCGCACTGCAGGACCGGTTCTGCCTGGCCCCGGCCGTGGTGCTGGCCAAGGGCGGCGCCACCGTCGCCCTCCTCGGCGGCCCGTACTCGGAGCAGGCGAACGTGGGGGCCGCGCTGGCGCAGCGCTCCTGGGAGTTCGTCTCCGGCCGGCTGCTGGTGCTGGACCGCCGCAGCGGCCACGTGCTGCCCTACCTCGCCCCGCTGGAGGCGCGCGGGCCCGCCGCGGCCTGGCTGCGCGGCGCAGGGCTGCCGGAGGGGATGTGGCGAACGGTGGCCTCGCCGATCGGCGGCGAGGTGCTGCTGGCGCGCCCGGAGTGCCTCGGCCCGGTCGTGCCGGTCCGGGCCCGGCTGGCGCCACCCGCGCTGGTCCGGCTGTGTCGCAGTGCGGACGAGGAAGTCCGGCTGGCACCATGGGAGTTCACGACCCAGACCTGGCCGGCCGGATCGGCCGGCCTGCTCGCCGGAGCGCCGACCCACTGCCTGCACCTCCCCGGTGTGGGCGGGGCGGAGGAGGCGGCGGGCCTGATCGATCACGCAATGACCAAGGAGAAGGACGAGTCGTGCCTCGACGTACCCGCTATGCCCTCGGTGCACCGTGCTGGGCTGACTGCATCACTCCCGATCTGAGCGGCAGCCGGGACTTCTACTCGGCGCTGTTCGGCTGGGAGTTCGTCACCGAGTCCCCGGACTACCAACTGGCCGTCCTGGGCGGGGAGATCATCGGCGGCTTCGGTGCCGCACCGGCCGGGATGCCGCCGGGCGCGGTGTGGAACACCTACCTGGCGACCAAGGACGCGGACGACAGCTGCACGCAGGTCGGGCGGCACGGCGGCCGGGTGGTGATGCCGCCGGTGCCGGTCGGCGCGAACGGGCGCCTCTTCCTCGCCGTCGACCCCTCGGGCGTCGCGATCGGCTTCTGGGAGGGCCACCGCGCCGAGGGCGTGGTGCTCGCCGACGAGCCGGGCGCGATCTGCGGCCACGAGCTGCGGGTGCCGCTCGCCGCCACCGCCGAGGCGTTCTACGGCGCACTCTTCGGCTACCGCCTCACCGGCGACGGGGAGTTCGAGCTGGACGGGGTCGGGCAGGCCCGGGTGGTGGAGAGCGACCAGGGCCGCCCGCAGTGGCTGCCCCACCTCGGCGCCCTCGACCCGGCGGACACCGTGCACCGTGCCGTCGAGCTGGGTGCCCGGCTGGTCCGCCCGGGGCGCGAGGAGCCGCCGGTGCTGCGGGATCCGTGGGGCGCCGAGTTCGGCGTCGTCGCCGCGCCGGCGGGCGGCGGCGGGGCGTGACGGCAGGGCCCGGCCGGGGGGATCGGGTCCTGCCGTCACGGCGCCTTGCTGTCACGGCGCCTCGGCGTCACGGAGTCACAGCGCCTTGACGGCCGAGGCCAGTTCGGGCCGCCCCTTGATGGCCAGCTTGCGGTAGATCCGGCCCAGGTGGGTGTCCACCGTGCGCTTGCTGAGGCAGAGGCGCTCGGCGACCTCCAGGTTGCTCAGCCCCTGCAGCACCAGTTCGGTGACCCGCCGCTCGCTCGGGGTGAGCCGGACCGGCCCGGCGTCGCGGGTGCCGATGGCGGGGCCGCGGTCCTCCGCGGGGCGGGGCCGGGCGTCGCCGCCGGGGAGGGGATCGGCGGCGATGGTCCGGGCCGCGGCCGGTTCGCCGAGCGCCTGGTAGGCCTGGGCGGCGTGCGAACGCCACGGCACGCAGGCCGGGTTGGCGATCCCGCGGGCGGCCAGCTGGTGCCCGCACTCCAGGAACAGCCGCAGCGCCTGCTGGTGGTCACCGCGGTGGGCGGCGAGCAGGCCGCGGGCCTCCAGCACCACTGCGCGCAGCAGCGGGTGGGCCTCGGCCGGGAGGTCGACCGCGGCAAGCTCCGCGCCGTCCACCGGCAGGCCCCGGCGCAGCCGGGTCCGGATCGCCATCGCCCGGGCGGCGCCCGCGAGTTCGTCCGCCCGGACCCGGCCGGCCAGCTCCGCGGCGTGTTCGGCGTCGGTCAGGGCGGCGTCCAGCCGGCCCTGGCGGTGGGCGATGTCGGAGCGGGCCAGCAGCGCGAGGGCCAGTTCGCCGCGGTGGTTCCAGCGCTGGGCGGAGCGGACGGCCCGGCCGGCCCAGGCGGCGGCCTCGTCCAGCCGGCCGGTCCAGGCGTAGGCCATCGCCGCGCCGAGCACCTCGACACCGGCCTCGGCGGGCGAGACCGCGCGCACGCTGCGGGCGGCCAGCCGGACCGCCGTACGGGGCAGGCCGCCGGCGGCGGCCAGTGCGGCCTGGGCGCCCAGCAGGGCGGGGGCGGACACCTCGGCGGGTTCGGCGCGCAGGGCGGCGACGGCCGGTCGCAGGGCGGTGCGCCGGCCGGTCAGCAGTGCCTGGGCGGCGAGCGGCAGCAGGAGGTCGGCGGGTGGTTCGGCGGTGGCGGCGAGGGCGTGGGCGGCCTCGGTGAAGGGGACGGCCGCGGCGCCGGAGGAGCTGAGCGCCAGCACCGGGCCGGTGAACGGCCGCAGCAGCCGGGCGCGTTCGAGCGGGTCGGCGACGTCGGCCAGGCCGGCGGCGCAGCGGGCGGCGGCGGCGACGTCCCGGTGGAGTTCGACGGCGCCGAGCTGCGCGGTGAGCGAGCGGACGGTGTCCGGGTCGGTGGTGTCGGCGAGCGCGCGCTGCAGGTAGCGGGCGGCGTCGTCCCAGTGGCCGTCGGCGGCGGCGTCCCGGGCGGCGGTCCGCAGCACCGGGAGGGCCCAGTCGAGGCCGGTGGTGCCGGAGGACATCAGGTGTTCGGCGGTGCGGCCGGCCGGGGCGCCGAGCCGGACCAGCAGGGCGGCGGCCCGCTCGTGCAGGGCGACCAGGACCCGCGGGTCGGTGCGGGCCAGCACGGCGGTGCGGACCAGCTCGTGCCGGAAGGTCTCCGGCGGGCCGGGCTCGATCAGGTCGGTGCGGCGCAGCGCCTCGCGGGCCTCGTCGGCGAGCAGGTCGCCCTGGCCGGCCAGCAGGGCGGCGGTGGCGAGGTCGGCGTCGGCGCCGAGGACGGCGAGGCCGGTGAGCAGGTCGGCGGCCCGGGGGTGGCTCTGGCGGAGCCAGCTGAGCGTGGTGTCGGCGAGGGTGCCGGCGCCGATCCGGCGGACGGTGTCGAGGTCGGGCGAGCCGGGCGAGACCCGGGCGGCGACCAGCCGGGCGGTCAGCTCCTCCAGCACCAACGGGTTGCCGCGGGAGAGGTTGTGGCAGACGGCGGCCAGTTCCGGGTCGACCGGGGCGTCGAACTCCTCGGCCACCCGCTCGGCGACGCAGCTGTCGCAGAGCGGGCCGGGGGTGACGGTACGGGCGTGGCCGAGTGCGCCGAGTTCGGCGGCCAGCGGGTCGGCGGCCTCGTCGGCGGTGGTGGCGAGCAGCGCGACCGGCAGGCCGTCGAGCCGGCGGGCGAGATAGGAGAACCACTGCCGGGACTCCTCGTCGGCCAGGTGGAGATCGTCCACGGCCATGACGACGGGGGTCCGGGAGGTCAGTGAACGAGCGGCGTGGAAAAGACTGTTGAGTACTCGTTCGCGTCCGTTCCCGGGGCTTTCCGAACCCTCCGGGAGCGCGGTGGCGAGGAATTCGCCGCCGGGGAATTCCACTCCTTGCGGCGCACTGTTTGACATGCGCATGAAGGGGTCGAAGAGCTGGCGCACCACCCCGTACGGAAAGTCCCGCTCGTTGTCGTGACACCGCGCCCGCAGCACCACCGCCTCACCCGGCATCCGGGCCAGCGCGGCGCGCAGCAGCGCACTCTTCCCGATCCCCCGCGGCCCTCTGACCAGCACCACCGCAGGCCGGCCCGCACCCGCCCCGGCCACCGCCCGGGCCAGCTCGGCCAACTCCTGTTCACGGTGCGGCAAAACTCCAGTCGGCAACGCAACCCCCCGTCGGCACCCTCACGCGACTCACCAGTATCGCCACCCCCACCCGGCTGTCAACGCGCGGGCCGAATACGTACGGCACTACGTACCGGCGCGCCGGAATACGCAATCGCCCGCGATGCGTAAGTCCGGCGCCCGGCCGAATATGCAGTATGTACAGCGGTTTTGACGACGTGTTCAATATCGGCAACGGACTTGTGAACACAGGGGGATGACTTATGGAGCGTCCGCGGCTCAAGGCCCATTTCCTCACCGAGACGGTGGGCGAAAAGGTCTTCCTGCTCGGAGAGGGGCAGGACTACCTCGTCCCGGGGGCCGCCGCGGTGCGCCTCCTGCCCTACCTGGACGGACGGCGCACCGTCGCCGAGATCCTCCAGGAACTGGGCGGCACGGTGCCCCTCGGCCAGGCGCTGACCGCGCTGCGCCGCTACGAGGCGGCCGGACACCTCGCCGAGGGCCGGCCCGACCTGCCGGACCACGTGCTCGCGTACTGGGACGCCCAGGGCGTCGACCCGGCCGTCGCGCTGGAGACCGCGCAGGCCACCGAACTGCTGGTGCTGGCCCTCGGCGCCGCCGAGGCCGCGCCCCTGGTGGACGCGCTGACCGCGACCGGGCTGCGGGCCCGCCCGGTGACCGAGGACGAGGCCGTCACCGGCGGCCCCGACACCATGGTCGTCGCGCTGACCGACGACTACCTGGACCCCGCCCTGGAGCGGCTGAACACCGCCCGCCTCGCCGACGGCCGCCCCTGGCTGCTCGCCAAGCCCACCGGCACCGCCCCGTGGCTCGGCCCGCTGCTGCGCCCCGGCGAGACCGGCTGCTGGACCTGCCTCGCGCAGCGGATCAGCGGCAACCGCCAGGTCGAGCGCTACCTGGCCGGCAAGCGCGGCGAGACCGTGCCGCTCCACCCGCTGCGCGCCGCGATCCCGGCCGGCCCGGCGATGGCCGCCCAGCTGCTGGCCGCCGAGACCGCCCGCACCCTGGCCGACGCCTGCTGCTCCGCGCTGGCCGGCACGATGGTCAGCCTCGACCTCAACACCCTGCAGACCACCGAGCACACGCTGGTCCGCCAGCCGCAGTGCCCGAGCTGCGGCGATCCGGCGCTGCTCACCGAGCGCAGCCCCAAGGTCGTCCTGCAGCCCAGCCCCGCCCGGCACACCACCGACGGCGGCTACCGCGTGCAGGCCCCGCAGTTCACCTACGACCGGCTGAAGCACCACATCAGCCCCCACCTGGGCGCGATCACCCGGCTCGGCGCGCACGAGGACACCGGCAACGGCATCACCTACAGCTTCACCGCCGGCCACAACTTCGCCATGGTCAACGACAACATGGACCTGCTGCGCCGCAACATGCGCGGCCAGAGCGGCGGCAAGGGCCGCTCCGAGATCCAGGCGAAGGTCAGCGCGATCTGCGAGGCCATCGAGCGCTACTCGGCGGTCTGGCGCGGCGAGGAGCCGGTGGTGCGCGCCGCCTACCGCGACCTCGACCCGGCCGTCGCCGTCCACATGGACGCCCTGCTGCAGTTCTCCGAGGCCCAGTTCGAGGGCCGCGCCGAGTGGAACGCCGACCCCAACCACCGGCTGCACCTGGTGCCCGACCCGTTCCCGACCGACGTCGAACTGGACTGGACGCGCGCCTGGTCGCTCACCCACGACACCGAGCGGCTCGTCCCCTCCGGCTACGCCTGGTACGGCCACCCCGACCTCCAGCAGCACTTCTACTGCGTCGGCGACTCCAACGGCTGCGCCAGCGGCAACACCCTGGAGGAGGCGATCCTCCAGGGCTTCTGCGAGGTCGTCGAGCGCGACGCCGTCGCCCTGTGGTGGTACAACCGGCTCGCCCAGCCCGAGTTCGACCTCGACTCGCTGAACGACCCGTACGTGGACACCATGCGCGCCTTCTACGCCTCGGTGGACCGCGAGCTGTGGGTCCTGGACATCACCTCCGACCTCGGCGTGCCGGTGTTCGCCGCCGTCTCCCGGCGCAAGCACGCGGTCGAGGACATCATGGTCGGCTTCGGCGCCCACCCGGACCCGCGGATCGCCGCGATCCGCGCGCTCACCGAGGTCAACCAGTTCCTCCCGTTCGTCGACCGCCGGGACGAGGAGGGCAACACCCTCTACCGCACCGACGACCTGGAGACCCTGGAGTGGTGCCGGACCGCGACCGTCGCGGGCGAGCCCTGGCTGCTGCCGGACCGCGAGCGCGCCGCCAGCACCCTCGCCGACTTCGCCCCGCTCGTCGGTGACGACCTCGCCGGGCACGTCCGGGACTGCGTCGAGCGCGCCGCCGGGGCCGGTGTCGAGGTGATCGTGCTCGACCAGAGCCGCCCCGACCTCGACCTCAGCGTGGTCAAGGTGATCGCCCCCGGCATGCGCCACTTCTGGCGCCGCCTCGCCCCCGGCCGGCTGTACGACGTCCCGGTGCGCCAGGGCCGGCTCGCCGCGCCGCACACCGAGGAGCAGCTCAACCCGAAGAACGTCTTCTTCTAGAACGGCCGGGTGCTGACACGATGACCACCGCTCTGACCACCGATGCGACCGCCGGTCCGACCGCCGGTCCCGACGGGATCCACCTGCCCGCGACCGCCCGTACGGTCCGCCGGCTGCGGCTGCGCCCCGACGGCGCGCTCGCGCCGCTCGGCCCGCGCGCCGTCCGGCTGACCGCGCCCGTCGGCGCGCTGAACCTGAACGACCTCGCCCCCGGCGCGCTGGACGCGGTGACCGCGCTGGCCGCCGGGGAGCAGACCGAGGAGGAACTGGCCGCCCTGGTCGCGGCCCGGGACGGCGACGCCGGGCTGCTGCGCTGGCAGCTGACCCGCCGCCGGCTCGGCACCGCCGGGCTGCTGGAGCACTCCGTCCACCTGGCGACCGGCGCCTCGGACGAACCGCTGGCCCGGCTGCGGCCGGTCGGCCGGGGCGCCGCCGAGCCGGGGCCGACACCGGACCCGACCGGGCAGGTGAAGCTGTCCCGCTTCGCCTCCGCCTCGGTCGAGGACGGCGCCCTGCTGGTCCGCGCCCCGGGCAGCCCGCTGGCCGTCCAGCTGACCGCCCGGGCCGCCGGACTGCTCGCCGCACTGGCGGGCTGGACCAGCCCCGCCGCCCTCGCCCAGCTGCCCGGCGGCCTGCCGCTGGACGCCGTCCGGCAGACCCTGCGGCTGTTCGCCGCGGCCGGCCTGCTGGCGTACGGCTCCCCCGGCGCCGAACCGGAGGCCGAGGAGCAGCGCTTCGCCCAGTGGCAGGCCGCCGACCTCGCCTTCCACTCCCGCACCCGCCGGCCCACCACCGTCGCCGGGTACGGCGGCACCTACCGGTTCGGCGACCGGTTCGCCCCCGAGCCCGCCTCGCCCGCGCCGTTCCCCGGCGAGAAGGTCGCCCTGGCCGTCCCCGACCTGGACGAACTCGCCCGCGCGGACCGGCCGTTCACCGAGGTGCTGGAGCAGCGCCGCTCGGTGCGCGACCACGACGAGCAGGCGCCGATCACCCTGGAGCAGCTCGGCGAACTGCTCTACCGCAGTGCCCGCCGGCGCCAGACCTTCACCGGCGGCGACGGCCAGGAACTGGCCGACCGGCCGTACCCGAGCGGCGGCGCGGTGCACGAGCTGGAGGTGTACCCGCTGGTCACCTCCTGCGCCGGCCTCAAGCCCGGCCTGTGGCACTACGCGACCGACCGGCACGAGCTGGAACTGGTCAGCGAGCCCAACGCGGCGACCGCCCAACTGGTCGCCGGCGCCCGCGAGTCGAGCCTGATGAAGGCCGACCCGCAGGTGGTGCTGCTGGTCACCGCGCGCTTCGGCCGGGTGATGTGGAAGTACGAGACGGTCGCCTACCCGCTGATCCTCAAGCACGTCGGCGCGCTCTACCAGACCCTCTACCTGGTCGGCACCGCGATGGACCTCGCGGTCTGCGGCCTCGGCGGCGGCGACGCCGCCGACTTCGCCGCGGCCAGCGGCATCGACTACTTCACCGAGGGCACCGTCGGTGAGCTCGTGATCGGCAGTCGGCCCCCGACGCTGCGCCAGGACGTCGGCGTCCCACGGAGAGAAGCCAGACGATGAAGTTCCGTTTCAAGGCGCTGCAGCGGATGCGCGAGCCGGACGAGCTGGACTCGCCCACCCTGCTCGCCGCACCGCGCGGCTGGATCGCCCTGTTCGTCGTGATGATCACCATGGCCGCGGCGCTGCTGTGGACCTTCGCCGGGAACATCCCGATCACCGTCGACGCCCCCGGCCTGCTGACCCGCCCGCACGGCACCGCGATGATCCAGAGCCCGTTCGGCGGGATGGTCCGCACCGTCCTGGCCAAGCCCTCCGACCAGGTCAGGCAGGGCCAGTCGGTGGCCCGGGTCGAGGACGCCGAGGGCCACAGCCGGGAGATCACCAGCCCGTTCGGCGGGCGGGTGGTCGGTCTGTCGGTCACCGACGGGCAGGTCGTCGCGCCCGGCTCCCCGGTGGTCTCGGTCGAACGCGTCGAGGACCCGCAGGAGGGCGTGGTCGCGATGGTCTTCGTACCCTCGACCCACACCATCGGGCTGGAGCCCGGCGACCAGGTGGACCTCAACGTCTCGACCACCCCGGCCGGCGCCTTCGGCCTGCTGCGCGGCACCGTCAGCTCGGTCAGCCCGTACGCGCTCACCAAGGAGGCGGTCTCCGGCCTGGTCGGCGGGGACCTCGCCGCCCAGCGCTACCTGGGCAAGGACGCGCCCCGCCTGGTGGTGGTCGAGCTGACGCCCGACCCGGACACCCCGAGCGGCTACTCCTGGACCTCGCAGAGCGGCCCGCCGAACCCGCTGGGCACCCAGGTCGCCGTCACCGCCACGATCAACGTGGGCAAGCAGACCCCGTTCAACCTGATCCTCGGCCGCTGAGGGGGGCTCCGATGACAACCACGATCCCGGAGACCACCCGGAGCACCGCTCCTTCGAAGGAGCCCGGGGACAGGAGGAGCAAGCGCCGCCGCGGCCGCCCCACCCGGGCGGCCGCGCCGCGGCGCTGGCGGCACGCCGTCCCGACCGTCCTGCAGATGGAGTCGGTGGAGTGCGGCGCCGCCAGCCTCGCCATGATCCTCGCCCACCACGGCCGCTGGGTGCCGCTGGAGGACCTGCGCGGCGTCTGCGGCGTCTCCCGCGACGGCGCCCGCGCCTCCACCCTGCTCAACGCGGCCCGCGCGTACGGGCTCAAGGCCCGCGGCTACCAGACCGAGGCCGAGAAGCTCCGCGACCTCGACGGCCCGGTGATCATCTTCTGGGCGTTCCAGCACTTCATGGTGGTCGAGGGCGTCCGCACCCGGTACGGGCGCACCGTCGTCGCGGTCAACGACCCCGCCAGCGGCCCCCGGCTGATGGAGTGGGACGAGTTCGACTCCGGCTTCACCGGCATCGTGCTCTCCTTCGAGAAGGGCCCCGACTTCGAACCCGGCGGCGACAAGGGCGGCATCACCCGCGCCCTGCTGGAACGCCGGCTGCCCACCGGGCGCGCCATGCCGCTGGTGCTGCTCGCCAGCCTGCTGCTGGTGCTGCCCGGCATCGCGATCCCCGCGTACACCCGGGTGTTCATCGACCGGGTCCTGGCCGGCAGCGGGAGCGGCTACCTCCTCCCGCTGCTGGCCGCCATGACCGCCACCGCCGTCGTCGTCTTCGTGCTGACCTCCGTCCAACGGCACTACCTGCTGCGGATCGAGATCCGGATGGGGCTGGTCAGCTCCGCCCGCTTCTTCCGGCACCTGCTGCGACTGCCGGTCGACTTCTTCCTGCAGCGCCGCCCCGCCGAGGTCGCCAAACGCGTCTCCGGCAACGACGTCGTCGCCGAGATCCTCTCCCGCGACCTCGCGCTGACCGTCATCAACCTCGGCCTGGTGCTGTTCTACGCGGCCATCCTGATCCGCTACGACGTCCTGCTCGGCGTCGTCGGCCTCGGCATGGCCCTGCTCAACATCGTCGTGCTGCAGGCCGTCGCCCGCTCCCGCACCGACGCCGTCGCCGCCCTGCGCACCGACCGCGGCAACCTGACCGCGACCACCTTCACCACCCTCTCGCTGATCGAGACGGTCAAGGCCACCGGCGCCGAGCCGGACGCCTTCAGCCGCTGGGCCGGCTTCCTCGCCAAGGTCGTCACCGCCAAGCAGAAGCTGGGCATCCCCAGCGCCGTGCTCACCGTCGTGCCGCCGATGCTGGCCGCGCTCAACAGCGGGCTGATCCTGCTGGTCGGCGGGCAGCGGGTGGTCGACGGCGCGATGAGCGTCGGCATCCTGGTCTCCTTCCAGACCCTGCTCGCCGCGCTCAGCCGCCCGGTCACCCAGCTCACCAACCTGGGCGGCCGGCTGCAGGACGTCACCGCCGACATCAAGCGGCTGTACGACGTCGAGCGCTACCCGGTGGCGGCGGCTTTCGCCAAGCCGGAGCCGCAGGCCGGCCCCAAGCTGGACGGCAACCTGGAGTTCGAGAACGTCCGCTTCGGGTACAGCCCGCTCTCCGACCCGATCATCAAGGACCTCAGCCTGACCGTCGTCCCCGGCCGCCGGATCGCCGTGGTCGGCGGCTCCGGCAGCGGCAAGTCCACCCTCGGGCGGCTGCTGACCGGCCTCTACACCCCGTGGTCGGGCCGGATCCTGCTCGACGGGCGGCCGCGCGAGGAGCTGTCCCGCACCGTCCTGGCCTCCTCGCTGGCCTACGTCGACCAGGACATCTCGCTGTTCGAGGGCACCGTCCGGGACAACCTCACGCTGTGGAACGACGACGTCCCCGACGAGGCCGTCACCGCCGCACTGCACGACGCCGCGGTCTTCGACACCGTGATGACCAGGCCCGGCGGCATCCACAGCCCGGTCCTGGAGGGCGGCCGCAACTTCAGCGGCGGCCAGCGCCAACGACTGGAACTGGCCCGCGCGCTGGCCACCGAACCCACCCTGCTGGTCCTGGACGAGGCCACCAGCGCGCTCGACCCGGAGACCGAGCGGGTGATCATGGACAACCTGCGCCGCCGCGGCTGCGCCTGCCTGATCATCGCGCACCGGCTCTCCACCGTCCGCGACGCCGACGAGATCATCGTGCTCAACCAGGGCGAGATCGTCGAACGGGGCACCCACGACGAGCTGTTGGCGCTGGGCGGGCACTACACCGCGCTCATCGAGTCCGCGCGCCGCGAGGAGGAGGACGAGCTGTGAGCGAGCGAAGCAAGCGAACCATCAGAAGGTGCGACTTCGCGTCAACGGCTGCCGAGCGTAGCGAGGTGGACGCATGACGGTCGCTGTGGAAGTCTTCTCGCCGTTCTTCACCGAGGCCGCCGAACCGGTCGAACCGCTCGCCGACCGCTACCTCGTCCTGGACGACCCCGGGCGGATGCTGCTGGTCCGCTCGGGCGCCGTCGACCTGTTCGCCGTGAGCCTCGAATCCGGTGCTCCGCAGGGCCGTTGGCACTTCCTGTGCCGGATGGAGGCGGGCACCCTGGTGCCCGGCGCGGCCGCCGGAGCGCGGCGCGGCATCGTCGCCCGCCCGGTGCTCGGCGCCGAGGTCTCCTACCTCGCCACCTCCTGGGTCGAGGGCCTCTCCGCCCGCGGCCGGGACTGCGGCACCGCGGCCGGAGCCGCCGTCCGGGCCCTGCCCGAGGGCGAACAGCAGCAGGCCGCCGACCAGTTCCTGGCCGGGCTCGCCCGCGGCCTCACCGCCCTGGCCGGCGCGCTGCGCGACACCCTTCCGCCGCGCGAGTTCACCCCGCTCGACCCCGCCGGGCCCACCGCCCTCAAGCGCGGCCAGGCCCTGCGCTCGGTCGACGGCCTGCAGTGGGTGCGGGTCGAGGAGGGCACCGTCGAGGCGCCCGGCGGCGCGGCCGGCGAACTCGCCGGGGGCACCGAGCTCTGCCTGACCGAGAAGGACTGGCTGGTCGCCACCGGCCCGGCCACCGTCCGGGCCCGCTCCCCGCGCGAACTCCTCGACGAGGGCGGGCTCTGGGAACGCCTCACCGCGCACTGCGGCCGGCTGCTGGACGCCGTCGACCGCCGGATCGAGACCCGCCGCGACGCCGAGACCGAACTGATCACCGCTCGCCGCGAACGCGACGCCGGCACCCTCGCCGACTCCGCGCGCGGCTTCGAGACCGTCCTGCGCGACACCTCCTCCCGGCTGCGCATCGGCGACGCCACCGGCGACGAGCCCACCCTGGCCGCCGCCCGGCTGGTCGCCGCGCACGAGGGCTACACCGTCACCGCCCCGGTCACCGGCAACGGCCACGACCGCCGGCTGGACCGGCTGCAGGCCATCGCGCTCGCCTCCGGCGTGCGCACCCGCTCCGTCCGGCTCGACGGCCGGTGGTGGCGCCACGACCTCGGCGCGATGATCGGCTACCGCAAGGCCGGCGCCCCGGTCGCGCTACTGCCGCTCGGCGACGGCTCCGGCGGCGGCTACGTCCTCGCCGAGGGCGGCAAGGTCACCCCGCTGACCCCGAAGCTCGCCGCCGAACTGCAGAACAAGGCCACCGTGCTGTACCGACCGCTGCCGGCGACCGTCCGGACCGTCGGCGGGCTGCTCAGGTTCGGCCTGCGCAACAACCGGCGCGACCTGTGGATGTTCACCGGCATGGCCGCCCTGGTCGCGCTGATCGGCCTGCTCGTCCCGATCATGACCGGCGAGGTGCTCGGCACCTTCGTCGCGCACGCCCAGCGCAACCTGATCACCGAGGGCGCGCTGGTGGTGATCGGCTCCGCGATGGCGGTGGCCGCGCTGTCCATCGTGCAGAACATCGCCGTGCTGCGGATCGAGAGCCGCTCCACCGCCGCCATGCAGGTCGGCGTCTGGACCAGGCTGCTGTCGCTGCCCGCGCCGTTCTTCGCCAACTACTCCACCGGCGAACTCGGCACCACCGTGCTCGGCGTCAGCGCCGCCCAGGAGACCCTCTCCGGGATGATGACCACGGCAACCCTCGGGCTGCTCACCGGGCTCGCCAACCTGGTACTGGTCTTCTTCTACGACCTGCGGCTGGCCGCCCTGGCCACCGTCCTCGTCCTGATCGGCGGCGGGTTCGCGCTCGTCGCCGGCCGGCTGGAGGTCCGCTGGCAGCGCCGGCTGTACGCGCACGAGCAGACCATGTCCGCCCGGGTCTTCCAACTGCTCACCGCCGTGCCCAAGTTGCGCGTCACCGCGGCCGAGGACCGGGTGTTCGGGGTGTGGGCCGCCGAGTTCGGCAAGGGGCGCGGCCTCGCCGCCTCCTCCCGCCGGGTGCAGAACGCCGTCACCACCTTCAACGCGGGCTTCCCGCTGGTCTGTTCGGTCATCGTCTTCGGCGTGATCGCCGGCCCGCTGGACGGCAGCGTGCCGATCCCGGTCTTCCTCGCCTTCTTCACCGCCTTCAACCTGCTGATCGCCTCCAGCCTGCAGTTCACCTCCGCCGCGGTCACCGCGATGGGCGTGGTGCCGATGCTGGAGCGACTGCGGCCGATCCTGGAGGAGAAGCCCGAGGTCGACGACACCAAGGCCGACCCGGGCGACCTCTCCGGGCGGCTCGGCCTCAGCCACGTCACCTTCCGCTACGGCCAGGACGGCCCGCCCGCCCTCCAGGACGTCACGCTGACCATCGAACCCGGCGAGTTCGTCGCCGTCGTCGGCCCGTCCGGCAGCGGCAAGTCCACCGTGCTGCGACTGCTGCTCGGCTTCGAACGGCCGGAGGCCGGCACCGTTCTCTACGACGGCCAGGACCTCGGCGAGCTGGAGGTCTCGGCGGTCCGACGGCAGTGCGGGGTCGTGCTGCAGCACGGCGCCCTGCTGGCCGGCGACATCAAGGCCAACATCGTCGGCTCCACCAACCACACCCTGGACGACGCCTGGGCAGCCGCCGAGATGGCCGGCATCGACAAGGACATCGCGGCACTTCCGATGGGCATGAACACCGTGCTCTCGGAAGGCACCAGCACCCTCAGCGGCGGCCAGCGGCAACGGCTGATGATCGCCCGCGCGCTGGTCTCCCGGCCCCGCATCGTCTTCTTCGACGAGGCCACGAGCGCACTCGACAACCCGACCCAGCGGCTGGTCACCGAATCCACTCGGCGGCTCAACGCCACACGGGTGGTGATCGCCCACCGGCTGTCGACGGTCGCCGAGGCCGACCGGATCGTCGTCATGGACCAGGGCCGGGTGGTCCAGCAGGGCCGGTACGAGGAACTGCTGGCCGACCGGGACGGACTGTTCGCCCGGCTCGCCAGCCGGCAGATGTAGGTCGCTTCGTTCGCCGTTCGCCGTTCGCCGTTCGCTGTTCGCTGTTCCGGGGAGGGGACATGGAGTACGCACTGCTGGTCTTCGGCCAGGAGACGGACTGGGACCGGATGACGCCCGACGAGCGCGAGGCGCGGTTCACCGCCAACCGCGCCTTCGGGCGGGAGGTGGCCGAGGCCGGCGTGCGGATCGTCTACGGCGCGCGGCTGGCCCGGCCGGCCGCCGCCGAGGGCGAGGCCCGGGCCGGGGAGGGAGTGCTGGAGGTGGGAGGCCTCTGGGTGATCGACGTGCCCTCCGAACAGGAGGCGCTCGGCTGGGCGGCGAAACTGCCGGTCAGCGGATCGGGCCGGGTGGAGGTCCGTCGCTGCGACGGGCCTCCGCGGACCAACCGGCCGGTGGGAACGGAGAACTGAGGATCATGGAATACACCCTGCTCATTCACGGCGACGAGCGGGTCTGGAACGGACTGAGCGAGGCGGAGGAGGCGGCGCTCGACGCCGCCCACGCGAGATTCGGCCGGGAGCTCGCCGAGGCCGGGGTCGGCGTGCGGTACGGGGGTGGGCTGCACCGCAGCTGCAGCGCCCGGCTGGTGGTGCCAGGGGGCGGCGCCGGGGCGCCGGTGTCGGACGGACCGTACCGGGAGGGGCACGAGCACCTGGGCGGGCTGTGGGTGATCGATGTCGCCGACGAGGCGGAGGCCGTCTCCTGGGCCCGCCGGCTGCCCGCGGCTCCGGGCGACCTCGTCGAGGTCCGCCCGGTCCGGGTGACCTGAGCGCTTCGCCCCGTCGAGCACCGGCTCGACGGGGCGAAGTGCTCAGGCGTCGGCGATGAAGTGGTCGAACTCGCCGGCCTTCGCGCCCTGGAGGAACGCGGCGAACTTGGCGGGCGAAGTGCGGACGACGACGTCACCGTCGTCGGACTCGCGGAGCTCGATCAGCCCATCGGAAGTCCGCACCTCTACACATGCGTTGCTTGAGCCGGAGTAGCTGGACTTCTGCCATTCGGGACTACTCATGACCGCCCTCTATCTCCTTCTTGATCGATCGGATGAAGTCTCGCGAGTCATCTTCGGAGAGGGCTACGGATGCCATCCGATCGAGGATCTCGCGATAACTTGCCAGGTCAGATGGCGCATCGAAGAGTGGACAACCGAAGCTGATGTCAATCTGCACGGTGTCCAGCTCGGGCACCGGGCCAGCGATATAGACGAAGTTCTCGCTGGGGCCGGGCAGCGATTCGATCTTAAACGGCACGACTCGGACTGAGATGCCGGGGCTCTCGGAATGGTCGATGAGGGCACCAAGTTGCTCGGCGAGCGCCGCCGACCCGCTGAACTGCATGCGGAGCGCGGCTTCGTGGATGAACGCCGTGTAAGGCGTGGCGCCGTCCCGAACGACCTGCTGCCTCCGCAGGCGGAAGCCCAAGCGGAGATCGACATCGGCCTGTGGCAGTGGCGGGATGGCGCGCGCGAACACCGAAGCGGCGTAGGCCGGAGTCTGAAGCAACCCCGGCAGGAAGGTGATCGAGTAGGTGGAGATGCGCCGGGCATGGGCTTCGATCGCCGCCACATCGAGCAGGTCGGTGTTCAGGTTCGGGCTGTAGTCCTCCCACCAGCCACTCTCTCGCTCCCGGGTCATGTCAGCGAGCGCATCGATCAGCGGCTTGTTGCCGCACCCGCAGGCCGCCGCGATCTCACGCAGACGCGCCTCGGCCACAGCCGACTTCCCGTTCTCCATCTGACTCACCAGGGCAGCAGTCACCCCGAGCAGACGGGCGAGGTGGCTGCCGCCGAAGCCTGCTTGCTCTCTCATCCTCCGCAGTTCGGCCCCGAGGCGTCGCTGACGAAGAGTGGGGATTCGAAGGGCCATGGCGTCCTCTCTGCCGGTACAGAGGCCAGTGTGCCGCGCCGGGCGCCGGCGGATCCATCCGGGCTCGGCGGCGCGCATCCCTCGCTCGGAGGAATCCTCTCGCGTTCGAATTTAATTTAAGAGTCGATGCGCTATCGTCATTCTCAGCTCGATCCGACGGATCGTCAGTAATGCCTGCATCCCGGGCAGCAGGCGCCTGCTGCCCCGGCACCGAAGAGCAACCAGGCCTACTCCGGCCTGGCCTGGCTCACGGCGACGCCCGTCGTCTCCTCTCCCACACCACAGCCTCACGGAGGTTCCCGTGTGCACCCGTAACACCCCCTCGCTCACGCTCAGTCGGCAGGCCCTGCGGGACGTCCTGACCCGCAACGGCTGGCACCCCGAGACCATCTTCAACGCCGAACTCGCCCTGATGGAGCTCCTCGTGAACGCCTGGCGCCACGGCGACACCACGGCGCCCGTCGTCTGGTTCTCCCTCCTCGGCCAGACCCTCCGCGTCACCGTCTCCGACGAGTCCGACGCCGTCCCCCAGCAGCGGACCTCGGCCGACTTCGCCGAGACCGGCCGCGGCCTCCAGCTGGTGGAGGGCCTCACCCACCGCTGGGGCGTCGACCCCCGGAAGCGCGGCAAGAGCGTCTGGTACGAGCTGGACTCCGTCGCGTGACCCGCGAACCGGTCGCCCCGGACGACCCGCGGATGCGCGACTACAGCGGGCCGCAGATCACGGCCCTTCTCGGCGAACTGCACAGGCGCGGAATGCCGTACGGACTCCTCTGGGGCTCCGCCTCGCCCGGCGGGTCCACCCTCGACGGTCGCGTCCTCGTCGACTTCGGCAACGCCCCGGTCAGTACGATGCTCAACCTCCTCCACCTCCTCCGCGACCTGGACCGCAACAAGGCCTGGACCCCGTAGAACAACCAGCACTGACCCACGCGGAGGCCCTCGCCCGCTCAAGGCGAGCGCCTCGCCGTGCACGCGCCTCGGATCAGGCGCGCCGCCATCAGCGGAGCGACGATGTCGGGTCCACGGGCCTCAGGGGCGCGCTGCCGCAACTGCATCGGTGTACAGCTCGGTTGTCAGATCGTCGTCGCCGATCCCGAGGTCAGCCAGGGTGGCTCTGACGACGGCCAGCGCCTGCGCGAGGTCATCCTGTGCGGCGGCCACGGTCTCGACCTCGATGAATGTGGCGGCATCCAGCTCGGGACGCGGACGAGGCTGGCGAGGAGCCGCCGCCCGCCGCGCTCGAACTCATGGTTGCGGTCGCGCTTCTCGAACTGGATGCACGGGATGAAACCGAGGCATGTTGAGCGAGTAGAGCCGTCGACCCCTATGAGACGCCCGTGCGTGCGGCAAGCTCCCGCACGCCGGCCACCGTAACCGGCGCGTACAACAGGTCCGCCGTGAGCGCCCGCAGAGCCGGGCGACGCACCTCCTCCGGGGCGACCTGCTCGGTGAACCGGAGCGACGCGAACGTCTTGCGGTGATCGCCAAGGTGGTGCCACATGCGCGCGCAGTCCGTGCCGTACCGGGCTTGGCGCTCGGCGGTCGGCAGCTGCCCCGGCACGATCCGCACCGCGTACGTCACGCCCTCATCGGGTGTGCCCAGCGCGGTGTGCACGCCGATCCGATACAGGTCGACCTGCATGCCGGTGGCGTCGACCGTGAACAGCGGGGTGTTCGGCCGAGGCCTGGCCCGGGCGCTGGTCACGCGGTCGACCGCGTCAGCCGCGCCCGCCATGAGGTCGAGGGCGTCACCTCGACGCTGCCCGCACGCAGCCGTGTAGGCAGCCGTCATCAGAAGAGTCGCCGCCACGGCACAGGACACCTCGCTTCGATCCTGCGAGAGCGAGCCGGCGGTGCGACGCAGGAGATCGACGGCGGCCGCCGGGCGGCCGGAGCGCCGCATCGTGATCGCCGGCGCATCTCTGCCACTTCACCCAGAGGGGAGACGCTATGAGCACCATCCTGCTCGACAAGCCCGTCACCGGGACTGGACCCGCCATCAGCCCGACGCCCAGTACGCTGCTGAAGCGAGCCGATGAGCCGAGCGGCCGCACCTGCCCGGTCTGCGGATCGGGCGCCACCTACCAGACCATGGACGGCCGATGGGGCTGCACCGCGTGCGGCTCCACCTGGGCCTGACCCCGGGGAGGACACGATGGCGGACTGCAGGCAGTGCTCCGCTCGTGCGGTGATCGAGGATCTCGACGTGCAGCCGCCACAGCCCTGGTGCCTCACTTGCGCGACCGCTCTGGTGCGAGCGGGCGATCCGGTGATCAACTACCGCTCGCTCCACGGCGAGAGCGAGTACGAGCACATCCTCGCCGGCGGCAGCACCCAGGTACTGCCCTTCGGCTGACAGCGCACCGAAGCGGCTTGCTGCCTGCCACGCAGGGAGCAAGCCGCTCTCGGACTGATCTGCGGGTCGTCGTCTCCGAGCACATCCCGTGCGAGTGGAAGGCAGTAAGAGAATGGGCGAGTTCACTCCCGCGGCCGACGAAGCGCTGAAGGCCGCGCGGTCCATGTGTGGGCCGCTGGAGCTGGCGGAGATCAGCAACCGGCGAGGCTCCGCAGTCTGGAAGGCCACCGGGCCGCAAGGCGTCGTGAGCATCAAGCTCGGCACCGGTGCTGCCGCCGAGGTCACCGCGCGCGAAGCCTCGGTCCTGGATCAACTCCCCGGCTACACCGTGACCGCCGGCCGCTTCGACAACGGCGTCTGGTACGTCACCCCGTGGTTGGCCGGACCGTCCACCTGGGAGCTATTCCGCCCGGTACGCAAGGGCGACGGCGGGCGGGATGACGCCCTTGCCGCGGGGGTGGAGCTGTGCCGCGCCGTCGCCGGCCTCCACGCAGAGGGGTGGGTGCACGGCGACCTCCAGCCCCAGCACGGTGTCCACGGCCAGGACGGGACCGTGCGCCTCCTCGACTTCGCCTGGTCCCGGCGGCTCGACAGCACCCCGTGGACCGCATTCGACGGCACGATGATCCACCTCACCGCCCCGGAGCTGGCTGCCGCCGTCATCACCGGCCCCCAGCCCGTCGACACGACACAGACGGCCGACGTCCATGCCCTCGCCGGCACCCTGTGGACCTGTGTCACGGGCACGTGGCCGCTGGACTACGAGGCCGCGGGACTCCGGCGGGGCACGCCGATCGAGGACATGCGCAAGGCCATCGCCACGAGGGCCGTCCCGCTCGCCACCTCGACGCCCTGGCCCACGCTCCAGACCCGACTGCGGGACGTCATGCTGGCCGGGCCCGACGACCGGCCGAGCGCCGTCGAACTGGCCGACCTCGTACGAGCGGTGGATGCGTGATCCGGCTACGCGGCCTGACCCCGGACGACGCCGCAGCCCTCCAGAGCATCTACAGCCCGGAATCGACGAGGTTCCTCGGACGCGGGCCGATGAACGCCGCGGAAGCCCGTAGCGCCGCTCACGACGATGCGGCCTCCGCCGCTCGATCCCCGCGCATGGTCTACACCCTGGGCCTCGATGTCGACGGCGACCTACTCGGGATCGCCAAGCTCCACCTCGACCGCTCGTTCGCGTCGGCCGGCTACATCCTGCGTCCGGACGCCTGGGGGAAGGGGCTCGCCACCGAAGCGGTACGCGGGCTCGTCGCCCTGGGCCTCGGCCGTCTCGGGGTGTCCGTGATCCGCGCCAAACACCACCCGCAGAACCCGGCTTCCGGCCGCGTCCTCCTCAAGGCGGGATTCGAACCGACCGGTGAGCACGCCGGATTCACCACCTATGCCATCCGGCTGCCCTGAGCACATCCTGACCGTGGCAGCACCGAGGCACTGCCCTTCGACTGAGACGGCACACCAAGACGGCCCGCTCCCCGCGCGCAGGGAGCGGGCCGTTCGCATGCCGGTTGCGGTAGGACGGGGGACGGGGGCGGGGCCCGCCGCATGCCGTCGGCGCCGGGAGACCTGCGCCGGCGCGTAGGGCCCGTCGAATGTGGAGGCGTGGGAAGTCGGATCGGCCGACTTCCCACGCCTCTTGCCATGACGGACTTCACGGCGCGTCGGAGAGGTCGAGTTCGGCCCAAACGGTCTCGGAGTCGGGGTGGCCGGGGGCTGGTGCCCCAACGGTGACCGGCAGGTGCGCCCCAGGCACCCACACGGAGCGAAACGAGTCTGCTACGTTCACTGTGCGCGAAGAAGTGGTCACACGTGCGATTCATGCGCACACGGCCACTCACGGCTGGCAAGCAGGCGCGACGCAGGTCACTGGTTGGGGGGACGAACATCCATGAACGCGTACGCAGGCTCGGACGGGACAGGCGGGGCCTACGCCGTCCCGGCGGCCACGCCGCCGCTCGGACAGACGTTCGGGGTCAATCCTGCGGATTTGGACCTCGCAGCCAAGGCCGCCAAGGAGAGCGGTGAGGCGATGCCCGGCGAGCTCAAGGCGATCCACCAACCCTCCGACACGGTGGTCTCCGCGCTGTCGGGCTGGCAGGTCGGCGCCGCCCTTCACAACTGCACCGCGGCGTGGGAGGAACTACTGAACAAGCTCGCCTCCGAGGTCGACGGGGTCTCTCTGAAGCTGAGCCAGACCGCCACCGACTACCGCAACGCGGACAAGAACGGCGCCACCAGTCTGAAGCCTTCCGGGCTGTCCCCGCAGGGGGCGCCCTGATGGTCACCCTCGCCCAACTGCGAGACACCGACCTGTCCGGCTTGATCCCGGCGGCAACCGCCTACGACACCCTCTCCAGCAACTTCAGCAAGCACGTGCAGATCATGCAGCAGGAGGTCCTCAAGCACGTCTACAACGCGAACTGGGTCGGCAACGCCGCCGGTGCCGCCAACGCCTCGCTGCAGCGCACCAGCAACCGTCTGGACGCTGCCCACACCGAGATGTCGGCGGTCTCCGGGCTGCTGCGCGAGGCCTCCGAGAGCTTCCTGCTCGCCCAGTCCAAGCTGAAGGTGGCGCTGCAGGAGGCCCAGCACCTGGAACTGACCGTCACCGATGACGGGACGGTGTCCTGGCCTGCTCCGTCCAAGGCGGAACAGAACGACCCTGGGTACAACATCCCCGAGCAGGCGAAGGCACTGGCGAACCGAATATCCGAGGCCGTCACCGAGGCCGGCAACGCCGACCAGAAGATCGCGGGTCTTCTGAACGCCCTGACCGAACGCGCCCGCAACGGCACCGGGTTGGAGGCCGACAAGGCCGCCGCCGACCTGAAGGCCGTCACCCAGCAAGGTGTCGACCTGATGGCCGCCGGCTTCCCGCCCGCCGGTGCCTCGCCCGCCGACGTCAACGGATGGTGGAAGGGCCTGACGCCCGAAGAGCAGCAGCAGCTCATCAAAGCCCATCCTGACCTGCTGGGCATGCGCGACGGCATCCCGGCCGTGGCTCGGAACCAGGCCAACCAGCTGAATCTCGCCAATCTCATCACCAAGTACCAGCAGAAGCCCGACCTGACGGACGACGAGAGGCAGAAGCTGGCCGGCTTCCTCGCGATCGACACGAAGCTGAAGGAACGCAAGGACCAACCTCCGCCGGTATTCCTGCTCGGCGTCAGTGAGGAGGGCCAGGGTCGCGGCATCCTCTCCTACGGGAACCCGGACACAGCGAAGAACGTCAGTGCCTACGTACCCGGGATGGCCACCAAGCTCTCGGATGTCGCCGGCAAGGACGGCGACCGCGCCCTGAATGTGTGGCGGGCAACACAGAGTGCCGACCCCAGCTCCTCGGTCGCCTCGATGGTCTGGCTCGGCTACGATCCCCCGCCCGACGCAATGAAGCTACTCGAAGGCGACACGCGTCCGGCAGAAGTGACTGAGACAGACCGCGCCGAGAAGGGCGGCGCCGCCTACGACAAGTTCCTGGCGGGCCTGCGTGCCACCCACGATGGGCCGCGTGCACACCTTGTCGCCCTGGCCCACAGCTATGGCACCACTACCGTAGGCATGGGCGCGCAACTGTCGGGCGGTACCGGCGCCGACGACATCATCCTCGTAGGCTCCCCCGGCGTCGGCGCGAGCAAGGCCTCGCAACTGAACATCGATCCGAGCCACGTGTGGGTCGGCGACGCGGATAACGACCCCGTGACCCACGCGCCGGCCTTGGACCGAGTCGCCATGGCGGGAACCGGACCAGTCGCCCCGCTCGTAGACGACTATTGGAAGGAACACACCCCTCCCAATCGGCTGTGGCACGGCCAAGACCCGGCCAGCAAAGAGTTCGGCGCCAACCGCTTCGCCGTCCCGGACGGAGACATACTCTCCGCCCACTCCCTCTACATGGTGCCGCCGAACAAGGATGCCCACGCGGACGACCCCGCAATTTCAACCAACAACATCGGCCAGATCGTGGCGGGCAACTACAACAACGTCATCAAACAGGAGCAGCGATGACCGCACCCTTGAGCAAGCCGCTGTCACGACGTCTGGCCAGGGCCGCCGTACCGGCCGCGCTCGCAGTTGCTTTGACGTCCTGTAGCACGGTCAAGGCCAACGTCGACTCCTACCGCCCCTTGCCGTCCGCCTCCCTGGTACCGCCCGAGCGGGCCCTGCACACCCTCGACGCCCTCCTCGACGAATCCCTCAGCCAGGTCCAGCCCCATCTGCAGTACTGGGACGCCTGGCCAACCTCCACCGAACAGACCGCAGGGATCGACGACCACTCCCTCGGCTACGCCACGGCCTCCCGCGACCGCTACATCATGACCAAGATCGACTCGGGCAAATACACCACCCTGCTCGACATGGTCGGGCAGGGCTGGAAGGCCAAGGGTTACGAGGTCGCCACCCCTACAGGAGCCGTCCTGCCCTCACTGGCTGCCCGCACACCCGATGGAAACAGCATCACCATCACCATTTATACGCACGGCAATATCAGCATCAGCGCGTACGTCTTCCGCATCCCCGTCATCCGCGACCACGACCCCTTCGGCACCCCCACACCCGACCCGGTCATGCCCAACGGCAACCTCGACATCATCCCCAAGTACGACGACCCATTCTGGTCGCGCCGATAACTCCGAACTGTCCGGACTGCGCCGGTCAACCCAACCGCTGGCGTCCTCCAGGCCCAACGGCCCACAGCGCTGGTCCCCCATCCTCCGAAGGCTCCGCATGACCCCCGAACAGGCCGTCCAGGAACTCGACGCACTCCTCGACGAGGCGATGTCCGCCATTCGGCCGCCGCTGCGCTACTGGGACGGCTGGCCGCGCTCAACCGAGCAGACCGCGGGCCCGGACAACCACTCCCTGGGCCACGCGGTCGCCACCCGCGACCGGTACATCATGACCGTGGTCGCCCCCGCCAAGTACGGCCCGCTGCTGGGCGTCACCGAACGCGGCTGGCAGACCTGCGGGTACCGAATCACCGCCGTCAACCCGAATCAGCCTGCCATGTTCGCCACTACGCCCACTGGGCACAGCGTGTGCATGCTGGTCGGAGCCGCGGGCAACATCACCTTCCAGGCCACCGTCGGCCCCATCCCCGTCATCCGCGACCGCGACCCCTTCGGCACCTACGTCCCCGAGCCGACCCTACCCAACGGCAACCTCGACATCATCCCCCGGTACGAGGACCCGTTCTGGTCGCACTGAACGGTCGCTTCCCGCAATGGCAGCAACGGTTCGTGACACCTGCAACCAGCCTGCCCAGCCGACCGCATGAGTTGCCGACACGCGTGGCGAACCCGCGTCCGGCCACGGTGGCCGACCCTCACAGCAGATCCGCCATGAGCACCCGCAGCACCGGCCTACACACCTTCTCAGGTCGACCTGTTCGGGGAACCGCATCGATGCGATCGGACTGAGACAGCACACCGAGACGGCCCGCTCCCTGCATGCAGGGAGCGGGCCGTTCACATGCCGGTTGCGGCAGGGCACGACGGGGGCGGGGCATCAAACGTCAAGTCCTGCTCCCTACAGGGCAATTACTTCCTCAACCTTCGTGCCGTCCCCCTTGCCCGGCTCATGACAGGTCGGCAACCCTGAACTGCCGCCCTCCCCCGGCCGCCCCCACGGCCGGGTCCGGCGTGAGAGTCGCCTGCCCGTCCCCCACGAAGGAGCAAGCATGCGCAACTTCCGGATACGCCTCGCCGCCGTCGCGGCCGCAGCCGCCCTCGCCGCGCCCGCGGCGCCGGCCACCGCCACGGCCGCACAGGCGCTGTCGTTCCGGCCGCTGAGCTACAACACCAACGGCTACAACTGGGGCGGTTACGCCGCCCAGGGCAGCGGCTTCACCTCCGTGTCGGCGAGCTGGACCGAGCCGCGCGTGACCTGCAACTCGACCAACGACCTCTACGCCCCGTGGGTCGGCATCGACGGGTACGGCTCCTCCACCGTGGAGCAGACCGGGGTGGCGACGGACTGCTCCTCCGGCAGCCCGGTGAACCAGGCCTGGTACGAGATGTACCCGGCGAACCCGGTCTACCTCAGCACCGGCTCGTACCCGGTGTCGGCCGGCGACTCCATCAGCGCCTCGGTGACGTACGCCGGCAGCAACAAGTACACCCTCAAGCTGACCGACTCCACGCGGGGCTGGACCTACACCACCAGCAAGACCCTCTCCGCGCAGCGGACCAGCGCCGAGGTGATCATCGAGTCGCCGACCGGCTCGTACCCCAAGTTCGGAACCCTGAGCTTCACGTCGGCCACCGTCAACGGCAAGCCCCTCGGCTCCTACGGCCCGGTCGCGCTCGACCCCAGCGCCAACGGCACCTACGAGGCCCGCACCAGCGCGCTGAGCTCCGGCGGCACCAGCTTCACCGACACCTACCTGCACCAGTAGTCGCACCGATGCCGACGCGGCCCGCCCCTCCGAGGAGGGAGCGGGCCGCACTCGTGTTCCGTCCGGTACCGAACACCACCTCACAGGTTCTGGTGGCCGACGGCCTTGTGCTGGGCGTCGTACTCGTCGAGGGCGCTCATGTGGGACGCGGCGGGGACGGGGACGGCGTAGGCGGTGAAGTCGGTGCCGGGGACGGTGGCGACGGTGACCGTGGTGGGGGCGGCGTTGCCGAAGGTCATCGCGGCGGTGACGACCGCCGCGGCGGGCTGGGCGAGGAAGAGACGCGCGCCGTTGGGGAGGGTCCGCTCACCGTACATGCCGCGGGGGCTCTGGTCGGTGGGGCCCTTGACGCCCGCGCAGGCCCCGTAGGGGCTGTCGGCCCGGCCGTCGAAGAGGGTCCGCAGGCAGACCAGGCCGGCGGCCGTCTTCTCTCCGGGCGCGTAGTCGGAGGGAGTGGTCGGGTAGTAGGTCAACGTCACCGACCAGGTGGCACCGTCCACCACGCCACTGCCGACGGTCTGCGACAGCTCGCCCGCGACCGGCGGCGGCGGTGCGGCGGCGAACTGGACCCGCGGGGGCCCCGCCGGGTTCGGCACGTCCGGGAGGAGCGCGAGGAGCCCGGCCCTGGCGCCGACCACGACACCGGCCACGACGGCGGCGGCCGCAACACCGGTCAGCACACGGCGGCGGCGGGTGCGCCGGGCCCGGCCCGACCGCAGGATCTCGGCGACCGGCGCGGGCGACGGGGTGACCCGCCCGGCCGAACGGGCCAGGGCCTCGTGGAGTCGATCGGTCATGGGGTCGCTCCCAGGAGGTCGGCGGCGTGGTCGAGCAGGGTGGGGTCGGAGCGCAGCCTGGCCAGCGCACGGGACGCCTGGCTCTTCACCGTGCCGACGCTGCACCCGAGTTCGTCGGCTACCTGCTCCAGGCTCAGGTCCTCCCAGTAGCGCAGTACCACCACGGCCCGCTGGCGTTCGGGCAGCCCGGCGAGGGCCGCGACCAGCAGGTCGCGGTCCTCGCCGGCGTGGGTGGCAGCGGGCGCCGGGGTGTCCGGCAGGAAGGGCGTCAGCAGCTGGCTGACCCTCCGCCGTCGGTGCCGGCTGCGGTTGTTGTTCACCAGTGCGCGTCGCAGATAGCTCGCGGCGGTGTCCGGGTCGATCCGCAGCCAGTGCGGATACGCCTTCGCGAGGGTGGTCTGCACCAGGTCCTCGGCCTCGTGGAAGTCACCGGTGAGCAGGTAGGCGGTCTGCACCAGTGCCCCCCAACGGGCCACCACGAACGCGCTGAAGCCGGCGTCCTCGCCTGCTCGCTCGTCCTTGCCTGCTCGCTCTTGGCCGCTGCGCACGGAAATGGGCGTCCTTCGGGTCGGTGAGGGGGTCAGAAGTCCTGGTGGCCGACGATCTCGTGCTGGGCGTCGTACTCGTCGAGGGCGCTCATGTGGGACGCGGCGGGGACGGGGACGGCGTAGGCGGTGAAGTCGGTGCCGGGGACGGTGACGGTGGTGACCGTGGTGGGGGCGGCGTTGCCGAAGGTCATCGTGGCGCCGACGACCGCCGCGGCGGGCTGGGCGAGGAACAGGTGCGCGCCGTTGGGGAGGGTCCGCTCGCCGTACATGCCGCGGGGGCTCTGGTCGGTGGGGCCCTTGACGCCCGCGCAGTCGCCGTAGCGGCTGTTCGCCCGACCGTCGAGGACGGTCCGCAGGCACACCAGGCCGGCGCGGGTCTTCACGCCGGGTGCGTAGTCGGCGGGGGTGGTCGGGTAGTAGGTCAGCGTCACCGACCAGGCGGTGCCGTCCACCACACCGCTGCCCACGGTCGCCGCCCGCGGCTCGGCGGCCGCCGCCGAGGGGACGGGCGCGGCGGTGCGGTCGGTGGTCGTGACGGGTGCGGCGCCGGCCGAGGCCTTCGCGGTGGCGATCGCCGGGGCGGGCGGCTCGGCGGCCGAGGAGGCGGCGCCGGCGGGCGTGCTCAGGGCGAGGCCCGCCAGCGCCACGGCGGCCGCAGCGGCAGCAGCGGCAGCAGCGAGCTTCTTGGTCCGTGTCTGGGTCATGGTTTTCTCCTGGATGCGCAAGGGATGTACGGCCGGAGCGGCGCCTCTCCACCCATGAGTACTCCCGCGTCGGCGAACGGGTTGCACGCGTCGGCCGACGGCTGCCACGCCTTCCTTGTCCCCGGCAGGCGGGAGAACGCGCTCTGCGAGGATGGCCGCATGCCTGAATTCACCTCGTACGACGGGACGGTGCTGTCCTACTCGGTCACCGGCAGGGGCCCCGTGCTGGTCTGTCTGGCCGGCGGGCCCGGGGCGGACGTGCGTGACCTCGGCAGTCTCGGCGGGCTTGACGGCACTCGCACGCTGGTCATGCTGGACGCCCGTGCGGCCGGACGGTCGGAGGTGCCGGCGGACCGTGCCGGTTGCGCCTTCACCGCGCAGGCCCGCGACCTGGAGGAACTGCGGCGGCGACTGCGGGTCGAACGCCTGGATGTGCTGGCCCACTCCGCGGGCACCCTGACCGCCCAGGCGTTCGCGGCCGACCACCCGGAGCGGCTGGGCAGGCTCGTCCTGATCACCCCGGTCGGCCTGGTCTTCCGGGAGGTGGACGAGGACGAGGTGGCGGCGATCCGGGCGCGGCGGGCCGGTGAGCCGGGCAGCGCCGAGGCGGCGGCGGCCGGGGCGCAGCCCTGGACCTACGGCCGGTGGTCGGACGCGACTCGCAGGCACTTCGAGGCCGATGCCGCCTACCCACGGCCGCCGTCCTGGCTGCGTGAGTCCTTCTACGTGCGCCCGACGTCCGACGCGGCCACGGCGGCCGAGGTCGCCCGTCGGGCTGCTGTGCGCAGCCCGGTGCTGGTGGTCGCCGGTTCGGAGGACGGGGTGGCGGGCGTCGGGGCGGCCCGGCGTGCCGCGTCCGGTTACCCGGCCGGCCGGCTGGAGGTGCTCGCCGGATGCGGGCACTGGCCGTGGGTCGACGAGCCGACGGCGTTCCGTGCCCTGGTCGCCGGTTTCCTGGACGACTGAGGCAGGACTGGGGCAGGGCTGAGGCGGGGCCGGAGCCGCAGGCGGTCCCCGCCGTCCTCAGGCGAGGTGGGCGGCGAGCAGCGGGGCGCACTCCTCCGGGCGTTCGAGGAGGGGAAGGTGGCCGGTCTCGGTCAGCGTCTCCAGCCGGCAGTGCGGGACGGTGTCGCGCAGCAGCTCGGCGTTGCGGGTGAAGGCGGGCATGTCCTCGTCGCCGAGCACGACCAGGGTGCGGGCGGTGATGCGGCGCAGGTCGTCCGCGGTGTGCCGGTGGGCGGTGAGGGCGTCCATGGCGCGGTTGCCGAGTTCGGCCCAGCTGTGACGCACGACCACCGAGCGGAGTGCGGCACGGAGCTCGGGGTGCCGCTCGGTGCCGGTGAAGATGTCCGGCGGGGACTGCATCCAGAGGTCGGCCAGCTGTTCGCCGGGCCCGGCGAAGCGGTGGAGCATCGTCAGCTGCCGGTAGCGGACCCTCGCGGAGTCCTCGTTGGGGGTGCCGGCCAGGGTGGGTGCGGCGAGGACCAGGCGGTCCAGCAACGACGTTTCCTGGAGGGCCAGTTGGACGGCCGACAGGGAGCCGAAGGAGAGCCCGACGAGCCGCCGGGCGCCGGTCTCCTTCGCGACCTCGGCCAGCTGCGCGGCCAGGGCCGGGAGCGTCAGGCCCGGGGTGAGCGGGGCGGAGCGGCCGTGGCCGGGGAGGTCGACGCCGATGTGGGTCCAGCCGGGGAGGCGGTCCCACAGGGGCTGCCAGGTGGTGGAGTCCATGGTGTAGCCGTGGAGCCACAGCACGGCCGGGCCGTCACCGTGGCGGTGCAGGTGCAGGTTCGGGCCCTCAGGCATCGCGGCCTCCGGAGAAGTCTGCGCAGAACCGTCGGAAGGCGAGCACCGGCTCGTCGCGGGCGTCGTAGCGCGGCGTCATCGCGTGGTCCAGGTGTTCCCAGACCACCTTGTCCTCGGCGAGCGCCTTCTCGCTTCCGCCGAGCAGGGCCGGCAGCGCGGCCCGCTGGTTCTCGCGCACGCCGATGGCGACCCTGGCGACGCAGCCGCCGTCCTCGGTGGGCACCGAGCCGGTGACGATCACCTGTCGTTCCGCCTCGGGGCCGAACTCGGTGACCACCACGTTGGGGCTGAACGCCTGGGCGTGGAAGCGCGGTTTGAAGTCCCACCGCACCCGGCCGGTGCGGACGGCCTCCCAGCGGATCTCCTCCAGCGTGCGGGCGTCCTGCCAGGGCGAGGTCTGCATCAGGAACTCGCCCTCGATGACCAGTTCGCCGCTCCCGCCGTCGCGCGCGGTCATCCCGCGGGTGCCGGGGACGCCGTGCACGGCCTTGAAGTGGTCGGGGTCGAAGGCGTTCTCGACCACGTACTCGGACGGCACCGCGACCGGCAGGCTGACGGCGGCGACCAGCGGGTAGTCGTCCTCCCAGTCCTTCACCGCCCGCTCGAAGCCGCGGTCGCCGTCCGGGTCGTCGGAGAGCCGGACGAACAGCGCGTCACCCCAGGCCAGCACCCGGTGTTCGGCGACCGACCAGTGCTTGGACGGGTCGCCGAGGGCGATCCGCTTGCCGTGGAACGGGCAGACCAGGCAGTCGCCCTCGCGCCGCCCACCGTGGCCCAGGTGGGCGCCGCGGTGCGGGCAGGAGGCGTCCAGGACGCGCACCCGCTCCCCCTCGCGGACGGCGATCAGGCGGTGCGGGCCGACGGCCAACGGGGTGATCTCGTCGGTCAGTTCGGTGAGGAAGGCCAGCAGGTACCAGCCGTGGTGCACAGTCATCGGACTCACGTTCATCGGGTTGCCAGTGCCTTGAGGACCTGTTCGGCGGCCCGTTCCCCGCTCGCCAGGGCGCCCTGCACCCAGGGCAGCCGCTCGCCGGAGACGGTCGCCTCGCCGGCGAAGAAGAGCGTGCCGTCCACCGGCGCCGCCCACTCCCGGGCGGCGTCCTCCAGCCCGGCCCGGGGCGCGGTGAACGCCCCGGCGGCGTACGGGTCCCGGCCCCAGTCGGCGACGGCGACATCCGTGACGGCGGCGCCGGAGGTCCAGGGCAGGGCGGTGGCCAGCAGGGCGGCCAGGGCCGCGGGGTCGGCGACGGCCGCGCGCAGCTCGGCGGCGGCCGCCGCCTTGGCGACGACCAGGGCCTCGGGGCGGCCGGCGGTGCAGCGGACGAAGCCGGTACGGCCGTCCACGTCGAAGACGATCACCGTGTCGGGCGCGGGCCGGTCGAGCGTGGCCACGACGCAGCAGCCGTCCCCGGCGGGGAGTCGGTCGGCGGCCGCGCGCTTGTCGGCGGGCAGCCCGGCGATCCCGCCCAGCGCCGCCGGCGGGACGGTGAGCACGAGAGCGCGGGCGGCGGCCGTCCCGGCGTCGGTCCGTACGGTGACCCGCCCGGGTCGGTGCGCCAGCTCCCGGACGGGCTCGCCGAGCCGCACCGCCAGACCCTCGGCCAGCCGCTCCGGCAGCCGGGCGAAGCCGCCGTCGACGGCGAACTCGCCCTCGCCGACGTCGTCCCGGCGGTGTGCCTCGGCGACGGCGGCGGCGCTCAGCCCGTCCGGGTCGGCCGCCCAGTTCTGCCGGAACCACTCGGTGGCGGCCGCGGCCTCCGGGCCGGTGCTGCCCTGGGCGCGCAGCCAGGTGCCGACGGACAGGCCGGTGATGCCGGGCGCGCGCTGCAGCATGGCCTCCAGCTGCCAGGGCGCGCGGCGCCCCCGGCTGAGCGCGCCCATCTCGCGGTTGGCGCCGTCCTCGACGATCCGGGCGCTGACCCGGCGCGGTACGGCGGTGGTGCGGCCGGGCCCGACCAGCTCGTGCACCGGGTTGCGGTCCCCGTGCACCACCTGGGCCCCGAGCTCCAGCGGCGGGCCGCCGTCGACGGGGTGGAAGGTGTGGATCCGGCCGCCGACGCGCTCCCTGGCCTCGTACACCACGACGCGCTGCCCGGCCCGGTGCAGCAGCCGGGCGCAGTTCAGGCCGGACGGGCCGGCGCCCACCACGATGACGTCGTACGCGCTCACCGCTCACCCCCGAGGTCGACCGGGAACGCCCGCAGGCGGCGCGGCACCAGGCAGAGGTCCCAGTCCGGGGGGCCGGCCGGGCCGCGCAGGGCGGGGAAGCGGCGGAGCAGCCGGGGCAGCAGCAGGGCCGCGGTCTGCCGGACCAGCGGGGCGGCGAGGCAGAAGTGCGGGCCGCCGCCGAAGCCGAGGTGCGGGTTGGGGCTGCGGTCCAGGCGGAGTCCGTCCGGGTCGGCGAAGACGTCCGGGTCGCGGTTGGCGGCGGTGAGCACGGCGAGGACCCGGGCGCCGGGCGGCAGGACGCCGCCGTTCAGCTCGACCCGGTCGGTGGTGACCCGGGCGGTGAACGGGATCGGTGCCTCCAGCCGGAGCAGTTCGTCCACCGCGAGGCGGGCGAGGTCCTCGTCGGCCCCGGCGAGCCGGGCGACCGCCGCGCGGTCGGGCAGCAGCAGGTGCAGGGCGTTGCCGATGGACTCGGCGAGGGGCTGCCAGCCGCCGATGACGGCCAGGCTGAGGATGCCCAGCATCTCGGCGCGGCTCAGCCGGTCGTCGGTGGCCAGGGCGGTCAGCGGCAGCTCGGTCCCCTCGCGGACGACCCGGGCGGTGTGCTTGTCGAGGTAGTGGGTGAGTGCGCCGGCGGCGCTGCGGCCGAGGGCGGCGCGGGCGGGCGGCACCATCGGGTCGAGGTTGACGGAGGCGGCCCGGGCGAGTGCCTCGAAGCGGGTGGACTCCGCGGCGGGGAGCCCGAAGAGGCGGGCGTAGACGGCGGTGGCGAGCCGCCGGCCGATGTCGGCGACGGCGTCCACCGGCCGGTCGAGGGGAAGGGCGTCGAGCAGTGCGTCCACGTCGGCGGCGAGGCCCGCGCCGAGCGGGCGGACGGCGGCCGGCCCCAGGAGCAGCGCCCCCGGCGCCCGGAGCCGGTGGTGGTCGGGCGGGTCGGTGGTGAGCATGGACGGCGGCAGGGCGTCGTCGCGGGCGCGTTCGCGCTGGCCCTGCGCGGCCGAGAAGCGCGGGTCGCGCAGGACGGTCGCGCAGTCGGCGTGCGCGGTGACCAGCCAGAGCCGGGACGCGGCGTCGTAGTGCACCGGGTCGTTGGCCCTCAGCCACCGGTACGCCGGGTGCGGGTTCGCGCGCCCGGCCGGGGCGAACGGGTGGATCAGGTGCTCGGGCAGTCGCACCGTCGCCGTCGTCATGGGTCCAGCCCCCAAAGTCTCAGCGGACCCGGGGTCCGCGCCAGCGGAAGGAGAAGGCGGTCAGCAGCAGGCCGGCCAGCGACCAGGCGGTGAGGACCATCGCGATGTGCCCCAGCTCCCAGTTCCCGGCCGGTTCGACGACGGTGAAGGAGTCCGGCAGGAACACCGACCGGAAGCCCTGGGCCATCCACTTGACCGGGAAGAACGCGGCCACCGTCTGCATCCAGGCGGGCAGTTGGCCGAACGGGAAGAACACGCCGGAGATGAACTGCAGCACCATGAAGACCGGGGTGACGATCGCCGCGGCGGACCGGCTGTTGGGGATCAGCGCCGAGTAGGCGGCGCCGGCCATCGCGCAGGCGACGGTGCCGAGGGCGAGGTCCCAGCCGAGGGTGAACCAGCGCTCCGGGGTGCTGGGCAGCGGCAGGCCGAACAGGGCCAGCGCGATGCCGATCAGCAGCACGGTCTCCAGCGCGGTGGTGACGATGACCCGTACCAGCTTGCCGACGAAGTAGGCGGACTTGGGCATCGGAGTCATGGCGAGCCGCCGGACGGTGCCGGTGTCCCGCTCGATCGCGATGTTGATCGCCAGGCCGGAGAAGGCGGTGCTCATCACGCCGGCGGCGATGATGCCGGCCATGAACACCAGCTTGACGTCCGTGTCGGTGCCGGCCACCTTGCCCGAGAAGATCGAGCCGAAGACGACCAGCAGGATCACCGGGAACATCAGGGTGAAGACCAGCGACTGCTTGTTCCGGAAGAACGCCCGCAGCTCGACCTTGGAGCGGGCCGCACCGGCCCGCAGGATGCCGGGCATCCGGCCGGCCCGCCGGGGCGTCGTGGTGCTGCCGGCGGTCCCGGTGGCCGGGGCGGTCGCGGTGGGTTGGGTGAGGGTCATCGCTTGCCCGCCTCGTGGGTGATGCTCTGGCTGGTGTCGGCGCCGCGGTCGGTACCGTCGGCGTGCTCCCGGATGAGGTCCAGGTAGACGTCCTCCAGGGTCGGCCGGTGCACCCGCAGCTCGGGCAGCTCGCCGACCCCTGCCAGGTGCGCCCACGGGACCAGTGCCGCGAGCAGCGCGGTCGGGGCGTGCGTGGCGATCCGGAGCACGCCGTCCACCCCCACCGGGGCCGGTTCGGCCCCGGGTGGCAGCGGCGGCAGCGTGCGGCCGGCCAGCTCCGGCGGAATCCGGAAGGAGACCGTGGTCGGAGTCTGCGAACGGCCGCCGAACTCGGCCAGCGGTCCGCACTGGACCACCCGGCCGGCGACGATCACCGCGGCGCGCTCGCACAGCGCCTCGGCCTCGTCCAGGTAGTGCGTGGTGAGCACGGTGGTGCGACCGCGCTCGGAGAAGTAGCGGACCAGCTCCCAGGCCTCCCGGCGAGCCACCGGGTCCAACCCGGTGGTGGGTTCGTCGAGGAAGATCAGGTCCGGGTCGCCGACGATGCCCACCGCGACGTCGAGCCGACGGGCCTGGCCTCCGGAGAGGTCCGCGCTCTGCTTCTTCTCGTGCTTGCCCAGTCCGACCATGTCGATGACCTGGCCGACCGGGAGCGGGTTCGGGTAGAACGCCGCGAAGTGCTCGACGACCTCGCGGACCGTCAGGTCCGAGTAGGCGCCGGTGGTCTGCGGGACGACCCCGATCCTGGCGCGCCACTCGCGCCGGTCCTCGGCTGGGTCACAGCCGAGGACCCGCACGTCACCGCCGGTTCGCTGGCGGACGCCCTCCAGGATTTCGACGGTCGTCGTCTTGCCCGCGCCGTTCGGCCCGAGCAGGGCGAAGACCTCTCCCTGGTGGATGTCCAGATCCAGACCCTGGACCGCGTGCCAGTCGCCGTAACTCTTGCGCAGGCCGCGGACTGAGACGGGGTGTTCCCCGACGGCAGTCGCCACTGTGGATCGCTCCTCTGTGGGGTGTTCAGGCCGACCTGGTGCTCAGGTCGACCGGCCGGGCGCTCTGCCCGGCGGGCGGGTTTCCCGGCTGGATCAGGTGCAGCAGCAGCACGGGCAGCAGCAGGAGTTGCCGCCGGCCGCGATGTCCGACAGGTCGCCCTCGCTCAGCTCGGCGGTGTCGATCTGCGGGGTCTCCGGGATGTGGAACTCGTAGCGACCGGTCGCCAGACCGATCTCGAAGAGCTCGACCTGCACCTCCAGGTTGCCCTCCTGCTCGCCCTCGGCGGCAGTCGAGACGATGACGATCTCGGCGTCGGCCGGGAGCTCCAGGCCGGCCTCGGCGAGGGCGGCGCGGGCGTCGGTACGCAGGCGGGCCGCGTACTCCTCGCTCGACCAGGCGCTGATCAGGGCGCGGGTGTAGCCGTTGACGAACTCGGCCCGCTTCCTCTGGTCCAAAGCCATGTGACTTTTCCTTTTCTCGGTATCCGGTGTTTGCCGGCGACCCTTCCCGGCGCCGCCCGCAAATGAAGAATGACACGGCCGCAATCGGCCGCCAAGACCTCATTTCCGGTGCCGGGACTAAGTATTGAGCACATGCGGCAGGTGCGGTAGATTTCAGCCGTCACACGCCCATGAATACGTATCAGAATACGCATCGGAATACGTATCCGAATACGTACCCGGAATCGCCGCGTACGTATTCCGGGGCCGAGTACGCATTTCCGGAGTCCCGGGTAAGCATCGAGAGGAATCACGGGGGTGGTCCGCACCGTGCCTACGCACACCGTCCCGCCAGGCCCTGCCGACGACGTCGACATGGCGCTGATGAGGGAGTCGCCGCTCGACTTCATCACCGACCTGGCCCGCCGCTACGGCGACATCACCCGCCACCGTGCGGACGGAGACACCGTCTACCTGCTCAACCGTCCCGAGTACGCCAAGCACGTGCTCAAGGACAACGGCGCCAACTACACCAAGGAGGGCACCCCGGACGACGCCATGCTGCGTCCGCTGCTCGGCAACGGGCTGCTGACCAGCAACGGCGCCGACTGGGCCCGCCAACGGCACCTGACCGCACCGGCGTTCCGCCCGAGCGCGGTGCGCAGCTTCGACACCATCGTCACCGACGCCACCGCCGGCATGCTGGAACGCTGGCGCCCGTCCGTCGAGTCCGGCGCCCCGCTGGAGGTGGACCAGCACTTCACCGCGCTCACCCTCGGCATCCTGACCCACGCCATCCTCGGCGCCGACATCGACGGCATCGGCGAGGGCTTCGGCCGCGCGGTGGACGCCGTCAACCGCTGCATCGGCCACTACGTACCGAACCCCGACCCCGACCCGGCCGACACCGCCCGCCGGTTCGCCGACTTCGGCCGGGCCCGGGTGTTCCTCAACACCGTCACCCGCACGCTGATCGCCTCCCGCCGCGCGGGCGGCAGCAGCACCGCCGCCGGCGACCTGCTGGACACCATGATGTCCGGCGACCACCTGGTCTCCGACGAGGACCTGCGCGACCAGGTGCTGACCATCGTGATGGCCGGCCACGAGACCACCGCCAAGTCCCTGACCTGGACGCTCTACCTGCTCGACCGCCACCCCGAGGAGCTGGCCAAGGTCCGCGAGGAGGTCGACCGGGTCCTCGGCGGCCGCCCGCCGACCGCGGCCGACCTCCAGGACCTGCCGGCCTGCCGCCGGGCCATCCAGGAGGCGATGCGGCTCTACCCGCCGGTCTGGCTGATCTCCCGCCGGGCCGTCGGGCACGACGTCATCGGCGGGTACGACGTCGAGCCCGGCACCCTGGTGTGCGTCAGCCAGTGGGTGCTGCACCGCCACCCCGACCACTGGGACGCCCCGGACGCGTACCGCCCGGACCGCTTCGACGGCGCCACCCTCCCCAGCCACCTCTACCTGCCGTTCGGCGGCGGCGACCGGATCTGCGTCGGACAGCACTTCGCAATGCTGGAGGCCGTCCTGGTGCTCGCCACGCTGCTGCAGTCGGTCCGGCTGGAACTGGTCGAGGGCTTCCCCGTGGAGCCCGAGGCCCTGGTCACCCTCCGCCCGAAGCACGGCATGACGATGATCGCGAGGCCCCGATGAGCACAGCCGTACGCCCCGTCGGCGGGTCCTACGACCCGGCCCGCACCACCGGCGGCGGCCTCGCCGCCGAACTCGACCGGCTGGAGGCGCAGGCCGCGCTCTCCTTCCCCGAGGAGCTGCGCATCCTGCGCGAGCTCGGGATGGGGGACGGCGCCACCGAGCCCGGGACCGGCGTCGGCGCCACCGTGCTCGAACTCGGCGCCGGGCCGGGCGCGGTGACCCGGCGGTTGCGCGCCGCCCTGCCCGCCGGGACCGCCCTGATCGCCGCCGACATCGACGGCGAGCTGCTCGCCCACGCGGCCGGCCCCGGCGTCATCCTGCTGGTCGCCGACGGCGCCGACCTGCCGCTGCCGGACGCGAGCGTGGACTTCGTCCTGCTCCGCTACGTCCTGCAGCACGTCCCCGACCCGGCCGCCGTCCTGGCCGAGGCCCGCCGGGTGCTGAAGCCCGGCGGGCGGGTCGCCTGCACCGAGGTCGACTCCGCGCTGTGGGGCGCGGCCGAGCCCTCGTACCCCGAACTCGCGGGCGTGCACGCCAAGATGGCGGCCGCCCAGCGCGCCGACGGCGGCGACCGGTCGATCGGCCGGCGGCTGCCCCGGCTGCTGCGCGCGGCCGGCTTCGACGAGGTCGTGCTGCGCCCCTTCGCCACCACCAACGACGACCACCCCACCGACGCCTTCGCCCCCCAGCTCGGGCCGCAGCGCCTGGAGCCGCTGGTGGCCCGGGGCGTCCTCTCCCTGGCCGAACTCGCCCTCGCCGCGGACCGCTGGAACCGCTTCCGGTCGGACCCCGACGCCTGGGTGATGCTGCTCGGCCTCACCGCCGCCGCGACCGCACCCGCGGGCCGCGGACCGCAGGAAACCGCCTGACCGCACCGAGAACCGCAGCACCGGAAGGAATCGCCATGCACCCCAAGGTCAAGATCTTCATCACCATCTTCTGCTACATCAGCGCCGTCGCCGGCCTGATCACCGCCGTGATGGACGCCAGCCACAAGCCCGCCCAGACCACCGACGCGGTCGTCGCCGGCGTGCTCGGCGTCGCCTTCCTGCTGGGCGGTCTGGCGCTGACCCGGAAGCCGCGCTACTGACGGTGGTGTCGACGCCGGGTCGCTTAGCAGCACAACGGGTCGGGGGGTAGGGCTTTCGAAGCCCTACCCCCCGACCCGTTCCCGCTACCGGCTAGCGCGACCGGCGCAGCGGGTTGATCACCCCGAACGCCCCGGTCAGCGTGGACGGGTCGACGAAGGAGCCGCCCGGCCCGTGCGTCCGGCGGAAGTTGTCCACCAGCCCGCGGAACGACGGGTCCACCGTCACCCGGTACGCGGCCAGCAGGTTGACCCGCTCCGGCGTGGACAGCTCCTGCTCGGCGCGCAGCTGGTGGCTGCGGGACAGGTGGTACATGCCCTCGACGGTGTACCCGGCGTCCAGCCAGCCCTGCCACAGCCCGTCGCGGTCCGCCTCCTGCCCGGCGAAGTACGCCAGGGCGCGCGGCCGCGGCTCGGCCGGCGCGGCCGTGGCCGGCACCGGCTCGGCGCGCAGCTCGACCCGCCGCCCGCACAGGTACAGCACCGCGACGCCCTTGCGCACACAGAAGTTGAGCGCCTCCGCGGCCTGGTCGACGACCGCCTCGGCCTTGTCGTTGAGCGAGGTGTTGCACAGGATCGGCACCCCGGTCGCCGCCCGGAACGCGTCCAGCGCCCGGTGCAGCCGCGGGTTGGACTCGGCGGTGACGGTCTGGTGCCGGGCCGAGCCGTCCAGGTGGACGATCGCGGGCACCAGCTCCCGCACCTCGGGGCGGACCTGGACCGCCTCCAGCATGTACGGCGACTCGCGGTCCGAGGCGAACCACTCGCCGGTGTGCTCGGCCATCACCATCGGCGCGACCGGGCGCCACCACTGGCGCCGCTTGTACGCGTTCAGCAGGTCCTTGACCTTCTGCGAGCGCGGGTCGCCGATCAGGCTGCGGTGGCCCAGCGCACGCGGCCCGAGCTCCGCCCGGCCGTCCACCCAGGCGATCACGCCGTCCGAGACGTCGGCGACGAACCGCTCCGCCTCGAAGTCCGTCACCGAGGCGATCCACGGCGCGAACTCGGCCAGCGCCTCCTCGACGTCCGTGACGTCCCGGCCGTAGTACGGCGAGACGATCCGCAGCCCGGAGTCCGCCAGCGCGCCGGCCCCGTACAGGCCGAGCAGGCCGAGGCCGATGCCCTGGCCGGAGTCGTTGGCGCACGGCGGGGTGACCAGGCCCTTGAACCCGAACCGGTCCATCAGCAGCGTGTTGGTGGGGCAGTTGAGCGCGTAGCCGCCGCTGGTGGACAGGTGGGTGTCCTCGGCGCGGATGCCGCCGACCTCCAGCAGCCGCTCCACGTTGCGGATCGCGACGCCCTCGCAGCAGCGCTGGACGACCTTCATCACCGCGCTGCGCAGGTGGTCCTCGCGGCTGAGCGAGTCGTCCAGCTCGACGCCGGCCAGCTGCTCCTCGGCGGCGGCCACCACCGCGCGGACCAGGTCGTGCGCGGCCTTCCACGGCTGGGTGGCGGAGCCGCCGAAGAAGGTGACGTCCGCGATCGCGGCCTCGGCGTCGAACTCGATCGCCGCGGTCGAGGCCGTGGCCAGCGCCATCAGCGAGCCGGGCTCCAGGCCGAACACCGTCTCGGCGGCGGTGTACAGCGGGCCGGGGGACTCCACCGGCTCGAAGGTGATCCGCCCCTGCTTCACCACGCAGCCGGCGTACCAGTAGGCGTTCGGACGGCTCTCCTGCGCGTAGTCGGGCAGCGCGTCGATCGCCATGCCGACGATCTGCCCGGCACGGAACAGCGGGAGGTCCCGCAGCACCCCGCTGAACAGGTGCGCCAGGCTGTGCAGCGGGAAATCCTCCGCCCCGGCGGGCTTCGGCACCGGCTGCGCCTTCGGCAGCCCCGGCGTGCCCCAGGTCGCCGTCACGTCGTCGAGGGTGAGCCCCTCCTCGGCCAGCAGTGCCGACAGGAACGCCTCGGCCCGGCCCTCGGTGTACAGCGGCCAGAAGTGGTGCTTCTGCCCGCTGACCCGCTCCAGTTCCCACACCCGCACCAGTTCGACGTCCGCGTCGTCCCGGCGCCACAGCGCGACGTTCTGGTCGTGCCGGACCGAGAAGACCGCACCCGGCCCCGGCGGCGTGAGATAGGCGGAAAGGAAATGCTCGGCCACGGTTACCTCTTCTTCCTCGGTCTGCCCAGGAGGAGGTAATTCCGGCCCCTTCGCGAGGGGATTCCCGCACCCCGCCCAGGGCCGGCCGCCTGCCCCCGGCACCAGCGACTACGCGGCCATTCGACCACGCCCGCCGAGACCCGGTACATACTGAAATCCCCCTTTACGCACGCCGCGTACGCATGCGCAGCGCCCCGTCGGCGGCGCTCGCCGACGGGGCGGGGAAGGACGTGAAGGGGGACGGGCGGGAAGGGAGCGGAGAGCGGACGGGCGGCTACCGGGCCCGCGGTTCCGGGCCCAGGCCCGCGAGTTCCAGCAGGAACGCCTTGACCTCGGTGGCCTCCAGGGCGTCCCGGGCCGCCGTGGGATCACTGCAGAGCAGCACCGGCCCCTCGTCCGGGTGGGCGGGCAGCCGCCCGTGGCTGCCGCGGACCGGGGACGGGTCCAGCGGCACGACGTCCATCCGGTAGCGCAGGCCGAGCTTCTTGCGCAGCAGGGCGCCGCCCGCCCGCAGCCGGGCAGTGCGGTCGGCCGGGTCGAAGAAGAGCTCGGCCGGGTCGTAGCCGGGCTTGCGGTGGATCTCGACGGTGGGCGCGAAGTCCGGGGCGAGGGCGTCGTCGAGCCAGTAGTAGTAGGTGAACCAGGACCGGGGAGCGGCGACGGCGACGAGGTCGCCGGAGCGTTCGTGGTCGAGACCGTGCTCCTTCTTGGCCGCCTCGTCCAGCACGGTGTCGATGCCGTCCACGCCTTCGAGCAGCTCCTGCACGCGGTCCCGGTCGGTCCGGTCGCGGACGTAGACGTGTGCGAGCTGGTGGTCGGCGACGGCGAACGCCCTGGAGGTCCACGGGTCCAGGTACTCCATGCCGTCCTGGGTGTGGACGTCCAGCAGGCCCGCCCGGCGCAGCACCCGGTTGATGTCCACCGGCTGGTCGACGGCGGTGATGCCGTACTCGCTGAGGACGACGACCGTGACGTCCTGCGCGACCGCGTCGGCCAGCAGCGGGCGCAGCGCCCAGTCGATCTCGGCGGCCGCGTCGGCGGCCTGGGGGGAGTCCGGGCCGAAGCGCTGCAGGTCGTAGTCCAGGTGCGGTACGTAGACCAGGGTGAGGTCGGGGCGGTGGTCCCGGAGGATCTGCCGGGAGGCGCCGACGATCCACTGCGAGGAGGGCAGTCCGGCCGTCGGCCCCCAGTAGGTGAAGAGCGGGAACTCGCCGAGCCTGGCCGTGAGTTCGTCGTGCAGGCCGGGCGGCCTGGTGTAGCAGTCGGGCTCCTTGCGGCCGTCCGCGTAGTAGATCGGGCGGGGGGTGACCGTCCAGTCCACGTCGGCGCCCATCGCGTACCACCAGCAGACGTTGGCGACGGTGTACCCGGGTTTGCGCCGGCGGGCGGCGTCCCAGAGCTTGTCGCCGCCGACCAGGGCGTTGTGCTGGCGCCACAGCAGCACCTCGCCGAGGTCGCGGAAGTACCAGCCGTTGCCCACGACGCCGTGGCCGGCGGGGAGTTCACCGGTGAGGAAGGTGGACTGGACGGAGCAGGTGACGGCGGGCAGGACGGTGCCGAGCGGGGCGCTGAAGCCGCGGTCGGCGAGGCCGGCGAGGGTGGGCATGTGGCGGAGCAGGGCCGGGGTGAGCCCGACCACGTCCACCACCAGCAGCCGTTTCATGAGTCCGTCTCCTTGAGTCCCAGGCGCTGCAGTTCGACGCGCGTCCAGTCGAGTTCCTCGGCGATTCCGCCGACCGGGTCGGGTTCCCCGGCGGTTGCGTCGACCGTGCGGGCTGCGGCGGACGCGTCGGGCGCCCGCCGTTCCGGGCCGGGCGGCAGCACCGGCCAGGTGTAGGTCTCGACCTCGATGTGGTCGACCGCCGCCCGGGGGCCGCCCAGCAGCAGGCCGAGCGTCTCCCGGAGCACCGGGCCGGTGCTCGCCAGCGGCGCGGCCGGTTCGGCACCCAGCGGGACGTGGAAGTGGACCCGCCAGGGGTGCTCCCCCGGCAGCGGATCCGGCCCGGCCAGGGCCTGGTCCAGGTCGTCCCGTCGCAGCAGGCCGTCCGCGCCGGGCTCCCGGGTCTGGTGCAGGAACCGCGGCTCCGCGTACGGCTCCAGGGCGGTGCGCCCGGCGGCGCTGCGCGGGCGGTCCGCGACGAGGGCGGCGGACGCCTGCAGCTTGACCACTTCCAGGCCGGCCGCGGCGAGCCGGTCGAGCGCGGCGGCCGGCTCCTCGTGCTCGACCGCGAGGTGGCAGGCGTCCAGGCAGACGCCCAGGTGCGGGCCGGCCGAGTCGGCGAGCTCGCGGACGGCGTCGGCCGTCGACTCGACGACGCAGCCGGGTTCGGGCTCGAACCCGACCCGCAGGAGGCGCCCGGTGCTGCCGGAGATCCGGGCGAGCTCCCGGGCGAGCCGGTCGAGCTGCCGGCGGGCCGCGTCGGCGTGCCGCGGCGTCCAGTCGGCGCGCCAGCCGAGCGGGAGGGTGGAGATGCTGCCGCGCCGGGCGTCGTCCGGGAGGAGTTCGGTGAGCACCCGGGCCAGGTCCAGGGTGTAGCGCAGGCGTTCCGGGTCGGCCCAGTCCGGCCGGTACACCCGGTGCTTGACGACGGCCCCGCCGAAGCCGCGGTAGGGGAAGCCGTTGAGGGTCACCACCTCCAGGCCGCGGGCGTCGAGGTCGGCGCGCAGGCGGCGCAGCGCAGCGCCGTCGGCGAGGAGTTCGTCCAGGACCGGGCGGGCCAGCCAGAGGCCGAGGCCGAGCCGGTCGACGCCGAGGCGTTCGCGGACCGGCTCGCCGTACCGGCCGAGCTGGTCCCGGACCCCGGCCAGGTCCTCCGCCGGGTGGACGTTGGTGCAGTAGGCGAGGTGGACGGTGGTGCCGTCCGGGTGCCGGAAGCGCACGGGCTACCGCACCGCCCCGGGCGCGGGTGCGCCGCCGCGCAGGACGGAGTTGCCCTCGTGCAGCCCGGTGGCGTCGACGGCCGGCTCGCTGAGGTCGAGGCGGCCGCTCTGCCCGTAGAAGGCCACCGGGTTCTCCCAGAGCACCTGCTCGACGTCGGCCTCGGTGAACCCGGCGAGCAGCATGGTGTCGCCGACCTTCCGGGTCTTCAGCGGGTCGCTGTTGCCCCAGTCCGCCGCGGAGTTGACCAGCATCCCGGTGAGGCCGTACTCGGCGAGGATCGCGGCCATCCGGGGCTCGTCCATCTTGGTGTCCGGGTAGACGGAGAAGCCGGCCCAGCAGCCGGAGTCCCGCACCATGGCGACGGTGACCTCGTTGAGGTGGTCCAGGACGACCAGCGCGGGGTCGATGCCGGACTCGCGCACCACGTCCAGGGTGCGGCGGGTGCCGGCCGCCTTGTCGCGGTGCGGGGTGTGCACCAGCACCGGCAGGTGGTGTTCCACCGCGAGGGCGAGCTGGGCGGCGAGCGCCTCGTCCTCCTCGGCGGTCATCGAGTCGTAGCCGATCTCGCCGATCGCCACGACCTGGTCCTTCTCCAGGTAGCGCGGGAGCAGGTCCAGGACCTCGCGCAGCCGCGGGTCGTTGGCCTCCTTGGGGTTGAGGGCGAGGGCGCAGTGGTGCCGGATGCCGAACTGGGCGGCCCGGAAGGGCTCCCAGCCGATCAGGGCGTCGAAGTAGTCGACGAAGCTGCCGACGCTGGTCCGCGGCTGGCCGAGCCAGAACGACGGCTCCACCAGGGCCCGTACGCCCGCGGCGCTCATCGCCGCGTAGTCGTCGGTGGTCCGGGAGGTCATGTGGATGTGCGGGTCGAAGATGCGCATGGCGGTGGGTTCCTTCGGTGCGGGGAGGCCGGGCGGGTCAGGACACTCGGTGGGCGTGCAGGACGGACTCGATGTCGGCCGGCACGGCCCGGCCCGCGGCGCGCCGCTCGGTGCCGAAGTCGTCCAGCATCCGCAGGAGTTCGGTGTCCGCACGGTCGGCCAGGCCGGCCACCAGGGCCAGCGGGATGCCGGTGAAGACGCACTTGAGCACGGCCTGCCGCCAGGCGGCCTGGTCCAGCCGGCGGGCGGCGTAGTCGCCCAGCGCGGCGGCGATCAGGCGCAGGTCGTTGGTGCGCAGGGCGTCCCGGACCAGGGGCAGCGCGCCGTCGCCGAGGCCGTACGGGCCCGCCCCGGGCAGCTGCTCGTCCGTGGTGCGGTGGTCGAGCACGCTCAACGCGCGCAGCACGGCCCGGCGTTCGGCGGTGTCGCCGCCCCGGTACAGCGCGGTCAGTTCGGCCACCAGCGCCTCGCCGCGCAGCGGCAGGGCCGCGAGCAGCAGGGTGCGGACGGCGTCCTCGACCTGCCAGCGGGCCAGTGGGTGGTCGGCTCCGCCGCCGCGGCCGGCCGGCTGCAGGTCGCCCCGGCCGCCGTGCCGGGCTGCGCCCGGGAAGGCCGTGCGGACCGCTTCCGGTCCGGCGGCCGCCGCGGCCAGCCGCCCCCGCAGCCAGTCGTCGGCCTGCGGCGTCAGCCGGTCGGCCAGCGCCTCGCGCAGCCGGGTCGTGCTCCATTCGGGTTCCGTCATCGCGCCGTCTCCATCGTCATCGCGGGCCGGGCGGCGGCCGCGCGCAGGAATTCCAGTGAGCGCCGGGCCACGCCGGGGCCGTCGTGGCTGTGCCGCGGCAGTTCGACGCTGATCAGCCCGCGGTAGCCGGCCGCGCCGAGTGCGGCCAGCACCGGCGGGAAGTCGATCTCGCCGTGGCCGAACTCCAGGTGCTCGTGCCGGCCGCGTCGCATGTCCTCGATCTGGACGTTGACCAGCCGGTCGGCGACCAGGTCGACGCACTCCGGGATGCTCCGCGGCTCCAGGCAGCGGCAGTGGCCGATGTCCAGGGTGATCCCGAGCCGGCCCGGCGCACCGGCCCCGTCCAGCCGGGCCAGCAGCCGCCGGGCGGAGTCGAGGGTGTCGACGAACATGCCGGGTTCGGGTTCGATGCCGACCACGACCCGCTGCTGCTCGGCGGCCCGCAGCACCGGCTCGCAGCCGCGCAGCAGCCGCTCCCACAGCAGCCCTTCGGGGACGCCGGCGGGGGCGGTGCCGCTCCAGAACGAGACCGCCTCGGCGCCCAGTTCGGCGCCGATCCGCACCGCGGTGGTCAGCAGCCGCACCCGGCGTTCGGCGCCCTGGTCGCTGAGCATGGTCGGCTGGTGCTTGCGGCGGGGGTCGAGCAGGTAGCGGGCGCCGGTCTCGACGACCACGGCCAGTCCGAGCCGTTGGAGCAGCGCCGCCGTCCGCTCCACCTCGTGGACGAGGCCGGGGGCGAGCGGGTCGAGGTGGGCGTGGTCCAGGGTCAGCGCGACCCCGTCGTAGCCGAGGTCGGCGAGCAGGCGCAGCGCGTCCGGGAGCCGGTTGTCGGTGAGGCCGTTGGTGCCGAAGCCGAAGCGCGGGGGCGGCGGTCCGGGGTGCCGGTGCGTCATGTCGGGGACACCTTCCGGGCGAGGCGGCGGGCCAGCGACACGGCGAGGACGGGCGCCAGGGCGACGCCGCGGGCGCCGGCGGCGGCGGACAGCGCGGCCTGCAGCGGCGCCATCGCGTGGATGCCGGCCCCGACGGCCCGGCGGACCCGCACCGGGGAGGGCGCCCGGACGGCGGCGAGCTGGGCCGGGGCGGCGGTGGCGAGGTAGCCGGCGGTGAGCAGGCCGGTCAGCGCCCGCCCGGCGGCTCCCCGGCGGCGGCCCAGGGCGAGGACCGTGCCAGCGACGAGGCCGCCGGCCGCCAGGGTGGCCCTTGGCAGGGCGGGGGTGGCGCCGTGGACCTCGCGCCGGCTGAGCACGGTCAGCGCCGCGGTGTGCCCGGCCAGCACCAGCGCGGACGGCAGGGCCGCGCGGACCCGGCCGCTGCCGGCGGCGCCGGAGAGCACGTCCAGGCCGCGGGCGGCCGCCATCGCGGCCGGTCCGGCCGGGGTGTCCTTGAGCACCAGGTCGTAGAGCCAGACGGTGCCGGCCAGCGGGACGGCCACCCGCAGCGCGGCGGCGCCGCCCGCGGCCGCGGCCAGGGCGAGCCCGGCGGCGGTGAGGCCGGTGGCGACGGCCAGCGCCGTCCCCGGGGTGACCCGCCCGGACGGGATCGGCCGCTCGGGCCGCTCGACGGCGTCCAGCTCGCGGTCGGCGTAGTCGTTGAGGGCCATCCCGCCCCAGTAGAGGCAGACCGAGGAGGCGGCCCGCAGGGCGGTGCGCGGCCCGGTGGGCAGGCCGGCCGCGGCGGCGCCGAGCAGGACGTCGCCGGGCACGGAGAGCGCGGCGGGCGCGCGGACCAGCTCCAGCAGGTCGCCCACCCCGGCCGGTGCGGCGCCGACCGCCCCGGGCCCGGCCAGGAGGAGGCTCACCGCACCGCCTCCGGTCCGAGCGCCCAGTCGCGCAGCCGCTCGTACTGCGCGGCGAGTTCGTGGGTGGTGCCCGCGACCGGGTCCTTGAAGAAGAACCCCAGCTCGGCGACCGGCCCCGCCACGCCGCGGCGGTGGGCGAGCGCCGCGAACCGGGCCAGGTCGAGGACCAGCGGCGCGGCCAGCGTCGAGTCGCAGCCCTCCCAGGTGAACTGGAGCGTCATCCGCACCCCGAGGAAGCCGTCGAAGCCGATGTGGTCCCAGGCCGTCTTCCACTCGCCGAGCGCCGGCACGTTGTGGATGTGCACGCCGCCCTCGACGGGGTGGCCGAGCGTCTCCTCCAGGACGCGCCGCTTGGAGCCGACCTTGCTGCGGGCCCGGTCCGGCTCGGCGAGGGCCGCGCCGTCGCCGCCGCCCAGCAGGTTGGTGCCGGACCAACTGCGCACCCGCAGCGCCCGTTTGGCGAACATCGGGGCGAGCACCGACTTGACCAGGGTCTCCCCGGTCTTGCCGTCGCTGCCCGCGTACGGCAGGCCGTTCTCCCGGGCGATCGCGTCCAGGGCGGGGATCCGGGCCCCGGTGGACGGGGTGAAGTCCACGTAGGCGCAGTCCGCCAGCAGGGCCGCGTACGCGTAGACCGCGCTGTAGGGCAGCGGGGCGCGGCCCGCGGCGAGGGCCGCGCGCAGGGCGCCGGGCGTGGCCCAGGCGGGGTCGGGGTCGGTGCTCGGCTCGGTGGTGGCGACGTTGACCACGACGACCCGGTCGAGGCGGTGGCGGTTCCGGAAGTCCCGGAGGTCCGCGGCGAGCCGGTCGACCAGTTCGGCCTGCGGGAGGTCGTCCCCGGTGGGGACGGTCCGGATCTCGTCCTCGGCGGCGGCCAGTTCGGCCGCCAGCGGCGGCAGCAGGACGCCCGGCAGCACGCCGGCGCCGACGAGCCGTTCGGCGCGTTTGGCCAGCGGTTCGGTGGCGGTGTCGTGCCCGCCGAAGACCAGCCCGTCGAAGCCGGGCAGGTCCAGTTCCGCGAAGTCCGGCAGGCTGCTGACGCAGCCGGTCGGTTCGGCGAGCCCTGCCGCGATCGCCGCCGCGCCGACCACCGCGGTGGTCGCCACCGATCCGCGGGCCCCGACCAGCCAGACGCCGGTCCTGTGCTGTTCCGTGTTCATCCTGGTCCTTCCGCTGCTGGGACCGCCGCCGGAGCGGCCGGGAGACGAAGGCCTGCTCCCCGGGGGTGCGCCCCCGGGGAGCAGGCCCCGTTCCCTGCCCGACGGCTGCGACTGCCGGTCAGATGCCGGGCGGGTAGGGGAAGCTGTCGTAGGCCGCGTCGATCTCCTCCGGCGACTTGTGCAGCCAGGTGCGGCGCAGCGAGCGCAGCACCTCCGGCGCGAGGGGCTCGGCCACGGTGTCCGTCTTGGGCTTGGCGGTGGACTGCACGGCCCAGGAGAGCGCGATCAGCGGGTCGACCTCGGCCCAGCGGTCGGCGTCGATGTCCAGGAACTGCATGGCGCGGACGAAGCCGTGCCAGGCGTGGAAGCCGACCGGCGGGTTGCCGTTCATGATGTGGGTCCGGCCGCCGGGGTTGCGGCGCGGGTCGTACAGCACGCCCTGGCCGAAGTCGACGAAGGCGCTGATCATCCGGTGCCGGTCGTGCGGGAAGAAGGTGTCGATGACGCCGAGCTGGGCCGTGGAGATCACGGTCAGCGCGTCCTTGAGCGGGCGGACCATGGCGATGAAGCTGCCCGGGTAGGTGCCGGCCGTGCGCTGGTCCTGGTAGGCCTTGACGATGGCCACCTCGAAGTCCTTGCCGAGCGCCGCCGCCAGCTGCCCGTAGGCGGCCTTGATCTCGGGGGTGGCCTTGAACCACAGCACCTCGTCGTACTGGTACCAGAACTCGTTGGCGTACGGGTCGCCGAGCATTCCGGGGACGTCGGGGAGGACGACGCCGTCCCGGCGGCGGGCCGGGGCGGCGGTGCCGGACGCCGCGGTCGCGGAGGCCGGGGCCGCGGACGCCGGGACGGCGGCGACGGCCAGGCCCGCACCGGCCAGGGTGACCGCGCCGGCGGAGAGTTTGAGCATGCGCCGACGGTCGATGGGCTGGGACACGGAGGTCTCCTCGTGTGGGACGTGCGGGCCGGGCGCCCGGGGCGCTCCGGTCCTGCTGTGGTCCGTGGACTTTCGACTGCGCTGCGAGTCCCTGGCCGCCGGCACGGGCCTGCCGCCCGGCAGCGGGGACGGGCCGGGGATCCCGGCCTGCGCTGATGGTGCTTCGGAGCCTAGGAACGCCGGCTATACGGCGTCCATATAGCCGGCAGCGGCGGGTTCCCCCACCGGGAGGTCCGCCTCCGGCGCCCGGTCGGGGTGCCGCAGCGCCGGGCTGACCACCGCGAACAGCGCGAGCACGGCCATCGCGGCGGCGATCGCGCCGAGCGTGCGGGTGACGCCCAGGCCGTCCAGCAGGTAGCCGCCGGCCAGCGCGCCGAAGGAGCCCGTCCCGAAGGCGAGCAGCTGGATCAGGCTGCTGACCCGGCCCTGCATCCGTTCCGGGGTGATCGTGACCTGGTAGACGCCGCCGGCCACGTTGGTCAGCCCGCCGACGTAGGCCATCGCGGCCATCACGGCGCCCAGCAGCACCGGGGAGCCGGTGAGGGCGAGGACCGGGACGAGGACGGCCCACAGCGCGGTGCCGCCGGCCACCACGGCGCGCAGCGGCACCCGCCGGGCCACCCGCACGCCGGTGAGCGCGCCGACGGTGCCGCCGATGCCGCCCGCGGCGGTGACCAGCCCCAGGGTGGTGGCCGAGCCGCCGTTCTCCCGGACGATCAGGACGAGGGCGAGGCTGATCACCTGGAACAGCAGGTTGGTCCCGGCGATCAGGCTGACCAGGACGCGCAGGAAGCGGCGCCGCCACGTCCAGACCAGCCCTTCGCGCAGTTCCGCGACGAGCGGGGCCCGCGGGCCGTCCGGTTCGCTCTGCAGCCTGGTCCTGATCGGCAGCAGGGCGAGCAGCGACAGCACGTGGGTGACGGCCGAGAACAGGAAGGGCGCCCACCGGGCCGCGGTGTAGAGCAGGCCGCCGAGCGGCTGGCCGAGCAGCCCGGCGGCGCGCCACCTGGCCTCGTTCTGGCCGAGCGCGGCCGAGAGCTGCTCGGCGGGCACCACGTGCCGCACGGCCGCGCGTTCGGCGAGCTGGTAGAAGACCGCGAGGGTCGACTCCACGAAGGCCGCGGCCACCAGGTGGGCCAGGCCGATCCGGTCGGCGAGCACCGCCGCGGCGACGCTCCCCGCGACCAGCACCGCACCGATGTCGCACACGATCATCAGTCGGCGCCGGTCCCAGCGGTCCACCAGCGCTCCGGCGGGCAGCTGCACCAGGAGGTTGGGCAGCAGGCCCGCGAAGCCGACCAGGCCGGCGTCGCGGGCCTCGCCCGTCTTCCACAGCACCAGGAAGGGGTACGCCACGACGCAGGCCCGCGCGCCGAGCAGGGTGAGACCGACGCCTCCCCACAGCAGCAGGAAGTCGCGGTTGCGGCGCAGCGGTGCGGGCGCCGCGTGCCCGGCCCCGGCGGAGGGGTCCGCCGGGTCGCTCATCCGCGGGGCTCGATGTCCCGGGCGGCGCAGCTCCACTCCAGTACGGCCATGGCGCTGTGCATCTTGTTCTCGGCCTGCCGGAACGCCAGGCTCGCCGGGCCGTCGAGCACCTCCGCGGTGACCTCCTCGCCGCGGTGGGCGGGCAGGTCGTGCAGGAGGACGGCGTCCGGGCTGTGCTTCCACAGGTCGGCGGTGACCCGGAACGGCTCGAACAGGGTGCGCCAGTCGGGGTCGGGCTTGCTGGTGCCGGTGGTCTGCCAGCGCGTCGTGTAGACGGCGTCGAAGGGCTCGCCGAGGTCGTCGAGGTCGTGGCGTTCGGTCACCTCCGCGCCGCAGCGGGCGGCGTGGGCGCCGGCCCGGGCCAGTACGTCGGCGGCCAGGCCGTAGCCGGGCGGGGTGCGCAGCTCCAGCCGGGCGCCCGGGAAGCGGGCGAGGGCCAGGGCCAGGGCGGCGGCCGAGTTGTTGCCCTCGCCGAGGTAGAGCACCCGCAGGCCGTCGATCCGCCCGAAGTGGCCGAGCAGGGTGGCCAGGTCGGTCAGCGCCTGGGTGGGGTGCTCGTCGGCGGTCATCGCGTTGACGACGGCCAGCCGGCCGTCCTCGGCCCAGCCGCGCAGTTCGGCCGGGTCGCCGGTGGTGCGGGCGACCAGGACGTCGAGCATCCCGGCGAACACCCGGCCGGTGTCCTGCACCGTCTCGCCGGTGTTGGTCTGCAGGTCGCCCGGCCCGTAGGCGATGACCTGGGCGCCGAGGCGCAGGGCCCCGGCGGAGAAGGCGGTGCGGGTGCGGGTGGAGGTCTTGGCGAAGTACGTGCCGGCGATCAGGCCGCTCAGCGGCCGCCCGGCGCCGGCCCGGCCGGCCGCGAACTCCGCGCCGCGGCGGGCGAGGTGGCGGAGTTCGGCGTCGGTGAGGTCGTCGAGGGACACCAGGCTGCGCCTGGACTGCGTCCCGGGTGTCACGGGTGTCACGGTGTCTCCTTGCGGTCGGTGGGGGTGGGCCGCAGCGCCGGGGCGTCACCAGCGCGAGCCGAAGTGGGCGTCGTCGCCCTCGCCCGCCTCGATGACGGCCCGGGCGAGCTCCTTGCCGTTGTCTCCGTTGGTCAGCACCACGAAGCCGTTGCCGCCGTGCACCTGGGTCATGGTCATCGCGAAGTAGCCCTCGAACTCGCCGAAGACGCCGAAGTCGAGGTCACCGGCGGTGGCGTCGATGACGGTGGACATGCCGTACATGGAGCCGGGGCTCGGCGTGAGCAGGTCCCGGGCGAGCGACGGGGTGAGCAGGACCGGTTCGTCGTCGAGGTACGCGCGGCGGATCTCGGCGGCGGCCCGGGCGAGGTCGGTCGCGGTGGTCCACAGGCCGCCGCCGGCCACCGACGGGTGGATCGGCAGCCCGACCGGGACGGGCCGGCCCGCGTTGTCGTGGCCCTGGGCGACCGGCCGCCGGGAGCGCAGTCCGAAGCCCCAGTCGTAGCGGCTGCCGGTCATCCCGAGCGGCAGGAACACCCGGCTGCGCATCAGCTCGGGGAACGCCAGGCCGGTGAGGTCGGTCAGGACCTGCTCCAGCAGCAGGTAGTTGAGCTTGTTCTTGCGGAACAGCTCGCCGGGGCGGTGCTCGAAGGCGGGCTCCGGGGTCCGGGAGGGGTGCTCGCCGCGCAGCGCCTGCAGGACGGTGGGCACCTCGTCGCCGGGCCGGTACGGCTCGTGCGCCGGTTCGAGCGCCAGGCCGGAGGTGTTGAGCAGCAGCCGGCGCACGGTGACCGGGCCGACGGCGGCGGGCACCCGCCAGTCGCGCAGGTACGCGTTGACGTCGGCGTCGAGGTCCAGCAGCCCTTCGGCGGCGAGGGCGAGCGTGCCGAGCGCGGTGATGTGCTTGCTGACCGAGGCGACCTTGAACGGGGTGTCCGCGGTGACCCGGTCGGTGCTGCCGGCGGCGACCACGCCGTGCGTCTCCAGCCCGGCGAGTTCGCCGTCGCGCAGCAGGGCCACGCTCATCCCGGGGACGCCGTGGCGTTCCATCAGCCCGGCGTACGGGGAGGCGGCGGGCGCCCGGCGGGGCCGGTGCCCGGCGGACTGCCCGGCGGGCCCCTCCGGGACGGGCTCCGCGGCGGACCCGGAGGCGGGCTCGGGGGCGGGCTCGGGGGCGGGCTCGGGGGCGGTGAGGGTCACGGCGAGCTCCTCGATCGAGGCGGTCTGGTAGAGCATCCGCAGGGTCAGCGGCAGGCCCGCGGCGCGCGCCTGCTCCATGACGCGCAGCACGGTCATCGAGTCCCCGCCGAGCTCGAAGAAGCTGTCCCGCGCACCGACCCGCTCCAGTCCCAGGACGTCCCGCCAGATCTCCGCCAGCTGCCGCTCGACCGGCGTGCGCGGTGCCACGAACCCCTCGCCGGCCCACGAGTCCTCGCGGTCGGGCGCGGGCAGCGCGGCGTGGTCGAGCTTGCCGTTGACGCTGAGCGGGATCCGCTCCAGCGGGACGAAGGCGGCGGGGACCATGTACGCGGGCAGCCGCTCGGCGCAGTGCGCCGCGAGTTCGGTCCCGGTCGCGGCGGCCCCGGTCTCGGGCACGTAGTAGGCGACCAGCCGGCGCGGTCCGTTGCCCGGGGCGGTGGCGGTGACCACGGCCTCGCGGGCGGCCGGGTGCTCGGTGAGCACGGCCTGGACCTCGCCGGGTTCGATCCGGTAGCCGCGGATCTTCAGCTGCTCGTCGACCCGGCCGAGGAACTCCAGCTCGCCGTCGGGCAGCAGCCGGGCCTGGTCACCGGTGGCGTACATCCGGCTGCCGGGCGCGCCGTACGGGTCCGGCAGGAACCGCTCGGCGGTCAGCGCCGGCCGGCCGAGGTAGCCGCGGGCCAGGCCGGGGCCGGCCAGGTGCAGCTCTCCGGGCACGCCCACCGGCACGATCCGGCCCTCCGGGTCGAGGACGTACACCCGGGTGTCGTCGATCGGCCGGCCGAGCGGGATGCCGCCGGCCAGGTCGAGGTCGGCGGCCCCGATCGGGCGGTAGGTGGCGTGCACGGTGGCCTCGGTCGGCCCGTACGCCTGGGCGAGCGCGGTGGCCTCCGGGGAGCGGACCGCCGTCCACTCGGCGAGGTCGGAGGCCGCGAGCCGGTCCCCGCCGAAGACCACGGTGCGCAGCGCGAGCGCGTCGAGCACCGCCCGGTCGCCGTCGGCCGCCGCGACCAGCGCGCGGAACGCCACGGGCGAGATCGACACGTGGGTGGTCCGGCTCTCCGTCAGCAGCGCGAGCAGTGCGCGGGGCTCGCGCGCCGTCGCGGACGGCACGACGACGATCCGCCCGCCGTGCAGCAGCGCGCCCCACATCTCCCAGACCGAGACGTCGAAGGCCGCGGAGTGCAGCAGGGCCCACGTCTGGTCGGCGTCGAACGGGCAGCGCCCGGCCGTCGCCCGGTACAGGCGCAGCAGGTTGGCGTTGGTGAGGCCGACGCCCTTGGGCTTCCCGGTGCTGCCGGAGGTGTAGATGACGTACATCAGGTTGTCCGGCCCGGCGACGGGCGCCGGGTCGGTGGCCGGCCGGGCGGCGATCTGCCCGGCGTCCCCGTCGAGCAGCACCCGGGCGGCGGCGGACGGGACCCGGTCGGCGTGCTCGGCGCGGGTCACCACCAGCGGGCTCCCGGCGTCCTGCGCCATGTGCGCCAGCCGGGCCGGCGGCTGGTCCGGGTCGAGCGGCAGGTAGGCCCCGCCGGCCTTCAGGACGGCGAGCAGGACGGTGACCAGCTCGGTGCCCGGCGGCAGCAGCACGCCGACCACCGACTCGGGCCCGACGCCGAGCGACCGCAGGTGGTGCGCCAGGCGGTTGGCCCGCGCGTTCAGTTCGCCGTAGCCCAGCCGGTCCGGGCCGTGCTCGACCGCGACGGCCTCCGGGGTGCGGGCGGCCTGCGCCTCGAAGGCGGCGGCCGCGGTGCCCCGGACGGGCTCGGTGACGAGCGGGCCGTTCCAGGGGCCGAGCACCGACTCCCGTTCCCCGGCGGGCAGGTAGGTGGCGAGCGCGTCGCCGTCGGTGTCCCCGACCATCGCCTCCAGCACCGACCGGTACATCGCGGCCAGCCGCTCGGCGTGCGCGCGGCTCAGCGCGTGGGTGTGGGTGCGCAGGGTGTAGTAGCCGGGCGTGGTCGGCACGCCGAGGGCGAAGTCGGTGCTGTCGTCGCCCTCGCCGGCGTCGAGGTCGACCAGGTCGGCGTCCATCTGCTCGAAGTCCTGGAAGGTGAAGAGGACGTCGACCAGTCGCTCCCCGCCGCCGAACTCCCGCTGGATCACCGGCATCGGGTACCGCCGGTGCGGCCACTGCTCCAGCTCCCGGGCGAACACCCGGCGGACCAGCTCGCGCCACGTCCGCGCGCCCCGGTCGTAGCCGAACGGCAGGCTGTTCAGCTGCATGCCGTGGACGCGTTCGGCACCCCGCACCTCCGGCCGGGCGCTGTACACCAGGCCGGTGGAGAACGCCGGGGCATCGGTGAGCTGGCTCATCACCTTCAGGTGCGCCGCGTGCAGCACGCTCTTCAGGGACACCCCGGCCTCGCTGGCCAGCGCCCGGAGCCCGGCTTCGAGGTCCCGGTGCATCACGTACAGGTGGTAGTCCTCGCGCGGCCGGGTGAGGTCGGCCCAGTCCTGGGGGAAGCCGAAGCGCGGGTAGCGGGCGGCGTGGTCGCGCCAGTACTCGCGGTCCTCGGCGGAGTCCAGGGCGCGCCGTTCGGCGGCGATGAAGTCGGCGTACCGGACGGGGGGCGGGGTGTCCGCCGCGACCGGCCGGCCGTCGCGCAGCCGCCGGTAGTCCTCCAGCAGCTCCATCACCAGGTTGTGGAAGGTCCAGCCCTCGGTGATGCCGTGGAACTGGGTGAAGGCCAGCCGCCAGTCGTGCTCGCCCTCCAGCAGGGCGGCGACCCGCACCAGCGGCGCCCGGGTCAGGTCGAACAGCTCGGCCCGCTCGCGGGCCGTGTGGCCGTCCAGTGCGCTGCGCCGGGCCCGGTCGTCGAGCTCCCGGTGGTCCAGCACCGCCACCGGGACCGGCGCCTCCGCGTGCACCAGCTGCAGCGGCAGCGAGTACCCGGAGACGTGCAGCGAGGTGCGCAGGATCTCGTGCCGCGCGGTGGCCGCCCGGACGGCGCCGCGCAGCGCCTCGGCGTCGAACGGCGCGTCGTCGCGGATCTTGAGCACCGTGACGTTGTGGTAGCTGTTCCGCTCGTCGTCGGCGAGCATCTCGACCAGCATGCCGACCTGGACCTGCGACATCGGGTAGGCGTCGGTGACGCCCGCCGGCAGCAGCTCGCGGTCGGCCGGGCCGATCAGCTCGAAGGGCTCGACCGGCCGTTCGGCGGCGACGTGGGAGCGGCCCGCCAGCGAGGCGGCCAGCGCGGCCACCGTGCGGTGCTCGAAGACGTCGCGCACCGACACGTCCAGCCCCACCGCCCGCAGCGAGCCGACCAGCACGACCGCGCGGATGGAGTGGCCGCCGAGGTCGAAGAAGCTGTCCTCGACCCCGACCCGGTCCGTCTCCAGCACCTGGGCCCAGGCCGTGGCGAGCTGCTCCTCCAGCGGGTTGCGCGGCGAGACGTACGCCCGGCCGCCCGCGGCGCCGCCCTCGTCCGGGGCGGGCAGCGCGCGGCGGTCGACCTTGCCGTTGCGGTTGAGCGGGATCCGCTCCAGGGAGGTGAACGAGGCCGGGACCATGTGCTCCGGGAGCAGGCCGGCGCAGTGCGCCCGCAGCGCCTCGGCGCCGGACCGGCCGCCGTCCCCGGCCGGGACCCAGTAGGCCGCCAGCCGGAGGTCCCCGTTGGCCGCGCGGTGGGCGACGACGGTCGCGTCCGCCACCCCGGGGTGGGCCAGCAGCACGCTGCGGATCTCGCCGGGCTCGATCCGGTGGCCGCGGATCTTCACCTGGTCGTCGGCCCGGCCGACGAAGTCCACCACGCCGTCGGCCGTCAGCCGGGCGAGGTCCCCGGTGCGGTACAGCCGCGCGCCGGGCGGGCCGTACGGGTCGGGCAGGAAGCGCTCGGCGGTGAGGTCCGGCCGGCCGGCGTAGCCGCGGGCCACGCCCTCGCCGCCGACGTACAGCTGGCCGACCACGCCGACCGGCACCGGCTCCAGCGCGTCGTCCAGGACGTACATCCGCAGGCCCGGCAGCGGGCGGCCGATCGGCACCACGTCGACCGGCTGCGGGCGGTCCACCGGCAGGATGCTGGTGCCGACCGACGCCTCCGTCGGGCCGTACTCGTTGATCAGCCGGCCGGTGCCCAGCAGCCCCAGCCAGTGGTCGGCCGACCGGCCGGGGAAGGCCTCGCCGGCCACCACGACCACCGCGGCCAGCGCCTCGGCCTGCCGCTCGTCCAGCTGCCGGGAGAGGATCTCCAGGTGGCCCGGGGTGAGCTTGAGGAAGCTGAACGGGCCTGCGGCGACGAGCAGTTCGCCCAGCCGGTCGAGCGGGAGGTCCTGCGGGAGCAGATGTACCCGCTGCCCGGTGACCAGCGGCGCCCAGAGGTTGGGCACCACCAGGTCGAAGGCGACCGAGGAGAACAGCGCCCCGCCGCCGCTGCCCTGCCCGGCCAGGTCGGCGGCCGCCCAGCGGACGTGGTTGGCCAGGCCGTGGTGGTGCACCTGGACGCCCTTGGGGGTGCCGGTCGAGCCGGAGGTGAAGATGACGTACGCCAGCCCGGCCGGGTCGGCGCCCTGCCCGGTCCGCCCGGCGGGCAGGGCGGCCAGCGCCGCGCGCTCCGGCTCGGCGTCCAGCACGACCACCGGCCGCTCGGCCGCACCTGACACCGCGTCCCGGTACGCCTCCTGGGTCAGCACGGCGCGGACCCCGGCCGTGGCCAGCATGGCGCCGATCCGCTCGCCCGGGTGGCCCGGGTCCAGCGGGAGGTAGGCGCCGCCGGCCTTCCAGACCGCCAGCAGGGCCGTCAGCAGGTCCGGGCCGCGGTCCAGCAGCACGCCGACCACGGACTCCGGGCCGACGCCCAGGCCCCGCAGCCGGTGGGCCAGCCGGTTGGCGGCGGCCTCCAGTGCGGCGTACGTGGTGGCGCCCTCGGCGGCCTCGCCGAAGGTCAGCGCCACCGCGTCCGGGGTCCGGTCGGCCTGCGCCTCGAAGAGGTCCAGCACGCTTCCCGGGGTGCCCCCGGCGGGGGCGGAGGTGTTGAACCCCCGCAGGACCGTCTCCCGCTCGCCGGCCGGGAGGCGGGCGGCGAGCGCGTCGCCGTCGAAGTCGGCGGCCATCGCCTCCAGCACCGACCGGTACATCCCGGCCAGCCGCTCGGCGTGCGCCCGGGTCATCGCGTGGGTGTGCGACATCAGGACCAGGTTGCCGCCCAGCACGAGGGTGGCGAGCGCGAACTCGGTCAGGCTGTCGTCGACGCTGGCGCCGGCGTCGACGAGATCGGTGTCGACCTGGTGGAAGTCCAGGTAGCTGAAGCGGATGTCCAGCAGCCGCGGCCCCTCGCCGAACTCCCGCTGGATCACCGGCATCGGGAACCGCCGGTGCGGCCACAGCTCCACCTCGCGGGCGAACACCCGGCCGACCAGCTCGCGCCAGGTCCGCGCGCCCCGCTCGTAGCCGAACGGCAGGCTGTTCAGGTACATCCCGTACACCCGCTCGGCGCCCTCCGCCTCCGGCCGGCCGTTGCAGACCAGGCCGGTGAAGAACGCCGGGGCGTCGGTCAGCTGGCTCATCACCTTGAGGTGCGCGGCGTGCAGCACGCTCTTCAGCGAGACGCCCTCCTCGGCGGCCAGCGCGCGCAGCCTGGCGTCCAGGTCCAGGTAGGGCACCTTGACGCGGTAGCTCTCCCGCGGCTCGTCCGCGCCGCCCGCCCAGGTGGCCGGCAGGCCGACCGGCTGGTGGTCGCGGACGGTCTCCTGCCAGTAGGCGCGGTCCTCGGCGGACTCCAGCGCCTGCAGCTCGGCGGCGATGAAGTCGGCGTAGCGGACGGCGGGCGGGTCGAACGGCACCGACTCCGAGCCGTCGCGCACCTGCCGGTAGACCGCCAGGAACTCCATCAGGAGGGTGTGGAAGCTCCAGCCCTCCAGGATCGAGTGGCACTCGGTGAGCCCGAACCACCACGTCCGCTCGTCCACCGGGTGCGCGGAGACCCGCAGCAGCGGCGGGCTGGTGAGGTCGAACAGGGCGGCGCGCTCCCGCGCGGTGTGCGCCGCGAGTTCGCGCTGCTGCTCCTGCGCGTCCAGCCCGGACAGGTCGTGGATCAGCACCGGCATCCCGGCCTCGGCGTGCACCAGCTGCATCGGCACCGAGTAGCCGGAGACGGCGAACGCGGTCCGCAGCATCTCGTGCCGCGCGGTCACCACCCGGACGGCCTCGCGCAGCGCCTCGCCGTCGAACGGGCCGTCGTCGCGGATCTTGAACAGGGTGATGTTGTGGTACTTGTTCAGCTCGTCGTCGGCGAGCATCTCGACCAGCATGCCGAGCTGCACCTGCGACATCGGGTAGGCGTCGGTGACGCCGGCCGGCACCCGCTCCCGGTCCGCCGCCGACAGCAGCTCGAACGGCCGGACGTAGGTCTGCTCGACGGCCGCGGCCCGGCCCGCGGCGGACCGCGCCAGCGCGGCCACCGTACGGTGCTCGAAGACGTCGCGCACCGACACGTCCAGCCCGGCCGCCCGCAGCGCACCGACCAGCACCACACCGCGGATGGAGTCGCCGCCGAGGTCGAAGAAGTTGTCGTGGGCGCCGACCCGCTCGGTGCCCAGGACGTCCGCCCACACCGCCGCGACGAGCTCCTCCACCGGACCGTCGGGGGCCACGAACTCCCCGCCCAGGGTGAGGGAGTGGCCCTCGGGGGCGGGCAGCGCGCGCTTGTCGAGCTTGCCGTTGGCGGTCAGCGGGAAGGCGTCGAGTTCCACGAAGGCCGCCGGCACCATGTACGGGGGCAGCTGCTCCGCCACCCGGGCCCGCAGTGCGGCGGCGTCCGGCTCGGCGTCGGCGGGCACCAGGTAGGCGACCAGCCGGCGGTCGCCGGGGACGTCCTCGCGGGCGAGGACGACGGCGTCCCGGACGGCCGGGTCGGCGGTCAGGACTGCGGCGATCTCGCCGAGTTCGATGCGGTAACCACGGATCTTCACCTGGTCGTCGATCCGGCCGACGAACTCCAGCGAACCGTCCGCCATCCGGCGTGCCAGGTCACCACTGCGGTACAGACGCCCGCCCGCCGGACCGAACGGATCCGGCACGAAACGCTCCGCCGTCAGCGCCGGACGCCCCAGATAACCACGCGCCACACCCGGACCACCCACATACATCTCACCCACCACACCGGGCGGGGCGATCTCACCGAACCGGTCCAGCACGTAGATCCTCAGATCACCCAGCGGCACACCCACCGGATTGCCGGTGCCGGACAGGTCGCTCTCGGTGACGCGGTAGTACGTGGAGTGGACGGTCGTCTCCGTGATCCCGTACATGTTCACCAGCGCCGGGCACTCCAGCCCCAACCGCTCGGCCCACGGCCGCAGCTCACCGAACTCCAGCCGCTCACCCGCGAACACCACCACCCGCACCGCGAGCCGCCCGACCCGCTCGTC
>NZ_JBVJYK010000022.1:0-115676 GCF_055600605.1 Kitasatospora sp. NPDC038210 | reverse complement strand
ACCCCCCACAACGACGAACGCCGGTCTCCGAGACAAGTCTCGGAGACCGGCGTCACTCAGCGCAGCCGATCAGTCACATTCGCCAACAGCGTCCGCTCAGCGGCCCGGGCCCTCGCCGTCTCGACCCCAGCTCTTGGGGCTGGCGCAGCGTCGTAGCAGCGGTCACTTTCGTCGGCGAGTGGGGCAACCGGCGAGCTCAAGCCAAGCGCGAACCGCGTCGGCCGCCCCCTTCAGAGGCACCCGCGCTCGCCTGCACAGGACGACTCACGAACGCGACACCTCGGATCGCGAGCACGCTGCTTTGCTCAGCGACGTTGGGTCGGGCCTCAGGCGCGAGTGGCCCGGTAGAAGGTGATCTCTCCCATGACCGGGTGGCGGCGCGCGACGACCGCCTCGCAGGCGAAGCCGGCCTCGGTCAGCAGGCGCTGTGGGCCGCCGCTGGCATTGTCGGCCAAGTGCCCGGCTTTGACCATGCGTTGAGCCATGAAGCCGTGCATGCCGCGCTGCGGCCCGGCGAAGTCCACCACGTGCAGGGACCCACCCGGGCGCAGCACGCGCAGTACCTCTGCTGCCGCCGCCACCTTGGTGTCGCGGTCGAGGTGGTGCAGCATCAGCGCGGACAGCACCCGGTCGAAGGAGCCATCGGGGTAGTGCAACGCCTGCGCGTAGCCGCGTTCGAAATGGATTCCGTCGAGGCCGCGCGCCTTGCGCTGCGCGCGGGCCAGCGCGAGCGGATCGGGGTCGGAGCCGACCACCTCGACGCCCGGGCGGGATCGTTTGGCGAGGACGGCCAGGTTGCCGGTGCCGCAGCCGATCTCGAGCAGTCGCTGGCCCTCGGTGAGGTCGGCCTGCTCGATCAGGGAGCGGTGCAGCCCGGGAACGCCAAGCAGGGCGGTGAACCGGTCGTAGAACGGCAGGAAGGCGTCGCGGCCGGCCGCAGGCAGATAGTCGCGGCGCGCGGCGGTGGCCGAAGCTGTGGTGGGATGATGTTTCGCCATGTCTTCCATGCTGATTCCTCGACTTCCAGGCCAGTTGGCTGTTTCTTGGCTGAAGTAGGACTATCTTCGGCAGCATGACCGAGATGGCGAGGGCGATCCGTCTCCACGCCGGAGTGCCCGTCTACCGGTACCGGACGGACCCGGCGGCACCGCCGGTCTCCGTGCTCCGCTTCGACCCGCACTCGCACCCTGGGCACGACCAGCGCCACATCCACGACTTCCCGGTGCTCGTGTACGTCGAACGCGCCGCGCCGCCGCAACCCGGTGCTCTCGGTGCTCCGGTCGTGGACGGCGACGCCTTCGTGGTCGCCCCGGGCGCGGTAATCCACCCGAGGGCCGTCGCCGCGCTCACGGCGGGGACGGGGTTGTTCTTCGACCCGACCGCTCTCGGCAGCGACGAGCGGTCGGCGTGGCCGTCCTGGCGGGCTCACCCGCTGCTGCTGCCCTTCCTCCACCGGATCCCGGGCGGCCTGCTGCGCGTACAGGTTCCGCCCGCCCGGCGGCCGAGGTGGGCGGCGACCATCGACGCGATCGAAGCGGAGCTCGCCGACCAGCAGGACGGCTACCGGCAAGCCGTGCTCGCGCACCTGACGCTGCTGCTCGTCGACGTCGCCCGACTGGCCACCGATGTGGTCGGCGATCTGCGCCGCAGCAACGAACCGCTGATCGCCGAGGTCTTCGAAGTGATCGAGCAGCGCTTCACCGAACCGCTGTCGCTGCGCGAGGTGGCCGACAGCATCGGGATGACGCCGGGCCACCTGACCACCGTAGTCCGCCGCCGCACCGGCCGGACCGTCGTCGGGTGGATCACCGAGCGCCGCCTCACCGAGGCACGCCGGCTGCTGACTGGCACCGATCTGCCCGTCGCCGAGATCGCCCGCCGCGTGGGCCTGCCTGACCCCGGCTACTTCGCCCGGGTGTTCCGTGCCGGACACGCCGTCACGCCACGCGAGTACCGCGCGGGCTTCACTTCCACCGAGGCATGAGGCCTCTGCACTCTGCTGCGACACGCCGAGGCTCTGGTCTCGTTCACCCCCGTCCGGCCAAGTTCGGCCACCCCCAGCGGTTTCGCTCCGCCGCAGGTCAGAATGGCCACGAACTTCGGCGGACGGGGCCGAGGAGAATCGGAAAGCCCGTTGGGGGCAACCCCTCACGAGCTCGAATCCCGTATCATCCGCCTCCGCCCGCCAGGGCGAACGAGGACCGGGAGCGCTCAGCGGTGCGGGGCTCTCGTCACACTCACCCCCGTCGGTACGTCATCCTGGTGCTCTCGGCCGACTCCGGCAGGGCATGGACGTCTTCCTATGTGGTGAGGTGCCCCATCAGCAAGAAGAGCGGATCGACACTGGCCGCATGGCTGCGCGGTCTGGACGCGGCCGGGTTGGAGCGGGTCCTGGCTGCGCGCCCGGACGCCGTGTCGGCTCCGGAACCGCGGTCGGTCGGTGAACTGGCGGACCGCCTCCAGCGCCCGGGGTCAGTGGCCCTGGTCCTGCCTCGCCTCGCGCTGCCGTGCCTGCAGGTGGCGGAGGCCGTCGCCGCGCTGACGGGCGTGACACGGGACGACCTGGCGGGCCTCCTCGACGCGACGCACGGTGACCGCGCCCACGGGTTGGATGCCGTCCTGGAGACGCTGGCCGATCGCGCTCTGGTGTGGCCCGACGGCAACGGCCTGCTGCACATGGCGGCGCCGCTGCGGAACGCGTGGGACGCGCCGCTGGGGCTCGACGCGCCGCTCGCGCGACTGCTCTCGGGCTCGAACTCCGACGAACTGGGCCGCATGCTGGCGAAACTCGACGTCAAACCTGCCGCCAACAGGAAAGAGATGCGACTGGCGGCACTGATCGACCACCACAGCGATCCGGCTCGGGTCGCCGCACTGGTGGCCAAGGCGCCCGAAGCCACTCGGAAGCTCCTTGAACGGCGGGCGCACGAGGCTCCGGAGCAAGTGGGCTTCATCGTGTTCGGGGCTCCGCGGACCGACTCCAAGCCCGGCGAACAATGGGCGGTGGAACGGGGGCTGCTGATCCGGGACCAGCATCGGTACGGGCCGGCCCGCATGCCCGCGGAGGTGGCGCTCACGCTGCGCGGCTCCGACTGGCACGCCCCGTTCACACCCGTCCCGCCCGGCGTACGGTCGGTGCCCGCCACCGTCTCGGACGTCGACCGGGAAGCCGCAGCCGCCTCGATGGCGTTCGCCGCCCACGCCGTGTCCGTCCTCGGGGTGTGCGCCGCCGCTCCACCGGCCCGGCTGAAGGCCGGCGGGGTCGGCACCCGCGAGCTGGCCAGGATCGGCAAAGCGGCGCGGTGCGACGAGATCCTGGTACGCCTCGTGCTGGAGACGGCGAGCGCGGCCGGACTGCTGGCCCGGGACGGCGACCGGGTCGCGGCGACCGCGTCCTACGACAACTGGGCCGAGCAGGAACCGGCCGCCCAACTCGCCGTGCTGCTCCAGGCGTGGTGGGCGCTCCCGCTGGCCCCCGGCGGGAGCCGCGACGAAGACGGGAAGGCTCTGCCGGCGCTCGCCGGGGCACCGCCCTGCGGAGGCTGCGTGCAGGCCCGGCACGGGCTGCTCACAGCCGCGTCGCAGCTCCCCGCCGGCGAAGGCGCGGCGAACTCGGCGGACCTGGGGGTGCTACTCGTGTGGCTCCGCCCGCTCGTCGACGAACTCCCCCAGGACACCATGCCGTTCGCCACGCTTATCCGGGAGGCGGAACTGCTCGGCGCACTCGCCCTCGGAGCCGTGTCCCCGATCGGGGCCGCCCTGCTCGCCGGCGACGCCGCAGCCCTGACCGACGCCTGTCGGCGACTGCTGCCCGCCGCCAGCGGGACCGCCCGGTTCGGCAGCGATCTCACGGCCGTGGTCGCCGGCACGCCGTCGGCCCACATCCTCGCACTGCTGGACTCCGTCGCGGACCGGGAGACCGCCGGTGCGGCGTCGGTGTGGCGGTTCAGCCCGGGAAGCGTCCGCCGCGCCCTGGACGCCGGCCTCGCCCCCGCCGGCCTCACCGCCGACCTGGCCGCCATCGCCGTCGAACCGCTTCCCCAGCCGCTCTCGTACCTGATCCACGACACCGCGCGCAGCCACGGTCGGATGCGCGTCGTCTCCGCGGCCTGTGTGATTCACGGCGAGGAGCCCGCCCTCCTGGCCGAACTGGCCGCGCACCGCAAGCTCGCCCAGCTCGGCCTGCGGCTGCTGGCACCGACGGTGCTGATCAGCCGCACCCCACTGGACAAGACGCTCACGGCACTGCGGTCCGCGGGCTACGCCCCCGTCGCCGAGAAACCCGACGGGACCGTGCGGATCGAACGGGCCCAGCACCACCGCGCGGCGAGCCCCGTTCCGTCCCCGCGCCTGCCCGGCGGCAGGTCCCGCACGCAGCGGACGGACGCCCGCACCGCGAACGAGGGAGCGCCCGTCGATCTGCGCGCCCTCGCCACCCGGCTTCGGGGCGCCCCGCAGGACATCCCGGAGCCCGACCCTTGGGACGGTCGCCCCTACGACAGTGACACCGAGGAGATCATCGCCGGGTACGCGCGCAATCTACCCTTCACCGACGTCCGCCAGCTGGCCCATGCCGTCAACGACGGCCGGACCATCACGATCGAGTACGTCGCGACCTCGGGCAACGCGACGGTCCGCACCCTCAGCAAGCTCGAACTGGATGCCCCCTACCTCCGCGCCTGGTGCCACCTGCGGGACGACGAGCGCGTGTTCACCATCTCGCGCATCCACGGGGTAATGCCCGCGTAGCCCGCCGAACGAGGAGGGGACCTTCAGCGCCCCGGTCTCGTTCGTAGTCCCGTTCACCGACGTACAGCACGGTTCATCCGCAGCTCTGTGTGTCCGGTGGCGGTGCTCGCGACCTTGCCTCACCTATCGATATTCGATAGCTTTCCATCGTAAATCGATGCAAGGATGGGTCATGGGAAAGCTGGCAGTGCGCGCGCTGCGCGCCGTGCTCGTGGTGGTGCTCACGGGCACCGTGTTCGTGCAGGCATTGATGGTGTGGACGTTGGTCACCGGGAATGATCCGGAGGACGGGTCGATCCCGCTGACCCCGCTGCGCGTGATCACGATCCTGGGCATCGGGGCGGCCCAGGTCACCATGGTCTGCGTCTGGCGACTGGTGACGATGGTGCGACGCGGAACCGTGTTCTCCCACGCCGCCTTCCGGTACGTGGACGTCATCATCGGCGCGATCGCTTCGATCGCGGTCCTGTGGCTCGCGGTCACGGCCGTGAACGCGCCCGGTCAGCGGGACGACCCGGGCGTCACCCTCATCATGGGCGGGATCGCCGTGGCCATCCTGGGAGTTGCGCTCATCGTGCTCGTGCTGCGGATGCTGCTCGCCCAGGCCGTCGCCCGTGATGCCGAAGCGGCGCTGATGCAGGCCGAGCTGGACGAGGTCATCTGATGCCGATCGCCGTCGACATCGACGTGATGCTGGCCAGGCGGAAGATGTCCGTGGGCGAACTCGCCGACCGCGTGGGGATCACGCCCGCCAACCTGGCGGTCCTCAAGAACGGCCGCGCCAAGGCGGTGCGCTTCGCGACGCTCGCCGCGCTCTGCGAGGTGCTCGGGTGCCAGCCGGGCGACCTGCTCCGCTGGGAGGCCGAGGACACCGCGGGCGAGTGAACCGTGCGGCCGGCCCGTGAGCAGGTCGGCCGGCGCCGCCCGCCCGTCGGCACTGATGACGCCGAGGTGGCATGTGTTCCGCCGGCACCGCGAGCCGAGCCATGTGGCCTCGAAACCTGTGCCGATGCCCTACTGTTTACCCGATCTCACAAGGGGCGGGGGGTCCGATGCAGGGCGTGCTGGTCGGCGAGCGCTACCGGATGGCCGAGCTTCTCGGCGCGGGCGGCATGGGTGCGGTGTGGAGTGCCCATGACGTCCGGCTGGAGCGGGACGTCGCCGTCAAGCTCGTCCTGCCGCGCTTCGACGGTGAGGACGGCGCCGCGGCGCAGGCGCGCTTCGAGCGGGAGGTGCGGATCACCGCGCGGCTCCGTCATCCGAACATCGTGGGTGTCCACGACTGCGGGACCCACCAGGATGCCGGGCGGTCCGTGCCCTTCGTGGTCATGGACCTCCTGCCCGGGAAGTCGCTCGACGCGGTGCTGAAGTCCGGTCGGCGCCCGGGCGTCGGGCAGGTCGTGGACTGGGGCGGGCAGGTCTGCCGGGCGCTGGCCGCAGCGCACCACGAGGGTGTCGTGCACCGTGACATCAAGCCGGCCAACCTCTTCCTGACCCGACGTGCCGACGGCACGGAGGCCGTCGTCGTCCTGGACTTCGGCATCGCCGCCTACCTGCAGGGGGACCACACCCGGCTGACCGCCGACGGTCACATGATCGGCACCGCCGCCTACATGGCCCCCGAGCAGGCCATGGGCGAGAGCGTCGACGGCCGCGCTGACCTGTACGCGCTCGGTTGTGTGCTGTACGAACTCCTCACCGGTGCACCACCGTTCGGCACGCGGAGGCACCCGCACGTCCTCGCGGCCGCCCACGTCGACGAGGCGCCGGTTCCGCCGCGGCAGCACCGGCCCGACCTGCCCGGCGGCCTCGACCGGTTACTTCTCCAGCTCCTGGCGAAGAGCCCGGACGGGCGCCCCGCGTCGGCGCTCGCGGTCGCCGACGCGCTCGGGGGCGTCACCCATCACCGGCCGGTGACCGCGTACGCCGCCCCGCCCGTCACCGACACCAGGCTCGCCACCGCCATCGAGGGTCGGCTGCCCACCGCCGGAGAGCTGACCGCCGCCTACGACCTGGCCAACGCCACGGCCCGGGAGGGCCGCCACGGGGAGGCGGCGGCGCTGCTGGAGCGGGTGGCGGCGGACCGGGCCCGGGTGCTGGGCGCCGACCATCCGGACACCGTCAACGCCCGGCACAACCATGCGTACAACCTGGGCGAGGCGGGATGGTTCCAGGAGGCAGCGGGCCTGCTGGAGGGGGTGGCGGCGGACCGGGCGCGCGTGCTGGGCCGCGACCATCCGCACACGCTGACCGCCCGGCACAACCACGCCTACTACCTGGGCGAGGCGGGGCGGCGGGCCGAGGCGGCGGTGCTGCTTGGGGCGGTGGCGGCCGATCGGGCGCGCGTGCTGGGCCGCGACCATCCGCACACGCTGACCGCCCGGCACAACCACGCGCACAACCTGGGCGAGGCCGGGCGGTACGCGGAGGCGGCCGGACTGCTGGAGGGGGTGGCGGCCGATCGGGCGCGCGTCCTGGGGGCGTCCCACCGGCTGACGGTCATGTCCAGGCGGAGCCAGGCGGTCTACGCCGGGAAGATCCTGCGGTTCGGCTGACCTGCGGTTCGGCTGACTCTCGGCCCGGCTGACCCGCGGCCCGGCCGCCACGGTGGGTTCGGCCCCAGGGGGCTTTCCGTCGGCTTCCGCCTACTTGAGCAGGAAGTCGTAGACCGCCTGCCGTCCGGCCGGGTTCGCCGCCCGGTTCTGCACCGAGTGCGCGGCCCCGGGCACGATCACGATCGTCGGGTCGTGTGCCGACTCGGCCTGCTGGTACAGCCATTCGTACGGAGTGGCCAGGTCCCGGTCCCCGCCGAGCAGCAGGACCGGCACGTCGGGCAGCTCGCGGTGTGCCGGCGGGATGGGCGGCACCGGCTCGCGGGGCCAGTCCAGGCAGACCAGCAGGCTGCCGAGCCCGGTGGCGGTCGCGGCGTCGTACGGCCAGGTCTGCTCGGCGGTCAGCCGCTGCCGGGTGCGCTCCAGCGCCGCCGCGCGCCCCGCGACGGGGGTGTCGGCGGTGCCCCACGGGAAGTGCGAGTCGGCACACAGGGCGGCGGAGTGCAGCCCCTGGCTGAGCTCCTCGGCCGGGGCGGAGTCGACCTCCCGGTGGATGACCGCGAAGAACTCCTGGAGCTTCGCGGGCTGCCCGGCGGCGGCCTCGTGCAGGATCTCGGGGACACCACCGTAGTCCGGGTCGATGAACTCGTAGCCGGTGAGCGCGCTCAGGATCTGCGCCCCGTTGCCGTACCGCCGGACGGTGGCGGCGAGGTCGGCGGCCGGGTCGGTGGTGCAGCCGGTGGCCCGGCAGGCGGCCCGCAGGACGCGGGCGGTGGCGGGCAGCGCGGCCAGGTCGAGCGGGTCGAAGCCCTGCGGCGGGGCCACCGAGTCGAGCACCAGGCGGGCCACGTGTGCCGGGTGGGCGAGGGCGTAGCGCTTGGCGACGACTGTGCCGTAGGAGACGCCGTCGAGGGTGAGGCGCCGGTCGCCGAGGGCGTGGCGCAGCAGGTCGATGTCGGCGACGGTGTCCGCGGTGCTGTAGTAGCGGGCGTTGGGGCCGAGGGCGGCGGCGCAGTCGGCGACGGACTGCCGGCGCGGCACGGCGAGGTCGGAGGAGCCCATGTCCTCCTGGAGCCCCGGGCACTGGAGCGCGCCGCGGCCGGTGCCGCGCTGGTCGTACATGACCAGGCGGTAGTCCTTGAGGACGGGTTCGAGCTTGCTCGCGATCCGCTTCATCGACGGGACGCCGGGCTGGCCGGGGCCGCCGGTGAGGAACAGCAGGTTGCCCTTGGGAGCTTTGGTGTTGCCGGTGACGGCAACCACGAGGTCGAGGGTGCCGGGGGTGGCACCGCTGTGGTCGAGCGGGACGGTGAGGGTCCCGCAGGTGAACTCGGGCGCGTCCGGACAGGGAGCCTGCCCGGTGATCCCGCCGCCGAGCCGGGCCGGTTCGGCGGCCGCCGGGAGGGCGGGAGTGGCCAGGGTGGTGCCGGCGACCACCGCGACGGCTCCCAGCAGTGCGGCGACGCGGCCACGTGTGCTCGTCATGTTCGTCCTTCCGCTCAGGCCGCGTCCGTGCTGACACGGACGGGGTCACGGCCACGGAAGTAGCCTGCGCCACGGGGTACTTCGAGGGCGAGCGCGCGGGCAGGATTCGACCGGGAACGAACCCGTCAGGACCCGAATGGCGGTGCCGACGGCTCGCGGTCGGCATGGACGGCCCGGCTGACACCTCGGCTCGCCTGGGCTGAAACTCCCCCCACGTCAGGTGGGGGAGGGGAGGGGAGGGAAGGGACGCGGCACGGCAGTCCGGCCACCGGCGGAACGTCTCGTGCAGGGGGGCAGGGCCGGGCTCCGGCGCGCTCGCTACGGGACCGCCCGGCCCCGTTCGTCGGGCCAGCCGGGCCGCCACCTCGCCAGGTACTCGTCGAAGTCACCGGTCACGAACCGCGGATCCACCGCCTTGAGGCGGACCTGCTGCCGCTCGTCCGCCCACCACAGCTCGAACTCCGTGACCGTCCCCACGGCCGGCCAGCGGTCGGCTTCCACCGGCAGCAGCCGGCAGTCCACGAAGCCGCCGACCGGGAGGCCGATGTCGACGAAGACGCCGATGGCGCCCGGGTTCGGCACGAGGGTCACCGTCCCCTGGAAGCGCTGCCCGAAGCGGAGGTCCCGGCGGATGCAGTCCCATTCATCGGTGGTCAGCATCCCGGCATCGTTCCACAGGGCCACCCGCCGGCGCACCGGAGCAGGCGTCCGGACGGCATCCGTCGCGGCACGACGTCGGCCGTCGGGGCCGACCTCCACCCCGGGGGCGGACCGCGTCGCCGCGGGGGCCTCGGCCGTCGGCGCCGAGGCCCCCTGCGGGGCCTGAGGTTACCTGTCGACGGCGACGGTCACGCCGTTCCAGTCGTCCAGGTCCGCGGTGCGGGCCTCCAGGGCGGTGCGCATGCCGGTGGCGCTGGAGGTGCCGAGGGCCAGGCGCAGCGGGGGGTTGGGGCTGTCGACCGCGGCTCGGATGCCTTCGGCGATCCGGGCTGCGGAGGAGAACGCGGTTGCGGGCAGTTCTCCGATGCCCTTCTGGACCTCGCGGACGGTCCGGTCGTAGTCGTCGAGGCCGGCGGCGACGTCGAGGTTGGCCAGGAAGGGGGTGGCGGTCATTCCGGGCTGGATGATCGTGACCTTGATGCCGAGCGGGGCGACCTCGGCCACCAGGGCGTCCGACAGTCCCTCGACCGCGTACTTGGTCGCGGCCAGCAGCCCCACACCGGGGTGGGCGGACTGCCCGTAGACGGACGAGCCCTGGAGGATGTGTCCGGATCGCTGGGCGCGGAGGACCGGAAGCGTCGCGCGGAGCACGTTGAGCACGCCGAAGACGTTGGTGTCGAACACGGCGCGGACCTGCGGGTCGGAGGCTTCCTCGACGGCTCCGAAGAGTCCGTAGCCGGCGTTGTTGGCGACCACGTCGATGCGGCCGAAGCGCGAGAGCGTGCGCTCCACCGCTTCCCGGACGGCCTGCTCGTCCCGCACGTCTGCAGGGATGAGGAGCAGGCGGTCGCCGTGCGCTTCGGTCAGTTCGTCCAGGGGAGCGGTGTCGCGGGCGAGTGCCGAGACGACGTCGCCGTTCTCCAGTGCCAGGAGGGTCAGTTCGTGGCCGATGCCGGACGTCGCGCCGGTGATGAGCCAGGTGCGGGGGCTGGTCTGCTGGTTCGGTGTTCCGTTCATGTTGCGACCGTAAGCGGTTAGCTCATAACGAGTCAACCGGGGCGGCGCTCTGCGTTGCCTGTTAGGCGGCTTAGTACCTCTTCTTGCTGAGGTACGATGGCGGGATGAGCAGCGCTGCAGCCGGATCTGCGAAACCCAGCCCGCGCACCGTCATGCCGGAAGTCGAGACCGTGCTCGCGTTCGTCAACACGCGCGCGGACGGAGGCGGACGGCGAGAACTGTTCGGCGACGGGCACTCGTTCGCGGCGTGGCTCGCGGAGCACGACGAGTTCGGCGGCGAGACCGTGGTGACCGACGCCGACGCCGCGGCCGCACGCGAGCTGCGTGACGCCCTGGTGACCCTGCTGCTCGCGCACTCGGGCGACGGGGCGAGCCAGGGCGAGCCGCTCCGGCATGCCGAGCAGCACCTGCGCCGTGCCGGTGCGCTCTACCCGCTGGCGACGGTGGTCACAGCCGGTGGTGTCGAGCTGGCATCGCCGCAGGCAGGGGTGCCACGGGTGTTCGGGACCGTACTGGCCGCGGTGACGACCTTCGCGCAGACCGGCGACTGGGGGCGCATCAAGGCGTGCCGCAACCCCCCGTGCCATTTCGGTTTCTTCGACCGCACCCGCAACGGGGCGGGGCTCTACTGCAGTACCGGCTGCGGCTCCCAGGTGTCCATGCGCAACTACCGCCGACGCCAGCGCCGGGAGGACGAGGCGTCGCCCGAGGTGTGAGGCCTCGGCTCCACGGGTGGCCACCCTCCGAGGCGTGGCCACCCGTGTGAGCTTGCCGGGCCCCGAGGTGCGCCGTTTCCACGATGGAACGTTGCTCCAAGTTGGCTCAGCGCTCCAATCGTGTCATATTCGAGGCATGCCGACACGAGCGCGCCGGACCCAGCGGCGTAACCAGGTGCTCTCCCGGGAGCAGATCATCGACACCGCGATCGACCTCCTCGATGCCGGCGGCGAAGGCGCCCTGACCGTCCGGGCGATGACCGACCGTCTGGCCACCGGATCAGGGGCGATCTACTACCACGTCGGCAACCGGGACGAACTGCTGGACACGGCGACGGAGACCGTCATCACCGCGGCTCTGGCGACCGGGCCCGCCGGGGCGCAGGCCGGACCCGAGGACGAGATCCGCGTCGTCGCACTGGCCCTGTTCGACGCCGTCGCCGAACACCACTGGCTCGCCACGCGGTTGACCCTCCAGATCATCCGCAACCCCGTCGGCCCGGTGACGGTGGGGATCTTCGAACGGCTCGGCCGGCCGGTGGGCGCCCTGGGCGTCCCCCGAGCCCGTTGGTTCGACGCCGCCTCGACGCTCGTGCACTACATCCTCGGCGCGATCAGCCAGAACGCCCGCGTCGAGGGGGGCACTTCGGGCGTCGACCCGGGTGCGGACCGCGAGGAGTTCTTCGACGCCGCCTCACGGGCGTGGCAGGGCCTCGACGCCGAGTCCCACCCGTTCATGCACGCCATCGCGGGCCAGATGAGGGAGCACGACGACCGCGAACAGTTCCTCACCGGCGTCGCCGTCGTCCTCGACGGCCTCACCCGCCTGCGCTGACCCCGCTCCACCGGGCCGGGCCGGGCGGGGTCGAGTCGGGCGGGGCCGGGCCGGGCAGCCAACTGGACTTCCCCGACGGGAGATTGCTCATGTACGACACAATGATCGCGGGCGCCGGACCGGTCGGCCTGTTCCTGGCCGGCGAACTGGCCCTGTCCGGCTGCTCGGTCCTGATCACCGAACGGGACCGGGAACCCACCTCGCCGCTGAAGGCACTCCCGCTCGGCCTGCGGGGCCTGAACGCCGGCTCGGCCGAGGCGTTCCACCGCCGTGGCCTGCTCGAAGAGATGACGGAGGCCTCCGGCGTCGACGGGAAGGCGGTCGGCGCGGACCCCGACGCGAGTGGCCCGCCCGCTCCCCGCAGCGTGTCCCACTTCGCGGGCATGGGCCTGGACGCGGGTGGCATCGACGCGTCCGCTCTGCCGTTCCGGCTGCCCGGCCCGGCGACGGAAGGGTTCATGACGAGCCTGGAAGCCTTTCGGGTTCTTCATCGCCACGGAGTTCACCGCCGTCACCACGGACGGCTTCGGACCGGCGGAGATCGCCCGCGCCGCGGCGACCGCCGGCGCCACCCGGATCGTCCCGGCGACCGGCGAGACCACCCGGCCGACGGTGCACACCTACCGCTGTGCGCTGGCGCTGGCCGAACTGCTGCGTACGGAGCCGGTGGTCCTCCCCGGCGGCCACAACGGGAACACCGCCTTCCCGCGCGCCACCGCGCGAACGCTGAAGGCCGTTCTCGGTGTTGACCGTCGCCACCCCTGACAGCACCGCCCGCCCCTGACAGCACCGCCGCCCCTGACAGCAGCCCGACGCGGAGGTTAGAGTGCGGAGCATGCCGCTCGTCGAAGTGACCTACGCGCCCACGGTGCCCGAAACCCTCCTGCGCGAGCTGGGCTCGGTGCTGCCGCACCTGGTCTCCCTGGCCGTGGAGTGCCCCGAGGAGCCGTACGACGGCGATCTGCAGCCCGGGGACGTCGAGATCCGCTTCCGGGCGCTGAGCCCGCTGGACCGCAGCGGCCTGCCGGTGGTGATCGAGATCAAGTCGAAGTGGACCGCGGACAGGGAAGCCAACCGCCAGGAGCGCGTGGACACGCTCCACGCGGAACTGCGCGCCGCGACCGGACTCGTCGACTTCGGCGTCTACCTGTCGATGCCGACCGCCGCCTGGTCCCAGGGGGACTGACCGCCCGGCGCGGCTCGGCCGGGGTGCTGTCACCCCAGGCCGTCCCGGCCGGCCGGCCGAGAACAGGGACTTGTCGGTGGCGGTTCGCAGGATGCCGGCGCGTGGGCCGAGGGACACGTGCGGACGGGCGCCGCACTCCGACGCCGTGAAACGCACCGAGCGGCAGGGACGGGCCCGTTCGTCAGCGGATCGAGTCAGGGCGGAACGATTCGATCCAGGAGGCGAAGTCCGCGGACTCGACGTCGAAGTCCTCGGGGCCCAGATCGCCGAGGTCCGACGAGTACACGGCGGAGTACGGGTCATCGGCACGCAGGAGGAACCCGCGGCCACCGCTGTCGTCGCCGATGAGGACAAAACCCGGTGCGTACTGCGCGACTTCGTAGGTGGTGTTGCGTTCGCCGATGCACCCGGCTGCGTAGACGAGCACACCGGCATCCGTCATCAGGCCGTCCGTCACGGCCCACAGAGCCACCAGCGGAGCCGGAAGGCAAGGCTCGACGTCGGCCCGTGCGCGCGCCACATCGGCCGACGTGGCCGCCGTCGACCCATGATCCGACTCCGCCATGGCGACGTCACCCCCTCCGCCCTGCCGGACACGCAGATCCGGGAACCCGAAGCAGCCTCGGCTGCCGCAATACACACGGGAACGGACACTGCCACCGGGCCCGCTCCCGGGCAAGCCACTCCCACCGTCAGGCCGTGGCCCTGGCCCCGGGCCGACTCCCACCGCTCCGCCGTGGGGCCTGCGGTGTCGGAGGGCGTGGCTACCCTGCCGGGCATGGGATACACCACGGAGTTCACCGGTCGGATCGCGGTGGAACCGCCGCTCGACGAACAGGAGATCGGCTACCTGCGGAGGTTCGCCGGCACCAGGCGCATGGACCGTGACAGCGGTCCCTACTTCGTCGACGGCACCGGCTACGCGGGACAGGGCCGTGATGCGGACATCCGCGAGTTCAACACGCCCCCGGCGGGCCAGCCCGGCCTGTGGTGCAGTTGGGAACCCACCGATGACGGGGCCGCGATCGAATGGAACCGGCGGGAGAAGTTCTACGACTCCGCCGAGTGGATGCGCTACCTGGTCGACCACTTCCTGAAGCCCGGCGCCCATGCCCGAGGCGAGCCCGGGTTCGAGGAGTTCACCTTCGACCACGTGCTCAACGGGGTGATCGACGCACAGGGCGAGGAGTCCTGGGACACCTGGCAGCTGATGGTGCGTGACAACGAGGTGACTGTGTCCGGGCCCGTGGAACCCGAGACGGCGTGGCTCTGCGGGGGCTGCCTTGAGGTGATCGCTGATGAGGAGACCGTCTGCTGCGCGGGTTCGGAGGCGGTGCCGGCGGACGTCGAGTAGTCGAGGCGAGTGGTCGAGGCGACGCGCCCGGCCGGCAGCCTCGTGCGGCCGCAGTCGCACGAGGCTGCCGGGGTGGTGCGGTGGCGCGGCGCCTCAGCGGAACGCGGCGATGTTGCGGGCGACCCAGTCGTCGAAGGGGCGCGGGGCGCGGCCGAGGACTCGTTCCGCGTCCGGGCTGATCCGCAGTTCGGCCGGGTTCGGGGCGGAGATGATGTCCAGGGTGTCGTCGGCGAGTTCCGCCGGTACGTGCCGGGTCATCATGGCCTTGGCCTCGCCGCGGGTGAGTTCGTGGAACCGTACGGGGGAGCCGAGCGCGGCGGCGATCGCCTCCGCCTGCTGACGCGGCGTGATCACCTTCGGCCCGGTCAGCTCGTACACCCCGCCGGTGTGCCGCTCGTCCAGCAGGCAGGCCGCCGCGACCGCGGCGATGTCCGCCGGGTCGATGACCGGCACCCCGACGTCGCCGAAGGGCGCGGCGACCGTCCCCTGCGTGCGGACGGACTCCGCCCAGGCCAGGGCGTTGGAGGCGAAGCCGCCCGGTCGCAGGACGGTCCAGTCCGGGCCGGTGTCCCGCAACGCGTCCTCCACCGCGCGCATCGCGACCCGCGACGGGCCGAGCGGCCTGGTCGCCACGCCCTGCGAGGACAGCAGGACGATCCGGCGGACCCCGCGGGCCGCGGCCAGGGCGATGATGTCGGCCGGCCTGGCTCCGGGGGCGTGCAGGTCGCCGGACAGCAGCAGGAACAGCGCCCGCGCCCCGTCCAACGCGGGTGTCAGGCTCGTCGGGTCGGCCAGGTCGGCCGCCACGTGCCGGACGCCGTCCGGCACCGGCACCGCGTGCCGCGACACCGCCGTCACCTGCTCGCCGGCCTCGGCCAGGGCCTGCGTCAGAGGCCGGCCCACGTTCCCGGTAGCCCCGGTCACCACGATCACGTTCAGCTCCTCGTCGGTTGTGTGCTGAGGCAGCTGACGCTAGGGAGTCAGGCTTACTTTTCGTAAGAACGTACCAAAAGGTAAGCTACGAACATGAGGGAAGGCGCGCAGCTGAAGCAGGCCGGGGCGGGCGAGCGGTATGAGGTGTTTCACACCGACTGCCCCGCGCGCGGCACGGTCGACCACGTGACCAGCAAGTGGGGGGTGTGGGTGCTGATCTCCCTGCGGAGCAACGACCTTCGGTTCCACGAACTGCGCGACAGCATCCGGGGCATCAGCGAGAAGATGCTCACCCAGACCCTGCGCGCGCTGGTCCAGGACGGCCTGCTCCGGCGGGAGGTGGAGCCGACCACGCCGCCCCAGGTCACCTACGGGCTGTCCGAGTTCGGTCGGGACGTCAGCGAGCCGCTGACGGACCTGCTCGACCGGATCACGCAGCGCCTGCCACCGGGCAGCCCGGGGTAGTGCGGTCCTGGCAGGAGGTCCGGGCCGGCCTGCCGAAGATCCCTTGAACGGCCGATGCCGGGCGACGGTGCCGCCTGTGATGCCGGTCCTGGCGGCGCGGGCCTTCGGAACGGCCCCGCCCGTGCCACGGAAGCGAGGGCGATGGCCCGATGAGCACGATGCGCGCGGTACGGGCCCACCGGCGCGGAGGCCCCGAGCAACTGGTCCACGTGAGCGCGCCGCGTCCCGAACCGGGGCCCGGTGAGGTCGTCGTCGCGGAGCCGGGCCGGCACGTCCTCGTCCACGGCGGCGCCGGAGGCGTCGGCTCCTTCGCCGTCCAGATCGCGGCCGCCCTGGGCGCCCGGGTCACCGCGACCGCCTCGGCCCGCGACGCCGACTTCGTGGCCGGCCTCGGCGCGTCGAGCCGGACCGCGACGGGCTCGACTCCATCAGCGAGTTGATCACGAGCGGACGGCTGCGGCCCCGGGTCGACCGGGTCGTTCCCCTCGCGCGGACCCGCGCCGCGGACGAGGCGCTGGAGAAGGAACACCGGCGCGGCAAGGTCGTCATCGAGGTCGCGGACGGCCGGCCGACCGCAGCTCGGGGGCGTCCGGCCGGGGCGCCGGGCGCCGGGTGGTGAGGCCCTCGGGCGGCCGGAGTCCGCGGGCGGCCCGGCTGCCGGTCGCGGTGGCCGGCGGCGGGAGTGTCGCGGGGCCGGGATCCGTGCTGTGCTGGAAGGGTCCGAGGGAGTGCGTCATGCGTACGATTCAGCGGCCGATCACCAACGACCACCCGTTGCGGCCGGGGGTGCTGCTGCCGGCCCGGGAGCTCGCCGTCGCCTGGTCACTCATCGTCCTCATCGCTGTCCTGGCCTGGGTGCTCACCGTGGGCCAGGCCCTGGACATGGGCATCGGGCCCGGCACGATGGGGATGGCGCTGCCGCTGTTCCTGGCCCTGTGGCTGGCGATGATGGCCGCGATGATGCTGCCCTCCGTCGCACCCGTCGCGGTGACCTGGGCCAAGGGGATCGCCCGGCAGTCCAGCGGCGCCACCCGGGCGCTCCGCACCACCGAGTTCATCGCCGGCTATCTGATCGCCTGGACGGTGTTCGGCCTGGTCGCCTACGGTGCGCTCGCCGTCACCGGCGACCTGGTCGACCGGGATCCGGACGCGGGGAAGTGGATCGGCGCGGCCGCCTTCGCCCTGGCCGGCCTGTACCAGCTGGGTCCGCTCAAGAACGTCTGCCTGCGGCACTGCCGCAGTCCGATCGGCCAGCTGTTGCACTACGCCTCGTACCGGCCGCGGATGCGCGACCTGCGGGTGGGGCTGCACCACGGCGCGTACTGCGTCGGCTGCTGCTGGGCACTGATGATCGCGCTGATCCCGCTGGGCGTCATGAACATCGCGGCGATGGCGGGACTGGCGGTGCTGATCTTCCTGGAGAAGCTCTGGTACCGGGGGCCGCAGCTCGCCCGGGTGGCCGGCGTCGCCTTCCTGGGGATGGCCGCGCTGGCGCCCTTCCAGGACTGGCTGCTGCCCGGTCTGCAGCCGACGATGATGTAGTCGGCTGCTGCGGCCGGGCCGGGCCGGGCCGGGCCGGGCGAGGACGTCGGGACGTTCACTTGTGGGTCGGGGGCGTGCCGTCCTGCATGAAGGTCACGGTGGTCACCTCGTCGGTGTTCGCGGTGTCCAGGAAGAGCTGGTACAGGTCCACGCCCTGGTAGGTGCCGTTGATGATCTCGACCAGCGCCAGGTGGAGGTGCGCCGCGGTCGAGGCGACCTTGTGGACCGTGCCCAGGTAGTCGCCTCTGCTGATCGAGGATCCGACCGCCAGGCCGGACGGAACGGCGGTGAGGTGGGTGTAGAAGCCGCCCATCAGATCGTTCGGTGCCCGCATGAACAGTTCGGCACCGTACACCTTCGGCGTGTCCTGGGCTGGGTCGTGCGGCTTGTACTTGGTGATGTGAGCGTCGAAGGCGGCGTAGACGTCCGTTCCGCCGGGCGCCGCCAGGTCCATGCCGAACTGGATGTACCAGTGCGGCGGTTGGTGGTCGCCCGTGTTGGGGCCTCCGAGGCCGCCGGTGCAGCCCGAGGGGAACGGATCGGACATGTCGATGTCGAACGCGGGCATGGAACTGTTCCTCTCGCCTCTACGGCCCGGGGCACCTGTACGGTCCGGGCGGGCACGGAACCGTCGGTGCCGACGGGAGGGCGGGCCCCGGTTCAGTGGGCGCCGTGGCGCGGTCCGCTGTGTTCGAGCTGCCGCTTGCGTCGGCGGGTGGCCTTCCGGTCCGTGTGGTCGGGGTGGGACGGGTCCAGGCAGGTGGCCGAGTCGAGGTCGACCTGCTGGAGGTGCTTGGGCGTTGCGGAGTCGGTCCAGTTGAGGTTGACGGATCCGCTGAGGCTCATCCGGTACTGCCAGACGAGTGCGCCGGCGAAGCCGGAGTTGGCCGGGTCGGGAGGGTTCTCGGTGGCGAGGTCGATCTGGCTCGGCCCGGCGTCGACGGGGTGGAAGACCCAGACCGGGATGGTGCCCACCTCGGCGGTGATCTGAGCGGCGGTCTGGGAGAACGAGCAGTACACGCCGGGGTTGTAACTGGTGTCAGCGGTAACGGAGTTGGCCCAGGCGGCGACATAGGCGAGGTGGTCCGGGGTGAGCCGCCCCCCGATCTCGACGTCGAGGTAGACGACCGCGCCGGGAGCCAGGCCGGCAGTCTGGCCGAGGCTTTCGGTGGTCTGCGCGTCCACTGTGCCCTGGGCCGCCGTGAGCACGTGGGATCCCGGGCCGCCCGGGGCCTGCTGGCCGACGAAGACCGGGGCCAGGCCCCAGCCCATGCCGGTCAGGGTGGGTACGGCCGACATCCACGAGGTGTTGGGGTGACTCGGGGCCGGGGCGAGGTAGGCGGCGGCGAAGGCCAGCGGGGTGTTGTCCCAGAGGGACTGCATGACGGCGTCGCCCGGGTAGTCGGATCGATCGAATCCGAGATGCATGATCAACAACTCGATTGCAAGGAGTGATTCGGCGGGATGCGCGGATCGGCCGCAACGGCGATCGGTCGCAACCGCAGTACCGACCGGCGCGGAACCCCGTCAGCCGGCTACCGCGTGAGAGTGGACGACCCGGCCGTGGCGCGGGCTCCACCCGTCCCGTTCCTGGAGACCCGGGTGCACACAGGGACCCGAGGCCGACTCGATTCTAGTCGCATTCGCCCGCAAAGTCGCTCCCCCGACTGACGGTCCGACACGCAACCGTGCAGCCGACGAAGGTGATTTCACAGAGCGTCACGACTGACCGGCGCCCAGGACGGCGAGGCTTCCGGCCGACGGGCGGAGCGGTGGCCGCTCGCATCGCCACGGGCGCGTCGGGCGGGGAGACTGGCCGGAGGGGGATGCCACGGAAGTACCCGCAAGGACGGGAGATGGTCATGCGAAAGAGTTCACTCGCCGTGCTGTCGCTCGCGGCGGCCGGTGCGCTGGCGGCCGGGGTGTGCGCGGTGCCGGCACAGGCACAGACGCCGCCACCGGTCGTCAGCGTGCAGAGCCCGGGCACGTCACCGTCGGTGAACGCGGCACTGGCGCTCAAGGCCGTCCAACGGCTGTTCCCGGAGGTCACCCGGGTCGCCAGCATCGGTCCGGACAGCACCGCCGTCGGTCGGCCCACGGCCACCATCGCCGTCGTGCTCGCCGACCCGACCGGAACCAAGAAGGTCACGCTCTCCGTCGACGTCTACGACAGCTCCTCCGCCGCAGCGGCCGCCTTCCGGCAGGCCGCCCGAACCAGCCGCGCCGTCCCGGGCTTCACCCCGCTGACCACGCCGCGCCTCGGCACGGCGACCACCGGCGGCACGGTCACCATGGGAGGCGAGACGCACATCGGCATCGGCGTCCTGGACGGGAACCACCTCGTCGGGGCGACCATCGCCGGCTTCGACGCCACACCGGCCAACGCCGCCCGCCTCATCGCCCTCGTCCGCGTCCAACTCGCCGCTGTCGACGCAGCCCTGGGCGCCGCCACGTCGGCCGCACGGTAGCCGATCCGAGGGGCCGCGGGCCCGCCCAGGGGCAATCCCGGCCGGGGACGACCCGCCCGGGGACAACCCCGCCCAGGGCGCCCGCGCGCCCCTTCAGGGTTCCTGATGGCACGTCAGGTCCCGACCCGACGCCGAAGGCCCGCGCTGACGCGCGGGCCCCGCGGCCGGCGAGAGGCAGGAAGTCAGCTGCCGGGCGGGGCTCCGAAAGTACGCCGGTAGGCCTGCGGCGTCGTGCCGAGGCGCCGGGCGAAGTGGTGGCGGAGGGTGTCGATGCTGCCGAAGCCCGCGCGGTGGGCGACGACGGTGACCGGCTCGTCCGTGGTTTCCAGGTGATGCTGGGCCAGCAGGACGCGCTGCCCGGTGAGCCATTGCAACGGGGTGGTCCCGGTCTCCTGCAGGAAGCGGCGGGCGAAGGTCCGTGGGGAGAGATGGGCGTGGCGGGCCATCGCGTCGACGGTCAGGTCCTGGTCGAGGTTGGCTTCGATCCAGGCCAGGACGGGAGCAAGGGATCCGGTCCCGTGCCGGGGGAGGGGGCGTTCGCGGTACTGGCGCTGGCCACCGTCGCGGTGCGGGGGCGCGACCATCCGGCGGGCGATCGCGTTGGCGACGCTGCTGCCGTGTTCCCTGCGGACCAGATGGAGGCAGGTGTCGACGCCGGCGGCGGTGCCGGCGCCGGTGATGACCGGGTCCTCGTCGACGTAGAGCACGTCCGACTCGACCCGGGCGTTCGGGTGGCGGCGGGCGAGTTCGTCGGTGTAGCGCCAGTGGGTGGTGCAGCGCCGCCCGTCCAGCAGCCCCGCCTCGCCGAGCAGGAAGGCCCCGGTGCAGATGCTCAGGACGCGGGCGCCGCGTGCGACGGCGGTCCGTAGCTCCTCGGCCAGGTGGTCCGGTTGCCGCGCGTGCAGGTCGTAGGCCGGGACGCAGACGAGGTCCGCCGAGGCCAGCCGCTCCAGGCCGTGCCGGGTCCGCACCTCGAAGCCGTGCCGCATCGGCACGCTGTCGCCGGTTGCCGAGACGAGAGCGAAGTCGTAGCCGGGGAGCGCATCGTCGGTGCGGTCGATGCCGAAGACCTCGCAGAACACCCCCAACTCGAAGGCGTGGGCGCCGGGGAGGGCCAGGACGGCGACATCGCGGAGCACGGGCTCCCGCTCTCCTCTCACGACGGTGGCAGGAACTTCAGCATATCCGTCGTTTCTGCCACTCCCGGCGGGTGCCCCGCCCTGGAAGGCTCGCAAGCGTTTCCCCCACCACGCGAACGGCCAGGCAGCGGATGAGCACGCAAACCCACACGAACACCCACACCCACGCGAACACCCACACGCACACGCACACCCACGCGGAAACCGACATGCACACCCACACCACCGACGCCGCCCTCTCCGCACGGACGGCCCAGGCCCTGCGCACACTGGCGCTCGACGAGGACCTGAAGTGGCGCATCCCCGGCGACCCCGTTCTCGGCCCCCTGGCCCGCAAGGTCGCCCGTCGGTACGTGGCCGGTGAAAGCCTCCCGGACGCCCTGGACCGCACACAGCAGATCCTGGCCGCCGGCCACCGGGTGAGCGTCGAGTACCTGGGCGAGAGCTGCCGCGACCCGCAGCGCGCCACCGAAGAGACCGACACGTTCCTCGCCGCCGCCCGGGTCCTGCCGCCCGACTGCTCGATCTCCCTCGACCTCTCCCACGTCGGCCTCGCCGTCGACGCCGAGCTCGCCCTGGCCAACGCCACCCGCATCGCCCGGGCCACCGCCGCCACCGGGCGGGAGATGATGATCTCGGCCGAAGGCTCCGACCGTACCGACGCGGTGCTGGCGCTGCACCGCACGCTGTGCGAGCGCTTCGACCACGTGGGCGTCACCGTCCAGGCGCGCCTGCACCGCACCGCGGACGATCTGCCGGAACTGCTCACCCGTCCCGGCCGCATCCGCCTGGTCAAGGGCGCCTTCCTCGAACCCGAGAGCATCGCCCACCGGCGGGAAGCCCCGGAACTGGCCGCTGCCTACCTGACGTACGCGGAGCAGCTGGCCGACTCGGGCCACCTGTGCTCCTTCGCCACCCACGACCGGGAACTGATCGACCGCATCGACCACCACATCGGCCGGAGGAACCAGGACGGCGCCCCCTGGGAGTTCGAGACCCTCCTCGGCCTCGGGGTCGACCGCCTCGACGCCATGGCCGAACGCGGCCACCCCACCCGCGAGTACGTCGTCTTCGGTACGGAATGGTGGCTCTACGTCTGCAACCGGCTCGCCGAAGACCCGCAGCGCCTGCTCCGGGCCCTCGTCGACGCGGCGGCGTGAGCCCGATCCGGGCGAACGTCCACCGTGCGCTGTCCGCGAGCCGATCCGGTACGAGCTGCCGGCCCGACCCCTTCCGCCGGCCCGACCCCTTCCGCCGGCCTGACTCCTTCCGCCGGCCGCGCGGTTGCCGCAGGCTCCTTCGGGACCGGTCGCCGCCGTCATACCGCAGTGCTACAGGAGGACTTGGCACCCCGGTATGACGGTTTCCGTTCCTCCTCGCCCGTACCGTCGCCCGTGGTGAAAGCGACGACGGAACCCCACGAGGAGGAACGGCGATGAACAGGCGAGGACGGGTCGTGGCGGCGGTGCTGCTGGCGGCGACGGTGACACTGGGAGCGGCCGGCGCACCGGGCGCGGTGGCGGCACCGGGCCGGGGCACCGAGCAGCAGGCCGGGGCCCGGCTGCCGCAGCCGACCGGGCCGTACCCGGTCGGCACGACGTCCCTTCGGCTCACGGACGACACCCGGGACGATCCCTGGAAGCCCGGGCAGCACCGCACACTGATGATCAGCTTCTGGTACCCGACCACCCGGCCCGCCACCGGCGACGACCGCGCGCCGTACATGGACCCCGCCGCCGCCGACCACTTCGGCAGCGCCGGGAGCGTCGCCCAGAGCGACTACGGCTTCGAACCCGGCCGCACCGACTGGGCGGGCATCCGCACCCACGCCCGCACCGACGCGCCCGCCCTCCCCGGCGGCAAACGACCCGTCGTGCTGTACTCGGCGGGCTTCGGTGACCCGCGCACCTGGGGCACCGGCCTGGTGGAGGACCTCGCCTCACGCGGCTACGTCGTCGTCACCGTCGACCACACCTACGACGCCTCCGAGGTCGCCTTCCCCGACGGGGACCTCGCCACCTCCGTCTTCCCCGCGCTGATGGCCCAGCCCGGCCTCGACATCGGCGCCCTCCTGCGCAAGACGCTGCAGACCAGGGTCGACGACACCCGCTTCGTCCTGGACCGGCTCGCCGGGCTGCGCCACGACAAGCAGCTGCCGGCCGGCCTCGCCGCAAGCCTCGACCTCGACCGGATCGGCATGGTCGGCCACTCCGGGGGCGGCTCCACGGCCCTCCAGACCATGCACGACGATCCGCGCCTCAAGGTCGGCGTCAACCTCGACGGCCAGCTGCACTTCCCCGGCCCGGACGGCACCGGAGTCCACCTGCCCACCGTCGCCGAGGACGGCCTGACCCGTCCCTTCCTGCTCATGGGCACCCAGAACCCCGACTCCGGCAGCTACCACCAGCAGCCCGGCTGGGACGCCCTGTGGCAGCACAGCACCGGCTGGCACGCCGATGTCACCCTCACCGGCTCCCGCCACAGCTCCTACACCGACGCTCAGTCCCTGCTGCCCCAGCTCGCCCGCCAGGGCGCGATCAGCGGGGACAAGCTGACCGAGGACGTCGGCGACGTCCGCCCGGACCGCGCGGTGCTCGCCACCCGCTCGTACGTCGCGTCGTTCTTCGACCGCTGGCTGCGCGGCCAGGACGACCACCTCCTGGACGGCCCGTCGCCGCGCTTCCCCGAAGTGGTCTACGAGCGGTAGTGCGCATGGGGAGACGCGCGTGACGGCCCTCGGCCCGGTCGCTTCCGACCGGCCCGAGGGCCGGCGGGCGGCCGCGACGGGGGTGCGGCCGCCCGCCGCGGACACCGCCGTGCCCGTGCACCCGGTGGTGGACGGGCAGAACCAAGGGAACCGTTGAAGGCTCCTCCGGTCGTACCGGGGGAGCCTTCACCGTTCACCCCGTCACGGCGGCGCGGGCGCCGGCGCCGGAGCGCCGAAGCTGCCGGGTGGACGGTCCGGTGTGCGGTCAGTGGCCCAGCACGCCGCGGATCCAGCCGTCCACCGTGCCGGTCAGGTCATGTTGGCCGGCTGCGTGGTCCAACAGGAACGTGCGCACCGAGTCGCCGTTGTGGAACATGCCGCGCTTGTCGAACTCCAACACCACCTCGACCCGGTGCGGGTCGGTGACGAAGGACAGCTCGATCTCGTTGCAGCGCCGGGCGAACTGCGGCGCCGCCTTGTACTCGATCTCCTGGTAGAACGGCAGCGTCTGGCCCGTGCCGTGGATCCGCCCGGCCTCCAGGTCGGCCCGGTGGAAGTGGAAGCCGAGCGCCGCCAGCGCCTCAAGTACCCGTTGCTGCACCGGGAGTGGCTCCACGGCGAGCGGGTCGGTGTCCCCCCGGTCCAGCTGGCCCGCGATGTCCACGTCGGTGCGGACCCCGAGCACCATGCCCGCCAGGTGGTGGCCCCCGATCGCCGTCAGCGGCGTCTCCCACGGCACGGGGAAGGCGAACGGGACGGCGCGCCGCTCCCCGGCGGCCAGCCGCATCGGGCCGCAGACGTGCACCCGGGCGAACTCCTTGACGGTGTGGCTCTCGCCGTCCTCGTGCTCGACCTCGACCCGGGCGGCCAGGGACAGCGTGATGCCGTTGATCTCGGCGTCGCGGTCGCCGCCGACCAGGTCGACCTGGCCGTGCACGCTGCCGCCGGGCCGGACGGTCGGCGTGGACAGCACTGTGTCGACGGTGGGTCCACCGACGCCGAGGGCGCCGAGAAGCCGCTTGAACACCATCCGGGGTACTCCTGACAGGGTCGGGGACGCGAGCGCACCGATCGTACTTTGCCTGCGCTTTGCCTCCGGCGGGCGGCCCCGCCCCGGCGTCTCTCGCCGGTCCACCCTCCCGAACCCGCCTAAGCACAGATATTTGCTTCCAGGGGTGCAGGGGTCTACAGTCCTCTTCGCAAGCACAAATCTGTGCTTGCGAGTGAAGGGGAGTGTGTGATGAAGCAGCTGCTGTTCCCGAACAACATCCAGTTCTGGTACGAGACCCTGCGCTCGATGAGCCACATCGCCTACGGCGGCGCGGACTTCGGCGAGGTCGTCTCCACCGCCGAGCGGATCACCGAGGGCGACTACGGAAGCTGGTACACCGAGTGGCTGGCCACCGCCGACCGGGTCTCCCGCGACGCCGGCAAGGCACTGGCGGCCGGCCACACGGTCAGCGCCCGGGACGCCTTCCTGCGGGCCTCGAACTACTACCGCTCCGCCGAGTTCTTCCTGCACGGCCACCCCTGCGACCCCCGCCACGACCACGCCTACGAGCGCAGCGTGGCCTGCTTCCGGTCGGCGGCCGCACTGTTCACCCCGGTCATCGAGCCGGTCGAGATCCCGTACGAGGACACCACCCTGCCCGGCTACCTCTACCGCGCCGACGACTCCGGCACACCGCGCCCCACGCTCATCATGCACAACGGCTTCGACGGCACCGCCGAGGAACTCCACTTCTTCGGCGCGCTGGCCGGCGTCGAGCGCGGCTACACCGTGCTGGTCTTCGACGGCCCCGGCATGCCCGGGCCGCGCCACCGCGAGGGCCTGGTCTTCCGCCCCGACTGGGAGAACGTCATCACTCCCGTCGTGGACTTCGCCCAGACCCTCCCCGAGGTCGACGACAGCCGCATCGCGCTCCTGGGGATCAGCATGGGCGGCGTCCTCGCCCCCAGGGCCGCGGCGTTCGAGCACCGCCTGGCCGCGCTGGTCGCCGTCGACGGCCTCTACGACCTCGGCCAGACCTCCGTGCGCAACATCCCCGGCACCCGCGAGGACGCCGAGCAGCTCCTGCGCGCCCCGTCCGCCCCCGAACTCGACGCCGCCCTCGACCGGATCATGACCACGGACCCGATCGCCCGCTGGGCGATCAACCACGGCATGTACGTGATGGGCGTCGACACCCCGCGGGCCTTCAACGCCTCCTACCTCGACTACAGCCTCGCCGGCGGCATCGCCGAACAGATCCGCTGCCCCACCCTGGTCTGCGACGCCGAGGACGACATGTTCTTCAAGGGCCAGCCCGAGCAGCTCTACGACCACCTCACCTGCCCCAAGGAACTGATGGTGTTCACCGCCGAGGAAGGCGCCGGCGCCCACTGCCACCCCGGCGCCATGCGTCTGACCCAGGCCCGCATCTACGACTGGCTCGACGACACCCTCAAGACCAACGCCTGACGACCCGACGCCCGGAAGCTCCGAGGGGCCGACGCCCCGAAGAGCCGACGGCCGGACGGCCCGATGACCGGACGGCCCCACAGGGCGACGGGGCCCTGCCCGCGGGCCGTCCGTCGACCGTGAGAGCACAGCGACCGTGAAGCACAGGGAGACACAGTGCGCCTGATCGTCGGAATGACAGGAGCGACCGGAGCCGTCCTGGGGGTCCGGCTCCTCCGGGAACTGCGCCGGCATCCCGATGTGGAGACCCACCTGGTGCTGACGCGCTGGGCGCGGGCCACCGTCGAGCTGGAGACCGGGCTGAGCACCCGCGACGTCTCGGCTCTGGCCGACACCGTCCATTCTCCCGACGACCAGGGGGCGTCCATCGCCTCCGGCTCGTTCCCCGCCGACGGGATGGTGATCGTCCCGTGCAGCATGAAGACGCTCGCCGGGATACGCACCGGTTACGCCGACGGTCTGGTGGCCCGTGCCGCGGACGTCACGCTCAAGGAGCGCCGGAAGCTGGTGCTCGTCCCCCGCGAGACCCCGCTGAGCGAGATCCACCTGGACAACATGCTCGCCCTCGCCCGCATGGGCGCCGCCATCGTGCCGCCCATGCCCGCGTTCTACAACCATCCGGCCACCGTGGACGACGTCGTCGACCACATCGTGGCGAGGATCTGTGACCAGTTCGGCATCGACTCCACACGGGCCCGGCGCTGGGAAGGCATGCGTGCCGCTGCCACCACGCGCCCGACGGCCCTCCGGATCAACCAGTGAAGGAACCGAACCCGTGAACCACCGCAAGGACCTCCGTGAGCACATCGCCGCACTCGAAGCCCTCGGCGACCTCAAACGCGTGAAGCGCGAGGTGAGTTGGGACCTGGAAGCCGCGGCGATCACCCGCCTCTCCTACGAGCGCACCGCTCCCGCGCCGTTCTTCGAGAACGTCGGCGGGGCGGAGCCCGGCTTCCGCCTGATGGGCGCGCCCGCCTCGCTGAGCTCCGTCCCCGGCAAACCGCTCGCCCGTGTCGCGCTCTCCCTGGGGCTCCCCACGGACCTGACCGCCGCGCAGCTCGTGGACACGCTGGCGGCGACCCGCGACATGCCCCCGGTGCCGACCCGGCGCGTGCCCCGCGCCGAGGCCCCCTGCAAGCAGAACGTCCTCCTCGGCGAGGACGCGACGCTGGACCGCTTCCCGGTGCCCCGCGTCCACGAGCAGGACGGAGGCCGGTACCTCAACACCTGGGGCATCATCGTCGCGCGCACCCCGGACGGCTCGTGGACCAACTGGTCGATCGCCCGCATCATGATGATCGACGGCACCCACATGACCGGCCTGGTCATACCGCCCCAGCACATCGGTCTCATCTGGCAGGAATGGGTGAAGATCGGCAAGCCCATGCCCTACGCACTCGTCCAGGGCGGCGATCCGGCGATCCCCTTCGTCGGCGGCATCCCGCTCCCCGACGGTGTCGACGAAGCCGGCTTCATCGGCGCGCTGCGCGGCGAGCCCGTCGACGTGGTGACGTGCGAGCTGTCGGACCTCGAAGTACCGGCCGGTGCGGAGATCGTCATCGAGGGCCACCTGTCCGTGGAACGCTCCGCCGTCGAGGGGCCCTTCGGGGAGTTCGCCGGATACGTCCCCGACGAGGTCTCCCACCAGCCCGTATACACCGTCGAGTGCATCACCCACCGCGATGACCCGATCTGGCCGATCGTCGCCGAAGGGCGCCCGGTGGACGAGTTCCACACCGTCACCGGAGTCGGCATCGCCGCTGACGTCCTGCACGACCTGCGCGCCGCCGGCCTGCCGATCACCACGGCCTGGTCACCCCTGCACGCGGCCTCCCACTGGCTGGTGCTCACCGTCCCTGCGAACTGGCGCGAACTGCTGCCGGACACCGACTCCCGGGAGTTCGTCCACCGCATCGGCGAAGTCATGGACGGGATGACCCGGACCGGGAGACTGCACGCCCGGGTCTTCGTCCTCGACGACGACATCGACCCCGCCGACGACACCGACCTGCTGTGGGCCCTGGCCACCCGCATCCACCCCACCGACCGTGCGGAGGCGTGGAACGGCCTGATCCACCCCCTGATGAACTGCTATCACCACAGCGAGCGGGCCGCCATGACCGGCCCGGTCGTCCTCCACGACGGACTCCAGCCCGCCCCCGGCCAAGGACGCATGCCGCACAGCTCGTTCGCCGGGGCCTACCCGGCCCGGATCCGTCGACTCGTCCTCGACCACTGGGACGAGGACTGAGGGCTCAGGGCTGAGGAAGGGGACCGAGGTCCGCCGGCGCCGACCCGGCGGACCGTCGCGGCCGGGCGGACCGTCGCGGCCGGGAGCCGGGGCCCGCCCGCGTCGCCGTCAGCCCCCGGTCCGTCCGCGATGCACCGGAGCGAGCACATGCCCGGCCGTGCCCGGTCGCTTCCGAGTCGGTCTGCAGCGCTCACCCGGCCCCGGTGAGCAGGGTGAGGACGGCGTCCAGCGGTGACCGGCCCACGGTCGGCACGAGCGCCCCCAACAGGGTCCCTGCCAGTGCGCCGCAGCCGGTCGAGGCCCATCGGGATCTCGGGTCCGACCCGGGTCGCGTCAGCCCGTGGCCGAACCACGTGAGCGCCGCCACGCCGGCGGTCCAGACCAGCGGCAGGAGCACGAAGGCCGCGGCCCAGTCGATCGAGTGGTCCGGGTGACGGCCGATGGTCGCCAGAGCGATCAGTGTGCCCAGCAGCAGCCAGACGAAGGTGGCGCTGGCCGTCAGGATCCAGCTGACCAGGCAGAGGGCAGTCCGGTCGGCCCTCGCCGCGCCCGGTGACGGCAGGTGGTGCGTGTTCACGTTTCCCCCGAAGTTGATCATCTGCTGTTCCGGACGTCCGCTCCCGGGAGCACGGTTCCCCGCTGCCCGTCGCCGCTTCAGGCCGCTCGTGCCCGGTTCAGCCGCCCGTCGGGACCCGGAGGGTGCCGTAGCGCTGCATCCGCTGCCAGCGCAGACGGGATCCCGCGAGCGCGGTGAAGACCGACTGGATCACCACCAGGTACATCAGCTGGCGGTAGACGAACTGCTGCAACGGCAGGCTCCACAGCGGCCCGAGCCGCTCCTTGTCCAGGCGGAACGCGTAGGCGCCCATCAGCATCTGGACCAGGAGGAACGCCGCCCACAGGCCGATGATCCGCACCGGGTCCAGGAAGACCAGCCCGTACAGCGCGAACACGTCGACCACCGGCGCGAGCAGGGGCAGGAGGACCTGGAACATCAACAGGTAGAGCAGCCCTCGCCGGCCGAGCTTTCCCGCCTGGCCGCCCTGGACGAGGGCGCCGCGGTGCTTCCACATCGCCTGCAGGGTGCCGTAGCACCAGCGGTAGCGCTGGCGCCACAGGGCGTCCAGTGAGGCGGGGGCCTCGGTCCAGGCCTTGGCCCGCTCCTCGTAGACCACTCGCCAGCCGGCCCGGCACAGCGCCATGGTGAGGTCGGTGTCCTCGGCGAGCGTCTCCTCACCCACGCCGCCGACCGCCAGCAGCGCGGAGCGGCGGAAGGCGCCGACCGCTCCCGGCACGGTGGGCATGCACTCGGCGAGGTCGAAGAGCCGGCGGTCCAGGTTGAAGCCGACCACGTACTCGATGTGCTGCCAACGGCCGAGCAGGCCACCGCGGTTGATCACCTTTGCGTTGCCGGAGACCGCTCCGACCGAGGGGTCGGCGAAGGGCTGGACGAGGTGGCGGACGGCGTCCGGCTCGAACACGGTGTCACCGTCGACCATCACCAGCAGCTCCGCGCGGGCGGCTGCGATGCCGGTGTTGAGGGCGGCCGGTTTGCCCGCGTTCTCCTGCCGGATGACCCGGGTGTACGGCAGGTCCAGCGACTCGACGAGGTCGGCGGTGCCGTCGGTGGATCCGTCGTCGACCACGATCACCTCCAGCGGGTGGTCGGAGGCGAGCAGCGAGCGCAGCGCGGCCTCGATCCCGGCGGACTCGTTGTACGCGGGCACGATCACGCTGACGGGCTCGGTGACCGGCGGGCCCCAGGGCCGACGCCGAAGGCGCTCGTGCCGGCGGGCGGCCGCCAGGACGGCGACGGCCCGCAGCACGCTGATCGCGCCGGCCGCCCACAGCAGCCAGCCCAGGGCGGTGAGCGTCCAGTCGCCGCCCCGGAGGAGCCAGATGAACGCGGTCCCCTGGAGCCGGTCGGCGGTCCCGGCCGCGCGCACGGGGTCGGCGAGGCCGACCGCCTCGCTGACGGTGGCGAGGTGCAGGCCGCGGGCCTTCAACCGGGGCAGCAGGTCGGCGAGCGCGGCCACGGTCTGCGAGCGGTCGCCGCCGGCGTCGTGCATGAGCACGATCCGGCCCGGACCGCCCGGGGCGTCGTCGAGGGTCTGCACGATCTGCGCGGTTCCGGGCCGGCGCCAGTCCTCGCTGTCCTGAGTCGTGAGCACGGTCAGGTATCCCGCTCGCCCGGCCTGCCGTACGGCGTCCCACCCGCGGTCGTCCAGGGCGTCCGGCTGGGAGGAGTACGGCGGCCGCAGCAGGGAGCTGGTCACCCCGGCCGAACCTGCCAGGGTGAGCTGGGTCTCGCGCAGCTCCAGCGAGCGGCGCCAGTCGGGCGCGGCGCCGAGGTCGGTGTGGGTGAAGGTGTGCACGCCGATCTGGTGGCCCTCGGCCACGATCCGGCGGATCAGGTCCGGATGGGCGGCGGCCTGGGTGCCGACGACGAAGAACGTGGCGTGCACCCCCTCCCGGCGTAGGACGTCGAGGATCTGCGGCGTCCAGGTCGGGTCGGGGCCGTCGTCGAAGGTGAGGGCGACGGTTCCCGGCTTCGGGGTGGCACTGCGCGGCTCGGGTCCTGCGGCGTCGATCACCGGACCGCCGTCGCGGATCGCCTCCGGCACGGTGGTCGCGCTCGTGTGTGCGGCCGACTGGTCGGGGCGGTCGTCGAAGCCGTGCTGGGTGTACCCCTGGAGCAGCAGGGCGCCGGAGAGGGTGAGCAGCAGGGCGGTGAGCAGCAGCCAGTGGGTGCGCAGCGGGCCCTGCCGCACGACTCCTCGTCGGCCCCCGCGGGTGCGTGCGGGGGCTCGTCGTCGTCGGTGTGTTGTGCTCATGGTGCTGCTTTCGGGTCCGGGGCGAGGGAGTGTCGTCGCGGGGGCGCGGGGGCGCGGGGGCGCGGGGGTGCGGGTGCGGGGGCGCGGGGGCGTCAGGGCTTGACGGGCTTGTTGCCCGAGTTGCCCGGCGGGGTGGTCGGGCGGCCGTGCCCGGAGGGGGCGGCGGGTGTCGGTTTGGGCGGCGACGTGGGGACGGTGACGGGATCGGGGGAGCCGGTGCCGACGGCGCCGGGTGCGCCCGTGCCGGACCCGGCGGGCGAAGGCGCGCCGCTCGCCTGGGGGCGGTGGTCTCCGGTAGGCCCGGTGTCGGCCTGGCGGGCGGCGGGCGCCACCGCGGGGGGTGCGCTGGGCCGGTCCGCTGCCTCCGGCGGGTCGGACGGCGCCTCGGACGGAGTGGCCGCCGACGCGGGAGCAGTCGGTGCCGGCGGCTGGGGGAGCGGGAGGAACGGCGCGTTCACGGTGGGGCCGCCGAGCAGCGTGCTGCCCAGCAGCACGAGGTACCCGCCCGCCGGTACGGCCAGCGCCGCCCCGAGCCGGCGGATCCGGCGCTGACGTCGGCCGGAGGCGTCGACGAACACGGGCGGGGGCGCGGGCGGGGCCTGGCGGTCCGCGACAGCGGTGGCGGTCTGCTGGTCCACGGCGCCGGTGACGGCGGGCAGCTCGACGGTGGACGGGCCGTGCGCGTCGTCGGACCACGAGGGGTCGTCGGCCGGATCGTCCACGGGGGCGAAGCGCTCGGTCGGGACCCCGTCGGATCCGACGGGGGGAATGCCGGCGAAGTACCTCGGGACCAGCGGAGGGTGCGACTGCTCCTCGGCGGTCGGCCACGGGCCGTACGACGTGACGGGCACGGTATCGAGTCCAAGCGTTGTCGGTGCAGGAACGACCACGGAGGCCCCCACCGATCGTTGGTGGGCGGCCGGCGGGGTGGCCGTACCTGTACAGCGCCGCCGACCGGCGTGCTGTCACACCCCCCGGCGGGACCTCGACGAGCCCAGCATCATAAGCAGTTGATCGACATATGAAGGATAATGACCTATGTTCGTCCCATGGCGGGCGGCCGACTCCGGAGAACGGACGAGTCGTGGGGTGGGCGCCCGCTGCGCACGCGTGGTCCGGCATGCGACCGGACCCCCGCTTTCCCGAGGGAGGACCCGCAGTGCACCACCGTTCCCGTACGCCCAGGCTGCTCGGTGCCGCAGTGGCCGTCGTTCTGGGCCTCGGCGTCGGCGTGCCGCCGGCGCTCGCCGGACCGGCCGGGGATCCGGCCGCCGACACCGACCCCGTGCCCGGCCTGGTCGCCGGCACGGACACCACCGCCCCGCAGCTGGTCACCGGCGTGGACGAGCCGGCCCCGGGGGACGCCGCGGAGGCGGCCCGTGCCCACCTCGCCGCCCACCGCGAGCGCTACCGGGTCGACCCGGCGCAGCTCGTCGTGAGCGGCGTGGAGCGCTCGGCGGACGGCCGTCGCACCGTCCGGTTCGAACAGCAGTACGGCGGCCTGCCGGTCTTCGGCGCCGCCTACCTGGTCCACCTGGCCGGGGAGGGCAAGGCGCAGCACGTCGAGTCGGTCGGCGGCAAGTACTTCACCGGCCTGACCGCCCCGACCGTCCAGGCCCTGCCGGACGAGGTGCTGCGCGGCCTCGCGCTCGCCTCCGTCGAGGACGGTCCGGCCCGCACCGGCGTCACCGCCGAGGACGGCGGTCCGGTGGTGCTGCCCGGTGGCACCGGACGACTGGCCCGGCACTACACCGTGCGGGGCACCGACCGGACGGTCTGGGAGGGCAGGGCCCGCGAGGTCTACGTGGACGCCACCACCGGCGCGGTCGCCCTCGCCCACACCGTCCGGGCCCGCGCCGCCGGGGCGCCCGCCGTCGCGGCCGCGGGTACGCCCACGGCCGGCCTCGAACCCGCCGTCGGAACCGCGCCGGACGTCCAAGGCCGTCCCACCCGCGTCAACATCGCCCGCCTGCCGGACGGCACCTACCAGCTGATCGACCTCACCCGGCCCACCGCCCTGACCGTCTACGACGCGGGCGGCCGGGACGAGTACGAGGTGGGCGGCCCGTTGCCCGACGGGGTCCGTCCGGTGAGCTCGCCGACCCCGGACTTCCCGGCCTCGCTCGCCGCCACCGGCGCCGCCGAGGCGCAGCGCAACGCCGGCGCCGTCTACGACTTCTTCCGCGACCGGCTCGGCCGGGACGGGATCGACGGCGTCGGCGGCCCGGTCAACGCCGTCGTGAACGTGACCAGTGGGGGCAAGAGTCTGGCGAACGCCTACTGGGGCAGCGGGCGGATGACCTACGGGAGCGGCAACGCCAAGTACTACCCGTTCGCCGCCGCGCTCGACGTCTCCGGCCACGAGATGACGCACGGCGTCGTCGAGAACACCGCCAAGCTCGTCATGCGGGACCAGTCCGGCGCCCTCGACGAGGCCCTCGCCGACTACTTCGGCAACGCGGTCGAGGCCACCACCCTCGGCATCCCGATGACCGACCCGCGGGCCGCCCTGCTCGGCGAGAGCCTCTGCCGCACCGGCACCCCGCAGGACTGCGCGGAGCGTCGCCTCGACACCGGCCGCAGCACCGTGAACGACTACATCGGGTTCCCGGTCCACTTCACCGAGGACGCCTCGCACGACAACTCGGCGATCATGAGCGGCGCGCTGTGGGACATCCGGCGCACCCTGGACCCGCTGCTCGCCGACCGGCTGGTCTACCGGGCGCTCACCGAGTACCTCACCCCGCTGGACACCTTCGTCGACGCCCGCAACGCGGTGCTCGCCGCCGGTCGCTCGCTCGGCCTCACCCGTGCCCAACTCCGCACGGTGACGGCCGCGTTCGACGCGCACGGGATCAAGGAGGGCTGGGAGCGGCGGATCGGCATGGACAGCCGCACCCTGGTGCGCTCGCTCACCGTGGGCACCCAGAACCGGCCCGACGTCGTCAACGGCCGCTGGGTGATGGCCAATGGCGAGGCGGGCTTCCTCGGCATCCTCACCGGGACCGTCGGCAGCTCCGCCGAGCCGGTCCGGCTCAGCCCGGTCGGGGACAAGCGCTCGCACAGCGCGCCCGCCACCGACGGAACCGTCGCGGCCTGGGTCTCCCAGGGCGAGACCACCCCGGGCCGGCCGGACTGGGCCGTGCTGGTCCGCCCGCTCGACGGCGGTGCCACGCGCACCGTCCACAGCACCACCGGCCAGATGCTCTCGGGCGTCCGGGTCGCCGGCGGGACCGTCGCCTTCGAGGCGATGGACTTCAGCACCGGCCGCACCCTGCCGTGGCTCTCCGTGAACGGCGCGCAGGCCGCACCGATCGCGCTGCCCGAGGGCCACCACGGGCAGGGCCTCTCGCTGCGCGGCGACCTGCTCGCCTGGACCGAGCGCTGGCAGGAGGGCGAACGCACCGTCTACGCGCCGACCGTCTACTCGATCTCCGCGGGCCGGGTCGTCGCCCAGTACGTCGCGGGCGGTGCGGGCGACACCCGGGAGACGGTGGCGGTCCGCGCGCTGCTGACCGGGAAGCGGCTGCTCTGGCTGGAGACGCCGGCCGACGGGAGCCGCGGCACCTCGATCCGCTCCGGAGCCCTCGACGGCTCCGGCGTGAGCGACCTGCTGACCGGCAGCACCACGCAGCCGCGCCGGATCGACGAACTGACCGCCTCCGAGAAGGCCGTCACCTTCGCCTACGCCTTCACCTGGCCGAAGGGCCGGCGCGTCACCAACGCCGACCTGCCGAAGCTGTGGCAGCTCCCGATCGAGGGCGGTACCCCGCAGCGGTTCTCCTGCAACCGGGGCGGCCAGTACATGCCGGTGGCCGACCGCGGCACCCGGGTGCTCTGGGCGGACGCCACGCCCGGCCGCACCGACCTGGTCATGCGCGAGGGCGCGGCCGTGACCTGCTGACCGAGGAACGCTGCCCCCGGGGTCCCACCCCCCAGCGTCCCGACCCCGAGCGTCCCGGCCCCGGACGCCAGGACCCCGTTGCTCCAAGGTCTCCCGCCCGGCCGCTTCCCCTTCGCGGCCGGGCGGGCCTCTTCACGGCGGGCCCGGAGCCGGTCGGGACACCGGGTCACCGGGTCGGCCCCGGGCCGGCCCCCGGGCCGGTCGTGTCGGCGTCGGACCGTATCGTTTGCGGCGATCACCATCGGAACGCACACGGGGGCACACATGACCGTTCATCGGCCGGGACTGCCGCAGGACCTTCCGCCGGCCGAGGAGCTGTGGGCGCGCTGGGCACTGCTCGCAGCCCTCGGGGCGACCACCGAGGCCGAGGAGCGCCCAGCCCGTCACCGCAGCGGCCGGTGGATCGACGACGAGGGCCTGCACTGGGACGACTGCGGCTGCACCTGGTGGGTCATGTCCAAGGGCGGCGACGGCCGGTTCGTGCTCTACGGCGAGGACGAGTCGAGCGGCGTCAAGTGGCACGAGCCGGCGATCGACGTGCTCGCGGGCGGCCCGGACTGGCTGCCGTACGAGGAGCTGCGGGACCGGATCGGAGCCTACGAGATCGGGTGCGTCTACTGGTACGAGAACGGCGCCTGGGCCCGGGCGCCGTACCCGGACGACCTCGACGACGACGGCCTGGACTGCGGCATGAGCTCGTTCATCGACCGCGACGAGGTGCTGGCCGAACTGACGGTCAACCTGGACCGCACGGTCGGCGGGGCGAGCGCCGACAGCCTCCTGGCCGACGCGGAGGCCTACCGGCTGGAACCGCAGAAGCTGCTTGACCGGTTGGTCCCGACCGACCGCCACGATGACTCGTCGGACCGGTCGTCGGACCGGGATTCGTCGGACGGGCCGGCCATCGTCCGGGCGTTGGCCCGCGCAGGCCTGACGGGGGAGTTCGCGGCGACTGACACTCTTTGACGGGTAGGGCGGGACAGGCTCGCCCTGCCTCCCCGCGGCCGGGTTCTCCTGCGGCGGAGCCCGGCCGGAACGTCCGACGGTTCAGTCCCGGAGGGAGGCGAGCCAGGAGGTCAGCAGGCGGTTCACCTCCTCGGGGCGCTCCTGCTGGACCCAGTGCCCGCAGCCGTCCAGGATGTGGGCGGAGGCCAGGCCGGGGAGGGTGGCCGGGTAGGCGTCGATCGCGTCGGCCATCCAGGTCGTGGAGGCGTCGAGCGCGCCGCCGATGAACAGGGACGGCTGCTTGATCGGGGCGCCGGCGTACGGGGCGAGGTCCTCCCAGTCGCGGTCCATGGCGCGGTAGCGGTTGAGGGCCCCGGTCATGCCGGTGCGCTCGAACTCCCCGGCGTACACGTCGAGGTCGGCCTCGGTCAGCCAGGCGGGCAGCTTGCCGGCGGGGAAGCGGTCGCGCAGCCGGCCGCCGGTGCGGGCCACGAAGTGGGGGTCGGGCTCGCCCTCGGTGGGCATGGTGTCGGCGGACAGGGCCGCGTAGAAGCCCGCGAGCCAGCCCCGGAGGTCGGGCTCCATCTCCGCTTCGGCCCGGCCGGGCTCCTGGAAGTACGAGACGTAGAACTCCTGGTCGCCGCCCATCTGCGCGAAGACGTCGGTGGGGCGGGGGCCGCCGGGCGGCGCGTAGGGGACGCTCAGCAGTGCGACGGCCCGGAAGACCTCGGGGTGGAGCAGGGCGGAGGTCGCCGCGATGGTGGAGCCCCAGTCGTGTCCGACGACGACCGCCCGCTCCTCGCCCAGGGCGCGCACCAGGGCGACGTTGTCCGCCACGAGGTCGAGCATCCGGTAGGCGTCCGTCGCGGCCGGCTTCGAGGAGCGGCCGTAGCCGCGCACGTCGAGCGCCACGGCCCGGTATCCCGCTGCCGCGAGGGCCGGGAGCTGGCGGCGCCACGAGTACCAGGACTCGGGGAAGCCGTGGACGAGCAGGACCAGCGGTCCGGTGCCCTGCTCGACCAGGTGCAGGCGGCCGGCGGGCGCCTCGATGGTGCGGTGGCGCAGGTCGGTGGACGGCGCGGGCTGGTGCATGGCTTCTCCTCGGTTCACGGTCGGCCGCGGTTTCCCACCGATCTTGCGACGCGGCGGCCGCCCGACGCGAGCACCCTTGTCATTCTGGCAAACTGGCAGGACAGGGCGGTGGAGACGGCACGGCTGGAGGGAGTGGGGCGCCAGTGACGGACGACGTCGTGGCTGACGCGCTGGCGGCCATGGGCCCGCGGCTGCGGACCGCGCGCGAGCAGCGCGGCGCCACGCTCACCGGCGTCAGCCACGCGACCGGCATCTCGCTGAGCACGCTGTCGCGGATCGAGACCGGTCGGCGCAAGCCGACCCTGGAGGCGCTGCTGCGGCTCGCGAAGGCGTACGACGTCTCCCTGGACGAGCTGGCCGGCACCGCGCCCGGCACCGTACCCAGCCCTGCGCCCGGAACCGCGCCCGGATCGCGCATCCCGATGCCGCAGCGTCCCGGTGACGGCAAGGCGGTGCTGCCGTTGACCCGCTACGTCGGGGGCCTGCACGCCCACAAGCACGTGCTGCCGCCCGTCGATGCGCCGCCGCCGGCCCGGCCGCGCCAGGTCTCCCACGACGGGTACGAATGGCTCTGCGTCCTGTACGGGCGGCTGTGGCTGGCGCTCGGCGAGCAGGACCTCGTCCTGAGCGCCGGGGAGGTGGTCGAGTTCGACACCCGCACCGCCCACGGGGTCGCGAACGCCGGACCCGGCGGACCGGTCGAATACCTGGTCATGTTCGGGCCGCAGGGCGAGCGCCTACGACCGCGTACCCCGGCCCCCGGCCGCGGGGCCCGGTAGGGCGGAGCGGACCTCGGGCGTCGCCATCCGTCACCCGGGCTTCCGGGGAAGCCTCGCCGGGTACCGGACGCCGAAGCTCGGGCACCCCGGTGGTGGGTTCACGCGGTCCCGGCGGGCCACTCCTCGCCGGTGGCACCGTCGAGGCGCCGCATGTCGATCTCGTCCGCGGCGAACAGGGCGACCCGGTCGCCCACCCGGACGGTGCACACCCCCGTGCAGGCGTCGTCCTCCCACCCGTCGACCGGCTCGCCCACCGGCTGCCCGGTGAGCGCGTCGTACCGGTAGAGGCGGTCCGAGGCCACCGCCAGCACGGCCAGGCCGCCCACTTGATAGGCGCACAGGCCCAGCGTGTTCTCGGGTTGCACCATCATCCTGCCGAGCGGCGTCCTGGTCTCCGGGTCCCAGATCCGCACCGAGTGGTCCGTACCGCCGGTGGCCAGCAGGATCCGGCCGTCCGCCGGGTACGGGACGAGGCGGGAGATCGGCCCGTTGTGCGCCTTGACCGGGCCGCCGACCGGTCGGCCGGTCGCCAGGTCCCAGACCCGCAGCAGCCCGTCGGCGTCCGCGCCGGCCAGCCGGGCCGTGCCGTCCGCCGCGGTGAACGCGGCCAGCGACCACACCTCCCTGCGGCCGGTACCGCGCATCAGGGGCCCCGCGGCCTCCCCGGTCGCCGCGTCGACCGGCTCCACACGCCCGTCGCTCCACCCGAGCAGCAGGCTCCGCTGCCCGTCGGGGCCGAGATGGGGAACCACCGCCGACATCCGCGGCCACGTCCGGCCCCACGGCTTGCGCCGCTTGCCCCAGGTGTCGGGACAGACCCGCTCGCCCGTCGCCAGGTCGATCTGGAACAGCGTCCCGCGCAGTCCCCGGAACTGATCCAAGAGCACCAGCACCGGCCGTTCGCCGCCGGCGTCGACGTGCATCCGGCAGAGCGGGCCGCCGATGAAGCCCGCGCCGAGCGCGAACTCCCTTACCAGGGAAGCGTCTTCGGCGTCGTACACCGAGAAGCCCCGGCCCCGGGTCGAGCCCGGCCGGATGACCACCGACCGCCCGTCGAGCTCGGCACCGAGCAGTTGGCCCGGGCCGGTCAGCACCGGTCCGACCCGGGCCGTGAAAGGGTCGCCCTGCGCATTCCTGCCGAACCTCACTGTCCTCGAAGGGGGAGAGGGGGCGGCACCGTCCGCGCGGCGGCCCCCGAACCGCGGACGCTACCAGCCGGACCGACCGGCAACGGGCGCGCTCTCGTCAGCTCCGGCTCCGGCTCCGGCTCCGGCACCGGAGTCGGAGCTGCTGCCGGCGATCCCCTCGGCCGCCGGCGCCGCCTCGGCCACGGGCTCGGGCCCAGGCGCTACGCGGAGACGAGGGTGGCCTGTCGCAGGGTCGGCGTCGATAACGACGGCGCGGCGGTGGTCGCCAGGCGTGCGAGCCCGGTGACCACCGCGCGCGCTCCTGGACGGAGCCCCGTCAAGGCGACCGGTCACCTCCCGTCGTCCGGCCCCAACCTCGGGATGTCGGCCGGAAAGAGGCTGACCAGCAAGCCGTAGGCCTCCGCGGTCGGACTCTCGCCCGCGCCCAGTTGTGCTGCCCGCACCCCGGCCTTCTGCAGTTCGGCGGCGTGCTCGCGGACCCGGTCGGCGACCAGGGCGGCCTGCTCGGGGGTGAGCCAGAGGTGGCGGAGCTCGGTGTGCTCGGCCTGGCCGGGCGGTGCGGGGCGCATCTCGGCGAGGGCCGAGTTGTAGAGGAAGCCGGCGGCCATCGTCTCGCCCTCCTGGAAGGCGAAGCCCTTGCTGACCAGTCCGAAGTACTGCTCGGTGCCGCCGCGCACCTGGCGGCTCTCGGCGAGCTCGACCAGCCCGGCTTCCCGCAGCACTCGTACGTGGTAGCCGAGGGTCCCCTTGGCCATGCCGAGCGCCTCCGCCAACTGTCGCAGGGTGGCGGGGCGTTGACGCAGCATGTTGGCCAGGCGGTGGCGCAGCGGGTGCCCGAGGGCCTTGAACTGGGCCGGCGACTGGATGACCAGTGGCGGCGGGCGGTCGTCGTCTGCCATGTCAAAAGTGTCCATAAATCCCGACGCTTTGACAAACGTCGAGCTGGGCACGGAGAATCTGGCCCGGCGAAAGCGTCGATGATCATCGATGCTTGACTCGGCTCCACATCACACGCCTGCTCCACATCACACGCCTGCTCCACCTCGCGCGCCCGCCCCGCATCACGCGCCCCAGCGCACCACCCCTGCGAGAGGAACCCCATGCCGCTGTCCATCACCCACGTCACCACCGACCGCCCCGAGCGCTACCTCAAGCAGCTCGTCTCCCACCTGGGCCACAAGACCGGCACCACGCTCGACGCCGAGGACCGCGGCACCGTCACCCTCGGCAACGGCGCGAACTGCGTCATGACCGCCCGTCCGGGACAGCTGGAACTGATCGCGGCCGCGGCCGACGCCGAGGCGCTGAGCCAGGTCCAGGACCTGGTCACCCGTCACCTGGTGCGCTTCGCCACCCAGGAGGAGCTCACCGTCGAGTGGAACACGCCGGTCGACGGCGCCGAACTGGAGCCGATCCACCCGCTGGTCGACGGGTACGCACTGCGCCACTGCACCCCCGCCGACCAGGTGCTCCACGACCTCGCCGAGCGGACCAGGGAAGCCACCGGCCGGGCCGCCTGGATGCAGGTCTCGGCCGACGAGGGCGCGCTGCTCACCATGCTGGTGCGGATGCTGGGCGCGAAGTACGCCGTGGAGGTCGGGGTCTTCACCGGCTACTCCTCCCTCTGCATCGCCCGCGGCCTGGCCGAGGGCGGCCGCCTGCTCGCCTGCGACACCAACGCCGAGTGGACCGCCATCGGCCGGGAGCACTGGGAGCGCGCCGGCGTGGCCGACCGGATCGACCTGCGGATCGCCCCCGCCCTCGACACCCTCCGGGCGCTGCCGGACGAGCCGCACATCGACATCGCCTTCATCGACGCGGACAAGCAGAGCTACCCCGCGTACTACGAGGAGATCCTGCGCCGGCTGCGCCCGGGCGGCGTGGTCGTCCTCGACAACGTCCTGCTCGGCGGCCGATCCCTGGACCCGGCCTACCAGGAGGAGCACCACCTGGCGATGCGCCGGCTGAACGAGTTCATCGCGGCGGACGACCGGGTGGACGCCGTGATGCTGACGGTCCGCGACGGGGTGACCCTGGCGCGCAAGCGGTGACCGCGTGGTGACCGCCGCCGACCCTCCGCCTCCTCGTGGCGGCGCCGGATCGGGCCCTACGTGTTCAGGGCCCGTCGTGCCGTGTCGGTGAACGTCTCCACGACGTCCCGGAGGTCCGCTCAGCTCACGGGGAGCTGGGCTGAGCCGCCGGGGCCTCGCAGGATGTACTCGACGATGTGCGCCCGACGGATCCGTCCCCACCCGGGGGTGAGCGCCGCCGGGCGCCGCGCCGTCCTCTACACGCGCGCCTTCCGCGCCGAATGCCAGGCCGCCCCGGCCAGTGCCCGCGTGGACCGGAGGAGCGACAGCTGCTCGTGATCGCGGTAGAGCCTCCAGTTGTGCTCGACCAGCGACAGCTTGTTCGAGGACAGCGACCCCGCCCGGCCGGACCGGTAGATCGCCAGCGGTTCGCGCAACCCCCGGGCGGGGTGCCCGTCCCGCATGATCGCCAGCCACAGCGCGTAGTCCTGCCGCTTCGGCATGTCCGGCATCAGCCGGGTGCCCAGCCGGCTCCGGTCGTACATCGCGGTCAGGGCCCCGATGTGGTCCTGCACCAGCATGTCCCGGTAGGTCACGCGATCCCTGGCCTCGATCACCCGTCCGTTGGGCGTGAAGTCGCAGGCCTCGCCGGCGTGGTCGCCGTCGACCTTGTAGTAGGAGGTGAACGTCAACGGGGCATCGCCGTCGGCGGCGAACGCGAGCTGCCGTTCCAGCTTCTCCGCGAGCCACATGTCGTCGCTGTCCAGGAAGGCCACGTACTCGCCGCGCGCCCGTGCGAGGGCGAGGTTGCGGGCCTTGGCCGCGCCGCCCTGCCCGGGCGCGGACTCCGGGCGCACCCGTTCGTCCTGGCGGGCCAGGTCCCGCAACAGGTCCATGGAGCCGTCCGTGGACGCGTCGTCGGTGATCAGCAGCTCGACGTCGGCGTGCGTCTGCGCGAGCACGGAGCGCACCGAGGCGCCGACGGTGGCAACCGAGTTGTGAACCGGCATCACCACAGAAACCAGGGGCACAGCAGTTCCTCACCCACCTCGGTCGGAGGCGTCATGGATCTTGTCGTCGCCGGCCAAGGCTACGTGAGTCCGTCGCCGTGTGCGTCGCCGGGGCGGGCCGTCGAGTGGCCGACCACGGCGTGGACCTGCGCCGCAGCAACCGGCGCACCGCCGATGCATTGCCGGACGGCCCCGGCCCCACGCGCTGGCCTACGCGCGGACCCCCGCCCCCCGGCGCCGTCGGCCCGCCCGCGCGGCAGGCCGCGGTGCGGGGGGCGAGTTCGGCCGAACCCGTGCCGATCGGCGGTGTCCCGCGCAAGGATGTGCTCCGTCACACCAATTGACGGAGGATCAGATCATGGACGAAGTGACGCCGCCGCAGCGGTCGGGGGACGGCACGGAGGCGGAGAGCCGGACGACCGTCGTCAACGCGATCCACAACTCGACGGTCAACGGCCCGGTGATCCAGGGCGGCACCGTCACCGTCCGGCTGCCGTCGCCCGCTCCGCCGCAGTGGCCGCTGTCCATCGGCGTCATCCCGATCCTGGCCAGCGCCTTCCAGCCGCGCACCGCCGTGCGCGAGGCGATCGACCGGGTACGGGCCGGGAGCGAGACGGTGGTGCTCTCCCAGGTCCTCGCCGGGGGCGGCGGGGTCGGAAAGAGCCAGCTGGCCGCGCACTACGCCTGGCAGGCCCTGGACGACGGCGTCGACGTGGTCGTCTGGGCGGCCGCAGCCGACCCGGTCTCCGTCCTGCTCGCGTACGCCGAGGCCGCGACCGCCGTCCAGCTGCCCGGCGCGACCAACGCCCCCGACCGCGTCGCACAGGACGCCCGGCTCTTCCTGAACTGGCTCAGCAGCACCGAGCGCAGCTGGCTCGTGGTCCTCGACGACGTCACCGACTTCACCGCCACCGGGCCGGTGTGGCCCGGGAGGTCACGCCGTGGCAACGGCCGGGTCCTCGCCACCACCCGCCAGCGCGGCGCCCACGCGTCCGGCGGCGGGCGGGCCGTCGTCCCGGTCGACGTCTACGACGCGGCCGAGGCCGTCGCCTACCTCCGCGAGCGCCTCACCACCGCCGGCTACCCCTACCTGCTCGACCGGCAGGCCGAGGAGCTCGCCGAGGCGCTCGGGCGGCTGCCGCTCGCCCTCGCCCACGCCGCCGCCTACATGGTCAACCAGCAGCGCACCTGCTCGGCCTACCTGGAGATCTTCCGGGAGCGCACCCGCACCCTGGACTCGGTGCTGCCGCCCGAGGCGGACACCGAGCTGTACGGCCGGCCCGTCGCCGCGGCGCTGCTGATCTCGCTGGACGCCGCCCAGCAGACCGAGCCCAAGGGCCTCGCCGTCCCGGCCGTCCGACTGGCGGGCCTGCTGGACCCGGCCGGACACCCCCGCGAACTCTGGACCACCAGGGCGGTGACCGACTACCTCACGAAGCAGCGAGCCACGGAGCAGCGCTCCGCCGGAGCAGCGGTGCCCGGTCCGGCGGCACCCGGCGGCGGCTCCGACGCGGAGCCGGCAGAACCGGGAGAGCCCCCGCCGGTCAGCGCCGACGAGGCGCTCACCGTCCTCGCCGTGCTGCACACCTACAACCTGATCGGCAACTACCCGGCCGGGGTCGACGTTCCGCACCGGGGCGCGGTGGCCGCCCACCGTGAGGTCTCCATCCACGCCCTGACCGCCCGCGCGGCCCGGGACACCACCCCGGACCCGACCCCCGTCCGGTCCGCGGTGATGTTCGCGTTGTACCGGCTCTGGCCGGAGGAGGACCACCTCGACCACCGCCTCGCCGCCTGCCTCCGGGCCAACACCGAGACCCTGCGTGACACGGTCGGGCCGGAGGTCCTCCGGCTCTTCCCGGGGTTCGCGCTGCGGGAGAGAGCCGGGCTGAGTCTCCTCGGTGCCGGTCTGCACGCCGAAGCCGTCGACCACTGGACGCGGGAGGCCGAGGCCGACACGGCGGAACTGGGTCCCGAGGACGAGCGCACTCTCGCCTCACAGGCCAACCTGGCCGCCGCCTACGCGCTGGCCGGCCGGGCCGCGGAGGCCCTCGCCCTCCGGAAGCGGGTCGCGGTCGAGTTCGAGCGCCTCCTCGGCGCCGACTCCCCCAAGACCCTCGTTGCCCTCGCCTCCGTCGCCGGCTCCTACACGGACCTCGGCTACGAGGGTGACGCGATCACGCTCAAGGAGCACGTCCTGGCCGTCAGGGAACGGGTCCTGGGCCCGTCCCACTCCGACACCGTGAACGCGCGGAACAACCTCGCCCTCGCCTACGAGATCAACGGGCGGCACGACGAAGCACTCGTCCTGAAGGAACGGGTCGTCATGGAACTCGCGACCCTGCTCGGCACGGGCGACCACCCCCGCATGCTCATCGCACTGGCGAGCCTCGCCTCCAGCTACGCCCAGGCCGGGCGGCTGGGGGACGCGATGGAGATCGAGGAGAAGGTGCTGGAGGTCTCCGAGCGCATCCTCGGGCCCGACCACCCCGACACCATTGCCGTCCGGGTCTCCCTCGCTTCCTCGTACGCCGCGACGGGGCGGGACGAGGAAGCCTTCGTCCTGCGGAAGCGGGCCGTGGCGGACCGGCACCGGGTCCAGGGCCCCGAGCATCCCCACACCCTCAAGGCCCTCGCCGACCTCTCGGTGTCGTGCCGGAGGACCGGCCGCCACGAGGAGGCCGTCGCGATCGCGGAGCACGTCCTCCCGCTCCGGTCGCGGATCCTCGGCCGGGACCACCCCGACACCCTGATCTCCGCCGGCAACCTCGTCAACGCCTACGCCACCGCGGGCGATACGGAGCGGGCGCTGAAGCTCGCCGAGACCCTGCGGCCGCACCAGGAACGCGTCTTCGGCCCCCACGACGACAGCACGCTGTCGGGGCGCCACGCCGTGGCACTCCTCCGCGTCCACCGCGGGGAGTCCGTCCTCGCCGAGGATCCGGCGCAGGCCGCGAGGGACGCCGAACTGGCCATCGAGGCGGTCGGCCCGCACGTGCTGCCCCGGTTGCCCGCACTGGACGAGGCACTGGAGGACGCTCACCGCCTCGCCGAGGCGGCCCGCGCCGCGCTGTGGGCACGCGACGGTGCACCCGGTGCCGGCGCCGGGGTGGAGGACTGAGAGATCGCCCTGGTGACCATCACCGGCCTCGCGCTGAAGGACACCGCCTCCGAGGACCGCGCCGGCATCCTGCGCGCCGTCGCGGAATGCGTGCGGGAACTGCGCCGAGGCCGATGACGGCCCGGGCCCCGAGCCCGCCACGGCGCCTCGCCCCCCTGCCACGGCGGCACTCGGTCCGGCTCCACCCCGCCGCGCCTTTCAACGGCAGGCGCCCAACCCCCGCGAGCTCGACGGTGCTGCCCGACCTCGCCACCGCCACCGCACTGCCGGACGTCGAAGCGGCCCGCTGCCGGTAGGAGGCCGTCATCATCCTGACTGGTTGTATTCGAACCGGGTCAGGATGGCCTTCACCCGACGGTTGTCCTCGTCGGGGGCATGCCGAGTTTCACGAAGACGTTCGCCACGTGCTTTGCTCACGGCGGTGCCCGAGAGGACCAGCGCTGCCGCGACCTCCGTGTTGGAGCGGCCTTCGGCCACGAGGGCGAGCACCTCCTGCTCGCGAGCGGCGAGCCCGCCGGATCGGGGGCGGCCGGTCCGGACGGTTCCGGTAGGGGTCAGCTCTCGGACTGCCGGGCAGTCGTGAGGAGTTGGCGCTTCACGTGCTCGTAGTCGGCCCGGGCCCGTGGGTCGCCGCGGTGGTAGTCGCTCCAGAACCCGGGGCGCTGCCAGCGGGCGTCCGCGAGGCGGGTACGGCCGTCGGCGATGGCCAGGGTCCAGCCGGGCGGTACGCGGGTGTCCACCGTCTCGAAGCCGACCGGGTCCCAGAGGAGTCCGGGGTCGGGTGTGTCCGGGCCGAGGACACGGATCTGGCAGTCGATGTCGTAGGTGACCAGCTCCAGGACCGGGTAGATGCCGCCCACACGAATCCCGTGGTACTCGGCAACAGGGAAGTCGCCGTCGGGATGGATGATCTCCAGGCATCTGACTCTCATGGGTGGGAGTCTCGCCCAGGCCGATCGCCGGGCACCACCCGGGGCACCACCCGGGGCACCGCGACACGTCCGTCGACCGACGAGGCGCGGAAGGCCGGTGCGACGCTGCCACCGCTCTTGGGCGGGCAGGGTGTACGGCGCGGGGTTGGCCGGCCGATCGGCTCGGCTCCGACACGTGCGGCCGTTTGCGGAAGCCGTGGCACGCCGTCAGCAGGCGCCACTCGCCCCGGGCGCCGCCCCCGCGCTCCTCGCCGTTCCCGCCGCCCTCGCGCTCCTCGCGGTTCCCGCCGCCCTCGCCGAGCGTGGCTTGAGCTCGGCGGGGACGGCGGGTCTGCGTGGAGGCGGCCCCCGGGGCTGATCGGCCTACGAGTGTTCGTGACGGTCGCAGCGCATGTCGTGCGTGGACGGGGGCGTGCGGGGCGCGGTGTAGGCGCCCACGCGGCGGGCGTCGTGAGACGGTGGTGCGGCGGTCCTCCGATCTGACAGGCGCATCATCCGCTCAATTCGGCCGAATGGGTTACCGATGTGCGATCGCGAACACCCACCCGCCGGTCCCCACTAGCTTGGTGCGTGCACGCCCTGACGGGTGGGCGTGGGTTCGGGAGGAGTGCACCATGCGTAGATTCTCGATCATCGTGGCGGCGGTCACGGGGGCCGTCGCCCTCGTCCTGGGGAGCACCGCCGTGGCGGGTCCGCCGGGGCCGCGGCTCGCCGCGCGCTACCTGAACATCCACCAGTGCGTGTACTACGGCCCCGGTGGGCACTACACCAACCTGCTGCCGAACACCGCCGACACGTCCTTCAACACCGGGACGAACGTCTCCGACGCGCCCGCCACGGCGCTCTCCTGCGGTCCGGGGAGCGGGGGCTGGATGCCGGCGCCCGCCAACTCGGCGGTGAAGGCGTTCGACCTCGCCGCCGGCCGCTACCTGAACGTCCACCAGTGCGTGTACTTCTCGGCCGGCCAGCACTACACGGCCATCCTGCCGAACACCCCGAACGTCAACTTCAACGCCGGTACCAACGTCTCCGACACGCCCGACACGGTGCTGCGGTGCAGCCCGGGCGGGGGCGGCTGGACGCTGACGCTCGCCAACTCCGCCGTCAAGTCCTTCGACCTGGCCGGCAACCGCTTCCTCAACCTGCACCAGTGCGTGTGGACGTCGGCCGGCATGTACTACATGGGCGTGCTGCCGAACACCCCGAACGCCAACTTCAACACCGGCACCAATGCGGCCGACACGGCCGACACCGCGCTCAGCTGCCGTCCGGGCGGCGGCGGTTGGTCGCTCGACCCCCTGGACTCGGCCCTCCGCCCGCTGGGCGGCTGAGCCGGGAAGGGTGTACGGGGCAGTGATCCGCGGGGCCGCGGCGGGGCCGACCCGTCGCGGCCCCGCCGCACGCGCCGAGGCCGGAAGGCGGGCGGTGCCGGTGGCCGGGCAGCCCGTACCGCAGGACATCGGCGCGCAGGAGCGCGTGGCGCCATGGGCACCCCGAGGTGGGCGAGTGCCGGGTGGTCGGGTCGTGCAGGCCCGATACCCGGCTCGCCGCCCCGGTGGCAGGGCTCCGCAAACTGGCCGGCCGTCACCGACGCCACGCCGTCCGCCTGCTCTGCGCCGCTGCGTGCCCGCCGGGGATCCTCCTGCCGTCCCGGGCCGCTGACGGGCGGCCTGGGCGGCGCTGTTGCGCCCAGCGGGTCGCGCTCCGGTCGCTCCGGACGCCGTGCCGGGTGCCGTCTACGGTGTCGGCGCCGTGAGGTAGCGCTGCAGCATGGGTCCGAGCCAGTCCACGATCTGCTCGGGGGAGAGGTCCACGCTCTCGGGGAATCGCAGTACGTAGCGCGTGAGTGCGAGTCCGAGCAGGCACCGGCGCGGGCGGTCACCAGGTGCTGCTGTGGGGACTTTCCCTCTGCTCTTCCCGCCCACCCGGACGCCCGCCGCCTGCCCTGCCGGACGGCCGGGTACGGGCGGCGCCGGACTCCGGTGGGCATCACCAGAACCATTGGTCCTCGGCCAACGAATCGGTACGCTGGCGCGGTCGGGGTGGAGCGGGGGCCACAAGGCCGATCGGGGATGTGTCATGTCGAAGCGGGTGGTGATCGCGGGCCGGTTCCGGCTGCTGGAGTTAGTCGGCGCCGGCGGGTTCGGCGAGGTCTGGCGCGCGGCCGACGACAAGCTCGGCATCGAGGTCGCCCTGAAGAAGGTGCTGCTGGATCCGGCCGCGACGCCCGACGAGCGCCAGGTGGCCGTCGATCAGGCCGAGGCGGAGGCTCGCCACGCGGCCCGGTTGCGCGACCATCCGAACGTCGTGACGGTGCATGACGTGGTGGTCGACGCCGGCCTGCCCTGGCTGGTGATGCGTCTGGTGCGGGGGCGGACGCTCGCCGAGGAACTCCGCGCGCGGAAGCGCATCCCCCACGGTGAGGCGGCGCGGATCGCGGCCGGCCTGCTCGACGCACTGGGAGCGGCACACGCAGCCGGAATCGTGCACCGCGACGTCAAGCCGGCGAACGTGATGCTCGCCGAGGACGGCACGGTGCTGCTGACCGATTTCGGTATCGCGAAGGCGCACACGAACACGACACAGGCGGTCCTGCTCGGCACACTGCCGTACATGTCTCCGGAGCGTCTGAACGGCAAGGACCTACCCGCAGGCGACCTGTTCGCACTCGGCGTCACGCTGTACGAGATCGTCGAGGGGACGTCGCCGTTCGCACGAGCGACTCCGACAGCGGTGATGACCGCTGTCGTGCTGGAGGATCCGCAACCCCCGGTGCACGCAGGCCCGTTGGCCATGGTGATACGGGCGTTGCTGACGAAGGACCCGGACCAGCGTCCGGACGTCGCCGAGGCGCGGGCGATGCTGGCGGCGCAGGCAAACAAGACCACGAAAGTACTGCCGAAGCCGAAGCCGAAGCCGAAGCCGAAGCCGCAGTCGCCCGACCACGGCGACAGCGTGGGCGGCCATGACGGAGAGCAGAATCCCAAACGCGGCCGGGCCGGCCTGATCGCGCTCGTGGCCGCGGTGCTCGGACTGGCCCTGGGCATCGCGGCGATGGTGGTCCTGCGGCCGTCATCCTCGGCGGTGACCACGGCCAAAGACTCGGCACCGGCCACCGCCCCGCCCGCCACCACCGTCCGGACGACGTCTCCACCCCCGGCGCCGACTCAGAACGCCCGAGCCAAGCTGTTCGCCGGCCTGAAACCCGGCCAGTGCATCGACGCCCGGACGACGACGTTCAGCAGTCCGAGCGAGGCGGACCTCGAACCGGACCCCCACGAGCAGCCCTGCGACTCCTCCGCTGCGCACTACAAGGTCACGCAGGTAGTCGCTGGTGCCGGCCGCTGCACCGCGCTCAGCCGCGACGGCGAGGTCGAATGGGACTCCCGCGGGGACGTCGACCCCGTCTCGCTCTGCTTGAGCCGGATGTTCCGCGTCGGCGAATGCCTGTACGGGAACGACAACAGCGGTGGGACCAAGTCCGTCGACGTCATGTTCGGGGTGCAGTGCGACGCCCAGTACCTCCTGAAGCCCTACACCTCGGTGATGGAGATCACCCAACTCATGGACGGCAGCAAGACGGTCGACGACTGCGCCACGCAGTTCCCGGGTCAGCAGCTCTACTCGAAACGGGTGCTGGATGCCTCCCAACTCCTGTGCCTGAAGGAAGTCGCTCACATCAAGCAGTGAACCAACGGTGATTCGCCGCACCTGGCCGCCGCCCCCGGCCAGTCCCCCCGGCACGGCACACGCTTCGAGAACACCGTGTCCCCGTGCCGCCGTTGCGGATCACCTCCACGACCATCCAGGGCACCGCTCGGATCCTCCACCTGCACGGCGAAGTCGACCGCGACCAGCGGGAGCGGTTGGAGAGCGCGCTTGCGCGTGCCGTGGCCGAGCGACCGCCCCGGCTGGTCGTCGACCTCGCCGGCCTGGGCTTCTGTGACTCGACCTGCCTGAACGTGCTCCTCAAGACCCGGCTCGCCGCCCGCGCTGGAGGCCGGCGCCGATCCCGAACGTGTTCGTTACGATCAGGGTATGGACGTGAAACGAGAGCCGGTCAGCCGCCGTGAGCGCCCCGCGAAGCCCGCTCTGACCCGGCACGGCATCGTGGAGACGGCCATGCGGATCATGCGCGCGGAGGGGCTGGAGAAGGTGACCATGCGCCGGCTCGCCCAGGAGCTGGACACCGGCCCCGCGTCGTTGTACGTCTACGTGGCCAACACCGCAGAACTGCACGCGGCCGTCCTGGACGCGCTCCTGGGCGAGGTCGACCTGGCCGACGGAGAGGCGGGAGAGGGCTGGCGGGAGCGGCTCTTCGCGGTGCTCTCCTCCTACACCCGGGTCCTGTTCGAGCACCCACAGCTCGCCCGCTCGGCTCTGGTGGCCCGCCCCAGCGGCGAGAACTACCTGCGCCTGGTCGAACGCGTCCTCGGTCTGCTGCTCGGTAGCGGCGCGCCCCGGGGGCAGGTGGCCTGGGGTGTCGACAACCTGCTGCTGCATGCCACGGCCACCGCCGCCGAGCACGGCACCCAGCAGCGCGACCCGGCCTCGCGCGAGGACTGGGACGCGCTGACGCAGGCCGTGAGCGCCGTGGATGAGGCGACCCACCCGATGATCAGCGCGCACATGCCGGCCCTGCTCGCTGGAACTGTCGAGGACCGTCTGGCCTGGGGCTTCGACGTCCTGGTCAACGGCATCACCCACACTCCCCTTCCGCCCGGCGCCGACTGAGCGTCCCCTTTCCGATCCGGCCCCGGGCACTGTGCTCCCGGGGCCTTTTCACATGCACAGTCTCGACGAACTTGTTCGTAACGAACATGTTCGTTACGTTGGAGGGCCGAAGCATCCAGCGGCACGGCCGGGCACGGGCAACCCCGTGTCCGGTCGGCACCCGGCACCACGACCTTCCGGAGGCACCCGTGAACACGCACTTCCCCGTCGCGATCATCGGCGGCGGCCTGGGCGGCCTTACCGCCGCCCGGGTGCTGCACGTCCACGGCATCCAGGCGGCCGTCTTCGACCTGGAGGCGTCCGCTGAAGCCCGAACCCAGGGCGGCATGCTCGACATCCACGAGGACAGCGGCCAGCAGGCCCTGCGCGCCGCCGGCCTCCACGACGACTTCCTCAAGATCATCCATCCGGGCGGCCAGGCCCTGCGCCTGCTCGGCCCGGACGGCACGGTCCACGTGGCCGAGGAGGACGACGCCACCGGCGGCCGGCCCGAGGTGGACCGCGGCGACCTTCGCGACCTCCTCCTGGACTCCCTGCCCGACGGCACCGTCCGCTGGGGCAGGAAGGCCACCGGCGCCCGCCCGCTGGACGGGGGACCTCACGAAGTGTCCTTCGCGGACGGCACCACCCTCACCACCGACCTGCTGGTCGGTGCCGACGGCGCCTGGTCGCGCATCAGGCCGCTGCTCTCCGACGCCACCCCCGGCTACACCGGCATCTCCTTCGTCGAGACCGACCTCTTCGACGCCGACACCCGTCACCCGCGCAGCGCCGCCGTCATCGGCGGCGGATTCTTCCTCTGCCTCGGCGGCCGGAGCGGCTTCCTCGCCCACCGGGAGACCGACGGAAGCCTGCACGTCTACACCGCGCTCAAGGCCGCCGAGGACTGGCTGGACACCGTGGACTTCCGTGACGGCGACGCCGCCAAGGCCGCCGTCCTGGCCCACTTCGAGGGCTGGCACGAGGACCTGCGAGCCCTGGTCGCCGACGCCGACACCATCACCCCGCGCCGCATCCACGCCCTGCCGGTCGGACACCGCTGGGACCGCGTCCCCGGCGTGACCCTGCTCGGCGACGCCGCCCACCTGATGTCCCCCTTCGCCGGTGAGGGCGCCAACCTCGCCATGCTCGACGGCGCCGAACTGGGGCAGGCCATCGCCGCCCACCCCGGCGACACGGAGGCAGCCCTCACCACCTACGAGAACGCCCTCTTCCCGCGCAGCGAGGCCTCCGCCACCGAGTCCGCCGTCAGCCTGAACACCATGTTCGGCGACGACGGCCTGGAGAGGATGACCGCCTTCTTCACCACCGCCCCGGCCCGCGGGTGACAGCCCTTCGGCGGGAGCGGCAGCCTCCCGCCGAAGACCATTCACCACACGCCCGCCGTCCCACCTGACCGTGTCCTCACCGCTCGTCGGCGGCCGGGCCTTCTCCGACCGGAAACATCATGCTGAACCTCGCGATCATCGTGGGCAGCACCAGCACCAGCACCAGCACCAGCACCAGCGCCAGAACCGGACGCGTCGGCGTCCGATCGGCAGGCTGACGGCGACCGGGCGCAGCTGCCGCCGACGGTCGGCATCGCGAGGACGAGAGCCTGCTGGGCGGGGTTTGCGGGCGGCGGTTACGCCACGGACGGGGCCATGATCTTCTCGCCCAAGAACAGCCTCGCTGACGAACGACCGGACCACCGCCGGCGCGGCCGGGCTGTACTTCCATGCCTGTACCGACAATCCCCACGACGACCGCACCTCCCGGGCCCGGCACGTCGGGCCCGGGGTGGATCCGGGTATCCGGCCGACCATGCCATCCGCTACGGACAGTCCACCCGCACCGGCCGCCGGTCAGAACCGTGGCACTCCGCTGCACGCTCCGTCGTCGCCGGTGGCGAGTGGGGCGTGCCCCGGCATCGAGCACCCCAGGGGGCACGGCCGTAACCTGCGCGGCAGCTCGCCTCCAGACCGCGTTCGGGCGCGGCGGCGAGTACCCGCGTGCCTCCCTGGAGCGGGAGTTCCGGCTGCGCCGGGCCGCGCTGGTTGACGGCTTGGCGCTGCGCAGCCGCGACGAGTGCGACATCGCCGGGCCGCGCGTACCGCTGCCCGTCTGCGGTCAGCCCCCGGCTGCAGAGCGGTGCGGGCCGTCGCTACGCCGCCGCGGCCACGACCGGCTCGTCGTCGACGCCCCCGCCGGGTGGCACCCGGCATTGCCCGTCCCGCCGCCCGACCCTCTAAACGGATAGTTCATCCGGTTGTGTGCTACCGTCCGGGCAAGCGGATGAACTATCCGAATATCTGGGTGGAGGGGCACATGACGAAGACAGCCGTGGTCACGGCGGGGACGGCCGGCATCGGGCTGGAGACGGCCCTGGGACTGGCCGACGCCGGGTTCTCGGTCACCGTGGTCGGACGCAACGCCGACCGCGGCGCCCGGGCCGTCGACCGAATCAACGCAACGAACCCGGCGCATCCCGGACGGTTCCTGCCCGCCGACCTCGGCTCGCTCGACCAGGTGCGCGCGCTCGCCGACCGGATCGCCGCCGAGCACGTCGCCTCCGGCGACCCGCTGACCGTGCTGGTCAACAACGTCGGGGCGATGTTCCCGCAGCGACAGACCCTGGACGGCATCGAAGCGTCGTTCGTCGTCAACCACCTCTCGCCGTACCTGCTGACGGAACTGCTGCTGCCCACGCTCACGGGCGGGGCGCCGAGCAGGATCGTGAACGTGACCTCGGGCGCGGTCGGGCTCGCGAAGAAGGCCTTCGACGCCGTCGAGCCGCCCGGCGGCTACTACGGCTTCCACTGGTACGGCCGCGCCAAGCTCGCCAACCTCGCCTACGCGCTCGACCTGGCGAACCGACTGAAGGGCACGGGCGCCTCCGTCTTCGCCGCCGATCCGGGAGGCGCCGCGACCGACATGACCAACGGCACCATGACCGACCCGAAGATCGTCTCACCGGCCCTGCGACTGCTGTGGCCGCTGGTGCGCCGCAAGTTCGACCGCTCCACCTCGGGTCCGGCGTCCGTGGCCGCCCGGTCCTCGATCGTCGCCGCCACCGACGAAGCCCTCGCGGGCCGGACCGGCATCGTCATCGGCGCCCAGGCGCACCCGGTGACGCCACCGCGCGCAGCGACCGACCCCCGCACCGTCCGGAACGTGCGCCGGCTCAGTGAACGGTACGCACCCCTCACCGCCACCTGACCCGCCGAGCGTGCCAGACCCGCTGGACGCTGTTTGGCCGATCATCTACATCGACGCCCTGTGGGTGAAAATCCGCTCCGGATCGGTGAGTTCGAAGCCCGTCGACGTGGCGGTCGGGGTGGACATGGACGGCCGCAAGGACATTCTGGGCCTGTGGGTCGGCGCCGAGGACGACGGCGCCACCGCCTGGATGACGGTGCTTAGCGAACTGCGCAACCGAGGTGTCGAGGACGTGTGCATCGTCTGCTGCGGCGGCCTGAAGGGGCTACCGGACGCAGTGACGGCCACCTGGCCGCGGGCGACGGTGCAGACCTGTGTGATCCACCTGATTCGCGCCTCGCTGCGGCTGTCCTTGGGCAGGGACCACTCCGCCCTGGTGCCGGCGCTGCGGGCGATCTAAGGCGCGCCGACCGAGCAGGCGGCCGAGCGGGCCCTGGACGAGCTGGCCGCTTCCGAGCTGGGCGAACGTTATCCGGCCGTGGTCCGCACCTGCAGGGCGGCCTGGGGCGAGTTCACGCCTACCTCGCGTTCCCAACCGCGATAAGGAAGGTCGTGTACTCCACGAACATGGTCGAGTCGATGAACTTCCGACTGCGGGAGGCCACCGGGCTGTAGCTCGTCGTCCACTGGGTCGTCCTCTCTTCGTCAAGGTGATTCGGGAAGGGCGCCGGGACGTGTGCGGAGCGGGCGACGGGCGGGCGGCTGTCTCCCGCTTCCGGTAGAGGCGTCTCCGAACCATGGGCCCTCCTGTATCCGGACAGGGTTAGCGAGGCCGTCGACCGGCTGGTGGCTGGTCGACGCTCGGCCCACCGGTGTGCGGCATCCGGACATAGCCCTCGGTCGGGCCGGGCAGCGCTCCAAGACAGGCGGTCGAGCAGGCGCTGACCAGCAGCGGCAGGACGTCAGCGCCCGACGTCCATCGTGAGATCCAGACCTGGCGGAGGTTCACCTCCCCGATGCACTGATCGCAGACACTGCATGTGCGGATCGCTGCGGCACCCCGTACGCCGGGGTCGAGGCTTTCGAGGTCAACGCCTTGAGTGCCGGTTGTTGCATCCGGCCGGACTCGCCGGGCGGCCCGAATCCGGTCACGGTCTGCGGGGTGGACACCGCCAGGATGTCGGTAGAGCCAGGGCGGCCTGCTGCGCCGGACTCTCGTTGGTACCCGCCAGACCTCTCTCCACGGGTCTGCCCGCGCTGCGACCGTGTGGCCGGAACAGCCCTCGGCGGTCCCCGTCGGTCGACGCCGTCTTCCCCCGGCCGGTGGACGGGAGGCTCGCCATGCCCACTTGCCGTTCTGGGCCCGTTCCGTGCTGCGGGTGGTGGCGTTGGGGGTCGGGCAGGGCTCCGCACGCGCGGCACTGGCGGGGCAGGCAGGCCCCGGGCCCGTACATCTGCCGGCGGGGCCGGCAGGCCCCGGCCGAGGGGGCAGGGCTGGGGCCCTCACCCCCCCCTGCACGTCGAACTCACCCTCACCGGCCGGCCACCCGCTGCCGCCTTCATCCGCCTCCGCGGCGACTGACGCCCTCGACGCCCCGTCCCTGCGGATCGGGCCCTCGGACATCACTGGGTGCCACGCCGTACGCGGTGCGGAACGCACGGCTGAAGTTCGCGTGCGCGCGGAATCCCCAGCGGGCGGCGACGTCCCCGATCGTGCGGTGGCGCAGCCGCGGGTCGACGAGGTCGACACGGGAGCGCTCAAGACGGCGACGGCGGATCGTGGCGGCGACCGTCTCGGGCTGCGTCCGGAACAGCTGGTGCAGGGTACGCAGCGAGATGTGGTGGTGCGCGGCGATGACGGCCGGGCACAGCTCCGGGTCTCCCAGGTTGTGCTCGATGAAGGTGTCGACGCGCGCGAGCAGCACCTGCTCCCGGGTCTCCACGGGCAGCGCGTCGTGCGCGTCGAGCAGGCCCGCGAAGTAGGCGGCGGCCAGATCGACACCGATGGCGCCCGTCCGGCGGAGCTCTGCCGGGCCGCCGTGGCCGGCACTCTCCAGGAAGCCGGAGAGGAAGTGCCCGAGCAGCACCCCGGCGGGCGATCGGGCGGCGAGGGACCGGCCCAGCAGACGCTCCATCCGGTCGGCCTTCAGCGGCACGGCGGTCCGGGGCAGTTGCATCAGCGTGACCCGGTGCCCGTGGTCGTCCCGGGTGAAGAAGTCGGCCGCCAGCGGGCGGGAGGTGTCGAACACGGCCAGGCTGCCGGTCGTGAGGCCGGCGACGTTGCGGGACTGCTCCAGCTGGATCGGGCTGCCCTGCACCAGGAACAGGTAGTACTGCTCCGGGTCGAAGCGCCGGATCTGGGCCGGTCCGCGACGGGCCGACATCGGGGAGAACGCGAACTCCGCCACCCGGGCGCCGGGCAGGTCGACCGCCCTCGCACTCCCGCGGAAGCCGCCCTCGTGGTCGCTGGTGAGCGCCACGGGCATGACGTCGGTCTCCATCAGGCAGCTCCACCACTCCAACCGGTCCGGTGGAACCACCCCGTCGGTGGAGACCGACACCAGCGCCTCGGATGCCGACCCGCACGCCCCTGCTTCAGTTGACGTGAACACAGAGAGATGATCCGGGTCGCAGCCGGGCCGCGTCCAGGCGGTTGTCGGCCATGCCGGACGCCGACTGCGCCCGGTGCCAAGGAAGTCCGCACGCAGCGCCAAAGACCCGGGCGCCGGTGCGCGGCAATGCTGTGACCAGCACGCGACACGATCCTTCGATTCCCAGAGGTGACACCGTGACAGAGCACCGAACCCCCGGCTCCGGCTCGCCCGCGAGGATTCTCGCCGCGCTGGTCATGACCCTCCTCGCACTGGTGGGCACCGCGAGTGCGGCCGGCGCCGCCACCACCCCGGACTTCTCGGCTCAGGCCCACGACCTCGGCCTGACCAACGCCCAGGCGAAGGGCCTCCAGGAGCGCGTCGACGCCTACCTGGCCACCACCGGCGGCACCCAGGTCTCGGCCAACAAGATCGCCCTGAACGGCGGGGAGCTGCTGCTCGCCCTCCCCGGGGAGCAGAAGGCTCGCAGCGTCACAGCGGCGGGTGACGCGATGAGCCTGGCCGCCTCCTGCCCGTACACGTACGTGTGCGCTTACAGCGGCCCCGACTACACCGGTGACGTCCTGACGCTGTTCACGTGCAACTTCCCGGTGTCCATTCCCTGGTTCGGGACCGGCTCGTGGATCAACAACCAACGGGCCGCCCTGCACGCCAAGTTCTACGACCGGAACGGCAACCTCGGCTGGACGTCGCCCGGCGGCTACAGCTCGGACCCCGCCGCCCCCTGGGGCTGGGTCGGGTGGCTCAGCCCCTGCTAGGAGCCGCCTGATCAACCGCTGGTCGCGGCCCGAGGACGCGGGCCGCGACCAGCGGTTGATGACGCCTGCGCCCACGCTCCCGCGGCTCCCCGGTCACTTCCGGCGCTTCGCGGCATGGGAGAACTCCCTCACGAAGGTGTCGTTGAAGACCGGGGGTCGGCCGGTCGGCGGCTGGTGATCAGGGGTGTGGGGCAGTCTCCACGGCTGGGGGGCCGGCTGCGGCGCGGGGGCGAGTGACCGGTCGGCGCAGCGGGTGATCTGTCCGTCGCGGACACCGCACTCGGGGCCTCGGTCCCAGGCGACGACGTAAGGCCAGTGGGTGAGGTAGGAAGCGCTCCACAACGCCCTCGCCACCGCTGCGCCCGGGCCGGTGGCCACGGCGCCGACCGCGGCACCCGTGGAGGTCAAGGCTGGGCAAAGTGCAGGAATTGTGGGGGGATTCTCCGGAGTGCCGATCGGCGGTTCGACGGGGTGCGCCGACTGACTACTCTTCGGTGATCACTGTTCAGGTGGTCATTCGCATTCGTCAGCCACGGGGGGTCACCCGCTCATGTCCGCACCGCCGCCTTACCCGCGCCAGCCGTACGGGCAGCCGCCGGCCCCGCAGCCGTACGGCGGACAGCCGTCCGCCGGCCAGCCCTACGGCGGTCAGCCCTACACGGGCCAGCCCGCCTACGGCCCGCCGCCCGTGCCGCAGGCGCAGCCGCCGTACGGTCAGCCGCCCGCGCCCGCGCCGCGTCCGCCGGCCGGGCCGTCGGGGCCGCGGCGGCGCGGTCCGCTGCACTCGCTGCTGTCCGTCGGCATCGTGCTGGCGGTCTTCGGCGGCGTCGGCTGGTACGTGTGGGACTACAACACCAGCCCCACCGGCGGCAAGGCCAAGGCGGAGGCGACGCGCTCCGCGCAGGCGGCGGAGGCCAAGACGCACGATCCGAACATCGGGGACTGCGTCAAGATCGCCGACCCGGAGGGGGATCCGCAGCCCACCATCGTGGACTGCACCTCCCCCGAGGCCCAGTACAAGACGGCGGACCGGCTGATCGGCGCGGACAAGCACTGCGGCAAGGAGTTCGACTACGGCATCCGGTACTCCTCCCGCCGCAGCACCGATTTCACGCTCTGCTTCACCAAGGTCCGTCGCTGAGACCGCTCCTGAAGGTGGACCGGCCAGTGTTCCCCGGCCGCCCGCGATGCCGGCGGCCGGGGAGCAGGGGCCTGGAGTCAGCGGTCAGCCGGCGGAGTCGCGCGCGGGGGGCGATCCGGTAGGCGAAGGGCAGGGTGCCCGGGGCCGTGTGGCGGCGCCGCCGTCGACGGTGAGGGTCGCGCCGTTCACGAAGGAGGCGGCCGGGGACAGCAGCCAGGCGATGGCGGCGTTGCGCAGCGCCGAGACGGAGGCGCAGCACCTGGTCCCGGTCTTCGTCGGAGGTCTCGCCGATGCCGCCGCCGCGGCCGACGCCCGCGTCCTCCAGCACGGAGGGCATCCGGCCGACCAATGCCGCGCCGTCCGCGAGAACCTGCGGTCCCCGCAGCGCATCGACCGAGAGGCCGCACGAGCGCTCAGCCGCGTAGTAGAGCTTCAGGCCCACCCCGGAGTGGGTGTGGCACGCGACGTCCCAGTGCGGGTCGTGCTGGCGCACGCCCCGCGCGGACGTCCTCGAGCGCAGCAGCTGCCTCGCCCGAACGCATTCCGAACCGCAGCGGACCCACGGTCACGAACGGTTCAAGGCTCCACTGCTGCCGTTCACTGTCAGGCAAGGCATCCCGCACGCTCATTGGGCGCAGCCCACGACGAGTCGTCCGCCCGAGGTCCGGGGGCCTCCTGAGCTCTCCTCAGTACGCGGTTCTGTGATCGGCCGGACAGCTCCCTGCAGTTCAGCGTTCTGAACCGCTTCATCCGGTTCGACCGCTGGCTTGGCTCAGGTGGGTCGAGTGCCTGATCGGCATCGCGCCGACCACGGGACGCTGGGCGAAGTAGCCGCGCCAAGGTCTCGGCGCCCTGAGGGTCAGGAGGGCTGGTGGGCCGGGGAGTCCGGGTGGGGTCGCATCAGTAGCAGGTCCTCGCCCCAGGCGTCCAGCACCGCCGCGTGGCCGGCGGCCCGGGCAGCCGCCTCGACCCGGGCGAAGAGCCGCTGCTGCGACGCCACTTCGCCGGTCGCGGTGATCCGGGCGACGGTGTCCAGCAGGGCGGCGCTCTCCCAGCCGGGCAGCGGGAACCGGTCCAGCTCCCAGGCCAGGTACTTGTTGTAGGGGCGCGGTCGGCGGTCCAGGGTGAAGAGCAGGTCGAGCAGGATTTCGACACTGGCGGCCGCGTCGAGGTGGCCGGCGAGCGGGTTGCCGTCGCGATGGTTCTTGACCGAGCGGTAGAGCGAGTTGGCGTAGGCGTCCAGCAGGGCGGCGCCGGACCGGAAGGCCGCCTCGGCGTCGAGCCGTCCCATCGCGGCGACGATCCGGGTGACCTCCCCGTCGCGGCGGTCGAGCAGTACCTGGGAGCGGGCGATGGCGTACCGCTCCCAGTCGGCCGGCCGGCGGAACCGTTCGAGGGTGGTGACGACCAGGTCGAGCCGGGCGGATCGGTAGCCGTCGAGCGCGGCCAGCTCGCTCGCCGCGTCGTCAGCGAGGATGACGTAGAGGTCGGCGTCGGAGTGACGGGTGGTCATGCCGTCATGGGCCCGGGAGCCCTTGAGAACGAGCCCGACGACGGCCGGGTCGGCCATCGCACCGGCGACGAACGCCGCGAAATCCAGCGTCACGCCAGGTCCTTGCTCATCAGCGTGCACATCGTCTCGTACCGCTGGATCGAGCCGTCCTCGGCCATCGCGTCCCAGGAGTCCGGCTCGCGGCCGTACGCCCGGTAGCCCAGGCGTTCGTAGAGGGCGCGGGCGCGCGGGTTGCTCTCCTCGACGCCGAGTTCGGCGCGGGTCAGGCCCCGGGCGCCGATCCGCTGCTCGGCGGAGCGGATCAGCAGCGTGCCGATCCCGCAGGACTGCAGGGCAGGGTGGACACCGAGTTGCCAGAGCGTGCCAGCGCCGGGCTTGACCGTGTAGTCGATGCCGCCGACCGCCACCGGAAGCCCGACCGGCGTGCACACCACCAGGAAGTCGATCTCACCCGGCTCGGCGCGGCCGATCTGGTCGGCGAGCCCGCGCACGTGCAAGGCGTCGCCGGCCCACCCGCAGGACGGCAGGTCCGCGTCCGTGAGGCCGCGCACCGACACGTGCAGCCTGATCTCGGTCATCGCCGTATCCCTTCGACTCCGACAGCGGCCGTCCCCCATTCCAGCAAGCCGGTCCCCGTGCCGTCCAAGGGTTTGGGTGTTCTGTCCTGTGAGGTTGGGGACGGGGCTGGCGGGTGGCTTGCCTGCGAGTGCGGTGTGTCCGCGGTGGTGATTGTGGGTGTGGAGCCAGCCGGGGAAAGCGTCCCGGCGTTCCCGTTCGGTGCGGTAGGGCTGTGCCTAGGGCCCAGAGGATCTTGCCGCCCTCGTCGGTCTCGGCACGCGCCGTGGCGGTGTCCCGGGCCCGCGTCAGCCTGCCCCGCGCCAGCGGGCTCCACGGGATCACGCCGATGCCCTGGTCGGCGCAGAGCCGGCGTCGTCGGCCCCCGCCGGGCCGGCGGAGACGGGCGAGGACGGTGCGGGCGGGCGCGGGAGCGGCGCCGGCGCTCATTCCCGCGGCAGCCGGCGATCGGAGCCGAACGGAGGCTGCGCGCGCTGTAACGGCCGGCTGCCCGTTGCCGGCCGGGGGGCCCGCCTCCGAATCCGGCCGGGGGGTTACCCCCAGGAAAGACGGCGGTCCTCCCCAGCGCACCACCGGCCCGGCCCCCGCGAAGATCGACTCATCGAACGCCGAGGTCATCGGCGTTCCGTCGAGTTGAGGAGTGATTGCGACGATGGCGGGAAACAAGCGGATCGGGCGGCGCGGACTGTTGACGGCGGCGGTGGCCGCCGCGGCCGTGCTGGTCCCTGGAACGGCAGGAGCCGCCCCGGGCGCGTCCGCCGCCCCGGGCGCGTCCGCCGCCCCCGGCGCGGACCCGGCGGCGGCGCAGCGCTCCGCCGTGGTCCGCGCGCTGGAGAGCGTCGCCCAGCCGTTGCGGACGACGGAACCCGGCGGCCGCGCCGCCGACCTGGGCGCGCTGGGCTCGATGATCGGCGACGCCAGGGTGGTCGGTCTCGGCGAGGCCACCCACGGCTCGCACGAGTTCTTCGCGATGAAGCAGCGGCTGTTCCGCTACCTCGTCGAGGAGAAGGGCTTCACCACCTTCGCCCTGGAGACGAGTTGGAGCAGCGGGCTGCAGATCGACGAGTACGTCCAGGGCGGCCCGGGAGACGCGCGGCGGCTCGTCAAGGACGCCCTGGGTGGCACTCCGTGGGAGCGTGAGGAGTTCGCCGATCTGATCGACTGGATGCGGGAGCACAACCGGAGCCGCCCCCGGAACCCGGTCCACTTCGTGGGTGACGATGTCGGTCTCCCGAGGCTTGGCGACCCGATCTTCGAGCGGGTCACCTCCTACGTGCGCGAGGCCCGACCCGACGCCCTCCCGCAGCTCGACCAGCTGTACGCGGGCCTTCGGCCGTTCGACGACGTCCTGGCCTACCTGCGGAAGCCGCTCGCCGAGCGCCGGGACAACGCCGCCAAGGCGCAGCAGGCGCTCGACCTGGTGGTGGCGAGCGGTGCCGGTGACTCCGGCGACGACGCCCACGCGTGGGCCGTGCAGCACGCCCGGAACATCGCCGAGACCTTCGCCTTCGCCACCTTCGACCTCGCCGACCCGGCCTCCGTCTCTGCCGCGGAGCAGCTTCGTGACCGGGCGATGGCGGACAACACCGCGTGGTGGCAGCGCCGCACCGGCGGCAAGGTGCTGCTGTCGGCACACAACGGGCACACCGGCTACGCGGCCACCGACGCCTTCCTGTACCCGAAACCGCAGGGCTCCTGGCTGCGCGACGCGTACGGTCGCGACTACGTGGCCATCGGTTTCACCTTCGACAGCGGCTCCTTCCTCACCAACGACGCGGTCCTGTCCGACGACTGGAAGGCCGTCACCGTCCCGGCGGCCACACCGGACATGAACGAGCACACCCTCGACCGGGTCCGCTACCGGGACTACTACGTCGACCTGCGCACCGCGCCCCGGGTGGCCCGCGACTGGCTGGACGTCACCCGCCCCACCTACGAAGCCGGCTCGGTGTACGTCAGCGACCCGATGCCTCGGCTCGCGATCGGCCGGGCCTACGACGTCCTCATCCACCTGAACCAGGTCACCGCAGCGCGCACGTTCTGATCGCGCGGCGCGCGTGCGGTGCCGGCGCCACACCCGCGCCGGCGCCGGAGGGAGTGAGGGCGTCCGGTCGTCCGGATCGGTGCGACGAGCGGCCCGGCGGGCCTCCGCTTCCGGACCGCCAGTCGCTGCCGCTTCCGGACCGGCATCGCGACAGCAGTAGCCCTCAAGGTCCGCCCAGATCCTGCGGGGTGCCCGCATGGAAGTCAGTCGGGGCCTCCGGACGGAGTGCGTCCGAGCGGGAGGCCCACGCCAACCACCTGGGCGACGGCCGATCCCTGGTGACGGTCCCCGGCACGCAGCAACCGGGGCGACCCCCGATGCAGCCGGTTCCCGTCCTGACAGACCAGGCCCGCCGCCCGCACACGGAACGGCACATGCGAAGCACCGGCCACCACCGCGGCGACCGGTGCACCCGCGTCAGTCGCACCTGCGCAGGGGATCCGACTACGCAGCCCCGGCCGAGCCTGCCTGATCGCCGACGTGCTGAAGAAGACTGCGGGCCTCCACACGACCTAGACTGAGAACTCCGCGAGAGGAGCCGCTATGGCCGAGAATAGGTTTGATTCCGGCGAGGCACTGGTGGCAGCGCTGGCTGAGGGGAAGCTTCGGTCCGATCACCAATACACCGGCATGGTCAAGGCGTCGGACAAGGACAAATGCGTCGCGTTTGCTCCGGGCTCCTGCGACAGTGGATGGATAGACCTTCCCGCTGAGGTCATCGGGAAGGTCGAAGTAATCGATCAAGTGCCCTGCCGCGAGCACAGTCATCCACTTGTGCGCATACAATTCAAACTCGATGAGTCGAATCCCCTGCACGTGCTGGCCGGCCAGCTGATCGCATCTGCCGACTCGCGGCTCTCCGCTATTCAGCCTGGTTACTTAGCCACGGCCAGCAGGTCGGCGACCTCGGGCCAACACGGCCTGCCTTCGGCGGATTTCTATTGGGAAGTGCCGAGCAATGTGGGCGGATGCGGCCTGGACGGCGCTCACTTGACTCTCAGGAGCGACGGCAGCGCGTCATGGCGAGGCGTTGTCTACTCAATCTACCACAACGATTCTTATTGTGTGACACTGTCATTCCTTAACAGTGGCGGTCGCGAGCTGTTTGCCTGGCCGAGATTCTGCTCGCAAACGTTGTGGCAAAGCCCACAGGTGTGGACGAACAACAACCTCGCTTTCCCGCCGCAATTCTTCGAATCGGTTGCGATTGTCAACAGGCGTGACCATTGTTGAGAGGTGCGAGTTCAGGTGCTCGAACTCGCGGGCCCCGGCGCGTCGAGGTCGTGGTGCATGTGTCCATCCTTCCGTGATTCCGAAGCCGATTCGTGTGTTTGGTGGAAACCTTCCGGTGGCTTTGGAACCAACGGCGTTCCTTGCCTGCTGGCCGATCACGGGCTGCTCGGGCCGGTGTGGTGGCGCTACGGCCGACCCGGCCGGCACTGTCTGCTGGATGCGCTCGACAACCCGGACAACCGGGCCGCCCACGACCTGCGCCAGGCCGCCCGCCCCGAGGTGATCATCTCCCGGGTTTGCTTGATCACGTCCTGGAGCGCAGCCGCGGCCTCCGGCCCCCCGCAGGCGTTCGCGGACCGCGATCCACTCGCCGCGGGTCGTGTCGAGGACCCGAATGTCCCTCAGGCTGCCGTCGACCTGGAAGACATCGCACATCCACGGCTCGGGCAGCACCGAGCGCGGGTACCGTGCTCACCGGCGTGGACGTCCCCGTGCGTCAACTCGACCTGCCGCCTCGCGTTCACCTCTCCCGTGACACCAAGGTAAAACGTCGCCACCGCAGGGAAGGACCTGCTCCAGGCGGTTCAGGGGTACACCCTGGTCAGTGTCGGCATCCTCACCGAGCCCGAACCCGGCCTGTTCGCTCAGCACCGCCGGAGCAACTCCGCACCACGAGCACACCCGACCCGAGTCGACGGTTGAATCGGTGGGCACCACCTGGATATTGGATTGCCTGGCCACCGTGGAAGGGCCGAGAGTCGGCGGATGCGTGATCTGAAGCTGACCGTCGGTGATCTCACCCTGTCGCCCCTGAGCCTGGCCGACGTCAACGCCCACCTGGCTGGCGAGGACGACCTCTTGGCGCGCTGGCTGAACGGGGGGCGGGGCACTCGGGCCGGCACCGAGGAATACATCCGCCGCTGCATGGAACAGTGGGCCACCAGGGGACCGTTGCGCGCCTTCGGAATCCGAGTGGGCGGCGAGCAGACCCTCGCGGGAACGATCGACCTCCGGTTCGAGACGGCCGGCCATGCTGCCGGGCAGGTGAACATCGCCTACGGGCTCTACCCCGCCTGGCGCGGACGGGGCCTGGCGACCCGCGCGGTCCTCCTGGTCTGCCGATACGCGGCAGGTGAAGGAGCAGATCGGGCGGTGATCCAGGTGGTTCCGGAGAACCCGGGCTCGGCCGCGGTCGCCCTCAGGGCGGGCTTCACCTACGTCAGGCAGGTCCTGGGCGCGGACGGCAACCGGTTCGACTGGTATGTCCGCAACCTGTCCAGCGAGCTCGGCCGGGAGGACGTCGGTACGGCAGGAGGCTGCGGTGAGGCCCGCCACCGGGGCGGAACCCGCCGCCTGGACTCGCGGGAGCCGCCTCATGAGGGGTGATCCTCGTGCGGCGGCTCCGTCGGCGATCAGACGTCGCGCTTGATGGTCTTGTGGATCCAGTCCGAATAGGCGGGAACGTTGGTGTAGAGCCCAGGCCCGGCCGAGCAGGCGACCCCCGGGGCGCCGGGCCCCGAGGTGACTCCGACCAGCTCCCACCGCTCGTGCCTGCCCTTTTGCAGCTGCGGCCCGCCGGAGTCACCGAAGCAGGCCATGGCGTGGGGTACGCGGCTGATGGTGCACAGCCGGGTCGGGTCGGCGTAACCGGGGGCGCACTCGGCCGTGGCGCCCCTGCGGGCTTCGAGCTCCTGCAGTCGGTCGGCGAACTTCAGCTCCGTGTCGGAGGTGGTGCCGAAGCCCAGGATCCTGGTCGGGGTACCCGGTTGCCCCGCCCGCTTCGCGAGGGGGACGGGAGTCTCGGCTACGGGGCGGTCGAGGCGGACCAGCGCGATGTCGTCCTTGTTGGCGCCGCCCTTGTAGCTGTTCACGTAGCCGGGGTGGACGACGATCCGGTCGATTGCCCGGACGGTTCCCCCGGACTTGCGGTGGTCGCTGCCGACACGGACGATGCCGTCGAGCACGAGGTACTCGCCCTGCACACAGTGGGCCGCCGTCAGTACCCACTGCGGATCGATCAGCGAGGCCCCACAACTCCCGTCGAGCAGTCCCTTCGTCGGGGCTGACTCCGGGATCGTCGCCATGAAGGGGTAACGAGCCGTGGCATCGCTCCCGTTGACGATGGCCCCGGCGGTGCCGGTCATCACGGTGCCGCACACGGCGGCTGCGAGAGCACCGACAGCCGTGACACGCGCCACGCGGCCACACGACGACTTTATGTTGAACACAGAGGCTCCCACTTCCTTGGACATCCAGAAGTGTCCAGCCTGGCTGTTCGAGATCCACCGGACCATCGGGGCAGCAGGCCAGGGTGCACGCCAGGTAGCGGTCCCAAGCACGGTAGGGATGACCCCCGCCCCGGGCCGTGCCCCGCGTCTCACCGCACGGCCGGCCTCACCTGGCTAGCCGGAACGATCATGTCAGCGGGCTCCGGCACCGTGGACCACAGGACGACGGCCTCGCGGCTGGCGGGCAGGCTCTCGTAGTCGCGGGCCGGACCTCGTCGCCGCTACCGCCAGATCCGACCCCGGGGCAGCGTCGAACACGGCGCAGGACGCGGCACAAGACCTGCCGGCCGGAGGGCACGGCCGGGCTCGGCTCGCTCCGATGCCCCGGTCCCGGATGCGCCGCGGCCCGCGCCAACCGAGGGTGGGGTGATGACCCTGATCGTGCTCCTGGAACCCGAACTTCAGCGTGTGGACCACTTCGGCAGCGGCGGCGAGGAGTACGTCGAGGCTGTGCGCGCCGTGCACGCCGCCGAGGCCGACCCGTCCGAGCCCCGCGGTCCTGGCGGCCGCACTCTGTGCGGTGCGGACACCCGGCGGATGCAGACCGTGGACTACCGGCCGTCAGCACCTGGTTCTTCCTGGTATCCGCCGAAGTGGCACGGGAGCGGGAGGGTCTGCCGGGACTGCGACCGAGCCGTCCACTCTGCCTGACCGAGCTGCTCACGCCAATGGGCGGCTCGCCTGGTTCCTCTCCGGTGCCATCACCGCGCCGGAGCCCGTACTGCGCCGGCGTGCCCTGCCCGCCGACGCAGACCGCTCCTTCGGCACCGTTCCTGTGGCGCCCGGGCAGTGCGCGGAGGCCGAGGTTGCCCTCCGCCGCCTCCGAAGCGCCCTCGCCTGCAACACCCGCGGGCTGACAGCCCGTCCGGCGGGGCACCGGTCCCCGACCTCGGGCGGGCCGTTCCGCCGCCCCGTCCTGGGGTGCTCACGGATCCGTCCTGCAGCACACGGCGGGCTGCCCCGGCTTCCGAGCGGGTGCCGGGGCGGGCAGGACTGTCCGTACCGGTTCAGGTTCTCGGGTCGGGCGGCTCTGGCCGTGAGGGTGGTGGGGGTGTGGCGGCGGTGGCGGGTCGCAGGGGCGCACGGGGGAGGCCGTCGGGCCGCCGGGGCGGCAGGGACCGCCCCGGCGGTGGTTCAGGAGAAGACCACGGAGCGGAGCTTGAGCCTGTCACCGACTCGGTCACCAACTCCACCGCGTTCAGCCCCACCGACACCATGCCGCTGTCCACCCGGGCCAAGGCCCTGATGTCCCATCGAGAGCATCGCCGCTCTCATCAAGAAGTCCTCCTGCGCGCCGACATGCCCTTCGGCATCGAAGCGCAGGGCCGGTACCGGGTGCAGGACATCGACCTGCGGCCCGGTGACCGGCTGCTGCTCTACCCCGACGGGATGCAGGAACGCCGCGCGGAATCCGTCGACCTGCCCGCCCTCATGGCCGCCACCGCCACCGAGCATCCGCGCGAGGTGGTACGCGCCCTGGTCGCGGCCGTCACCGCGGCCTGCGACGGCCGGCTCCAGGACGACGCCACCGTGATGTGCCTGGACTGGCACGGCCCCACCAGCCGAGGACGCCGCGCCCACGCCGGACCCAACCTCTAGAAGCACGCCGGACTGCCCCGAGAGGTGGGAGAAGACGGGCGGGACCCCGGGCCGGCGATCCACGGGCACCACTACGCAGTGGAGCACCCGGAGCTGGTGGACCCGTCCCCGAGTACCGGGCCCTGCGCCGAGGCCGCCCGATCCGGTCCGTGTGCGGAGGCGGGCCGGTTCACCGCCGCCCGCCGGAGGCATCCCCCACCCGTGATCAGGCGAGCCGAGAACGGCCCGGCGCTGGCGCGGGGCGGGTTCCCCCGGGGAGCGGCGCCGTCAGGCCGGTCGGGCGACCTGTGTGCCGCGAGGGTGATGACGCAGCGGCTTGTAACGTTTTCGCTGTGCGCGACGAAAAATTTGCGAAAAATATTGTTAACCGTTCCTGGTCTGGCTAGATTCACTCCCGCTCCCGCCGGTGGCGACGAGCACGGCGGCACCGGACGGCGGTGCGCCGGAGAACGGGGACGGCTGGTGTGCGGCGCTGTCCCGAGCCGAGAGAAGGAGACCCGGGCATGGGTGGCAGAGTCGTGGGCGGTCCGAGTCGGCGCGGGTTCCTGAAGGGGCTCGGCGCGGCGGCGGTCGCCGCGGGCGGGGGTTCGGTGCTCGCCGCGTGCAGCGGTTCGAGCTCGGACGGCGGCGACAGCGGGGGCTCGGGCGAGCTGTCCGGCTCGATCACCGTGTGGAGTTGGAAGAACCCGGCGGCGGAGCTCAAGGCCCTGATCCCGGCGTTCAACGCCGTTCACCCCAAGGTGAAGGTCACCGTCCAGGACATCGGCAACCCGGCCATCTGGGACAAGATCACCATCTCCATGGCGGCCGGCGGTCAGGGGCTCGCCGACGTCCTGCACATCGGCGTGGACTACCTGCCCAGCTACATCGAGAAGTTCCCCGGCGGGCTGGCCGACATCTCCAAGCTCGGAGCCGACAAGTACGCCACCGCCTTCGCCCCCGGCCTGTGGCAGACCGTCTCGCGCGAATCCAGGGTCTACGCCCTGCCGTGGGAGGCCAACGCCAGCGGCTTCTACTACCGGGCCGACCTCTTCCAGAAGGCCGGCGTCGACGCCACCGCACTCGCGACCTGGGACGACGTCATCGCCGCCGGCAAGAAGGTCAAGGACGCCACCGGCACCGCCCTGCTCGCGCTGGACCGCTCCGCCTCGCAGGCCGACTCGGCCAACCTCTTCCAGCTGCTGCTCCAGCTCCAGGGCACCTTCTACTTCAACCTGGACGGGAAGATCACCCTCAACTCGCCCGAGGCGGTCCGAGCGCTCACGCTCATCAAGGAGATGAACGACGCCGGCCTCATCCTCGACGCGCAGGGCTCGCCCGGCCAGCCGGGCTACGACTCCGCGGTCAAGGCGGGCAAGGTCGCGGTCTGCCCCAACCCGGCCTGGTACGGGGGGTACATGGAGACCCTGGCCGCCGACCAGAACGGGAACTGGAAGCTGATGCTCCCGCCCGCCGTCACCCCGGGCGGCTCCCGCTCCGCCATCGTCAACTCCACCCACCTGGCGGTCGCCGGGTCGAGCAAGAACCAGCGGGCGGCCTTCGCCTTCGCCGAGTTCGCGCTGACCCGGCCCGAGTCGCAGGTCGGGATCTACAAGAACAAGGGCATCTTCCCCGCCCTGCTCAAGGCTTACGACGATCCGGCGTTCCACGCCGAGTCGGCGTTCTTCGGCGGCCAGAAGTACGCCGAGGTGTTCCTCGACGAGCTGTCCAAGCCGTCCGTGCCCACCAACTACACCGCCGACTACGCCCGGGCGCTCAAGGTCATCGACGACGCCCAGACCAAGGTGCTGCTCCAGGGCGCCGACCCGGCCGCGGCGCTGAAGTCCGCCGCGGAGCAGCTCGTCCAGCAGACCAGGCGGGCGCAGGCATGACGACCGCTCCGCTCGATCGGCCGGCCCCGCCCGGGGCCGGCCCCTCGGCCCGGCAGACCCGCACCACCCCGGCCCCCCGGCGGGCCGGGCGTGGCGGTGGTGCCCGCCTCGCGCCCTACCTCTTCGTGCTCCCGACGCTCGTGCTGTTCGCGGCGTTCCGGCTCTACCCGGTGGTCTGGTCGTTCCTCCTCAGCCTGTACCGGACCGACGGTGTCCAGCAGACCTGGACCGGCCTCGGCAACTACGACCGGCTGATCCACGACCCGCTGTTCTGGAAGGCGCTGGGCAACACCGCGCTGATCCTGGTCGTCCAGGTACCGGTCATGCTCGCGCTCGCGCTCGGCCTCGCCGTCGCGCTCAACTCAGCGCTGCTGCGCTGGAAGCCGGTGTTCCGCCTCGGCTTCTTCCTCCCGGTGGTGACCGGCCTGGTCACCTACGGCCTGATGATGGGCGCACTGCTCAACCAGGACTCCGGTGCCGTCAACTGGCTGCTGCAGCTGGTCGGACTGCCACAGGTGCACTGGCTCAGCGACCCGTTCTGGGCCCGGGTGGCCATCATGCTCGCCCTGACCTGGCACTACACCGGCTACAACGCGGTCATCTACCTGGCCCGGCTGCAGGCCGTCCCGGCCGAGCAGCACGAGGCCGCCGCCGTCGACGGCGCGGGCGCCTGGCGCCGGTTCTGGCACGTCACCCTGCCCGGGATGCGGCCCGCCCTGCTGCTCACCGTCGTGCTGTCCACCATCGGCACCCTCCAGCTGTTCGACGAGCCGTTCGTCATGACCGGCGGCGGGCCCGACAACGCGACCACCACCATCGGCGTGTACCTGTACCAGACCGGGTTCCGGTACTTCGACTTCGGCTACGCGTCCGCGATCGGCTACGCGCTGGTCCTGATCATCTCGCTGCTCGGCCTCGTCCAGGTCAAGCTCGCCAAGGAGGAGGAGTGATGGCCGGCACCGGTCCTGCCTTCCGTGCGTCCCGCCGCGGCCAGGTGCTGCTCACCGGGGCGATGCTCGCCCTGCTCGCCCTCACCGTCGCCCCGCTGTACTGGCTGGCGATCGCCTCCACGCACACCTCGCACGACATCTTCGGCCGCCCGCCGCAGCTGCTGCCCGGCGGCGAGCTCGGCACCAACCTCGGCAACCTGGAGGAGTCCGTCGGCTTCGGCCGCGTCGTGCTCAACTCCCTGCTGCTGTCGGTGGTCTACACCGTCCTCGGCGGCATCGTCTGCACCCTGGCCGGCTACGGCTTCGCCAAGTACCGCTTCCGCGGCCAGGGCCTCCTGTTCTCGCTGCTGCTGCTCGCGCTGGTGGTGCCGACCCAGCTGACCATCGTGCCGCTGTTCAAGATGATGGTGAACCTGGACTGGCTCAACACCTACCAGGCCGTCCTGCTGCCCAACCTCGCCCTGCCGTTCGGGATCTTCCTGATGCGCCAGTCCATGCGCTCCCTGCCGGACGAGCTGCTCCAGGCCGGCCGGATCGACGGCTGCGGCGAGCTCGGCCTCTTCCTCCGGATCGCGCTGCCCACCATGCGCCCGGCCCTGGCGGCGCTGGCGATGTTCCTTTTCCTGTTCCAGTGGAACGACTTCCTCTGGCCGCTGGTCGCGCTGCGCGACCCGTCCTCCTACACCATCCCGGTCGCCCTCGCCGCTCTGACCGGCAGCTCCGACGTCGACTACGGCCAGCTGCTGACCGGCACCGCGGTGGCCGCGGTACCGATGGCCGTGCTCTTCCTCTTCCTGCAGAAGCACTTCGTGTCCGGGATGCTCGCCGGGGCCGTGAAGCAGTGACCGCCGACCCGGCCGGTCCGCGCACCGCCGCGACCGACCCGACCACCCCCTCCATCGCCCCCACTCCAGAGAGGCCCCCCGTGCAGACCGGCTCCATCGACCTCGCCGCGCTGCCCACCTTCACCCCGGACCAGTGGGAGGGAGGGATGCACGAACTCCGGCTGCACGGCACCCGGATCACGGTGCAGGCCGCGCCGGGCGCCGTCGAGGCGGCCGCCGAGGACACCGACACCGCCTCCCTCACCGCCACGGCCGGCGCCACCGAGGTGACCATTCGCCTGGACGTCCCGCTCGGCGACGCCGCCGGCTTCTGGCACCCGAACGCCGGCTGGGAGCGCACCCTGCCGGCCGACTGGTCGCCCTGGCGCTCCGTCTCCCTGGTGGACTCCGCTCCGGCCGGCTGCCTCTTCGACACCACCGGGCGCTCCGTGCTCGCCTTCGCCGCCGACCGCGTCGTCCGGCAGACCGCCGTGCGCTTCGGCGTCTCGGAGGAGCACAAGCGCTTCGGCGTCTGGCTGCGCTTCCAGCTCGCCGCCGGCGAGCCCTGCCGGGTGCGGCTCGCCGCGCCCGGGACCACCCTGGCGGCCGCCCTGCGGGAGCTGCGGGACTGGTTCGGCGCCCTGCCCGGGGGCACGCCCCTGCCCACGCCCGACTTCGGCCGGACCCCGGTCTACTCGACGTGGTACGCCTTTGCCCAGGACGTGACGGCCGCCGGGGTCGAGCGCGAGGCCGCGGTCGCGGCCGAACTGGGCTGCGGGCAGCTCTTCCTCGACGACGGCTGGCAGCTGCACGGTGACGGGCGCGGCTACGCGGGCTGCGGCGACTGGACGGCCGACCCCGGCAAGTTCCCCGACCTGCGCGCCCACGTCGAGACCGTCCGCGCGCTGGGCCTGCGCTACACCGCGTGGATCGCCCCGCTGCTCCTCGGCGAGCGCTCCGCGGCCCACCGCGACTGGGCCCGGTTCGCCCCGCACCACGTCCACCGCCTCGACTGCCGGATCCTCGACCCGCGCCACGCCGAGGTCCGTGACCACGTGGTCGGCCTCTGCCGGGGCGTGGTGGCGGAGTACGGCCTGGACGGACTGAAGATCGACTTCCTGGACGAGGCCACCGCCTACGCCCTGGCCCCCGCCCCCGACCAGGCCGGCCCCGGCTACGTCACGGACGTCGGCGAGGCGATGGCCCTGCTGCTGACCCGGCTGCGCGAGGAACTGCGCGGGCTGCGCGGCGACGACTTCGTGATCGAGCTGCGCCAGCGCTACACCGGCCCCGCCATGACGGCGTACGGCAACCTCCTGCGGGCGATCGACTGCCCGGCCGACGCGGTGGCCAACCGGGTCCGCACCCTGGACATTGCCATGCTCGCCCCCGGCGGCGCCGTCCACTCCGACATGCTGATGTGGGACCCGGACGGCACGCCGGAGGTACTTGCCCGCCAGATCCACGGCGCGCTCCACTCGGTGCCGCAGATCTCCGCCCGCCTCACCGAGCTCTCCGACGCCCACCGCCGGGCGCTGGCGTTCTGGCTCTCCACCTGGCGGCGGCTCAGCCCCGCCCTGACCGGTGGCCACTACGAGCCGGGCCGGCCCGACGAGCTGTACCCGCAGGTCACCGCCCGGCACGCCGACCAGTACGTGGTCACCGCCTACGCCGACCGCCCGGTCACCCTGCCCGCGGGACCCTGGCACGCGCTCACGCTGGTCAACGCCTCGACCGCGGGGCGCCTGCTGCTGGACGTGCGCGGGGCCGCTCGTCACGTCCGGATCGAGCCGTACGACGCGGCGGGCCGGCCGCAGCCCGAGCTCCTGATCGACCTCCCCGAGGGTCTGCACCCCGTCGCCGTGCCGACCGGCGGTCTCTGCCACGTCACCGAGGTTGCCGGATGACATAGTTACGGCCGACCGGGGACAACGATCAACCCAATTGGGGGCAGGTAGTAGTGGAACAGGAAAAGGTCGGGATCACCGAGGTCGCCCAGCGGGCCGGAGTCAGCGTGGCCACGGTGAGCCGGGTGCTGAACCGCAAGGCCGGGGTCTCGCAGAAGACCCGGCAGGTGGTCGAGCGGGCCATGGAGGAACTCGGCTACGAGCGGGGCACCGCCACCGGCGGCATCGTCGGGGTCATCACCCCGGGGCTGTCGATCCCGATCTTCGGTGTGCTGGCCGAGCGGATCGGCCTCGCGCTGGCGCCGCACGGCCTGCGCGCCGTCGTCTGCCCCGCGTTGCCGGGCGGCGTGCAGGAACGCGACTTCCTCAAGTCGCTTCTCGACCTGGGCGCGAGCGGGATCGTCTTCTGTTCCGCCAGCAACACCCTGGAGAACTTCGACCCCGAGGTGCTCCAGCTCCTGGAGAACCGTCCCGTCCCCTACGTCTGCATCAACGGCCGTTTCGAGGACAGCCCCTCGGTCGCCTTCTCCACCGACGACGCCTACGCCGCGGAACTGTCGGTGCGTCACCTGCAGGGGCTCGGCCACCGCCGCATCGGGATGGCCGCCGGTCCGGTCGGAAACCGCCCCGCCGACCGGAGGGTCGCCGGATTCCGGGCCGCGATGGCGGCGCTCGGCCTCGCTGAGGACGAGCCGCCGGTGGTCCACCAGACCTACTCGGTCGAAGGCGGCCAGTTCGCCGCCGAGCAGTTGCTGGCCCGGGGCGTCACCGCGGTGATCGCCGCGAGCGACCAGATGGCGCTCGGTGCGATCCGCGCGATCCGCCGCCAGGGCCTCTCCGTCCCCGAGGACGTCTCCGTGATCGGCTACGACGACGGCCCGCTCATGGAGTTCACCGACCCGCCGCTGACCACGGTGCGCCAGCCCGTGGACCGGCTGGCGGCCGAGGTCGCGCGCGGCCTGGTCGGTCTGCTGTCCGGGCACCAGGTCCCGGTCGGCGAACTGATGTTCCAACCCGAAGTCGTCGTGCGCGGCACGACCGCCCCCCACCACCCCCGACGGCCGCCCGCCTGAGGCCGCCGGGGGCGCACCTTCCCACAACGATGTCGGAGGATACGTTGCCCCACCCCGTACCCCGTCGCGCCCTGCTGCGCGCCCACGCCCACCTGGGCCTGGTCTCCGTCGCCGCGAGCGCCCTCACCCTGCTGCCCGCCGGGGCGGCCCACGCCGCCGGCGATCCGGTGGTCCCCGGAAGCGCCTACACCATCGCCTCCGGGGCCACCGGCCAGTGCCTGGGCGGCAGGTGGGCGGCCACCGCCGACCTGACCCCGGTCGTCCAGCAGCCCTGCCAGGGGCTCCTGGGCCAGCGCTGGCGCCTCACCCCGAACGGTCGCGGCGGCTACACCGTCTCCGACCGCTCCGCCCCGAACTCCTGCCTCAACGTCCAGGGCGGCTCCACCGCCCCCGGCGCCGCACTCGTCGAGTACACCTGCAACGGCTCCCCGAACGAACAGTTCACGCTGGAGGCCACCGCGAACGGCGCCACCCTCATCCACCCGCAGAACAGCGCGCTCTGCCTGGACCTGCCGTACGGCGCCCCCACCCCGAACGTCCAGATCCAGCAGTACACCTGCCACGGCGGCGCCAACCAGCAGTGGCTGCTGACCCGCGCCGACCCGCTGCTCTTCGCCAACCCGGGCTTCGAACAGGGCACCACGGGCTGGACGTTCACCGCGCACGCCGGCACCGCCGGGAACAACGCGCACCGGGGAGCCGGCCTCGCCTACCTGGACGCGGGCAGCGGCTACCGGATCAGCCAGAGCACCACCGCGCCACAGGCCGGCGGCTACGACATCGGCGCCTGGATCGCCACCGGCGCGGCCGGCGGCACCCTGACCGTGCAGGTCAACGCGGTCGCCGTGGGAACCGTGACCCTACCCGCGCAGGCCGTCTACGCCCAGTACACCGTGCCGGGCGTACGGGTGGCCGCCGGAGACACCGTCACCGTGTCGGTGGGCTCCGCGCCCGGAGGATGGGTCAACGTCGACGACGTCACCGTCGCGCCCTCCGCCCCCAACAACCCGCGGATCAGCTCCTCCAACGCGACCGTCACCGCCCTCTTCGACTGGGCCCGGGCCAAGGCCAACTCCTTCGCCGCCCAGCCCGGTGCCACCGGCCCGCTCAACGCCGACGAGCGCACCAGCGGGGGCAGCGGACAGGACACGTACGCCACCACCTACTGGGCGGGCTACCCGTACCGCTCGGCCTTCTACTCCCGTGACTTCGCCCACCAGGTGGTCGGCGCCCACCTGCTCGGCCTCGACGCGGCCAACAAGACCATGCTCCGCTCCTTCGCGTCCTCCGCGGCCGGCGCCCCGGACCACATGCCGTACTGGGCGGTCAACTTCGACGCGAAGACCCCGCTGTCGATCGACTACCACAGCCCGACCTCATTCGTCCGCGAGCTCCCCGCCGCGTTCGAGCTCGCCCAGAAGATCAACGAGGCCTACGGCTGGACCGGCGACACCGACTACCTCGACGACCCGGCGCTGTCCGGATTCGTCGCCGGGACCGTCGGCCCCTACGTCACCGGGCACACCGGCCCGATCGACAACGGTCGCGTCCCGGTCGCCCAGGCCACCAGCGGCGACATCTTCCAGGGCGTCGCCAGCTACAACGAGAACGGCGCCACGCTCGCCGAATCCGGCGACGCCGTGGCCTCGCAGTACCAGGCCTACCTGGCCGCCGCCGCGCTGGCGACGGCCAGGGGGAACGCCGATGCCGCCGCCGGGCTCCAGGCCGAGGCGACCACCCTGAAGACCTACTTCAACACCAAGTGGAGCGTGGACCCGGCCGACCCGGCGCACGTCGTCCGCGCCTACGACGTCAACGGCACCGCGTACAGCGACTGGGGCAAGGAGAACTCCTGGTTCATACCGCTGAAGGGCATCATGGACCCGGGGCAGCGGCAGAACGACTACCTCGCCTGGATCGACGCCCAGGCCTCCGGAGCGGGCGCACCCGAGAACCTCGAAGCCGCCACCTACCTGCCGGACGTCTTCTTCGCCCACAACCAGGGCGCGACCGGCTGGAAGTGGATGCAGTACGTCCACGACCGCGTCGGCGCGCTGCACAGCACCGGGCGCTTCCTCAACGGCGACTACCCCGAGATCGCCTTCACCCTGCTCGGCCAGACCGTCCAGGGCCTGCTGGGCGTCCAGCCGGACGCCGCCGGGCACGCCCTGAGCACCACCTCCCGCCTGCCCTCGGACATCGGCTGGCTGCAGCTCACCTCCATTCCGGTCGGCAGCGGTACGGTGACCCTGCGGCACGACGGGGTCACCAAGTCCACCCTGGCCAACACCTCCGGCACCGGCAGCCTCACCTGGACGGCCCGGTTCGCCGGCACCCACAGCGGCATCACCGTCGACGGGACGGCGCAGCCGACCCGCACCGTCACGCTCGACGGCGTCACCTACACCTACGCCACCGTCACCGTCCCAGCCGGCCGGACCTCGGTCGTCCAGGTCACCGGCTGACCGACCCCCGGCCGGCGGCGCGGCACTTCCCCCACGGTCCGCGCCCCGGCCGGGCACACGCCCGGCGGCAGGATCGAGCATGTCTTGGCTGCCGTCCGGTCGCCGTTCCGCCGGGCGGTGTCACGGGAGGTGAACGACCGTATTCATTTGGCAGTCCGACCTGCGCAAACGATAATGAACGTCGCCAATCCTGAAACAACTGAGAAGGAACCAGAGCTGTGCGAATGAGGGGGAGGGGCATCGTGGTGGCGGCCGCGGGAGCGGCGCTCACGATGGTCCTGGCGGGCTGCGGCGGGGAGCCCCACAGCAGTGCGGCGGGGGCCAGCCCGGCCGGGGACAAGGCCGCGAGCAAGCGGACCGACGCTGCGACCGTGCTGACGGCCGCGTCCAAGAAGACCGCCGAACAGGCCTCGTACCGGACGATCCAGACGGGGGAGGGCGGCTCCGACAAGTCCGAGATGCTCTTCCAGAAGCAGCCGTACGCCTCGTCCATCACGTCGTCGGGGAAGAAGAGTGCGGACAACCCCACCGGCGTCACCCAGGTGATCGCCACGGCCGACGCGACCTACATCAAGTCGGACCAGATCCCGGGCAAGAGCTGGTACCGCATGGACACGCCGGCAGGCAGCGGGCCCTCCGACGCGCGGGCTGCGGGGTCCATCAACGAGGTCGCGGGCGCGCTCGCCGCCACCGCGTCCACCTCGTGGGTCGGCGAGGAGCAGGTCGGCGGTCGAGCGGCCGACCACTACCGCGGCACGGTGGTCTTCGAGGAGCTGGCCCGCTACACCGGGCCCGCCATCAAGGACGAAGTGCGCGACTACTACGTCCAGTTGGCCAAGCGGCGGGGCGACACCTCGGCGGTCCTCGACATGTGGGTCGGCAAGGACGACCTCGTCCTGAAGTCGCAGCAGGTCACCACCGGCAGCAAGGGCCAGGCCCAGGTCTTCGAGGAGTACTCCGACTTCGGCACCGTCCCGGCCATCACGGCACCTCCAGCCGAGACCGTCGGCACCTGGGACGAGTTCATCGCCGGCACGGCGAAGCGCTAGAGATCGTCTTCAACCGCCCTGCTGCGCCTCGCGCTGCGCCGAGGGCTCCTCTGACGGCACGGCGCTGAGCCAGTCACGTCCGTGACGGAAGGCCAGCACGTCGGTCCATGAGCTTGTCATTGATCCAGTCGCCGGGGTTGGTGCCTTCTTGTGGTGGGCTGGTCTGGTGTACGCCTCGCCGGTGGCGAGGACTCTTCCCACGTCGTGACGGGTTGCCGGACGGATGATGCGCGATCCGGGCGGACGGCCGGGGCCGGGGCGGGAGGGTTTTGGTGCACGCGCTGGCGTCGTGGTCTGCGCGTGGAGGTTCCTGTACCCCCGTCCGACTCGGGCGGGCGTGAGTCTGTTCGGGTCAGCCCGCTTCTCCCGCGGGCGGCGGAGGTCGGCGGCCAAGGGGCGGGCGAGCCGGAGCTGCGTGTGGGCGGCGATCACCAGCCACGTCCACCGGTCGGCAGCCTCCGGGCTCCGCAGCCTGGGTTTGGTCCAACCCAGCGCTTCTCGACCGCCAGGCGGATGACGGTGCCCTCGATGATGGGCAGTTCGTCAGTGTGGTCCAGCCAGGCCCCGCGCCGGGTGAGCCGCGGGTGGAGCCGGTCCCAGGCCCGGTCAGTGGCCTTGCCGTAGAGGCGGGTGTCGCTGACGGTCACCGCCTGCTCGTCGCCCCAGGTGTCGCTCCGGCCGAACACGAACTCACCGCCGCGCTTGGGCGGACGGCCACCGGTCGGGTTGTAGACGCGGGGCGGGGTCGGCCGGCGCATCACCCGGTCCGAGCGCAGGCGCCCGAGAATCTGCACCGGCAGGCCGGCCGGCGTCCGCCGCAGCCGATCGACTTCCAGGTGGCCCTTGTTCAGCGCGCCGTACAGGGCGCCGTGTCCACGGCGGTGTTCCGGGGAGAGCGACAGGTCCACCAGCGTCTTGACGGGGCCGTCCGTGCACAGCAACGCGTCCGTCAGCTCGAACAACGCGTCCTGGGGTCCGCTCAGGCAGTCGTAGAAGTCAGCGCGGAAGCGTGACGGTTCCGCGAACGACTTCCGACGGTCTGACTTCTCCATCACGCTCATCGTTACGGCCTTCACGTCGATTCCCGTACCCCGTAGCTGAGTTCAGGATCACGTGAAGGCTGCTCCGCCGACCGCCAGATCCCCGTACGAGTGACGGGCTGGACGACCTGTTCGAGGCCGCAAGCAGACAGCCGGCTGGCTCGCCCTCAGCTCTTGGGCGGCGCGTACGTGGCCAGGAAAGCCAGAACATCCGGCAGCGCGCCGTCCTTGAGCAGATCCGCGCCGTGCCGGGCACCCGGATAGATCTTGAACTGTTTGCCGGGGCTTGAAGATGCGTCGTACAGCGCCTTGGCGTCGCCGCTGGACGGCAGGTCGTCCTTCTCCGCTGCGAAGAACGTTGGCAGTTTGCCGAGGGCGACCATCTTGGCCGCGTCCCAGTTGCCGGAGCGTTGGGGCGCGCTCAGCGCGACTACCGCCCTCACCGGTCCGTCGACCGGCGAAGCCGTCTTGTCCAGGAGGGCCGTAGCCGTACCTGATGCGCCGACCATGACCATCTTGGAGAAGCCCTTGCTCGCCAGGAAATGGCTGGCTGGGCCGAGATCATTGAAGAAGTCCCCGCTGCTGGTGAAGGCGAGCACGGCGTAACCGGCCTTGGTGAAGCTTCCGAGGTAGGGCACCCAGTCACACAGCGAGCCTCCGTCCTGGTGCCAGAAGATGAGCGCCACCTCGGCACCGCCGCTGTCCGAGTCCTGGAAGTACGCCTTGTTCGTATTTTCCCTGTCCTGCACGGTCACAGCGCCCTTGCGGCCCTGCTCCTCGGTCAGGCATCCGAACGTCGTGACGGTAGACGTGGAAGCAGTCGAGACCGGCGCCGCGGGACCGCTACACCCGGCCAACAGCAAAGCAGCGGCCGAAAGACTCGCAGCCGCGGCCACGCCTGTGCGCTTCATGATTCCCCTCTGGTGTATGCGGGCCAGCTCGGTGAAGCGGCCGTCAGCACAGTAGGGATCACGGCGCCGAGACGTCAACGGACGCGATCTTGGGGCGTAAGCACCACTGACCACCTCCGCAGTTCCGGAAGCCCGACGCGTACACGGCCGCCGTGGACGGCGCACCTCCGAGGTCGTGGCCCGGGAGCTCGACAGCGAAGCGACCGGGATCCCCGCGCTGGGCCACGGCGCGATCTCCGTCTGCTTCCACGACGCGGGCGGCAAGCGGGAGGGACGGATGACCGTCCGGTTCATCCCGGGAACCCCGCGGACCACAGACCTGCAGACCATCAGGACACAGGCGGTGGGAGAGATGATGCCCACACGCTTACGGTCTGCCCACGGTTCCCCGGCCAGGACATGGTCACCCAGGTCAGCCAGGCCGCTCTCGGTCAGAAGAAGTCGTGTGAAGTGATGTTGTGGCCGCAGCCCTGCCTTGCGCAGTCGAACCCTCTCGTCGGAGTTCTTGGAAATTCGAAGTCCGGACACCTGTGGCAGACGTGGCAGGGGAAGACGTCGGCGCCGGGATCGGAGTCACCGTCTGACAGCAGGGATCGTGCCTCGCCATGGAGCGACTGGAGCCGCTCTCTAACTTGACCGAGGTCGCCCGCAATCCGCTCCAGGGCCTTCTTCTGGGAATCTGTCAAGTCGTCGGCAGAACGCATCGCCACACTCCGTTGCCAGGGACGGCCTCTCAACGGCCGCCAGGGATGCCCTCATGTTGACTCCAGATACGCATGTGTGCACTTTGAATCACCACGAGACATGGCTGGGTGTCGCCCTACGACGACCTCGTGTTCACCGACGCCCGCCAGCTCGATGTCGACCACGTCGTCCCGCTTGCGGAGGCCTGGGACAGCGGGGCCCTCGGCGTGGTCGGCGTCCGAGCGGGAGGCCTACGCCAACGACCTGGGCGACGGCCGGTCGCTGGTGGCGGTCTCCGCGCGCAGCAACCGGGCGAAGGCGGACAAGGACATCTCCGAGTGGTTGCCGCCCCTGCAGTCCTACCGCTGCACGTACCTGACGGTCTGGACCGCGGTGAAGACCCGCCGGGGCCCTGCGGTCGACGGCCGGGAGCAGGAGGCGATGGAGCAGCTGGCCACCGGCTGCCCGACGAGACACTGACCGTGACCCTGGCCCGCTGAGACGACACCGGCCACGTGCTGACCCTGGCCTACTGGCCGGGCATCGGCCGCGCCCACCGGCTGTGGGCTACGGCCGTCGGAAGTCGTGCCCCATCGGCCGGATATGGTCGAGGCGCTCTTGCGGACCGGTCCTACGCTGGAGGCATGGCCACCGATCCCTTGCTGAGACAAGGCCCCGACTCGACGGATCTGGTCCTGCGCGTCGGCCCGGCCGGGCCGACGTGGAACGTGCTGACCTCGGCGGGGCCGGCGCTGTTCACTCCGCTCGCTCTGGGCGTGCCGACCCTGCTCGTCGCCTTCTGGATGGCGCTGGCCGGGGCGCGGGCGTCGACCGTGTTCGTGGTGGTGGGGGTGATCGCCGGGCTGGAGTACCTGATCGGCTGGGTGGCGCTGGCCTTTTCCCGGGCCCGGGACATCCTGCGGGTGGAGTTCGCGCCGGCCGGGGTGCCCGCGTCTCTGCGGTTGGTCCGGGCCGCCGGGCCGGACGACTGGCTGCCCGTCAAGACCCTGCGCGAGGTGCGTCTGACGCACAAGGTGGTGGAGCCGTACCAGGGGGACTACAAGCCGGCCGTCTCCACGCTCGCGCTGGAACTCGTCCTGCGGGGCGGCCGGGAGCGGCTCGCGCTCCCGTTCGGCGGCGACCCGCAGCGGCTCGCCGACGCGCTGAAGGCCCTGCTCGGCCCGGCTGGGGTCGTGGTGGAGCTGCGCACCGAGCGCAGCACGCGCGATCGGCCGGCGCCCAACTCCGGCTGGACATCCGGAGGTTCGGCCTCGGCCGGCTCGGGCGGCTGCTGACCCCGGGCTGCTCGTGGCGCTCCCCGGTTGGGCGTATTGAGCCGTCGGGTCGGCTCGGCCGCAGCCGGGTCCTCCGGCCACGGGTGGCGGGGGTAGCGGCCGCGGAGCTCGGCCCGCACGGCGCGGTAGCCCTCGCGTCAGAACGACGCGAGGTCGCCGGTGACGGCGGCTGGGTGCCCAGCCGGGGAGAGCAGGTGGACGGTCAGCGGGGCCGCGCGTCCGCCAGCGCGAAGGCGGCAGACCAGCCGAACAACTCGGGCAGTCTCACCGCGAGTACGGGCCGCTCGCCGCCGTAGTCGACCCGGACCCGCGAGCCCGGCCACGGGGACCAGCCGGACAGTCAGTATCGGTGAGAACGATCGCGGTCTCCCAGGGCGGGTGGTCGTGGGGAAGGTGACGCCAGGGGATGCCGGTGCGGTCGACGTAGAGGATCGCGTCCAGCAGGTCACGCAGTTCGTGCTCGGGTGTCGCGCAGATCACGGGTACGGGCGTACTCCGCCGAGTTCCAGAAGACGAGCCAGCCGATCGCATGCTCCTCCACGCGCTAGACGGCCAGCTCCGGGACCGGCCCCGCCCATGTCAGCCGCTCTCTGGCCAGCAGGGACTCGACAAGCCCGACGGCACGTTCCTTGGAGATCACGCCCTCATCATTCACCCCAGGTCAACCGGTTTCCAAGCTTGCCCACATCGCCAACTGAGATCTCAAAAGCGGTCTGAGGCGTCACCGTCAATAGTGGGCGCTCCCCGGTCTCCGAAGACTACGCTGCTGGGCTCATGGAACAGCTGCCCGAAAGCGTCGATCGCGACATCCTGGAGCATCGGATCATCTTCGCCCTCAAGGCGATCCGCGATGCACGCAACTGCACGCTTCACGAGGCATTGGATGTCTTCGTTGAACGCTATGAAGAACTCCGGCGCGACCGCCCGGATCACTTCACGCTGCCACGCGAGGAATACGGCCGGGGCTTCTATTCCTGACCCCACCACGCCCCAGCCGGGTGACCAATAGTCATACCGGGCAGGGAGATGAACTGTCCGCCCACAGGGAGCGCGGAGCTGCCGGCCTGCACGGACGGGCCACTGTCCGTGGCCGGGCGGGCGCCATCGGGCGCCATCGGGTGCCGGAGTGGTGGGAGGATCCGCGGGTACCGGTCCACACGTCTGCGCAAGTCCGCTGCAGAAGGGCCGAGTCGACCACATCGGAGGCGCCGTCCTGGCATCATCCCCTCCGTGCGCCCGGGAGGGGCCCGGGTCACGTCGGACACCGGTAGAGCAGGTGGGGAGAACATGGACGCACGCATAGCGGTCACGGGCGGCGACGAGGTCCGGGAGACGGCCGAACTGTGGGAGTGGCTGCGCCACGAGCGCGAACTGGTCGGCCTGGTCCGAGCCGTGCCGACAGCACCCGCCGAGGGCGAACTGGGCGGGGCCGTCGAGGTGCTGGAGGTGGCACTGGGCAGCGGCGGCGCGGGCGCCGTCCTGGCCGGATCGCTCTCGACCTGGCTGCGGACCCGTCGCACGGACGTGACGGTCGTCGTCACGACCCCGGCCCGCAGGGTCGAGCTGGACGTCCGGGGGCTCAAGCCCGAGGACGTCGCCCCCCTGCTGCGCGAGGTACTGAGCGGTGGCGATGACTGACCAGCCCGAGCCACCCGACTTCGCGAACTCCCGCGCGATCCTGATCGGGACGGGCACCTACCAGCGCAGCGGCTTCCAGCCGCTGCCAGCCGCCCTCAACAGCCTGACCGCCGTACGACAGGTGCTGACCGACCCCCGGCTGTGCGGCTGGCCGCCGGACCGGATCACCGCCATCCCCGACCCCAGCGACATCCGCGAGCTGCTCCCGCAATTGCGCGAACTCGCCCGGGCGACCCGCGGAGTCCTGCTGCTCTACTACGTCGGGCACGGTGTGATCCTGCCGCGCGGTCAGCTCTGCCTGACACTGACGGACACCAACCCCGATCACCCCGACGCGGGCGGACTGGTGTACGACCGTGTCCGCGAGGTGTTCCTGGACAGTCCGGCCAAGGTCAAGGTCGTGGTGCTGGACTGCTGCTACTCGGGCCGCGCCATCGAGGCGCTGGCCGCGGGGGCGGACCCCGCCGGGGCCGCGGACATCCGCGGGGCGTACATCCTGGTCGCCAGCGACCGGGCCGCCCACGTCGTCCCGCTGAGCGAGCAGGCCGAGGCGACCACGTCCTTCACCGGGACGCTGCTGGAGCTGATCCGGGAGGGCATGCCCGGAGGTCCCGTCTGGCTCACCCTCGGCGCCCTGTACCCGCACCTGCAGGACCGGCTGAGAGAGCGGGCACTGCCGCCGCCCAACCAGCTCGGCACCGATTCCGCCAACCTGTTCGCCTTCACCCGCAACGCCGCCCACCGGTCGCCCTTCGCCACGGCCCTGGCCGCCGCCTTCATCCGGGGCCGGAGCCACCGTGGTGTCTCCCTGGAGCGACTGGCGCAGGAGAGCGGCTGCTCGCCGGAGGAGCTCTCGTCCTACCTGTCGGGCGCGGCGATCGCCCCGCGCGACTTCGTCGACGCCTTCCTCGCCGCCCTGGAGCGGCACGGCGTCCCCCTGTCCGCGGGCCTCCTCGGCAAGCTGCACGAGCTGCGTCTGACGGAGCTGCGCGACAGCCCGCTGCCCGCCGTGCAGGTCGTGTATCTCCAGGAGGTCACCGAGCAACTCCGGGAGGCGGTCACGGTACTGACCAGGGAGCGGGACGAGGAGCGCCGCGGCCGGCTGGCGGACCGGGCTCTGGCCGCCCGGTTGGCGGCGCGGCTCACCGCCGAGGAGGAGCGCATCCGCCGCCTGCAGGAGTCCTCCGAGGAGAAGGACCGCAGGCTCGCGGCGGCCGTCGCGTTCGCCCACGCCCGGGAGTCGGACCTGACCGAGATCCGGCGCGAGGCCGACTCGCTGGGCCGGGAGCTCGGGGTCCTGCGACTCCAGGTCCAGCGGCTGATGGACCAGGCGGACGGCGAGCCCCTGCCCCCGCCCGACGCGGATCCGGTGATGGCCGCGGCAGCCCCGCCGCCGGTGCCCGCGCTGGCGACGGCCTCCGGTCCGGGAGCGGAGCGCACGGCCGTCCCCGTCGCCCGGCCGCAGCCGGCCGGTCCGCCGCCCCCACGTCCGTCCCGGCGCGCCCCGGTGCCCGTCGGCAGGGTGCTGGCCCAGGGCCTGCTCCTGCTGATCGGCCTGTCCGTGGTGGGCGCGGGCTTCGGCCGGTTCCTCGACGAGAGCCTCCGGGTGACGGCGCATCAGGGCGCCCCGGCCTGCGGCAGCCCGGGGACCGCCGCAGGGGTGGACTGCCTCAGGCCGGAGACCGGGCGGGTCACGGCGAAGTTCTCGGAGGACGGCGAGGCATCGACCGCGTACAAGATCTCGGTGCTCCGCGACACGGCGTCCGGCACCGAGACCTACACCGTCGGGAAGCGGTTCTACGACGACGTGGACTCCGGCACCGAGGTGGACCTCAAGGTCTGGCTGGGCCACGTGGTCGAGACCTCGTACCACGGCCACCGGGCCGACGTCCCCCTCTACGACCGGTGGGAGATGGTGCTGGTGGCCCTGCTGATCGGCGTGGGGACCAGCGTCGCCGTCCTGGGCGGCGGCCTGGCACGCCTGAACAACCCGGGGGTCCTGTGGGGCGCACCCGTGGCGATCGGTTTCACCTCGTGGATGGGCTCCAGCATCTTCGTGCAGGCGGAGCTCTCCCCGTGGGTGACGATGCCCGTGGGCGTGTTCTGCTGGCTCATCGCGTCCGCCGCGACCTGGGGCTTCGCGACGGTCTGACCAGCCCGTCCGTCCACCCGTCCGTCCCCCGTCCGGGTTTCCTCCGGACCGGGGAAGGGCGGGCCGCCGCCCACCGGCTGCGGACCACCGGGCCGTATCCGGCTCCGCAGCTGTTCGACCGGCTGGTGGAGGAGCTCGGCTTCGGCTACCTGGCCGGCGGAGCGGCTCCACCTGGTCGGCAGCAACATCGGCCGCCGGCCCGGGCCGATCCGCTACCGCGACATCGAGGCGTGGCGGTTCGGCGTCGGAGTCCGGGCCGGGGGCGACGGCGCCGGGCAGTGACCGGCCGCGCCCGCCCGACGTCGGCAGGCGGTCGGGCGGGTGGCCGACGGCCCGGGTCAGGCGACGCAGCGGCCGTAGTCGCCCCGCAGGAAGACCAGCGGCGGGCCGGTCCGCTGGACGGCGAGGTCGCGGACGGTGGCGGTGACGAACCAGTGGTCGCCCGCCGCCACCTCGCCCGCCGGCTCGCAGTCCAGCCAGGCGAGCGCGTCGACCAGCGCGGGGCAGCCGGCCGGGGTCAGCCGGTACGGCACCTCCCAGCGGGCCGGGTCGCGGGCCGCGAACCCCCGGCACACCTGCTGCTGGTCCGCGGCCAGCACGTTGACGCAGAACCGGCCGGCCGCGCGGATCCGCGGCCAGCTGGTCGAGGACTTGGCGGGCAGGAAGCCCACCAGGCGCGGGTCCAGCGACACCGAGGTGAAGGTGCCGACGATCATCGCGGGCGGTGGCTGCGCCGGGGCCGGCGGCGGTGCGGTCACCAGCACCACCCCGGTGGGGTAGTGGCTGAGCACCGACCGGAACCGGTCGGCGCAGACCGGTGCTCCGCTCAGGGTGGAATCGGACATGGCAGCAGTGCTCCTTCCCTCCCGGGTCGCCGCGGGGACGTGCCGACCGGCTCGTCCCCGCGGCCCCGTCTCACCCCGCCCGTGCCCGCGGCCGGTGCGGTGCGTCAGGCCACGGCCAGCGGTGCGGGCCGGTCGGCGAAGGCGACCCCGGGGAAGGACCGGGCCAGGTCCCGGACGTCGGCGGCCACCGACCGGGACTGCTCGCCGCGCAGCAGCAGCCGGGCGAGCAGCTCGGCCACCGTGGTCATGTCGTCCTCCTTCATGCCCCAGCGGGTCAACTCCTGGGTGCCGAGCCGCAGTCCGGAGCGGGCGGTGCTGGGCAGCACCACCGTGGTGGTGCGGATGTCGGTCGCGGTGAGCAGCCGGCCCCACTCGTGCGGGGTGTTGCCCTCGGGGTGGTGCACCCAGACCTGGTGGGTGTCGGTGAAGCCGAACGCCTCGCCTGCCACGTCGAAGCCGCGGGCCGCCAGCTGCCGGGCCAGTTCGCGTGCGTTGGCGATCACCTGGCGTGCGTAGTCCCCCCGGTGCGGCAGCAGCTCCTCCAGGGTGATCGCCAGGCTGCCGACGCTCGCCGAGTGGGAGCTCGACGCGGTGAACGGGATCCTGGCGCCCACCTGTTCGGCGATGGCGTCGCTGTTGGTGACCAGCAAGCCCTTCTGCGGGCCGGGCAGGGTCTTGTGGGTGCTGCCGGAGATGCTGTCGAACCCGCCGTCCAGCACGAGGGTCCCGGGCGCGGCGGGCAGCAGGCCCAGCAGGTGCGAGGCGTCCAGGCAGAGCACCGCGCCGGGGGCGGCGGCGCGCAGCGCCCGGGCGTCCGGCATCCGCAGCACGGTGGACGCGTCCAGGTAGATGACGTCGGCCGGGTGTTCGGCCGTCCGCTCCGCCAGCGCGGTGTAGTCGATCTCCAGGGTCTGCCGGTCGAACGGCACGTACTCGACCCGGTAGCCGAAGCCCTGGCAGATCGTCACGGTGGCGTAGTGGCCGCCGTCCTCCGGGGCGATCACCATGACCCGTCCTCCGGGGGGTGTGACCGCGGTGAGCACGGTGTGCATGGTGTGCAGGCCGGACAGGAACTGCACGTAGGCGTGCCGGGCGCCGTAGAACTCCTTGGTGAGGGAGACGCAGTGGTCGTACACCGCGTTCAGGTCGCTGACGTCGCCGTAGACGGCCACGTCGGTCTCGGAGTACGGGTACCGGTTGACCGCGTCGCTGGCCAGCGCCGCGGCGGCTCGTGGCGACAGCCGGTTCTCGATCGGGAACAGGTTCAGGCTGTGCTTGCGTTCCAGGGCGGCCAGGACGTCCATGATGCTCCTCGGGCGGTGCGGTGGGCGGGCGGGTGCGGTGCACCGGGGGGACGGTGCACACGGCGGGGCGGTTGACGCGGTGCAGGCGGCGGTGCGGTACGGGGAAGCGGGCGCGTCCGGGCTCAGAGCCAGGGGTAGCGGGCGGTGTCCCCGCCGGCGTAGTCGGGGTCCAGGTAGATGAAGGCGCGGTGGATCAGGTGGTCGCGGACCTCGAAGACGCCGCAGAACCGGCCGGCGCCCCACTCGGGCTGCCCGACCCGCCAGGGGCCGTCCCGGTGCTCGCCGTGCGTGGTGCCCTCCACCGCGAGGAGGTCCGTTCCGGAGAGGACCCAGGTGAAGGCCCAGGTGTGGTGGCGGACCGACGTGATGGAGCCGCCGAGGTCGCCGAACATCTTCGCGATCTCCGGCTTGCCGTGCGCCAGGCCCCACTTGGGGAAGAAGAAGTCGGCGTCCTCGGCGAAGAAGTCGAGCACCGGGGTGCCGTCGTGGCCGGTGCCGCCGTTGTCGAAGGCCTTGAGGTAGGCGGTGACGAGCGCCTTGCGCTGCTCGTCCGTCATGTCCGTGGCTGCCGTCGGCATGGAGGGTCCTCCGAGAGTGCGGGCCCGCGGGGCTGGTGCCCGTCGAGGGGGGTGGGCGCCCGCCGGGGGGACGGGCCCGGCCCGTGACGGCCGTCGAGCGGGCCGCCGCCGGCCTGGTCCCACCGTGGCAGCGCCTGCTTGGACCATCCTTGGCGTCCGGCCGTCCAGCGCTTTTCAAGTGCCGTTCCACCGGGCCCGGCGCGGCTCAGTTCCCGGTCATGGCCAGCAGGTTCGGTGCGTAGCGCGCCCCGTGGACCGGTACGGCCGCCGCCTCGGCCACCTCGGCGAGGTCCTGCTCGGTGAGCTCGACCGCGGCGACCGCCAGGTTCTCCGCGAGGTGGGTGCGCCGCCCGGTGCCCGGGATGGCGACCACGTCCCGGCCGCGGTGCTGCACCCAGGCCAGGGCCAGCTGGGCGAGGGTGAGCCCGAGCCGGTCGGCGACCGGCTGCAGGCGGTGCAGCAGCGGCCGGTTGCCGGCCAGACCCTCCGGGCTGAACCGCGGCTGGGAGCGGCGGAAATCCTCGGCGGCCAGGTCGGCGGTGGTGCGGATCGCGCCGGTCAGGAAGCCGCGGCCGAGCGGGGCGTAGGCGACCACGCCGATGCCCAGGTCGCGGCAGACGGGCAGCACTTCGGCTTCCAGGTCGCGGGTCCACAGGCTCCACTCGCTCTGCACCGCCGTCACCGGGAACACCGCGTCGGCCCGCCGGAGGGTCGCCGCCGACGGCTCGGAGAGGCCGAAGTGCCGGACCTTGCCCTCCGCTACCAGGTCGGCCACCGCGCCGGCGGTCTCCTCCACCGGCACGGCTGGGTCGATCCAGTGCTGGTAGTAGAGGTCGATGTGGTCGGTGCCCAGCCGCCGCAGCGAGCGCTCGCACGCGGCGCGGACGTAGGCCCGGTCCCCCCGCAGGCCCCGGAAGGCGCCGTCCGGGGAGCGCACCATGCCGAACTTGGTCGCCAGCACCACCTCGTCGCGGCGGCCCGCGAGCGCTCGGCCGAGCAACTCCTCGCCGGCGCCCACCCCCTGGACGTCGGCGGTGTCGAGCAGTGTGACGCCGGCATCGAGGGCGGCCCGGATCGTGGCGACGGCCTCCTTCTCGTCGGGCCGCCCGTAGAACGCGGTGGTGGGCAGGCAGCCCAGCCCCAGCGCGGACACCCGCAGACCGCGCAGGTCGCGCGCCGGCAGACCGGCCGGTGACGGGCCCGCGGGTGGCGGGAGGGCTGAACCCGGCGGCGGGACGGCGGAACCGGGCGCGGGCACGGCTGACGGCATGGCTGACCTCCGGTGAAGGGGAGACGCACGGGAACGGGCGGGCCCCGGGTGGCAAGGGCGACCAGGGGCGACCAGGGGCGACCAGGGGCCCTCGGGGCCCTCGGGGCCATCGGGGCCCTCGGGGCGATCGAGGCGCGGGCGATCGAGGCGCGGGCGGGCGAGCCCCGCCGGCGCGCGGCAGGCCCGACCCCAGCACGGTAGCGCCGTCCCCGGGGCGTCACAACAGCCGCCCCGCAGGCCGCTTGACGATTCGCTGACCACCCGCCGCCCGGCCCGGCGGGCAGCGGGTGCCGCAGCGCCAAGGCGATCGTCCATGCGCCTGCAAGCCCCCGGCCGCAGAGTCGAGACGCGGCGTCCCGGCCGGCCGAGTCCCGGCGGCGCGCCGCCTTCCGGCGTCGGCCCTCCGGCGCCCGCACCGATGCCCCCTTCGTGCCTGAGGAGCTGCCATGTCCCGTGTGTCCAAGAGCCCGAGCACCAACCCGACGACCGCCCACGCGCTGCTGCAGCGGCTGCGCGACCACGGGGTGCAGACGGTCTTCGGCGTCGTCGGCCGCGAGGCCGCCTCGATCCTCTTCGACGAGGTCGAGGGCGTCGACTTCGTACTGACCCGCCACGAGTTCACGGCCGGGGTGGCGGCCGACGTCCTGGCCCGGATCTCCGGCCGGCCGCAGGCCTGCTGGGCGACCCTGGGGCCGGGCATGACCAACTTGTCCACCGGGGTGGCCACCTCGGTCCTCGACCGCTCCCCGGTGATCGCGCTGGCGGCGCAGTCCGAGTCGCACGACATCTTCCCCAACGACACCCACCAGTGCCTGGACTCGGTCGCGGTGATGCGCCCGATGACCAAGTACGCGGTGGAGCTCCAGCGGCCCGACGACATCACCGACCTGGTCGACTCCGCGGTCGCCGCCGCGATGACCGAGCCGGTCGGCCCGAGCTTCATCTCGCTGCCCGTCGACCTGCTCGGCAGCGACATCGACACCACGGTGGTCCACCCCGCCGCCCGGACTCCCGCCAAGCCGGTCGGCGCGGTGCAGGACGGCTGGCAGGACGCCGCCGAACAGGCGGCGGAGCTGGTCGCGTCGGCGCAGCACCCGGTGCTGGTGGTCGGCGCCGCCGCGATCCGCTCCGGTGCCGTCCCGGCCGTCCGCGCGCTCGCCGAGCGGCTGAACATCCCGGTCATCACCACGTACATCGCCAAGGGAGTGCTGCCGCACGGCCATGCCCTCAACTACGGCGCCGTCACCGGCTACATGGACGGCATCCTGTCGTTCCCGGCGCTGGAGACGCTGTTCGGCCCGGCCGACGTCATCCTCACCCTCGGCTACGACTACGCGGAGGACCTGCGTCCGTCGATGTGGCAGCGCGGCGGCGCCAAGACCACCGTGCGGGTGTCGCCCACCGTCAACCCGATCCCGCGGGTCTACCGGCCGGACGTCGACGTCGTCACCGACGTGCTCGCCTTCGTGCGGCACCTTGAGGAGCGGACGGCCGACGTCCCGGCGAAGACCCCGCACGACATCACCCCGCTGCGCGAGCGGATCGCGGAGTTCCTCGCCGACACCGAGCGCTACCAGGACGGCATGCGCGTCCACCAGGTGATCGACTCGATGAACACCGTGATGGCGGAGACCGCCGAGCCTGGCGAGGGCACGATCGTCTCCGACATCGGCTTCTTCCGGCACTACGGTGTGCTCTTCGCCCGCGCGGACCAGCCGTTCGGCTTCCTCACCTCGGCGGGCTGCTCCAGCTTCGGCTACGGCATCCCGGCGGCGATGGGCGCCCAGCTCGCCCGCCCCGGGCAGCCCACCTTCCTGATCGCCGGCGACGGCGGCTTCCACTCCAACAGCGCCGACCTGGAGACCGTCGCCCGGCTCAACCTGCCGATCGTCACGGTCGTCGTCAACAACGACACCAACGGCCTGATCGAGCTGTACCAGAACCTCGGCCACCACCGCTCGCACGACCCGGTGGTCAAGTTCACCGGCGTCGACTTCGTCGACCTCGCCCGCGCCAACGGCGTGGAGGCCGTCAAGGCGACCACCCGGGAGGAGCTGCTCGCCGCGCTGCGCAAGGGCGCCGCGCTCGGCCGGCCGTTCCTGATCGAGGTGCCGGTGAACTACGACTTCACGACCGGCGGCTTCGGCGCGCTGAGCATCTGACGATGGCGTCGACACTGCCCGCCGCCACCGGGTTCCTGGCCGCCGTCCAGTACGACGGCGGCCGGTCCCCCGGGGCGTTCCCCGCCCCCGCCCCCCGGGGAGCGGACCCCGCCGCCCCCGAGGCGGTGTTCGCCTCCGCCGGCCCGCGCGCCGTCCTCCGGGCCCGGCCCGGCGGACCGGGCCTGGACGCCGTCCTGCTGCACTCCGGCGCACCCGACGCCGCCCACGCCCACCGGCGGGGCCGCACGGTGCTGCTCGCCGGGGAGCTCTACAACCGGGACGAGCTGCTCACCCTGCTCGGCGCGCAGGCCGGGCCGGTCACCGACGCGGACCTGCTGCTCGCCCTCGTCGACACCTACGACCTGCACGCGTTCCGGCTGCTCAACGGGCGGTTCGCGGCCGTGGTCGCGGACGGCGGCCGGGTGCTGCTGGCCACCGACCACGCCGGCTCCGTGCCGCTGTACGTGAGCGCCGTCCCCGGGACCGTCCTCGCGGCGACCGAGGCGAAGGCCCTGCGGGCCGCGCCGGTCGGCCGGCGGATCACGGCCGCGCGCCGGGTCCGCCGGCTGCCCGGCACCCACCAGGTGCCCGCCGGGACCGTCCTGGAGATCGGGGTGGCCACCGCGGACTTCACCGACCACCGCACCTGGGCCCCCACGCCGGCCCGCCGGATCATGGCCGAACAGGAGGCCACCGAGGCCGTTCGGCTCGCCCTGGACCGCGCCGTCCGCGCCCGCACCGGCCCGGACACCCCGCTGGTGGTGCTCTCCGGCGGCATCGACTCCTCCAGCGTCGCCGCACTGACCGCCCACCACCGGACCGGACCCGTCGACACCGTGTCGATGGGCACCGACCTCGCCGACGAGTTCCCGCAGGCCAGGGTGGTCGCCGAACACCTCGGCTCCGCCCACCGGGAGCTGACCGTCCACACCGACGACCTGCTGCGCCGGCTCCCGCACGCGGTCTGGGCCGCCGAGTCACTCGATCCGGACATCATCGAGTACCTGTTGCCGCTGACCGCCCTGTACCTGCGCCTGGAGGGCCCCGGGCGGCGCATCCTCACCGGCTACGGCGCCGACATCCCGCTCGGCGGCATGCACCGGGAGAACCGGCTCCCGGCCCTGGACAGCGCCCTCGCCCACGACATGGCCACCTTCGACGGCCTGAACGAGATGACCCCGGTGCTGTCCGGGATCGCCGGGCACTGGTCGACCCACCCGTTCTGGGACCGCGAGGTGCTGGACCTGCTGGTGTCGCTGGAGTCCGGGCTCAAGCGGCGCCACGGCCGGGACAAGTGGGTGCTGCGCGAGGCCATGACGGACCTGCTCCCGCACGAGACCGTCACCCGCCCCAAGCTCGGCGTGCACGAGGGCTCGGGCACCACCAGCTCGTTCAGCCGGCTGCTGACCGACGCCGGGGTGCCCGGGGACCGGGTGCACCGGGCCAAGGAGCTCGTCGTGCAGCACCTGTTCGACCGGGTCGTCGTCGACGGCCGGCACCCCGACGAGGTGGCCACCGCCGACGTGGTGCAGCTGGTCGCCGACGCCCTGGAGCACGACGCACTGCCGGCCCGCCCGTGACGCCCGCCCGCCGCAGGCCCGGCCCGGCCACCGGACGCACCAGCGGCACCCCCGGCGCCGACCGCAGCAGCACGACAGAGAGGAGCGAGAACCGCGTGGAGCGCATCGACATCAAGGTCTCCCCCCGGTACGCGCAGATCCCCACCTTCATGCGCCTGCCGCACGACCCCGACCCGCACGGCCGGGACGTCGTGGTCATCGGCGCACCGTACGACGGCGGCACCAGCTACCGCCCCGGTGCCCGCTTCGGGCCCCGCGCGATCCGCAACGAGTCCGGGCTCATCCACGGCGTCGGCATCGACCGCGGGCCCGGAACCTTCGACCTGATCAGCTGCGTGGACGCGGGGGACATCGACCTCACCCCGTTCAACATGCACATCGCCATGGAGCACGCCCAGCTGCGGCTGACCGAACTGCTGGACGACAACGGCGCCTTCCTGATGCTCGGCGGCGACCACTCGCTGACGCTCGCCGCGCTGCGCGCCGTCGCCGCCAAGCACGGGCCGGTCGCCGTCCTGCACCTGGACGCGCACTCGGACACCAACCCGGCGTTCTACGGCGGCGAGTACCACCACGGCACGCCGTTCCGGCACGCCATCGAGGAGAAGCTCGTCGACCCGCAGCGCATGGTCCAGATCGGGATCCGGGGCCACAACCCGCAGCCCGACTCGCTGGACTACGCCCGCGGCCACGGCGTGCGGATCGTCACCTCCGACGACTTCTGCGAACGCGGCCCCGCCGCGACCGCCCGCCTGGTGCGCGAACTCGTCGGCGACGCGCCCCTGTACGTCTCCGTCGACGTCGACGTGGTCGACCCGGCCTTCGCCCCCGGCACCGGCACCCCCGCCCCGGGCGGCCCGACCTCCCGCGAGGTGCTGGCGCTGCTGCGCGGGATCGGCGACCTCTCACCCGTCGGCTTCGACGTCATGGAGGTCTCCCCGCTCTACGACCACGGCGGCATCACCTCCGTCCTGGCCACCGAAATCGGCGCGGAACTCCTGTACCAGTACGCCCGCGCCCACACCCGAGAGAGGACCACCCCGTGACCGTCCTGGACTGCTCCGAGCACGCGGCCGCCCTGCGGACGCTCGCCGCCCGGCTGCCGCAGATCCCGCGCGCGGACCTGCCCGCCTTCCTCGACACCGCGCACGCCGCGGCCGCCGACCTCCCCGCCGGCCTGGCCGCGGCACTGGACGACTTCAACAGCCGCGGCAGCACCGACGGCTACCTCCTGCTGCGCGGCCTGCCGGTGGACGCCGACGACGCGCTGCCCGCCACCCCGAGCAGCACCCCCGCGCCGGCGGACCGCCCCCTGCTGCTCATGGAGGCCATGCTCGGCATCGTCGGGCGCCGGCTCGGCCTGCACACCGGCTACCGGGAGCTGCGCTCCGCCACCGTCTACCACGACGTGTACCCGTCGCCCGGCGCCCACCACCTGTCCTCGGAGACCTCCGAGACGCTGCTGGAGTTCCACACCGAGATGGCGTACCACGTGCAGCAGCCCGACTACGTGATGCTCGCCTGCTCCCGGGCCGACCACGAGCGCAAGGCCGCCACCCTGGTCGGCTCGATCCGCAACGCGCTGCCGCTGGTGCCCGCCCGGTTCCGCGCCCACCTGTACGACCGGCCGGTGCCCTGCTGCGTGGACGTGTCCTTCCGCGGCGGCGTGGAGGACCCCGGCGCGATCGCCAACGTCCGCCCGCTGTACGGGGACCCGGCCGACCCGTTCCTCGGCTACGACCGCGAACTGCTCGCGCCCGAGGACCCCCGGGACGTGGAGGCCGTCGCCGCGCTCTCCAAGGCGCTGGACGAGGTCACGGAGGCGGTGCACCTCGTCCCCGGGGACGTCCTGGTCATCGACAACTTCCGGACCACCCACGCCCGGACGCCGTTCACCCCGCGCTGGGACGGCAAGGACCGCTGGCTGCACCGGGTCTACATCCGCACCGACCGCGGCGGCGCCCTGTCGGGCGGCGAACGGGCCGGTGACGTCGTCGACTTCACCCCGCGCCCCTGACCCGCCGCGCCCCGACCCGCCGCCCGGCCCGGAGGGCCCGCAGGACCGACCGTCGTCGGCCGCCTGCGGGCCCTCCGGCCGTACGGCCGCCCGGCGCGGACGAGTTGGCCGGGCATCGCCGGTCGGCACCGCGCCGACTCGACCTGACAGACCGCACATGATGGGATCGACCGGACACCGCACCGGCGTGTCGGCACGCCGGTGCACCTGGCCTCTCGGGAGACGATGGACCATGACCGAAATCGCAGCGGACGAGCCACGGGGGTTCGCGGTGCACACCGCGCCGGTCGGACTGGGTGACGACGGGCGGGACGACTTCACCGTCCTGGTCTCGACCCGACCGGCCGTGGTCAGCGCGGTCTTCACCCGTTCCCGCTTCGCCGGCCCCAGCGTCACCCTCAGCCGGGCCGCCGCCGCGGACCGCAGCGCCCGGGGCGTCGTCGTGCTGGCCCGCAACGCGAACGTCGCCACCGGCGCCCAGGGGGAGGCGAACGCCCGCGAGGTCCGCGCCGCCACGGCGCGGGCGCTCGGTCTCGCCGAGGACGAACTGCTGATCGCATCCACCGGTGTGATCGGCCGCCAGTACCCGATGGCCGGGATCCTCGACCACATCGGGACGATGACCGGCCCGCTGCCCGAGGGCGGCTTCGACCGCGCCGCGCGGTCCATCATGACCACCGACACCCGGCCCAAGACCGCCCGCGCCCGGGTCGGCGACGCCGTGGTGATCGGCATCGCCAAGGGCGTCGGGATGATCGAGCCCGACATGGCCACCCTGCTGACCTTCTTCGCCACCGACGCGCTGCTCGACCCCGAGGAGCAGGACCGGATCTTCCGCCGGGTGATGGACCGGACGTTCAACGCGGTCAGCATCGACACCGACACCTCCACCAGCGACACCGCCGCGCTGTTCGCCAACGGCCTGGCCGGCGCCGTCGACCCGGCCGCCTTCGAACAGGCGCTGTACGACGTGGCGCTCGCCCTGGTCAAGGACATCGCGAGCGACGGCGAGGGCGCCGGCAAGCTCATCGAGGTCCAGGTCTCGGGCGCGCGGGACACCGCACAGGCCAAGCGGATCGGCAAGGCCGTGGTCAACTCCCCGCTGGTGAAGACCGCCGTGCACGGCGGCGACCCGAACTGGGGCCGGGTCGCGATGGCGATCGGCAAGTGCTCCGACGACACGGACGTCGACCAGGAGAAGGTCACCATCCGCTTCGGCGACGTCGAGGTCTACCCGCCGAGCGGGCGCGGCGCCGAGGGGGAGGGCGAGCTGCGCGCCGCCGTCGCCAAGCAGATGCAGGGCCCCGAGGTGGTCATCGGGATCGACCTCGGCATCGCCGCCGGTGCCTTCACCGTCTACGGCTGCGACCTGACCGAGGGCTACGTGCGGCTCAACGCCGACTACTCGACCTGATCCGCCCCGGCCGGCCGGGGCGCGACGTCACCTGCCGTGACGTGAGTGACGTGACCGGGCCGCCGGCGGTCCGGCATCCACGGCAGTGCCCCCGGGAGGTCCGCCTCCTGGGGGCACTGCCGTGCACGGGGCCGGCGGCCCTCAGACGGCCGCGGGCTGCGTCGCCAGCAGGGCGGTGATCGCCCCGCCGATGAACGCACGGTCGGCGGCGCTCGCCCCCGCACCGGCCAGGTGGCCCCACACGCCCGGGATCACCCGCAGGGCGGCCCGGGGCATCAGGGCGGCCGCCCTCGCCTCGTCCTCCACCGCGAAGCACAGATCACGGGCGCCCGGCAGGAGCACCGCCTCGGCGGTGACCGAGCCCAGTGCGGCCTCCGTCCGGCCGTCGAAGCCCGGCGTCGCCCCGACGTCGGCCCGGGCCCACGTGTCGATCATGGTCAGCAGGTCCTCGGTGGACGGCCCGGCGACGAAGAACTCCTCCCAGAAGCCGGTGAGGTACTCCTCCCGGGAGGCGAAGCCCAGCTCGCGGTAGGCGCCCTGGGCCCAGAACGGGTGCGAGGCCGCCCACCCGGCGAAGACCCGGCCCGCCGCCCGCCGGCCCCGGTCGGCGCCTCCGTCGGGGCTCCCGTCCGCGCTCCCGTCGGCGCGCAGCGCGGCGGCCAGCGCCGCCAGGAACACCCGGTTGTGCTCGCTGGTCGCCGCGGACCCGCAGAACGGGGCGATCCGGCGGACCATCCGCGGGTACGACACCGCCCACTGGTAGGCGTGCGCCGCGCCCATCGACCAGCCGGTCACCAGCGCCAGTTCGGTCACCCCCAGCTCCTCGGTGAGCAGCCGGTACTGGGCGTCGACGTTGTCCTGCGGGCTGATCCGGGGGAAGGCCGCCCCCAGCGGGTGGTTGCTCGGCGAGCTGGAGACGCCGTTGCCGAACAGGCCGACGGTGACGACGCAGTACCGCCGGGTGTCCAGCGGCCTGCCCTCCCCGATCAGCCAGTCGTACGCGGTGTGGTCGCCGCCGAAGTAGGACGGGCACAGGACGGCGTTGCGGCCGTCGGCGTCGAGCGTCCCGTGGACGGCGTAGGCGATCCCGGCCGAAGGCAGGGTCCCCCCGTCGGCCAGCGGGAGGCTGTCCAGTGCGAAGACGCGGTGGTCCACCGGCTTCTCCTCCGTGATGAGCGGCCCGCGGGGGCCGGACGGTCGGTCGGTGTCGTGCCATGACGTGCCAGGACGTGACGTGCCAGGACGTGACGTGCCCGGACGTGCCGGGACGTGCCCGGACGTGCCGCGCCGGGACGGGACCGTGCCGCGGCGGGGTGCCGGGCCGCCCCGCCGGTCTCAAAGCCAGTTGGGCGCGATCTCCGTCGCCCAGAGCTCCAGGCTGCGCATCTGCACGTCGTGCGGGATCAGGCCGGAGTACTGGCACTGCAGCAGGTACTCGGGGTCGTGCTGGGTCACCAGCTTCTCGATCTTGCGGTTGATGTCGTCGGGGGTGCCGACCCATTCGAGGCCGCGCTCGACCAGGGTCCGGTAGTCCGCGCCGATCGGGCCGGTCTCGCCGACCCGGCGCAGGCTCTCGGTGAAGCCCATCGGGCCGAACCAGTTCTCGAAGACGAAGCCGCCGCCGCGGGCCGCCCAGTGGTGGGCCTCGTCGGCGTCCCTGGCCACCAGCACGTCCTTCATCACCCCGATCCGCTCGCCGCGCCGCAGCTCGCCGTGCCCGGCGGCCGCGGCCTCCTCCCGGTAGAGGTCCATCAGCCGGCTCACGATCCGGTCGTCGGTGTTCATCAGGATCGGCACCACGCCCTCGCGGGCACAGAACCGGAAGGTGTCCTCGCTGAAGCTGAACGGCTGGAACACCGGCGGGTGCGGGTGCTGGTAGGGCTTCGGGGCGATGCCGACCTCCTGCACCACGCCGTTCTCGTCGAGGCCGCGGCCGAAGCTGCGGACGGCGTCGTAGGGGAACTCCAGGTCCTTGGGCGGGATCGTCCACTGGGCGCCGCTGTGCGAGAAGGTCTCGGTGGTCCACGCCTTCTTGAGGATCTCCCAGTGCTCCTCGAACAGCGCCCGGTTGCGCCGGTCGTTGGCGCCGGCGTCGGAGAGCGTCCCGCCGACCCCGAACGGCTGGCCCATGATCTCGGCCCACCGCTTCTGGAAGCCGCGCGCGATCCCGACGAAGGTCCGGCCCCGGGTCATGTGGTCGAGCATCGCCAGGTCCTCGGCGAGCCGCAGGGGGTTGTGGAAGGGCAGCACGTTGGCCATCTGGCCGACCCTGATCTCCTTGGTCTGCATGGCCAGGTACAGGCCCAGCATGATCGGGTTGTTGGACACCTCGAAGCCCTCGACGTGGAAGTGGTGCTCGGTGAACGAGAGCCCCCAGTAACCGAGTTCGTCGGCCGCCCGGGCCTGCTCGGTGAGCTGCCAGAGCATGTTCCGGTAGTTCTGCCGGTTCACCCCGGACATGCCCTTGAGCACCTGGTCGTGGCTGCCGACCGTCGGCAGGTAGAAGAGGATGGACTTCACGGGTCGTCCTTTCGTGCCGTGCGGCGACGCCACGGCTGGAAGCGGAGGAGGGTGCCGTCGACGGTGGCACCCGGCTCTTGCGAATCGTTTGACGCGCCGCCTCCGCCGGTCCGGAACGGCCGGGCGGCGGCGCGGAGCGGGACGTCCAGCGGACGCCAAGGGGTCGCTGACAGCGTGGTGGCGGGCCTCACCCGATCCTTAGGAGCTCGCCTTGAACCCAGCAACTGCCACCGCCCCCGGTGCGACCGGCACGGGGCTCGCGGCCGCGGACCGCGCGACGCTCATCCACCCCACGCTGCCGGCGCACCGGACGGACCGCACGGTCCTGGTCTCCGGCTCGGGCTGCCGGGTCACCGACGCAGCCGGCCGCGAGTACCTGGACGCCTCCGCCGTCCTCGGCGTGACCCAGGTGGGCCACGGCCGCGCCGAGCTCGCCCGGGCCGCCGCCGAGCAGATGACCCGGCTGGAGTACTTCCACACCTGGGGCACCGTGACCAACGACCGGGCGGTGGAACTCGCCACCCGGCTCGCCGGGTTGGCCCCGGGAGGGCTGCGCCGGACGTACTTCACCAGCGGCGGCGCGGAGGGCAACGAGATCGCGCTGCGGATGGCCCGGCTCCACCACCACCGGCGCGGCGAGCCGCAGCGCACCTGGATCCTGGCCCGCACGATGGGCTACCACGGCATCGGCTACGGCAGCGGCGGCGTGTCCGGATTCCCGGTCTACCACACCGGGTTCGGCCCCAGCATGCCGGACGTGCACTTCCTGACGCCGCCGCACCCCTACCGCCGGGAGCTGTTCTCCGGCGCCGACGTCACCGAGTTCTGCCTGGCCGAACTGCGGGAGTCGATCGAGCGGATCGGGCCGGAGCGGATCGCCGCGATGATCGGCGAGCCGGTGATGGGCGGCATCGGCGCGGTCGTCCCGCCGGCCGACTACTGGCCGCGGGTCGCGGAACTGCTGCGCTCCTACGGCATCCTGCTGATCCTGGACGAGGTGGTCACCGGGTACGGCCGCACCGGTCACTGGTTCGCCGCCGAGCACGTCGGGGTGGTGCCCGACATCCTGGTCACCGCCAAGGGCCTCACCTCGGGGTACCTCCCGCACGGGGCGGTGCTGGTCTCCGACGAGGTCGCCGACACCGTGACCGGCGAGCAGGGCTTTCCGGTGGGCTACACCTACACCGGGCACCCGACCGCGTGCGCGGTCGCCCTGGCCAACCTGGACATCATCGAGCGCGAGGGGCTGGCGGCCAACGCGGCCGCCGTCGGCGCACACCTGAAGGACGGGCTGACGCGGTTGCTGGACCTGCCCGTGGTGGCGGAGGTCCGCGGGGTCGGGCTGATGCTGGCCGTCGAGCTGACCTCGGACAAGGAGGCCCGGCGGCCGCTGCCGCAGGGCACCACCGAGGTGGCGGACGCGCTGCGCGAGCAGGCGGGCATCATCCTGCGGACCAACCCGTACGCGCTGGTGATCAATCCGCCGCTGGTGTTCACCCGGCAGGACGCGGACCTGCTCGTCGACGGCCTGCGCACGGTGCTCTCGCGGGTCGGCCCCGACGGCCACGTGCGCTGACCCGTCGGCGGGCCGGGCCCGGGGCGGCGGCACGGCAGCGCCGCCGTGCCGCCGCCCCGGGCTACCGCGCCGCCCCGGCGAGCAGGGCCGCGAACGGCCACTGCGTCCGCCGCAGCACGTGCTCGCCGCGCAGCTCGATCTCGTCGGCCATGGTCCGCGCCGTCGCGCGGGCCAGGTCCGGCAGTCCGGCGTGCTGCTCCGCGTCGGCGAGCAGCCCCAGGTGCAGCGCCCGCCGGAAGACCGTGCCGGAGCGGGCCGCGGCGTCCAGAGCCCAGCGCATCCGCCGCAGTCCCACGCCGGGTCGGCCGCGGCGCACCTCGGCCCAGCCGAGCAGCACGGACAGCATGTTCTGCCAGTGGCCCAGCTGGCAGCGGACGGTGAGGTCGACCCCGGCGGTGGAGGCCTGCCAGGCCCGTTCCACGTCCCCGTCGAGGACGGCCAGCAGGGCGTCGGCGTAGAGGGCGAAGGTGCGGTCCCACGGCCGGTCGCAGCTGTCCGACTCGGAGAGCTGCAGCAGCTCCTCGCGGTAGCGCTCGGCGGCGGCGGTGTCGCCGAGCAGGACGTGGCTGACGGCCAGGTGGACGCGGTAGTTGATCCTGGGGTCGCTGCGGGACAGGCCCATGAACCGGTCCGCCCGCTCCTCCGCGCCCTGCGCGTCGACCAGCGGGAGTCCGCGTTCCAGTTCGGCGACGGCCTCCTCCAGCCGGTCGGCGGTGAACCACAGCACGCCCTTGCCGTAGCAGGCGGCCGTCCGGGCCTCGGTCCCGCCGCCGTGCTCGGCCGACTCGTCCAGCAGCGCGACGATCCCGGACACCCGGGGCAGGTCGCCGCCGGCCAGGTGCATGATGACCCGGGAGGCCAACAGCGCGGTGGGCCGGGTGTTGTCGAGGGTCTTCTGCAGCACCTCGACCCGGGTGCAGGCGTCGGTGACCGCCGGGGACCCGTAGCCGAGGGTCATCGACAGCAGCCACACGACCCGCTTCTGCAGTTCCAGCTCGGCCGCGACGGACCGGTTCCGGGGCTGGCCGCGCAGTACGTCGATGGCCTGCGACAGCCAGGCGTGCGCCTCGGAGTGCAGCCGCCGGCGCTCGGCGAGGTCGCCCATGCCGACCAGGGGCTGCACCGCCTCGCGCAGGTCGAGTTCCTGCGCCGCCCGGCCACAGTGGTAGCCGATGGTCTCGGCGCAGTCGGTGCGGGCCCTGCCGACGGCGCCGTCGGCCAGCGCGACCGCCACCCGGTGGTGCAGCCGGGCGCGGTGGACCGGTTCGAGGTCGGCGAGCAGCATGTCCCGCACCAGCCCCTGCGCGAACCTGAAGCCGTGCGGGTCGACCGGATCGGGGCGCAGCAGCCCGCTGTGCAGCGCGTCGTGGACCAGGCCCGGTGGCTCGCCCAGTCCGGTGAGGACGTCGGTGAGCAGCCGGCGGTCCACGGCCGGGCCGATCACCGCGCAGGTCTGCAGCACCCGGATGACGCCCTCCGGGCACTCGGCCAGGCGGGCGCCCAGCACCAGCCGCAGGTCGAAGGAGAGCGGGGCGGCCGGTTCGGCGGGTCCGGTCACGGCGGTGGCGGTCGGCCGCAGCTTGGTGAGCAGGTAGGGGTTGCCGCCGGTGGCGCGGTGGGCGGCCGACACCAGGTCCCAGGTGGGCGGCTCGCCCCCGGTGCGGTTGATCAGGGCCCTCGTCTCGGCGAGCGAGAGCACGTCGAGGTGCAGGTACTCGGCGGCGACCTCCTGGAGCAGGTCGGCGACCGCTCCGCCGAGTTCGGGGCGCTGGGCGAGCCGGTGCTCCCGGACGGTCGCGACCACCAGCAGGTCGCTGTCGCCGAGCTCCTTGGTGAGCAGTTGGAGGAGGGCCAGGGTGCCGGTGTCGGCGAGGTGCAGGTCCTCCAGGAAGAGCACCAGCGGGCGGCGGGCGGCGGTCAGCAGGGCCTGGCAGACGGCGTCCTGGAAGGCCAGGTGCCGGGCGGGGGAGAGCGGCGCCTCGGTGCCCGCGGGGCCCGGCGCGCGGTCCGGGCGCAGCATGCCGAGGGTGTCCAGGACGGGCTCGGGCAGGGTGGCCAGTTCGGCGGCCCTGGTGCGGCGGAGCTTGCGGACGACCCGGGTCCACAGCCAGTACTCGGGGAGTTCGGGGCCGGCGGCGCAGTGCGCCCAGACGGCGTCCAGTCCGGCGGCTGGCAGTCCGCCGGCCAGCTCCTGGAGCAGCCGGGTCTTGCCGACGCCCTGTTCGCCGATCACCAGGACGGTGCGGCCGCGGCGGCCGGGTGCGGTGAGCGCCCGCAGGGTGGCCAGTTCCCGGGTGCGGCCGATCAGCCGTCCGGCGGGCGGGGCGGCTGGTGCGACGGCCGGGGCGACGGCCGCCGGGGTGGGGGAGGGGGCCGACGCCGGTGCGGGGCGCGGCGGTTCGGGCACGGCGGCGGGGGCGGGGGTGAGCGCCGGGGCGGGGCCCGAAACTGCCGGGCCCGGGCTGGGCGGCCGCAGCGCGTCGACGTCGGCGACCAGGGTGAGGCGGGGACGCGGGGCGGCCGGGGAGGCGGTCCGCCCGCCCGCGTGCACGAGGTCCTGACGCAGGATCGCGCCGTGCAGCTCCTGGAGTTCCTTGCTGGTGTCGGCGCCCAGTTCCTCGGCGAGGTGGGCCCGGATCCGTTCGAAGGTCAGCAGTGCCTCGGCGGGCCGGCCGCAGTGGTACTGCGCCAGCATGAGCTGGCAGCCCAGCCGTTCCAGCATCGGGTTGCGCCGGACCTCGTCGTCGAGTCCGCGCACCACCTCGTCGTACCGGGCCAGGCCGAGGCTGGCGTCGGCCCAGGTCTGCAGTCCCACCAGGCGCAGCTGTTCGAGCCGGGCGGACTCCAGTTGGGCGAAGTCGTAGGCGGCCAGTTCCCCGTACGGGGTGCCGTGCCAGAGGCCGAGCGCCTCGTCGACGGTGCCGCGGGCCGCGGCCAGGTCCCCGCGGGCGAACTGCTCGCGCCCGGCCTCGACGGCGGACTGGAACCGGCTGGCGTCGATGCAGTCCCGGTCGACCTCCAGGACGTAGCCGGGGGCCTGGTACCGCAGGGCCAGCAGCCTGTCCTTGGAGGGGGCGGGCGAGTGGCCGTCGATCGCCTTGCGCAGCCGGGAGACGTACGACTGGAGGGTGCCGACGACGGCCTGCGGCGGTGAGGAGCCCCAGATCGCGCTGACGATCCCGGAGACCGACACCACCCGGCCCGCGTTGATCAACAGCAGGGCCAGCAGGGCCCGTTGACGCGGCGGGCCCAGGTCGAGTGCCCGTCGGCCGGCCAGCACGGACATCTGTCCCAGCACCCTGATCGGTGCGGGGCTCCGTAACACGAGATCGGAAGCGGCGTTGTCGACTCGGCTCATCTCATCACATCCCGTCAGGCAAGACAGCTGGTGCACCCGCCGTGACCGCCGGGGTGAGCCGGGGCACGGCGTGGTTCGGGTCATGTCCGAACATGGCCGGGGATGTCGGGCGGCCGGCCGTCCGGGGGTGTCGACGGCGGGGCCTCGGGGGAGTCGTCGGTTCCGTGGGGTCGCCGTTCCTTGCCGTCACCGACGGTTGCCGGTCCGGCGGTGCTGGGGGGAGCTGGGGAGGGCGCGGGAACCGTCGACGGGTGTCGTCTCGGGCGCAGTCAGGCCGGGCGTCTGGACGGGGCGCTGCGCGGACGGCGTGGAGTGGCGATGGCGGGGCCTCCCTTGGCGTGACCAGCCGCGATCCGTCTGCGTCCGGTACAACGGCACAGCGCTCTGCTGGTCATGTCACTGTCATGTGAATCATGAATGCTGGCAGGCTACCCCGGATCGGGTGACGGTGAAACCCGCCGTCGGACCGGGAAGTTCCCTTCCGGACGACTACGGACGGTGACGGCGGGTGGGCGTGCGTCGACTCCCCCCGCGCGGTCGTCCACGGGAGGAGCCGACAGGCTGTCGGGAGCGCGGCCCCGCCGCCGGTCGGGGCGGCGGCCGGAGGTGGATCAGGAGTGCGTGACGCTTGCCCTCTCGCCGGGGGCGGCCTCGGTCCGGCGCTCCCCGCGCAGCCGGGCCAGCAGCAGGTGGCAGCCCGCGCAGACCACGGCCAGGCACAGGCAGGCGCCCCACACCGCGGTGGTGCCGGACGCCTCGATCACCCGCGCGCTGAGCACCGGGGCCAGGGCCACCGACACGCTCCAGACCGACAGGAACCAGCCCTGGTAGCCGCCCTGCCGGTCGGGGGGCGACAGTGCGGCCACCAGCGCCATGCACGTCGGCCAGACGACGATCTCGCCCAGGCTCCACAGCACGACGGTCGCCCCGTACCCGACGGTGCCGTGCACGGCGGCCGTCAGCCCCATGCCGAGACCGGTCACCAGGGTCGCCACAGCCAGCGCGTGTTCCGGTCGGAGCCGCCCGGCCAGCCGGGTCAGCGGGAGCTGGAGCACTGCGATGACGAGACCGTTCATCATCATCGCCGCGCCGTAGTCGGCGGCCGAGAGGCCGTCCGCCGTCATCGTCAACGGCAGTGCCACCAGAGGTTGTTGGAACATCAGACCGAGCATCAGCACCGAGCCCAGCAGGACCGGGAAGCCCGGCGCGCGGTGCGGCGGGCGCTGCGCACCGGCCGCGTCCGGCACCCCGGCGCTCTCCGGCGGCGGGCGGGTCTCCGGCACCCGCAGGTACACCATGACGCCGGCGAGCAGATTGGCCACCGCGTTGACCAGGAACAGCAGCAGGAATCCGTGGGAGGCGGCGAGCCCGGCCGTCACGGCGGCCACCGAGAAGCCCAGGTTGGTGGCCCAGTAGATCAGCGAGTACGCCCGCGGCAGGTCCTCCGGGGCCACCAGGTCGGCGACGGCCGCCGCGCGGGCCGGGCGGGTGGCGTTCAGGCCGACCCCCACCGTGAGGGTGAACAGCAGGACCGGCACCCGGCCGTGGGCCAGGCCCAGCCCCAGCATGCCCGCGACGGTGAGGACCTCGCTCGCCAGCAGCACCGTCCGCCGCCCCACCCGGTCCGCCAGGATGCCGCCGAACAGCGAGGCGATCCCGCTGCCCACCCCGAACGTGGTCAGCGTCAGGCCGGTGAAGAAGACCGAGTAGCCGCGCACCGTGGTGAGGTAGATCGCCATGAACGGCACCACGAAGCCGCCCGCCGAGGTGACCAGCGTTCCGCCCCAGAGCCACCAGAACGGCCCCGGCAGCCTCCCCGGTGCGCCGGCCGACCGGAGCGGCACCTCAGCTCCGCCCGTCGTACTCGACCCTGAGGGTCCGCGCCAGGTGGTCGCGGAACTCCACCGCCGCGGCGTCCGACGCGTGGTGCGACAGCACGATCGCCGGGTACCCGGACCAGTCCGGGTACGGCCGCAGCAGCGCGCCGGGGCCGACCGTCCGCACCACGTGGTCCACGCACGGCTCCTCGCGCACCTCGTCCAGGCCGTGCACCCGGGCGATCCGGCCGCCGCCGCCCACCGGCACCAGGTACGCCGCCGCGTGCCCGGTGCCCACCGGCTCCGTGCTCCAGCACTCGGGCTCCCGGCCGAGGTGGATGCGGACCGCCTCCGCCGCGAGGTCGATCCCGCTGCTGACGTGCACCAGGTGGTGCATGAACCCGCCGCCGCCGATCCGCGCCCCCATCTCCAGCAGCACCGGCCGGGTGCCCGAGACCAGACGCAGCTCGGTGTGGGTGGTGCCCTCGGTGACGCCGAAGGCGTGGTGCGCACCGACCACCTCCCGCTCGACGGCCGCCAGGACGTCCGCCGGGAGCCGGGCGGGGGCCCGCAGCGTGGTCTCCTCGAAGTACGGACCGCTCAGCTCCCCCTTGTAGCTGACGGCGCAGACCCGGACCCGGCCGTTGTGCACCAGCGACTCGGCGGAGATCTCGGGGCCGTCCAGGTACTCCTCGACCAGCACCCCGGTGCCGTCGGCCGCCCCGTCGTCGTACCCCAGGTGGGTGTCGCACAGCGCCCAGGTGGTGCGCACCGCCCGCTCCAGCTCCCCGGCGGAGTCGACCCGGATCACGCCCAGGCTGGAGTAGCCGTCGGCCGGCTTGACCACGACCGGGAAGCGCAGGCCCGCCGCCTCCGCCCAGTCGTCCGGGTGGCCGACGGCGACGAACCCGGGCACGGCCAGGCCGGCGGTGGCGAGCAGCCGGCGCATGCTGCGCTTGTCCCGGACGACCGCCGCGGCCTCCTCGGTCAGGCCGGTCAGCCCGAGCACCCGCGCGGCCCGGGCGACGAAGGGGACGACCTTCTCGTTGCCCGCCATGATCCCGTCGAACGGCTGGCGGGCGAACCGCTCCACCAGCGCGGCCACCGCCGCGTCGGGATCCCCGTCGACGTCCAGGGGCAGGAGTTCGACCACCCCGGGGGCCTTGCGGGCCCGCTCGGGGTCGTCATCGCCCCGGGGCGCCAGGATCAGATCGACACCGGCGCGCTCCGCGCCTTCGAACACCCAGGGAAGAGCGGAGAACTGGCCGACCAGGACGAGTTTCGGACGCTGCCGCATAGGGATCTCCGTACGAGAGTGGGGGGATGTGTCGGTGCCCGGTGACCGGGCGCCCGGCCACGGCCGCTCGACGGCCCGGGTCGCGGGCCGCGTCCGGGCGGCCGCGCGGAACCCGACCAGCCTTTCCCGGCGCTCTTGGCGGATCCTTGCAAACGGTTTGACGCCCGCCACCAGGATCCGGGCCACGGCACGCTGTGGGGCATCGGGCCCGGGCATGGGCTCCGGCACGTCCTCGGTCACAAGTCGTGCGTAGGCCGGTGCCCGTCGATCCGAGGGATTTCGGCACGCCCGGCCTATTGTCAGGAAACTTTACTTTTCACTAGGCTCTCGGCGGCGGCTTGGCGCGGCGCCCCCTCGCTCGGGGCGTGACGCGCTCAGCGAGAGCTCTGACCCGGCCGCCGCAGTGGTGAGGGAACCACCGCTCGACCGGCGGGGATCGCGTGCGGGTCCCGCCGGAGTCCAGCTCTCGCCGTCGTTCGAGGTCAGGGAGTTCAGGGATGCGTCCCCAAGTCTCGGTAAGGCCTGTTCACATCGGAGTGTTCGCCGCGGTGCTCGTGCTGGTCGGCGGACTGTTGCTCGGCTGGTCCGGGCGGGCGGGAGCGGCGGCCGATCCGCTGCTCTCGCGGGGCAAGGCCGCCACGGCCTCGTCCACGGAGGGCTCGTCCTACGCGGCGGGCAAGGCGTTCGACGGGAACACCGGTACCCGGTGGGCGAGCGCGGAGGGGAAGGACCCGCAGTGGCTGCGGGTCGACCTCGGGGCGGACGCCACCGTCTCGCGGATCAAGCTCTCCTGGGAGGCCGCGTACGCGAAGGCGTACCGGCTGGAGGTGTCGGCGGACGGGGCGACCTGGATCACCGTCGCCGAGGAGAAGGACGGAAACGGCGGCACGGACGACTGGACCGGGCTGACCGGCAAGGGCCGGTACGTCCGGATGTACGGCACGGCCCGCGGCACGTCCTACGGGTACTCGCTGTTCGAGATGGAGGTCTACGGGGTCACGGACACCACGCCCTCGCCGACCGCCACACCCTCGCCGACCGCGACCGCCCCGGGCGGGGCGTTCACCGTCGTCGCGGCCGGTGACATCGCGGCGCAGTGCACCGCCTCGGACAGCGCCTGCGCGCACCCGAAGACCGCCGCCCTCGCCCAGAAGATCGACCCGAAGTTCTATCTGACGATGGGTGACAACCAGTACGACGACGCCCGGCTGTCGGACTTCCGCGCCTACTACGACAAGAGCTGGGGCGCGTTCAAGGCGAAGACCCACCCCGTCCCCGGCAACCACGAGACCTACGACCCGGCCGGCTCGCTCTCCGGGTACAAGGCGTACTTCGGCAGCATCGCCTACCCGCAGGGCAAGAGCTGGTACAGCTTCGACGAGGGGAACTGGCACTTCGTCGCCCTCGACTCCAACGCCTTCGACCAGAGCGCCCAGATCGACTGGCTCAAGGCCGACCTCGCGGCCAACACCCGCAAGTGCGTCGCCGCCTACTGGCACCACCCGCTGTACTCCTCCGGCGGGCACGGCAACGACCCGGTCTCCCGGCCGGTGTGGCGGATCCTCTACGACGCCCGGGCGGACCTGGTGCTCAACGGGCACGACCACCACTACGAGCGGTTCGCCCCGCAGGACCCGGACGGGAAGGCCACCGCCGACGGGATCGTCGAGATCGTCGGCGGGATGGGCGGCGCCGAGCCGTACCCGATCGAGCAGGTCCAGCCGAACAGCCAGAAGCGGATCAGCGGCGACTACGGCGTTCTGAAGCTGGACCTCACCGACTCCGGGTACGGCTGGAGCTTCGTCGGGACGGACGGCAAGGCCAAGGACACCAGCCCGACCTACAGCTGCCACTGATGATGTACCTGGCCACCACGGGCCGTCGTCCGGACGCGCCGCCCCACCCCGGCCGGGTGGGGCGGCGCGTCCCGGGCACGGTCCTCGCGCTCGGCGCGGTCAGCCTGGTCACGGACGTCTCCTCGGAGATGGTCACCGCCGTGCTGCCGCTCTACCTGGTCCTGGGTCTCGGCCTCTCGCCCCTCCAGTTCGGCTTCCTCGACGGACTGTTCAACGGAGCCACGGCACTGGTCCGGCTCCTCGGCGGGCGGCTCGCCGATCGCGGCTCCGGCCGGCACCGGACCGTCGCCGGGGCCGGCTACCTGCTGTCGGCACTCTCCCGGCTGGGCCTGCTGATGGCCGGCGGGGCCGCCGGCGGCATCGCCGCCGCGCTGGCCGCGGACCGGCTCGGCAAGGGCGTACGCACCGCACCCCGGGACGCGATGATCACGCTCAGCGCACCGCCGGAGACCCTCGGCCGGGCGTTCGGCGTGCACCGGGCGATGGACACGACCGGGGCGCTGCTCGGCCCGCTGGTCGCCTTCGTGGTGCTGTGGGCGACCGCGGACGCGTACGACGCGGTGTTCGTGGTCAGCTTCGCCACCGGCCTGCTCGGTGTCGTGGTGCTGGGCCTCTTCGTCCCGGCCGACCCGTCGGCACCGCCGCCGCGGGCCGCATCGACCCGCCCGGTCCCGTCCGCGCTCCCGGCCGCGCTCCCGGCCGCGGGGCCGAACGCCGCACCCGGCCCGACCGGTACGGCCGCCCGGTCGACTGCCGACCCCGCCTTCCGGCGGGTGGTCGCGGCCGCCGCGCTGCTGGGCGCCGCGACCGTCGGCGACTCCTTCCTCTACCTCCTGCTCCAACGCGGCCTCGACCTGTCGGCCGCGCTCTTCCCCCTGCTGCCGCTCGGCGCGGCGGCCTGCTACCTGCTGCTCGCCGTCCCCGCCGGGCGGATCGCGGACCGCGCCGGACGGCGGATCCCGTTCCTCCTCGGCCACGGCGCGCTGCTCGCCGCCTACCTGACGCTCCTGGCCCCGTCGGGCCCGCCGACCGCCGTGCTGGTCCTGGTCCTCCTCGGCGTCTTCTACGCCGCAACCGACGGCGTGCTGATGGCGCTGGCGGCGCCCGCGCTCCCGGCCGCCGGACGCGCGAGCGGCCTCGCCGTCCTGCAGACCGGACAGGCCCTGGCCCGCCTGGTCGGGGCGGCCGGGTTCGGCGCGGCCTGGACGTGGTGGGGGCCGCGCCCGGCCCTCGTCGCGGCCGCCCTCGCCCTGGCCACCGCACTCACCGCCGCCTGGCGGATCCTCCCGGGAAGGAAGGCGCGCCGATGAAGTCGCGAACGGTCCTGCTGGTCCTCGCCGCCCTCGTCCTCCTGGGCGGCTCCCTCGGCTACGTGGTGCACGCCCGCCAACGCGACGGCGGACAGCAACTCAGCGCCGCGGACGTCTCGTTCACGCTCGATCAGCCCGGTCTGTACTACCGCGACACCGCCACCGGCCGCGTCGCCCGCAGCCCGGGCGGCGAGCCCGGCGGCCCGTCCTGCGCCCGCTTCTACGCCGCGGGGGACCGCGCCCTGTGCCTGCGCGCCCTGCCGGGCACCCCTGCCCGGACCCAGGCGGTGGTCTACGACCGGCGGTTCACCGAGCTCCGGTCGGTGATCGTCCCCGGGATCCCCAACCGGGCCCGGGTCTCGCCCTCCGGCCAGGTGCTCTCCTGGACCACCTTCGCCGTCGGCGACTCCTACGCGGCGGACCGCTTCTCCACCCGCACGTCGATCCTCGACCTGCGCACCGGCTACCTGATCAAGTCCGTCGAGGAGATCCCGCTGACGATCGGTGGCACCCGCCACCACGCCGCCGACGTCAACTACTGGGGCGTCAACTTCGCCGCCGACGACAACCGCTTCTACGCCACCGTCTCCACCGCCGGCCGCACCCACCTGGTCGAGGGCGACCTCAAGGCCTGGTCGGCCCGCACCCTGCGCGAGAACGTGGAATGCCCCTCGCTCTCCCCGGACGGTACCCGGATCGCCTTCAAGAAGAAGGTCTCCGCCGATCCCGCCGCGCCCTGGCGCCTCCACGTCCTCGACCTGGCCGACCTCCACGAACACCCGCTGGCCGAGACCCGCAGCGTCGACGACCAGGCCGCCTGGCTCGACGACGCCACCCTCGCCTACGCCCTCCCGGCCCGGGCGGGCAAGGCCACCGACGTCTGGGCCATCCCCGCCGACGGCACCGGCACGCCCCGCCTCCTCCTCCCCGGTGCCTCCTCCCCGGTCGCCGTCCGGCCCCCGCCGGCCTGACGCCCGCCGGCCCGCCGCACCGGCCCGGGACGGTGCGGCCGGCCCGTGGACGTGGACGAGGTGAGCTCCGCGACGGCGCGCCGGCTGCGGGCGGCCCTCGACACGCACGGGCCGGCGCGCCGGCGCTCCCGCGGCGAGACGGCTGGACGCTCACCCGTCGACCGGGGCAAGCAGGGCATGAAGCGCTCCGGGACGACCGACGGCTGTGGCATCCCGCTCGGCCGTGTCCTGGCCGGTGCCAACCGCCACGACTCCCCACTCCTGGCCCCGGCTCTCGACCTACTGGACGGGCTCGGACCTCTGCCGGACGACATCACCGTCCGCAGCCTGATCCGACGAGCGTGGACCACTCACCGCTGGGACGGCCGTCCGCAACGTCGACGATGAACGACCCCCCCCATCAGGGCGAACTCTTGCTGAAGACCGCCCGCACGACGTCGTCCGGGGCACCACTCGCCTCAGCGATCAGCTCTCCGGCGGCCGACCAGATTCCCGAGCGGCCGGACGTGCGGTCGAATCCGCCGCCGGTCGGGCCCGCGAAGGCCGCCGTGGCAACCCACACACCATGGTCCGCGGCGAGCGAGTGGCGCAGCTCCTCGGCGAGCCGACCGTCGCCGCCGGGGACCACCTCCTGGTGGCTGGTTGCCGGCTCCGCTACGACCGGGGCGCGGCGGTCCCCGGCGTGGGTGTCGGGGCTGTGGCCGGGAGGTTGTCATCAGATGTGTCGCGTCCTGGGGGAAGCGGGTGCGGGTTGCGACGCCTCTGTGCCGGACACCGTGCTGCTTCGGGCGGATGCCCACGCGGCATTGGATGCGCTCTGATCAGTACAGACAGGTCACGGAGGGGGCTCTGTTCTTGCACCGAAACCCGGACGACCGTGCAACAAGCCCAAGGGTGGCGCGGGCGCCGGAATGCGGTGTCCGCGTGTCCAGCAGCGCCCACCGATCGCTCGCGAACGCCGCGTCGATCTCGGCCGGCAGCCGGCCGGTCGCCCCGGACAGCTCCTCCCTGGGCCGTGACTGGTGCCGCTGCGCCTCTCCTGCTTCCGGCGTGCAAGTCACCATAGGCAGCTGCGACGTCGGGTGCACCGAGTTCCCTGGCTGAACGGCGCGTACCAGTGTGCTGCCGGGCATTGAAGGGCGGACCTGCTGAGTCCTGCTCATGGGTGAGGCAGCCCGCCCGTGCTGGCTTCGCCGACGCAGGAAGATCGCGTGCTCCATCCTTCGTCGGCGTCTTCTCGCCGCCGAGCCCTCCATCGCCGCGGCCAAGGAGACCGAGGGCCACGGCTGCCCCGTTCACCACTGCGGAGCCGGTCGTTCGGTGGGCACCTTGAGGACCGTTACTGTCACCCGATGGTCAGCTGTTGAGCTGTGGCGTCAGCGCCGATGGTCCGGCGTCGGCGTGACGTGCAGGTGGTTGTTGCCCGCCGGGCCCGGGCGGTCGGAGTGCCACCCGCTCCTCGCCTTGGGGAGGTTCAGAGCCAGCCGCGGTGGGCGGCCTTGATGCCGGCTTCGAAGCGGCTGCTCGCGCCCAGGCGCTCCATGATCGAGGACATGTGGCGCCCGACGGTGCGCGAGGAGATGCCGAGGCGCTGGCCGGCGGCGTCGTCGGTCAGGCCCGAGCCCAGCAGGCGCAGCAGTTCGCGTTCGGTGGCGCTGAGGCCGGTGCGCGGATCCTCGGGTTGGGTGGCGCCGAGCGGCACGGCCGTGTTCCAGGACTGTTCGAACAGGTCGAGCAGTGCTGCCAGGATGCCGGGTTCGGTCACGTGGAGGGCGCCCTTGCGGTTGTCCTCGGGGTCGATGGGGACGAGGGCCTGGGTGCGGTCGACCACCACCATGCGGGGCGGGATCGAGGGGGCGGTGCGGACCTCGCCGCCGTGGCTGAGCAGCCAGTGGGCGTACGTTTCCACGTGGGGCTGGTTGCGGGTGGAGTCCTGGTAGAGCGTGCGCATACCGATGCCGCGGGCGAACACCTCGGCGTCGGCGGGCCGGCTGGCGGCGAGGTCATCGGGCCGCTGCTCGCCGGGTTGGCTGGCGAGGACCTCGGTGGTGGCGCTGCGGCCCATCCGCTCCAGGCGGGCGTGGATGGCGTCCAGGCCGAGCAGGCGCTCGCCGTGTGCCGTGCGGTGCTCGGCCCGGTCCGCGACCATGCGGGTGACGGCGGCCCGCGATGCGGCCAGTGCCGCCTGGCGGGAGGCGAGTTCCGCCTCCTGGGTGGCGAGCATGTCGGCCAGGCCGATGTCGGGGCTGACCGCGCGCATCTCGCCGGGACGCTCGGCCGAGGCCCGGACGAGGGTGAGGCGGCTCAGCTCTTCGAGGTGGTCGTGCACCTCGGCGGGGCTCATGCCGCAGCCGGCGGCGATCTCGTCCACGCTGTACACGGGGTGGTCGAGCATCACCTGGTACACGGCGGTGGCCCCGGCAGTCAGGCCCAGTACTTCCAGCATTTCGCGTTCCCCCGAAACGTCGGCCGTCGTCCTCGAACAGTCGATCGCATCCAAACAGGCGCACGCCACCTTGTTCAAGATCATTATTGGGGTCTTCATGACGGTATGGGAGCTTCTGGGCGGGGAGATGATTGTGTATCGCGCACCACAATCTGACATGTTCCCGTCACGCTGTCCGGATCCCGTCAGGCCGATTGGCGACAGCGGGAAGGCCTTCCGGGGGTGTCGGCGAGCGGCGAGAGTAGTGATCGCCGCCAGGCAGGCCCGACAGGGACCGGTCCGGACGGCAGCCGAACGGAGCGTCAACCGCGGGACGCCTCAACGGATCGGCACACCTCTCCCGTCACGTCAGAAGGGCTCCGTCATGATCCGCACCCGTATCGTCCAGGCCGCCGCGGTCGCCGCTGTCTCGCTCACCGCCCTCCTGATCACCCCGGCCGTCTCAGCGGCCACCGGCGCCGGGACCGCTCCCGCCACGCCCGTCACCGCCACCTCGACCACCTCCACCACCGCGGGCTCCGACAGCCTCGGCTGGGGCAGCGTCACCCAGGCCAGCCTCGGCTGGGGAAGCGTCCCCACCAGCTCCACGACCGCCGCGCTCGCCTCAACTGGCAGCCTCGGCTGGGGCAGCGTCACCCAGGCCAGCCTCGGTTGGGGTGGCTGAACACCGGATGGACATCGTCTACGCCAGCCTGAAACGCCGGCGCCCCGGTGCGGCGGCCGAAGCGGCCGAAGCGGCCGAAGCCGTGGACGCCCTCTGGGCGCACGCCGAGGCCTCCGACGGACTCCAGCACGCCAGCGCACAGCCCGCCGACGACCGGATCGACCTCCTGCTCTACCTGCTGAGCCGCGACCCGTCCGACCCGTCGGGCCGGCTCGACCCTGCCGATGCCGTCTGCCGCGCGCACGGCCTGATCGCCCGCAGCCACCGCACCTCGCCGATGCTCCTGCGGCGCTACCTGCCCCCGGAGCCCCCGGAGCCCACGGACCGCACCGCCCGGTGACCGCCGCTCCGACCGCACCCGCAGCACCTGCTACCTGAAGACTTCCGCCTTCGCGCCTTCGCGCCTTCGCGCCTTCGCGCCGCGCGGCCCGCGACGGCCTCCGCCGAACCGAGCCCCCACCTCCGGCCGAGACGACCACTGTCCGCCGGACGACGACCGAACGTTCCACCGGCTCGGCGCCCGAACCTCCCGCTGCCCGCCACCGACCGCACGTCAGGCGTGCCCGCAGCGGTCCGACTTGCTCACACCCTTACCGCTCTGGAGATTCCATGTCCCGCGTCCGTACCCGCCTCGTCTCCTCGGCCGCCGCCGTCACGATGGCCGCCTCCGGCCTCAGCCTTCTGGCCGTCCCCGGTGCCCACGCGGCCTCGCTCGGCGACTCGATCGCCTCGACGGCCCTGGGCCAGGTCGGCAGCAACGCCTGCGGCAACGGCGGTGCCGGCTACTAGGGCACGTATTCGGTCGTGATCAATTTGTGCGATTCACCTTCGTAGTGGGTCCTGATCCGGTAGACCGTGGTGCGTGACGCGAGCGCAACTGA
>NZ_JBVJYK010000021.1:86749-120249 GCF_055600605.1 Kitasatospora sp. NPDC038210 | reverse complement strand
GCCGACCGGATCGGCGTCTCCCAGATGCACGTCTCCCGACTGCTCGCCGCCACCCTGACCCGGCTGCGCGAGCAGCTTGAGGACCAGGACGCCCCGGGATGGGCGGAGCCGCCGCCAGGGGGCACCGCCGGCCCGGAGGGCTGAACCGGCACACCCCCGGTCCCGGCCGGAACGGATTTCCCGGCCGGCACGTGTTTCCCGCCCACCGTGACGGATAGCCGCGTTGCGGGGCTTCGCCGCGAGTCCGTCGTGAAGTCCGACGTGAACGCCGTGAAGTCCGCCGTGAAGTCCGACGTGAATCGTTCGTCGTGAATCGTTCGTCGTGAATCGTCGTGAAGGAGCATGTCGTGTCCCCGAAGGTTTCCGATCACATCCTGGAAAGGCTGCGGGCCTGGGGCGTCGAACACGTCTTCGGTTATCCGGGTGACGGCATCAACGGACTGCTCTCGGCCTGGGGCCGGGCCGACAACCGCCCGGTGTTCGTTCAGGCCCGGCAAAGGAGACCCCCATGACCAGGACCGCAGCCGCACTCTTCGACGTGGACGGCACCCTGCTGGACACCGGCTACCTTCACACCTTGGCCTGGTGGGAGGCCCTGCGGCAGTACGACCGGACGGTTCCCGCCGCCCGGGTGCACCGGGCCGTCGGCATGGGCGCCGACCAGCTGCTGGACCACCTGCTCGGGCCCGACCGGGAGCACGCCGACGACGAGGCGATCGCCCGGGCGCACGACGCCCTCTACGCCCGCTTCTGGCCGGTCGTCCGGCCGCTGCCGCGCGCCGCCGAGCTGCTCCGCGCCTGTGCGGGGCGGGGCTGGGAGGTGGTGCTGGCGAGCTCCGCCTCCGAGCGCGAGCTGACCGCCCTGAGGGGCGCGCTCGACGCCGACGACGCGATCACGGCCGTCACCTCCGCCGACGACGTGGCCGCCACCAAGCCCGCCCCGGACCTCGTCCGGGCCGCCCTGGACCGCGTCGGCGGCCACCCGGACCACGCCGTGTTCGTCGGTGACACGGTCTGGGACGTCGCCTCGGCGGGCCGGGCCGAGGTGCCCTGCATCGCCGTGGAGAGCGGCGGCTTCGACGGGCGTGAACTCTTCGGCGCAGGTGCCGCCGAGGTGCACCGGGACACCGCCGAACTACTGGAGGGCCTGGACGGCAGCCTGCTCGCCCGGCCGTAGAGCTTGACAGTGGCGCCCGGCCGTAGCGCCCGGACCGGGTGTACGCGCCCGGCCGTCAGCAGGCCGCCCCGGCCAGGCGGGCGGCGCTCTCCAGCAGCATCGCGTGCACGAAGGCTGCGGCAGGTTGCCGCGCTGCTGTCCTGTCGGCGAGCCCGGCCCCCCGGGCGGCGAGCGCGTCCGGTGCGTCGGCCAGCCGAGCGGCCGCCGAGTGGGCCACCGCGCGCAGCCCGGCGGCGCAGATCAGTCGGCTGCGCGTCCACCGGCATCGGTCCAACTCCCAGATGCCGCAGTCGGGTTCGCGCCAGCGGCGGGCGATCGTCCCGGCGGCGGTGCGCACCGCGCGGCGGGCGTCGGCGTCCATCCGGCCGTGCCGGGCGGCCGCGGCGAAGAGCAGTCGCCGGAGGGGCCGGCCGGCGCGCCGCGCTCGCCGTCGGCGAGGAGGGCGTACTCGCGCAGACTCGAAGGCTTGAAGGTCCTGACGCCAGCTCCCCGCAGGTCAGTGGAGCAGCGGCAGGACCTGCTCGCGGTAGAAGGCGAAGAAGCCCTCCTGCTCCGGGCCGATCTGGCCGGTGTAGACCTCGTCGAAGCCCGCCTCGACGTAGCCGCGCAGCCGGTCGGCGTGCTCCCGGGGGTCGTTCCCGCAGGTGAAGGACCGGGCCACCTGCTCCTCGGTGACCAACTCGGTGGCCTGCTCGAAGTGGGTCGGGGTGGGGAGGACCTGGGCGAGTTCGCCCGGCAGCAGTTCGCTCGGCCACAGCCGGTGGGCGGTCTTCACCGCCCGCGCACGGTCCTCGGACCAGCAGACCTTGACCCCGCCGAGTACGGGCCCTTCGCCGCCGGCCGCCCGGTAACGTCGTATCAGGTCGGTGTCCGGCCGCATGGTGACGAGCCCGTCCGCGTACCGCGCCGCCGTCTCGGCGGCCTTCGGGCCGAACGCCGACACGTACACGGGCAGGCGGTTCCTCTTCGGCGGGGTGTAGAGCCGGGCGTTCTCGACGGTGTAGTACACGCCGCGGTGGGAGACCTGTTCGCCGGTGAACAGCTCCCGCATCACCGCGACGGCTTCCTCCAGCATCTCGGCCCGCTGCTCGAAGACCGGCCAGCGGTCGCCCAGCACGTGCTCGTTGAGCGCCTCCCCGGTGCCCACCCCCAGCCGGAAGCCCCCCGGCAGCTGGGCGTCGGCGGTGGCCGCCGCCTGGGCCGTCACCGCCGGGTGCAGCCGGACGGTCGGACAGGTGACCAGGGTGGTCACCGGCAGCGCGGTGACCTGGGACAGCGCGCCGACCACGCCCCAGACGAAGGGACTGCTGCCCTGGGCGTCGTTCCACGGGTGGAAGTGGTCGGAGATCGCGAGCCGGGTGAAGCCGGCCCGCTCCGCCAGCCGGGCCTGTTCGACCAGTTGGGCGGGGGTGAACTCCTCGCAGGACAGGAAGTAGCCGAACGCGGTCATGGCAGCCTCGGTTCGTCGGTGCGGTCCCTCGGTCTCCTCCGCCGACGCGGCTAACCGGGCAGCGCCGGGCGAAACCTCACGGCCGTTTCGTCGCACCGGCACCGGGTAGCCGATCTCGTCCCAGGCGCCCACCGGGGGCGCCGTGCAAGCTCGGAGGTGGCCGCCATGGACGCGCGCGAAAGCGGCGATCCGGCCGGAGCGGTCCGTGCACCCGCCAGGCCTGAACCCGACCGGTCGCTCTGCTCCCGGCCGTCGGGCGCACCGGCCGACGACAGCAGGGAGCAGGGCGATGCGGAGAACTACGCCGTCCTCGGCGAGGACTGAACAGGTGCGGTCCGGGACGCCCGGCGCCTCCGTCCAGCCGTTGCGTGCCGTCCGGCGGCCGGCCCGCCACCGCCCGGGCCGCCGCTGGCCCGGCGTCGGACACGGCGCCCGCGCCGCCCGCTACCCGGCCCAGATCGGATGCCGCGGCGGCCTCCGATCCGGCGGCCTTCGAACCGATGCCATCGCCTGAGGAGCGAGTCATGGACGACACACCCCAGGGCGGCGCCGGCGGCGTCCCCCTGCACCACGAAAACGCGCGCCCCGAGGACGTGCGGCGCGAGGAGGACTCGACGTCCGAGCGGCCCCGGGCCGAGGAGCAGCCGGAGGCGGCCGAGGCACCGCACACCGTCAGGACGGTTCGGGCCGGCAAGCCGGTGGGCGAGCAGGCCACCGGACCGCGCCCGTCCGAACGCGAGGACTGAACCGCACGGGGTGGGCCGGGCGCTGCGCGTCCAACCGCACCGGACGTCCAGCCGCACCGGCCCGCGCCCCCGGCGGCCGTCACGTGGACCGGGTGGTCCAGCGGGTCGATGGCTGCCCAGACCCCGCCGGCGGCTCGCACCCCGGCGGGGGGCGGACCTACGCTGGACGCGGAAGCGGACCGGGGCACGGCGCCGAGGACGGCTGACATGCAGGACTTTCCCGAAGTCAACGGCTGGACCGTCGTCCCGCTCAGCGGGGATCTGGACGACTTCGCCGCGCGGGAGGTCCGCGGGCTGCTCGAAGTCCTGCTGGACGGTGGGCCGGCCCGGGTGGTGGTGGACCTCGGGGCTGTCGGCTTCGTCGACTCCACGGGACTCAACGCCCTGCTCGGCGCGGCCCGGCGGGCCCGGGAGGGGCGGGGGGCGCTACGGCTCGCGGCCGCGGCGCCCAGGGTCCGGGACGTGATCGAGTTGACCGGGGTGGAGTCGCTGTTGCCGCTCTACCCGGATGTGGCGGCGGCCTGTGAGTGACGTCGAGCCCCCCGAGACACGGCCCGCCGAGGCAAGGCCCGCCGAGGCAAGGCCCGCCGAGGCACGGCCCGCCGAGACACCGGCCCCCGCCGGGACACCGGCGCCCGGTGAGGAGACGGCCGTGCTGCGTGAGGCAGTGGACCGGCTGCGCGCCGAGGCGGAGGGGCTGCGTCGGGCCATGCGCAGCCGTGGCGTCATCGAGCAGGCCAAGGGCATGCTGACCGAACGGCTCGGCTGCACGCCGGACGAGGCGTTCGCCCATCTGGTACGGCTCTCCCAGGACAGCAATCGCAAGCTGGTGGACATCGCCGCCGGGATGCTCGGGCTCGCGGCCCCGCTGGAGGAGGTCGCGGCCACCGCTCCCGCGCCCCCCGTCACCGCACCGGCTGAGGCTCCGCCCGCGGAGACCCGGCTGGCCCCCGGCCCACCGGGTGCGCCACGGCTCACCCCGGTGCCCGGACTGGCCGCCCGGTACCACCTGGCCGCCTCGGGGCTCGCCAGTGCCGACACCCCCGACGAGCTCGCCCGGCTGCTGCACGAAGTGGCCCTGGCGCCACTCGGCGTTCAGGCCGTGGTGCTCGGGCTGTTGGAGCCGGACGGCGCGTTGGCACTGGTCGGCAGCCACGGGCTGGACCCGCGCCGGGTCAGCCAGTGGCAGCGCATCCCGCCGGAGACGGGCGTGCCGCTGGCCACGGCGGCGCACGGCGGCGGCATGATCTGGGAGTTCGACCAGGACCGTCCCGGGGCGGAACGGCCCGACACCGGCCGGATCGTGCCCGGCCGGAGTGCCTGTGCCGTTCCGCTGCGGCGCGGCGACCGGATCGTCGGCGCGATGAGCCTCGGCTGGGGCGGCCCGCCCGAGCGGGCCCGCGCCGCCACCCGCTACGTGGACGTGCTGTCCCCGCTGGTGGCCGGACACCTGCTGCGGGTGACCGCGGCCGACAGCCGGGAGCCGGGCCTGGTGCTGCCCGGCGGGGAATACTGGTTCCGCGCGGTCATGGACGCCATGTTCGAACCCGTGCTGCTGCTCTCCGCGGTGCGCGAGAGCGTCGGCGGCGGCGCCATCACCGACCTCCGGGTCGCCTACGCCAATCCGGCCGCGAGGGTCGACGCGACGGCCGGCCGAAGGCTCAGCGAGCTCTATCCCGGGCTGGTCGTCTCCGGCGTGTTCGACCGGATCCTGGACGCGGCTGCGACCGGCGTCTCCCAGCAGCTCTGGGCCGAGGACTTCACCGGCACCGACGACGGCGACGCCCTCCCGCTGACCGTGCGGGCGGTGCCCTTCCTCGACGGCGTGCTGCTCACCTGGCGTCCGCGGGACGGCGCGGGGGAGGGGGCGGCCCGGCTCGCCGCGGCCCAGCGGCTCAGCGGCCTCGGGAGCTTCCGCTGGTCACCCGGGGAGCCCGGCCTGGACCTGTCCGAGGAGGCGCTGCGGCTGCTCGGCCTCGACCCCGGCCGCGCGGACGCCGTCCCGCTCGGCGAGGCGCTGCGGTGCGTCGCCCCGGCCGACCGCGCGGCCGTGCTGCTGTTCGCCCGGCGGCTGGCCGGCAGTCAACGGCGGACCACGATGGAGTTCGACGTCGGGCCGCCCGGCGACACGCCGCGCAGGGTGCGAGTCACGGCCGAGGCGACCGCCGACCGGGCCGTCGGCCGGGGCGACGCCGTCCACGGGGTGCTGCAGGACGTCACCTCCTGGCACCGCACCGAGCAGGCCCTGGCGGCCGCCAGGGCGCGACTGGCCGAGCAGCGGCGCCGGGCCGAAGCCGAGCACCGGACCGTGCGGACCCTGCAGACCGCGCTGATGGCCTCACCCGCCGGGCCGGACCCCTCCGCGCTCGGCCTCGATCACGCGGCCCGCTACCTCCCCGCCGAGGACCACCCGCGGGTGGGCGGCGACTGGTACGACCTGGTAAGGCTTCCCGGAGACCGGATCCTGCTCGCCGTCGGCGACGTCAGCGGGCACGGCCTGCCCGCCGCCGTGGCCATGGCCGAGCTGCGCCACGCCCTGCGCGGCCTCTGCACCACCACCGGCCCCGCCGGGGCCCTCGCCCCCCTCAACGCGCTGCTCTGCGAACAGGACGGCCGCCGGATCGCCAGCGTGGTCTGCGGCCTGCTCGACCCGGCGGCCGGCGCCCTCACCTGGTCGGCCGCCGGCCACCTCCCGCCGGCCGTCCTGCGCGACGGCACGGCCGTTCTCGCCGACGGGCCGACCGGCACCGTCCTCGGCGCTGACCCCGGGACGGCCTACCGCGACACCGTGCGGGAACTCGCGCCGGGCGACACCGTCCTGCTGTGGACCGACGGGCTGCTCAACCGCCGCGAGGGCGGAACCGCCCGCGCCGACCCGTTGCTGCGCGCCGCCGAGGAGTCTTCCGCACCCGGCGTGGCGGGCCTCCTCGACCACATCGCGACCCGTCTCGGCGGCCCCAACCCCGCCGACGACAGCTGCCTGCTGGCCGTACGCCTGCGCCCCGACCGTTCCTAAACAGTGTCCAGGAGTGACATTTGCTGCCGGCTCCCGGAACTGCGCGCATCCCGAACGGTGTTGGATGCGCTGGGTTCGCGCGTTCACTGTTCCCCGATCCGACTGCGTGCATCGTGTGCACGCTCCGTGACGGGTGGGCGGGTTCCCTCGCGCCCTCGATCACCCGGTCCGGCCCGGGCGGTCCGATGCCCGCGACGATCACTCCGGTCGTCGTGGGGCGGTGCCGTCCGTCGCCGGATCGGGTACCCGAGGGCGCGTCGCCCGATCGCGACGCTCGCTGCGTCGTGTCGGGACATCTTTCGCTTGTTGCTGGTCAGGGGCTTGCGCCAGTGCTGATCGCCCCACATCGACGTGTACGCCGGGTCGAGCATGGCGGCCGGCCGCCAGCCCCACCGGCTGCGAGGGGTGCCGCGCGGGGTCGGGTCCGGAAGGGTCCGCACCGGGTCCCGGGTGGTCAGGGCGGCCAGGTGCCGCACGTACACGTGGCCCGAGGGGACGGCGGCCACCCGGATCCCGGTGCGGTGGGTGTCGTCGGCAGGTCGGGAACGGCGGCGGACATGATTCCTCCCGGAGGTCCGGAGTGTCCGCCGGGCGGCTGCCCGCAGCGGACCGGCGAAACGCCGACGTTGCCCGGGGACCCGCCCGGTGGATCCGGTGTCCGGCGTGTGCGCCCCCGAACCCCGGGTAGACGCGTGGTCATCGGAACGGCACGGCCTTTGACGAAGGAGGCCGTCGGCTCCACGGCACACGGGGTGCGGCACTTGTACTGCGGTGATGACGACGGCCGCGGGCCATGTGATCGAGACGGCAGTCGAGTACCGTCCTGAGGACGGTGGACGAGAAGGACGAACGAGGCGCGGAGATGGCCGATCTGACGCGGATCGCGCAGGTCATGGTCGAGGCCGTCAACGGCCCGGGCCACCCCTCGTTGCCCGAACGGCTCTGTGTTGCCTGCGTGGAGGCGCTCGGCACGGACGCCGCCGCCATCAGCCTGATGGCCGACACCGGTCACAGGGCCGGGGTCTGGGCGAGCGACGAGCGCGCCCGTCGGCTGGAGGAGCGGCAGTTCAGCCTCGGCGAGGGCCCCGGCGTGGACGCCTTCCGCAGCCGTCTCCCGGTGCTCGTCGACGACCTGCTCGCGTCCGGCGAGAACCGCTGGCCCGTTCTCGGTGGCGTGCTCGCGGCCGAGCGGTACGGCGAACCGCTGCGCCGGGCCTCCGCACTTCCGTTGCAGCTCGGTTCGTCCTGCATCGGGGTCCTCAGCCTCTACCACACCGTCCCGGGGGTTCCCGGGATCGAGGCGACCTCTGATCTCCAGGTCGCCGCGACGACCGTCACCCTGGCCATCGTCGGCTCCTTCGTGGGCACACCCACCGAGGCGCCGGTCCGGCCCTGGCTGGACGACGCACCGCTCAACGGGGTGGAGGTGGACCAGGCGATCGGCATGATCATGGTCCAGCTGGGGGCGTCGGCGACGGAGGCCCTCGACCGTCTGCGCGCCCACGCCTTCGCCCACGACCAGGAGATCGACGAGGTTGTGCGTGAGGTGGTCCGGCGGCAGCTGCGCTTCACTGAGGAGGACCGATGACGGGTGAACGAGGGCTGTCGGCGGGCGTAGCCAGGACGGGGAGGCGGTCATGACACGCGGGGCCCGCGTGAACGAGGCGTTCGCCGGGCTCACCGAATCGCTGATCGGACCCGGCTACGACGCGGTGGAGTTCCTCCACCGGCTGACCGAGGTCTGCACGGTGCTGAGCGGCACGGCCGGGGCCGGGATCATGGTCACCGACCGTCGCGGCGACCTCCGCGACATCGCCTACTCCGACGAACAGGTCCGTCAACTGGAGGCGTTGCAGATCGCCGCCGGCGAGGGGCCGTGCCTGGACTGCCAGCGCACGGGTGAGGTGGTCGTCGAACGCGACCTCCGCCGCGGGCGGGCGCGCTGGCCCCGGTTCAGCGCGACGGCGCTCGACCTCGGCTTCCGGGCCGTGCGGGCGGTGCCGTTGCGCCTGGAGGGGCGGGCCCTGAGCACGCTCAACGTCTTCGACACCCGGGCAGGCGTCGACCCCGGCCAGGACGGCTTCGACGTGGTGCAACCGTTGGCCGACCTCGCGGTGATCGCCCTGCTGCAGCGTCGGCAGGGCCGCGAGCAGATCGCGGCCGAGGAAGTCACCGCCGCGCTCGTCGACCGGACCTCCGTCGAGCGGGCGAAGGGCGTGCTGGCCGAGGTCGGTGGCCTCGACATGGACGCCTCCTTCGAGGTGCTCCGGGCCCACGCCCGCCGAACAGGCACCGGCGTCGCCCACGTCGCCCGCTCGCTCCTCGACGGTCGCAGCGATGCGGTCACCCTGCTGACGGAGTGACGTGACGGGGCTGACGGACTGACGCGACGGCCCGCCGCCCGGTCGACGGGATCGACGGGGCGGCGGGCCGGGGGGCGGCGCGAGCGGGTCAGCGCTGCGGGAAGCGGTGCTGCTCCACGAGGCGGGCGAAGCCCTCCCAGAACGACGGGCCGGCCTGCTCGTCCGGCCCGGGGGCCGCCACACCCGCCAGGTCGGCCGCGGCCCCGTAACCGGCCGCTCCGAACAGCTCGGCGGCGGCGCCCAGCAGGGCCACCGGCTTGCCGTGGCGCAGCGCCTCCGCCAGGAAACGGACGGCGTCCGGGTCGGCGACCAGACCGCCCTCCCCGCCGTCGGGCACGATCACGGCGTCGTACAGCACCGACGCGGTGGTGGGCAGCGGCCGGTCCACCGTCAGACTCTCGCCGTCCCGCGCGGGCACGTGGCCGCCGTGCGCGGCCAGCGTCTCCACGGTGGCGCCGTCGGCGGCCAGCCGCTCGCGCGCGCCACGGACCTGCTCGCCGTACACGCCCGGGGCGATCAGCACGGCGACCTTGCGGGTGCGGATGCCGGCTCCGCGCAGGTTGTCCAGGCTCAGGGCAGGGGAGACCTCCGGACCGGTGGCGGCGTCGCCCGTCGGGCCCTCCTGGGCCCCGACCGGCGTCGCGGGCTCGGGCAGGCCGATGCGCCGGGCGACCTCCGCCGCCAGACCCCGGTCGACGTGCGCCAGGTTGCCGACCATGCGGCGCCGCACCGTCCGGTCGACCACCTTGCCCAGCTCGAAGGAGAAGGCCTCGACGATGTGCCGCTGCTCCCAGTCGGCCATGCTGCGCCAGAACAGCGTGGCCTGGCCGTAGTGGTCGGCGAAGCTGGGGCTGCGCCGGCGGATCGCGGCGCCGTCGATCCGCTCCTGGTAGTGCTCGAAGACGCCGTCGGGCAGTCGTCCGCCGCCCAGGGCTGCCGGGCAGCCGCCGCCGACGGAGTTCGGTGCGTAGCCGGTGCCGGGGTGGACGACCTGCTGGCCGTAGCCGTCACGGTGGTTGTTCCGGACCTCGGCGAGCGGCCGGTTGACGGGCAGCTGCGCGAAGTTGGGGCCGCCGAGGCGGATCAGCTGGGTGTCGAGGTAGGAGAAGTTGCGGCCCTGGAGCAGCGGGTCGTTGGTGAAGTCGATGCCGGGGACGATGTTGGCGGTGTGGAAGGCCACCTGCTCGGTCTCGGCGAAGAAGTTCTGCGGGTTGCGGTCCAGCACCATCCGCCCTACCGGGCGGACCGGCACCAGTTCCTCCGGGACGAGCTTGGTCGGGTCCAGCAGGTCGAAGGGGTAGGCGAACTCGTCCTGCTCCGGGATCAGTTGGACGCCGAGTTCGTACTCGGGGAAGTCGCCGGCCGCGATCGCCTCCCAGAGGTCGCGGCGGTGGAAGTCCGGGTCGCGCCCCGCCGTGATCTGGGCCTCGTCCCAGACCTGCGAGCAGACGCCGAGCAGCGGCCGCCAGTGGAACTTCACGAAGGTGCCGCGCCCGTCCGCGTTCACCAGGCGGAAGGTGTGCACGCCGAAGCCCTGCATCATCCGGAGGCTGCGCGGGATCGCCCGGTCGGACATCACCCACATCAGCATGTGGGTCGACTCGGGCTGCAGCGAACAGAAGTCCCAGAACGTGTCGTGCGCGGAGGCGCCGGTCGGGATCTCGTTCGGCGGCTCGGGTTTGACCGCGTGGACGAAGTCGGGGAACTTGATCGCGTCCTGGATGAAGAACACCGGCATGTTGTTCCCGACCAGGTCGTAGTTGCCGTGCCGGGTGTAGAACTTGGTGGCGAAGCCGCGGACGTCGCGCACGGTGTCGGCGGAGCCGCGCGGGCCCTGCACGGTGGAGAAGCGGACGAACACGGGCGTTCGGCGGTCCGGGTCCTGGAGGAAGTCGGCGCAGGTGAACTCGGCCAGCGACTCGTACGGTTCGAAGAATCCGTACGCGCCGGCGCCGCGGGCGTGCACCACCCGCTCCGGGATGCGCTCGTGGTCGAAGTGGGTGAGCTTCTCGCGCAGCTGGAAGTCCTCCAGCAGGGTGGGGCCGCGGTCGCCGACGCCGAGGGAGTTGTCGGTGTCGTCGATCCGCACCCCCTGGTCGGTGGTGAGCGGTCCGTCCGGGTCGGGGGCGCGGAAGGCGTCGAGCGCGGCGTCCTTGGCGTCGCGGCCGGATGCGTCGGGTGGGGGCCCCGGGTTGCGGGTCCCGTGCTCGGGGTTCTCGGTGACCAGGGGGGCGTGCGGGCGGTGTTCGGGGGAGCCGGGGTTGGCGGGCTGGGTGGGCATGTCGCGTTCTCCATCCTGAGGCCGGGGCTGAGGCTGGGGCTGAGGCCGGTGCCCGAAGCGCCGGGCCGAGCTCTCGCGGTGTGCGTCCGCGAGGCGGCTGCCCGGTGCCGGGGTGGGCAAACGGCCGTCGGCGTCAGCGCGTCAGCAGCAGGCCGGCTGCCGCTTCCGGGCACTCGGCGGTGCGGCAGGCGCTCAGGGTGCAGGGCGGGCAGGCGCCGACGACCTCTCGCTCCGGCTCCGGCACGCGGATCGCGCGGGCGCCCGCGGACAGCGCTGCCACGATCGCCGCATCACTCCGGGCGATCACCGTGACACGGGCCGGCGGCAGGCCCAGCGCCCGGCAGGCCTCCGACACCAGGGCGGTGCCGGGCATGTGGCAGTCGCAGCCGTCGTGCGGGCCGTGCGGGCAGACCGCCCACAGCTCGAACGGGCCCAGCAGGGCCTCCGTCCGGGACTGGACGGCCTCGACCTGCGCGCGCCCGATGACGCCGCGCGCCACGCCCGGCTGGTTGCTGACCACACCGAGTGCCAGCCCCGCCGCGCGCAGGAGCGCGAGCGCGGCGCGGATCCCTGCCGCGGGGTGCACCATGGCGGGGTCGCCGTTGCAGGAGACGTCCTGGATCAGCGTGCCGTCGCGCTCGAACAGTACGGCGCCCGTGGGCCGGCCGGCTGTTCGGCCGTCCCCCCGCGCGCGGTCGGCCGCGGCACGGTCGGCCGAGGCAAGGTCGGCCGCGGGACGGACGGCTGCGGAGCGTGTGAACAGCCAGGGGCCGGGCCGTTCAGCGGGGCCGCTGGGCGGCCTTGGCTGCGGAACGGTCGGTACGGGTTCTGCGAGGTACGCCATGACCCTGCGGGTTGCCGCCGTCGGCGCCCGCAAACGAACCGTCGGTCCGGCCGGTGGGCTCGACGGCCGCGAACGGTCCGAGGCACGATCGGGGCGCGCGGGCGCACATGGGCGAAGCCGGCACGGGCACACGCGACGGCATGGGCACACAACACGTGGAGACGGAGCGAAAGTACGACGGGGCCGCGCTTCCACCGCGGCTCGACGCGGTGCCGGGCGTCCGGGCCGCGCAGCGCGCCGGGCCCCAGGACCTCGACGCCGTCTACTACGACACACCGGACCTGCGGCTCCTGCACCGACACATCACCTTGCGCCGGCGCACCGGCGGGGACGACGCCGGCTGGCACCTCAAGCTGCCGCACGCCGACGACGCACGCCAGGAGGTCCGCCTGCCGGTGGAGAGCGGGGGCCCACGCGACGTCCCGGCCGAGCTGTCGCAGCTCGTCGCGGCCTTCACCCGCGGCGCCGCGCTCTCCCCGGTGGCACGCCTGCGCACCCACCGGTCCCGGCTGCTGCTGCGCGACGACCGGGGGAGCACGCTCGCGCAGGTCACCGAGGACCGGGTCGCGGCGCAGGTCCTCGACGCGGACCGCAGCGCGGAAGTCCGCTCCGGGGACGGGGACGGGAACCGGCACCGGGACCGGGGCACGGACGGTGCCGGGCCGCCGGGCGGGACCGTCGCGGCGGCCCGCGGTTGGACCGAGTTCGAGGTCGAGCTGGAGCACGGCACACCGGCCCTCCTGGACCGCATCGAGGCCGTGTTCACCGACGTGGGGCTGGTCCGCTCGGCCTGGCCCTCGAAGCTCTCCCGGGCGCTCGACGAGTCCCTGGCCGCCACGGCAGCGTCGGCGCCCGCCCAGGCGCCCGGGTCCGCCGGCGCGCTCGTCATGGACGGCTTCCGGCAGCAGGTCGAGGCACTCCTCGCCCTCGACGCGGCCGTGCGCCAGGGCCGGGAGGACTCCGTCCACCGCATGCGGGTCACCGCGCGCCGGCTGCGGAGCCTCCTCAAGGCCCACAAACGGCTCTTCGAACGCGACCGGGCCGAGCACCTGGCCACCGAGCTGCGCCGGCTCGGGCGAGTGCTGGGCCGGGCCCGGGACCAGGAGGTGCTCGGCGAGCTGCTGGTGGATCAGCTGGACGCGCTACCCGCACAGCTGCGCGGTGCCGGTCTCCGCGGCCGGCTCACCGAGCGGTACGCCCGGGGCTACCGCGAGGCCTGGCAGCAGGCCGTCGCCGAACTCGACAGCCGCCGCTACCTCACCCTGCTGGAGGACCTCGACACCTTCGCCGCCGACCCGCCGCTGCGCCGCCGGGCCCACCGCAAGGCGCGCCGGTACCTGGCCGGCACACTCCGGCACGAGCAGCGCCGAACCCTCGAACGCCTCGACCGCGCCCTGCACACCGAACCGGGCCCGCAGCGCGACGAGGCACTGCACCGCGCCCGCAAGGCCGCCAAACGCGCCCGGTACACCGCGGACCACGCGCAGTCGCACATCCCGCGGCGCACGACGAAGCGGGTTTCGAAGTTCGGCGCCCGGATGAAGAGGCTGCACAAGGTGCTGGGCACCCACCAGGACAGCGTGGTGGCCCGCCAGGAGCTCATCGCGCTGGCGAGCGAGGACACCGGCAGTACGTGGCACGCCTTCGGCTACGGCCTGCTCCACGAACGCCACCGGTACGTCGCCGAGGCCGCGGAGCGAAGACTGCCGAAGCTGCGCCGCAGGGCAGGCCGCCGCAAGCTCACCCGCCTGCCCTGAACGCCGTCGCCCGGGCCGCACCGGGGCCCGCCGCACCTCGGGGCCACCTCGGCTGCGGCCGGGCTGCGGCGGGCCGTCGGGCGGGTGGCGGACAGTGGAATCCCCCGCGCCGGGTTTCGGCCGTGTCCTGCTCGCTGTGGGATCCGGGAGCCCACGCGGCCCGGGAACGTCAGCATCCAGCGGGCCGCGGAGCCTCGTCCTCCTCCTCCGTGGGGCAGTGCGCGGATCGGCCCGGCCGCCTGCGCGACGGCGGCCGGGCCGATCCGGGTGGGCTCGTCCGAGTCGCGATCAGTCGCCCGCGCTGAGCCGCCTCGGCGAGCAGGGCCGGCGCGGGACGGCCGAGCGCGGCTGACGCCCGCAGTGCGAGCGGATCACGGTGTCCGGGGGCCGGTCGCAGGAGGCTCGGGGTCGTCGTCCTCGTCCTTGGCCCGGACGTCCGGCGGTGTGGGCGCGGTGATGTTCCGCTGCTCCGAGGACCGCTCGCGCGTTTCGTCGTCGACCTGCGGGGTGTCGTTCTCCTCGGGGACGCTCATGGCGATCGTCCTTCCGTCAAAGTGTCGGCAGGGGTACTTGTCGGGCAGGGGTACTTGTCAGTGGGCAGCGTCAGTCGGACTTGCCGCGCCCGGTCACGAGGTCCCGGGCGCGGTCGACCAGGCCGGTGCCCGCGGTGACCAGCTTGTTGTCGGGGGCGTTCGGGTGGGGCCGGGTGGGCGCGAGCTTCTTGGCCCGCCGGACCTGCTCGCCGAGCTCGTCGAGTCGGGCGGGCGGGCAGGCGTCGGCGAGGGCGGGGAACAGGTTCCGTTCCTCGTCCTGGATGTGTGCCGTGACCTCGCCGACGACCCGGTCGACGAGAACGTCGAAGCGGGCGTCGCCGTGGTCCACGCCTTCGAGTTCCTTGAGGAGCTTCTCCACGGCTTCGTGGTCGGCGACCTCCTTGTCCGCCAGCGCGTCACCGCCGGGGACGTGCTCGCGGACCGCCGGGTACAGGTGCTGTTCCTCGGCGACCGAGTGGCGGACCAGCTCGATGGTGAACTGCTCCACCACGTTCCGGCGCCGTTCGTCGCCCGCGGGCAGCGCCTGGACGCGGGCGAACATCTCCTCGACCTCCCGGTGGTCCGTCATCAGCTCGTTGATCACGTTTCCGCCGTGTCCCATGGGCTCTGCTCCCGTTCTCCACGTGGGCGGTTGTGGACGGATGCCGCGCCCGGTCCGAACGACAGGGCACCGCAGCCATCGCGTATCCCCGCGTTTCGCGAAGGTATGCGACCGGCGAGTGGCGGGTGGTGCGGTCGCCGTGGTCCGCGCGGTGGTACGGCTGCTGCCTCCCGCTCGAAGGCTTCACGGGGCGAGGACGGTCAGCGCCCGGGTGATTCCTGCGCGGGGGACGCCGGGTCGAGTCGTCCGTCGGCAGGCCGGCGCAGGAGGGTGGCGAGGAGTTCGGCCACGGTGGGGCCCGCGTCTGCGGGGTGACGCAGCTGTTTGCCGGCGGTGACGCTGTAGTGGTTGGTGCGGCCTCGCCGCTCGTGGCTGAGGTACCCGTCCTCTTCGAGGTCGGTGATGATGCGCTGGACGGCGCGCTCGGTGAGCAGGCAACGGGTGGCGATGTCCCGCACGCGGATGCCGGGGTCACGAGCGATCTGGACGAGGACACGGGCGTGGTTCGTCAGGAACGTCCACCGTCGCTCGGTCGTCGCGCTGATGTCCATGTCTCCACGATAGGACCTGTGTTTCGCGGCTGCTGAAACACGACAGTCAATTCGTGCAATGGTTGACATGTTCGATGGATGGGCGAACAGTGGAAGGACAGCCGTTCGTACCGCCCCCGAGGCGGAGCCGTGCGGCAGCCCACGTCTGGGAGATGGTTTGCGTGGACCCGATGAGCAGGGAAGGGCTGGAGCGGCTCAGGTCCCGGCTGGCCGAGCGGATCGCCGCGCCATGCGAACACGGCAAGGACGCGGGCCGGGTGGAGCCGCTGCGTCGGCAGGTGCGACACGCGGTGACCGGCATCGACGCCTACCTCAGCGCGCTGGAGGCGGGTAGCAGCACCGCGGCGGGGCTCCGTCAACAGGCTCTCGATCTGTGGCACGGCCTGGAGCGGATCGCCTCCGCGTGGCCCGAGCCGGACCGGGCCGCCGCCGACGGTACGGCCCGGGTGCCGGTGCAGCCGGCATCCCCGGCGTGAGGTGGTTCGCATGCTGCACGGCCTGAAGTCGGAGACCGCCCGAGTCGGTGACGCGCTCGTGTGCTCCTTCGCCGGTGACATGATCCTGGACAGCGGGGCGACCGCCGCCCAGGCCCTGACCGCGGCCCTCGACCAGCATCCGGACCTGCTCGCCGTCGACCTGGCCGGCGTGGAGCTGTTCACCTCCACCGGCCTCAACCTGCTCCTGACGGCCCGCCGCCGCGCCCTCGACGAGGGCGTCGCGCTCGTGCTGATCGCCCCCTCCGCCATGACGTTGCGGGTCCTGGAGATCACCGAGACCCGACCGCTGTTTCCGGTCTACGACACCCCCGGAGACGCCCTGCGCGCCCTGCGGCAACCACCTGCCACACACGCCGTCCGTGAGAGCGCTCGGCCCGGACGCGAGCGAGTAGCGGCCCCTGCCCCGGACGCGAGCGAGTAGCGGCAGCGTGTAGCGGCCCCTGCCCCGGAGGCGCGAACAACGGCCTGGCGGGTCGTTCGGAAACCGTGCCGCCTCGATGCGTGGCAGCGGGGACCAGCAGCGACGGAGCGATGACTCCGTGTCGCCGGACGGAGTGTGAGCGGGAGTTCCGCGCGACCTCAGGGCCCTTCTGCGCCACGGGAATTCGATGCCGGAACGATCGTGAGTGGACCGGAACCCGTGATGCTCCGTTGTTTGTCCCGGTGAGCCCTGGGTACACAGCCGGGCCGAGGAGCGGCTCTCCTACTGGAGAGGGCCGGGGCCGTTCAGGGACTCTTCCAGGGAAATCGACCATGAACAACGCCAAGCTTGCCGCTGCTGTGGGCGCGGGCTACCTCCTCGGGCGCTTGCACAAGGCCCGATGGGCGCTGGCTCTCGCGGGCATGGCGGCGGGGAAACGTCTGACCGCCAATCCCGGAGTGCTCCTCGGCCAGGTGCTGGAATCATCGCCCCAGCTCCGTGAGCTGGCCGGCGACGTCCGCGGGGAACTGGCCAAGGCGGGGAAGAAAGCAGCCATCGCGGCAGCGAGCAACCGAGTGAGCGCGCTGACCGACCAGTTGCAGCAGCGGACCGAGGACCTGCGGGCGGGGACCGCCGGTAGCACCGAGGACGAGGAACCGGAGGACAGTAGCAGCGAGGACGAGGAACCGGAGGACAGTAGCAGCGAGGAACCGGAGGAGGAGCCACCCGAAGAGGAGGACCAGGAGGGCGACGGCGAGAAGAAGCGTTCGCCGGCCCGCTCGCGGCAGAGTGCGTCCCGCTCCACGGCATCGTCCACGCGCCGTGCGTCGCCGACAGCGTCCAAGCAGCGGGCTTCCGCGGCCTCGACGAAGAAGGCCGCCCCCTCGCGTTCCCGTACGGCCGGTAGCAGTGGCACGACACGTAAGAGCGCGGACTCCTCGCGACGGCCGGCGAGCAAGACCACCGAGTCCAAGGCCCCGGCGAAGAAGGCCGCCGCCCCGCGCAAGACGACGGCGGCGAAGAAGACGGCGGCGAAGAAGACGGCTTCGACTGCGCCCCGCAAGGCTGCGGCCTCCTCGACCTCCGCTCGCAAGAGCACGGCGTCGGCGGCGAAGAAGGCCCCGGCGGCGCGCAAGTCCACGACCTCCCGCGCCTCGACGGCGCGCAAGCGGGGGTGACGACGATGGCTGAACAGACCAAGAAGGACCAGGGCTCGCTGGGACTGGGTGACGTACTGGAAGCCCTGCCCACCGACGAGCTGATGCAGCAGGCCCGTGAGCTGGCGGCCGCTGCGGGTGAACGGGCCGTGGCGGCGGCGAGCGACAAGGTCGCGGACCTGACCGGTCGCCTGACCGACTTCGCGGAGCACGGCGGCAGCCTGCTGGGCGGTGGCGATGGCGATGGCAGCAGCGGAGGGAAGTCTCCGATGCGGCTGCTGCTGGGGGCAGGCGCCGCCGGGCTGAAACAAGTGGTCAGCAACAAGCTCACCGGGGGTGGGAGCGGAAAGGGCGGCAAGGGCGGCAAGGGCGGCAAGCTCAAGATCACCAACATCGTCGAGGAGATCGACGTCGGCGTCCCCGTGCGGGTGGCCTACAACCAGTGGACCCAGTTCCAGGACTTCCCCCGGTTCACCAAACGGCTGGAGAAGGTGGACCAGGAGTCCGAGCAGAAGATCGCGTGGAAGGCCGGGATCTTCCTGTCCCACCGCACCTGGGAGTCGACGATCATCGAGCAGGTGCCGGACGAGTTGATCGTCTGGCGCTCCAAGGGCGACAAGGGTCACGTCGACGGCACGGTCACCTTCCACGAGCTCGCGCCGAACCTGACCAGGATCCTCCTGGTGCTGGAGTACCACCCGCAGGGCCTGTTCGAGCGCACGGGCAACATATGGCGGGCCCAGGGCCGGCGGACACGCCTGGAGCTCAAGCACTTCCGCCGCCACGTCATGACCCACACCATCCTCGATCCGGACTCGGTCGAGGGCTGGCGCGGGGAGATCCGCGACGGCGACGTCGTGCGCTCCCACGAGGAGGCCCTTGAGGACGAGGACGCCGAGAACGAGGACGCCGAGGACGAAGGTGCCGAGGACGAGTACGACGACGAGGAGCGGGAGGAGCAGGAACCGCGGGCCGACGAGGACGAGGAGCCGGATGAGGAGGGCGGCGAGGAGCCGCAGGACGGGGAGGAGTCCGAGGAGGACGACGAGGAGGAGCCCGCGGACGAGGACGAGGACTGGGAGGGCGAGCCTCCGGAAGACGAGTACGACGAGGAGGAGCCCGAGTACGACTCCGAGGACGAGGGCGAAACCGAGGACGAGGCGCAGGACTACGACGAGGAGGAGGAACCGGAGGACGACGACGAGGGAGCCTACGACGACGGCGACTACGGCGACGACGAGTACGAGGACGCCCAGGACGAGGACGAAGAGGAGCCCGGCCCCTCGGACGAGGACGACCGGACCTCATCACGATCCCGCAGGCGCGTCCCGGCACGGGCACGGTGAGCCGTCATGACCGTCGCCTCGCGCCCCAGCCACTACCTGGACCGGCCGTCGTCGAGCGGTCTGGTCGACGTCATCGACCTGATCCTCGACAAGGGCCTGGTCATCGACATCTACATCCGCGTCTCCCTGGTCGGCATCGAGCTGCTGACCATCGACGCACGCATCGTCGTCGCCAGCGTCGACACGTACCTGCGGTTCGCCGAGGCGGTCAACCGCCTGGACCTGAAGGATGACAAGAGCGAGGGACTGCCCGAACTGATGCAGGACATGACCCGGGGCGGAGCCCGGCACAAGACCAGGGGCGCTCTCGAAGGCGTCAAGGAGACGGTCAGCGAAGTGATCGACCGGGTCAAGGGGGACGACGAGGAGGAGCCCGAGCCCCGGGAGCGGCCCCGGCCCCGGTCACGCACCCAGCGTAAGGAGCGCGAGTGATGAACGCCCCCACTCCCACCGACGAGCGGGCCTGCTACGTGTACGGGATCGTGGCGGCGGGCGCCGACCCCCCGGAGTTGGAGGGGATCGGGGATCCGCCGGCGCCGGTGACGCTGGTGCGGCACCGGGGCATCGCGGCACTGGTCAGCGACGTGGCGGTCGACCGCCCGCTGGGCACCGCGGCCGATCTTCGGGGCCACGCCCGTGTCCTGGACACCCTGGCCACCCGCGACGCCGTGCTGCCGCTGCGCTTCGGGGCGGTGGTCCGCGACGTCACGGCAGTGGCCGACGAACTGCTCGCCCCCCACGAGGACGCGTTCCTGAGCGCCCTTGAGGACCTGCGCGACACCGCCCAGTTCGTGCTGCGCGCCACCTACCGGCAGGAGCGCGTCCTGAGGGACCTGCTCGCCGACCGCGAGGACATCGCCCGGCTGCGCGAGGACATCGCCGGCCTCCCCGAGGAGGCCTCCTACTACGAGCGGGTCCGACTCGGCGAGATGATCGCGGGGGCGATCTCCGCGCACCGCGAGGCGGACACCGCGGTCGCCCTGGAGCGGCTGGAGCCACTCGCCGTGGCCGTCAACGCCACACCGGCCTCCGACGCGGTCGGCGACGAGGCGGTCAGCGCCTCCTTCCTCGTCGCCAGGACCCGCTGGAAGGAGTTCGAGGACGCGGCCGAAGACCTGGCCCGCGACTGGGCGCAGCGCGCCGCGGTGCGGCTGCTCGGCCCGCTGGCCCCCTACGACTTCGTCACCGAGGCCGTGGCCGACGCCCGGCCCGCGGAACAGGGGGCAGGGTCATGGGACTGATCACCGGGCTGCTCACCCTTCCGCTGGCCCCCGTGCGCGGGGTCGTCTGGGTGGCGGAACAGCTCTACGAGCAGGCCCGCCGGGAGCTGACCGACCCCACGGTCATCCGCGCCCGCCTGACGGAGGTGGAAGCCGCGCGCGCGAGCGGCGCGATCAGCGAGGAGGAGGCCGCCGAGCAGGAGGAGGAACTCGTACGGCGCCTGTGGCAGGCCCAGGGCACCGCCGGAGGCCTGGAGGTGTAGAACCGTGCCTGAAGACGAGCCGCGCCCCCGCCGCCCCGCACGGTCGCGGGACCCCGAAGAGCCCACGCCGCGCCGCACCGCCGCACGTTCCGAGCCCGCCCGGCCCCGACGACGTCCACCGCCCCCGTCCGATCACGAGGACGAGGCACCGGCCCCGCGACGCCGCCCCCCGCCCGAACCGCAGGACGGAACCGAAGCAAGCACCGCAAGCACCGCAAGCACCACCCCGCGGCGTCGCGCAACCTCCACCACCCGTCGAGCCGGAGCCGACGCCCGGCCCGGTGACGGCGATGCACCGGCCCCGCCACGGCGCCGGAGCACGGCCCCCACCCGAAGCAACGGCGAACGATCCACGGCCCGCCCCCGCCGGGCGGAGCCGGAGCGGATCGGCGCGCGCGGCGCGGCCGCCCGAGCGGCCGTCTGCGTCCAGGAACTCACCGGGCGCAGCGCGGAGGGCGTCACGTCGCTCGACCGCACCGAGGACGGTTGGCAGGTGGGGGTGGAGGTCCTGGAGGCGCGCCGCATTCCCGATTCGACCGACATCCTGGCCGTCTACCAGGTGGTACTGGACCCGGAGGGCGAACTCGTCTCCTACCGCAGGGACCGCCGGTACCACCGGGGGCGCGCGAACGAGGAGCTGTCATGAGCGAGTTGACCGGTTACGGCGGCTCCGGCCCGCTGTCGCACCTGCCGAGGACGTCCGCTGCTCCGCAGTCCGCCAACCTGGCCGACCTGCTGGAGCGGGTGCTGGACAAGGGCATCGTCATCGCCGGCGACATCCGGATCAACCTGCTGGACATCGAGCTGCTCACGATCAAGATCCGCCTGCTCATCGCCTCCGTCGACCGGGCCCGCGAGATGGGCATCGACTGGTGGGAGCACGATCCGAGCCTCTCCTCCGGCCGGCGCGACCTCGCCACCGAGAACCGGCTCCTGCGTGAGCGCCTCGGTCAGCTCGAAGCCTCCCACAGCGCCTCCGCCTCCGCCGAACCCGCCGACGTCCAGGAGGCCTTGGACGATCGGACCGCCGAATCCCCGCCCGCCCGCAAGACCCCCCGCACCCGGCGCACCTCCCGGACCGACTCCTCATGAGCACCCGACCGCCCACCAACACCTGGCTCTACGCCATCGTCGGCGGCAGCAGCAGCACCGGCACCGGCCACGCCGTACCGCCCGGCTTGACCGGCGTGGCCGGCGAGGACCTGCACGTCATCACCGGTCCGGACCTGACCGCGCTGGCGGGCGCGGTGCCGCGCACGGACTTCGACGAGGAACCCCTGCGGAGGCACCTGGAAGACGCCGCGTGGCTCGAACACGCCGTCCGCGTGCACCATCACGTGGTCGACACCCTTGCCCGCGCCGCCCCGGTGCTGCCCCTGCGCTTCGCCACGCTCTACCGCGACGACCAGCGGGCCGCCGCCATGCTCGCGGACCACCGTGACGAGTTGCTGGCCGCACTCCGGCGCACCGGCGGCCGAGTGGAATGGGGCGTCAAGGCCTACCTCACGCCCACCGGTCCACCGACCGACGCCGACGCCGGAGTAGGCGATCCGCAGCAGGAACCGGCGGCCCGCCCGGGCACGGCCTACCTCCTGCGCCGCCGGGCCCACCGCCGGCTCCAGGAACAGGCGGTCCAGCAGGCCTCGGACGACGCGGCGGACGTCCACACTGCGCTCGCACGATCGGCCGTCGAGGCCTTCTGCCACCCGCTCCAGCCGCCCGAGGCGACCGGCCGTGCCGAGCCGATGGTCCTCAACGGCGCCTACCTCGTCGAGCGGTCCGGCACGGCCGCCTTCCACCAGGCCGTCGGCGCGCTGTCCGCCCGGTTCTCCGGCCTCCGCCTGGAAACGACCGGCCCCTGGCCGCCCTACTCCTTCACCATGACCGCCCACCACGAGGACGAGCCGCCATGACCACCAGCCCGCGGACGTTCGGCACTTGGCCCGACACCGCGCCCCCCGTGCCCGAGCGGAACGTGGCCCTGGTCGACCTGCTCGACCGCCTGCTGGCCGGCGGCGTGGTCATCGCCGGGGAGATCACCCTGTCCATCGCCGACGTCGACCTGGTCCGCATCAGTCTGCGCGCCATGATCGCTTCCGTGAGAGCCGCCATCGCACCCGCCGACCTGGCCTCCCACGACCGGGGGGAGCCGACGTGAGCTCGCCCGGCTGCCCGTCACGCGCGGCGTCTCCCGCCGATCGCCTTGCCCCGGACCGCGTTGCCCCGGACCCGGACCGCCGTGCCACGCCCCCGTCCCGGCCGGCCGGCCGCTGCGCCGGGAAGCCGGGTGAGAGCGACCGGCCGGCCTCCAACCGTCGCATGGCGCTGGAACCCGAGACCGTTGCGCGGGACCTCACCTGCCTGGTCCTGGCCCTGGTCGAACTGGTCCACCAGCTCATGGAACGCCAAGCCCTGCGCCGCATCGACCAGGGGGACCTCGACGACGACCGGATCGAGTCACTGGGCCTGACCCTGATGGCCCTGGAACAGCGCATCGACGAACTGCGCGAACACTTCGGCCTCACCCCGGACGACCTCAACATCGACCTCGGCCCGCTCGGACCCCTGCTCGCCCCCGAGTGACCCCGCGGCGCCACGTGCCCTCCCGAGCCGGCCGGAGCTGTCGGCCGCACGCATGGAAACCCGCAGGCAGGGCACACGCCGAAGTGAACCCCGACTCCGTGAAAGGAGCGACGCACCATGAGTGCCGGCAAGAAGGCCAAGCACACGGCAACCGCTGCCAAGGGCAAGATCGAAGAAGCCACCGGCAAGACGGTCGGCAACGAACGACTCATCGCCAAGGGCAAGGCGAACCAGGCCAGGGGAGCAACCGCCCAAGCCGGCCGGAAAGCGAAGGACGCTCTGAAGGACCTGACCTGACCGGCCACTGACGATCAACCCGTGAACCACTGTCCGTCCTTCGGCCGTAGTCCCGGCCGGAGGACGGACGGCTTCTGCCGTCGCCTCGCGGCCCTCGGCATCCTCGGCGATCACCTCGGACGTGGTCTCGGCCGAGCAGGTGTCGCGGTACGTGCTGCGCACCCGGTGAGGCGGTGGGTGAGCGGAGAGGAAGTGGCGGTATGACGTTCCAGCACCCCGCGCGCAGACGCGGGGACGGGAAGCGCGGACGGTTCGAGAACTTCGCGGAACTGGCCTCGAACTTCACCAGTTCACCGGTCTTCGCGCTGCTGTGCCTCGCCCTGGTCGGCCTGTTCGTGGCCGTTCACGCGGCCGGGCTCTCGACGGAGTGGCAGGTCCTCGCCGGTGACACGATGGCGGCCGTCACGCTCCTGCTGCTGGCGATGCTGAAGAACGCCGAGCGGCGTGCCGAACACGCCATCCAGCGCAAGCTCGACGCGATCGCCCGGGCGCTGCTCGAACAGCAGGAAGGAGAACGCGGGCAAGCCCACGAGGATCTGAAGGCGGCCGTCAGGATGGAGGAACGCCTGTAGCCGGGCGTCCGATCCACGCCGGGAAGGGCCGGGACCGCCCACCGCCGCCCTCGGACCCACGCCCGTCGACGCGACGCGGATGCGGGCGGATGACGTACGGGGGCCCCGCCACCTCCGGTGGGGAAGCGGCGAGGCCCGGGCGACGGTTCCTCGGCGGGCGGGGTCAGCGCCGCAGGGTGAGGAGGCCCGGCCGCCACGGCAGTTGGTCGTAGGGGCCGGTCGCGGTCGGGAACTTGCCCTGGTAGAGGAACTGCAGGTTGCAGGGGTCGATGGTCATGGTCTGGTCGGGGTTGTTGCGGACCAGGTCGCCGTGGCTGATGTCGTCGGTCCAGGTGGCGCCGCTGTTGGCCTTGCCGGCGAAGGGGTTGCTCTCGCCGGCGGCCTGCGGGCTCCAGGAACCGTTCAGGCCGGAGGCCGTGAACGAGCGGAAGTAGCGTCCGCCCGCCCCCATCGCCTCGACGATCATGAGGTACTGGTTCTGCCCCTGGACCTTGTAGACCTGCGGCGCCTCGAACAGGTCGGCCGTCGAGTCGCTCATGACCGTCGTGTACGACGAGCCGAAGCTGCCCGGGAAGTTCCCGATCGGCATGCTCGCCCGGTAGATGCTGCCGTTGTCACCGGCGAAGAACAGGTACATGTTCTGGCCGTCGGCGATCAGGGTCTGGTCGATGGGGCCGGTGCCGGAGCCGGGGATGCTGCCGGTGAACAGCGGCTGCGGCGCGGACCAGCCGTTGGGGTCGGTCGGGTCGCTCGACGTGCGGTAGACGAACGGCCAGTGACCGTGACCGTCGGCGGCAGCACCCGGTGCCTGGACGCCAACGCCAGGGGCACCACCGACGGCACCAAGGTGGTCGTCTGGTCCTGCAACGGCCAGGCCAACCAGCAGTGGCAGCTGAACCCGAACGGCACCGTCACCGGCGTGCAGTCGGGGCTCTGCCTGGACGTGGCCGGCCTGGCCACCGCCGACGGCACGCCCGTCCAGCTGTGGAGCTGCAGCGGCGGCAGGAACCAGCAGTGGACGCTCGGATGACCGAATGACCCGAATGACCGAATGACGCCGCGGTCTGCCCGTCGTGCCGTCACGGCACGACGGGCAGGAGCCGTTGACCAACCGCCGTCGGCCCGGCGGCGGGTCACCCCTTCAGTGCGCCCTGGGTGATGCCGCCGACGATCTGCCGGCCGAAGACGGCGAAGACCAGGAGCAGCGGCGCGGTGCCGACGAGCGCGCCGGCGGTGATGACGGACCAGTCGGTGGACCAGCCGGTGCCGAGCCCGGCGAGGGCGACCTGGACGGTGGGATTGGTGGCGCCGTTCATCGCGATGACGGGCCACAGGAAGTCGTTCCAGGACTGGACGAAGACGAGCATCCCCAGCACGGCCATCGCGGGCCGGGCGATCGGCAGGACGACGTGCCAGACGACGCGCAGCGAGTGCGCGCCGTCGACCCGGGCCGCCTCCAGCAGTTCGGTGGGCAGCGCCTGGGTGAGGTACTGCCGCATGAAGAAGACACCGAAGGCGGTCACCAGGGAGGGCAGGATCAGGGCGCCGAGATGGTTGCCGAGCCCCAGGTGCCGCATCAGGATGAACAGCGGCACCACACTGACCTGGGCGGGCACGGCCATGGTGGCGACGACGAGGGCCAGCAGCGCGCCGCGGCCGCGGAAGCGCAGCTTGGCGAACGCGAAGCCGGCCAGGACGGAGAACGCCACCGTGCTGAGCGCGACGGTGCCGGCGACCAGGGTCGAGTTGAGCAGTGCGACGCCCATGCCACGCGCTCCGGCGTTGTCCCACACGTAGCCGATGTTGTGGAACAGGTTCGAGCCGGGCAGGAACGGCGGGGGCGTGGAGACCACCCGGTGGCTGTCGGTCGACGCCGCGACGAGCGTCCAGTACAGCGGGAACAACGAGACGAGAGCGGCCAGGACCAGCGTCGCCAGGGCGAACGGCCCGGCCCGGTGCCGGCCGCCCGCGCCCGGGGAGCGCAGCCGGCTCCGGTGCCCGGCGGCCCGCCGGTCGGCCGCGGTGCGGCCGGCGGCGGTGCGGTCGGGGGTGGTGGAGGGTGCGGGGGCGGTGGTCATGGAGTCGTCCTTCCCGGTCACTCGGCGGCGCGCAGGCGGCGGGCGACCAGCGTGTTGGCCAGGCCGACCAGCAGGAGCAGGCCGAACATCAGCCAGGCGACGGCGGAGGCGCGGCCGAGCAGGCTGTCGTGGAAGCCCTGGTCGTACATGAGGATGCCGAGGGTCTCGTACTGGTGGGCGGCGCCGCCCTGGTGACCGCTCTGCCCGCCGAACAGGTAGGGCTCGCCGAAGAGTTGGGTCGATCCGATGGCCGAGACGACGACGGTGAACAGGATGGTGGGGCGCAGTTCGGGGATCGTGACGTGGCGGAACTGCTGCCAGCGGTTGGCTCCGTCGATCGCCGCGGCCTCGTACAGCTCGCGGGGGACGGCCTGCATCGCGGCGAGGTAGATCAGCGCGTTGTAGCCGGTCCAGCGCCAGATGACGATCACGGAGACGGCGAGCTGGGAGCTCCAGGCGCCGGACTCCCAGTGGATCGGCCCGATGCCCACCAGACCGAGCAGCCAGTTGGCCATGCCGCCCTCGGGGCTGAAGATCAGCGCGAAGACGAGCGTGGCGGCCGCCACCGACGTCGCGTACGGCGCGAGCAGCGCCGTCCGGAAGAAACCACGGGCCGGGAGGCGGTAGTTCAGCAGGTGGGCCAGGCCGAGCGCGGTCAGCAGCTGCGGGACGGTGGACAGCACACCGAGGCTGACCGTGTTGCGCAGGGCGTGCCAGAACAGCTCGCTCGAAGGCCCGAACAGCAGGTCGCGGTAGTTCCCGAGACCGACCCATCGGCTCTGGTCCACGTTGTAGAGGCTGACCTGGTGCAGGGACAGCCAGCCGGTGTAGAGGAGCGGGAACAGCCCGAAGACCGCGAACACCAGGAAGAAGGGCGCGACGAACACGTAGGGCGAGCCGGTGCGGTCCCAGCGGTGCAGCCGGCCGCGCAGGCCGGCCGGCTTCCCGCGGCGCTCCGGCGGGCTCGGGGCGGGTGGGTCGACGGGTTCTCCGCGGTGGGCGCGGGTCGGGGTGGCCACAGGTTCCTCCGTGCCGGGTCGACGGTCGGCTGGGGTCGTCGCGTCGTCGCGTCGTTCTGGACAGGGTTCGGTCGGTCTCGGCCGTTCGCGGGTGGCGGCCGTGGGGAGAGCGGGCCGGGGAGCGGGCCGGGGGAGCGGCGGCCGTACGGACCGCGTCGGGGCGGGGTGCCACGCGGTCCGTACGGCGCCCCGCCCCGGGGCTACTGGACGGTGCTCGCGAGCTGCTTCACGGTGGCGGCCCAGGCCTCGTCGGGGCTCTGGTGGTTCTGCTCCATCAGCTGCACGCCGTTGCCGAACGCCCCGTGGAAGTCGCCGTGGTGCGGCCCGGTCTCGGCCGGCCGGATGGCCTTGGCGGCGGCGGAGAAGATCTGCCCGGTGGGGGCGTTCGGGCCGATGTACGGGTTGGTGAAGTCCGTGACGCCCGGGAGCGCGTACGCCTTCTGGTTGGCGGGGATGTTCCCGACCTTCTGGAAGACCTTGGCCTGCTGCTCGGGTGCGGTGAGCCAGACGGCCAGCGCCTGGGCCTGGGCGACGTGCTTGCCGGAGGCCGGCACCGTCAGGAACGAGCCGCCCCAGTTCCCGGCCGCGGGGGCCTGTGCGATGTTCCACTTCCCTGCGTTGCCCGGGCCGGAGTACTTCTCGATGTTGGCCTGCTGCCAGGACGGGCAGACGGTGGTGGCGAACGTGGAGTTGGAGAAGGCCGTCTGCCAGGGGGTGTCGAATTCCTTGAGCCCCTGGGTGATACCGGCCCCGACCGCGTCGGAGGCCAGCTTCCACCCCTTCTTCACACCGGCGGAGCCCTGGTAGTCGGCCTTGCCGTTCTTGTAGTACTGCTCCGCGTCGGAGGAGACCGCGCCGTTGTACAGGCCGGTGGCGGTGTCCATGAAGAAGGTGCCCTTGGGGGCCTTGGCCTGGTACTGGCGGCCGACCTCGACGTACTTCGCCCAGTCGCCGGCCCACAGGGCGCTGACCGCGGCGGGGTCGCCGGGCAGGCCCGCGGCCCGGAAGAGGTCCTGGCGGTAACAGATCGCCATCGGGCCGACGTCCGTGCCGAGGCCCACGGTCTTGCCCTGGGCGGTGGTCGCCTGCTTCCACTTCCACGGCAGGTAGGCGTCCTTGTCGACCCCCTGGGCCTTCGACAGGTCGGTGAAGGCGGCGCTGAGCTGGTCGGAGGTGGCCAGCGCTATCCGGCTCACCTCAAGGGCCTGGATGTCGTCGAGACCGCCGCCCGAGAGCCGGGTCTGCAGCGCCGTCCAGTAGTCGCCCTCCACCGTGGTGGCGTTCTCCTTGATGGTGATGTTCGGATGCGCCTTCGTGTACTCGTCGAAGAGCCCGGCGTCCTTGTAGCCGAAGGTGCCGAAGTCGCCCACGGTGAGCGTGATCTTCGCGTTCGGGTCGTCCGAGCCGGACCCTCCGGAGGAGCATCCGGTGACCAGGGCCGCGGTGACGGCGGCGGCCGACAGGAGGGCGGGGGCTCTGCGGGAACGGCTGCGCAGGAACATGGGGTTCTCCAGGCGGTAGCGGGACGCGCGGGGGTGGGCCGGGCTCGCGGCGCGGGGAGCGGGGCCGCGAGCGGTCGTGAAGGGGGTGCGTGAGGGGACACGCCAGGGGCCGGTGTTAACTCGCTCCGCCGGCCCCGGGAGCGTCGTCCGAGGCGTGGGAGCGCTCCCAGTCGGGAACAGTGCTCTCTCGGAGACGGACTGTCAAGAGCTGTGACAGCAGGGGAACTTGGGCCGGACCGCCGGTGACGTCAGCCGGCGGTCGGGGGCGCGGACTCGCGGACGGTCAGCCGGGTGGGGAGGACGAGGGGGCTCGGGTCGTGGCCGTCGATGACGGCCACGAGCATCCGGGCCATCTCCATTCCCAGTGCGCGCACCGGCTGGTGCACGGTCGTCAGCGGCGGATCGGCGTACAGGGCCCCGGCGAGGTCGTCGAAGCCGACGACCGCGACGTCCTCGGGCACCCGCCGGCCGTGCCGGCGCAGGGTGCGCAGCGCCCCCAGCGCCATGCCGTCGTTGGCCGTGAACACCGCGTCGATGTCCGGGCGGTCCGAGATCAGCCGCTCCATCGCGGCCTCGCCGCCGACCTGGGTGAAGTCGCCGGGTGCCACGCCCGCGGCGGACCGGCCGGCCAGGACCAGTGCCTCGCGGAAGCCCTGTTCGCGGGCGACGGCGGCCTGGAGGTCGACCTGTCCGGTGATCATCGCGATGTTCCGGCGTCCGCCGCGCACCAGGTGCTCGACGGCCAGGCGCGCGCCGCCCCGGTTGTCCGGATCCACGTACCACCGGGGGGTGCCCGTCAGTGGCAGGCCGCCGAAGACCACGGGCAGGTCGGTCTCCTCGGCCAGCCGGCCCAGGGGGTCGTCGCCGCGCACGGCCATCAGCATCACGCCGTCCGCCCGGTGGGAGCCCAGGATGTGCCGCAGGCGGTCCTTGCCGCGGGGCGTGTCGGCGAGCAGCAGGACCAGTTCCAGGTCCGTCCGGTCGAGGTAGGAGCTGACGCCCACCGTCACCTCGGCGAAGAACGGGGAGGCGAACAGTCCGGGCTCGTCGCTGGACACCGCCAGCACGACCGCACCGGCGCGCCGGGTCGCCAGCGCCCGCGCCGTCGGGTTCGGCGTGTAGCCGAGCTCGCGGACCGCCCGTTCCACCGCGGCACGCTTGGCAGCGCTCACGTGCGGCACGTTGTTGATCACCCGGGACGCCGCCGTGCGGGAGACCCCGGCCCGGGCTGCGACCTCGTCCAGCGTCGGCCGGCGTCGTGGGGACGTCTCCATCGCGATCGCCGATCCTCCCGTTGCCGTCGGGCCTTCTCCGGACCATGGTTCCACGGACATCCCGTGCGGCCGGGGCGATCGGGCGAACCCGCTCGCCTCCGCGGACCGGAAGCGCTTCCAGGCCTTCCGCCGGCCGGCGCGGGCCCGCCCGGACGCCGCCGGCCGTCCGGAAACCCTCGCACGGATCCGGTCAGGCGTGGGGGCGGGCACCGGGTCGAGCGCCGGATCAAGCGCCTTGTCCGGTCGGCGTCTTGACACCCCGTTCGGACAGCCCCAATCATCGGGAAACCGGAAGCGCTTCCATCCCCCCACCCCCACCCGTGGAGGAAGCACCATGCTCCGCTCGCCCCGTACGCGTTCCCTGCTCCTGGCGCCGGTGCTGAGCACCGTCCTGCTCACGGTCCACCCCGGGACGGCCCACGCCGCCGACCCCACCACCATGACCAGCGGCTTCTACGCCGACCCCGACTCCTCCGCGCGGCAGTGGGTCGACGCCCACCCGGGCGACGGCCGGGCCCCCGCGATCCGGTCGTCGATCGCCGACGTGCCGACGGCACGCTGGTTCGGCAACTGGAGCGGCACCATCGGGACGGCGACCGGTGCCTTCGTCGGCGCGGCCGCCGCCAACCGCGAACTGCCCGTCCTGGTGGCGTACGACATCCCCAACCGCGACATCTGCGCCGGCCAGTCCGGCGGCGGGGCGGGCAGCGCCGCCGACTACCGGACCTGGATCGCCGCCTTCGCGAGCGGCATCGGCAACCGGCCGGCGGTGGTCCTCCTCGAACCCGACTCGCTCGGTGACGAGAGCTGCATGACCCAGGCCCAGATCGCCGAGCGCAACGGCCTGCTGAGCAACGCCGTCGCGCAGTTCAACGCCAAGGCGCCGAACACCTGGGTCTACCTCGACGCCGGAAACCCCGCCTGGCTGAGCGCCGACACCATGGCCCGGCACCTGGCCGCGGCCGGGGTGAGCGGGGCGCACGGGTTCTCGCTGAACGTGTCGAACTACCTGACCACTGCGGAGAACACCGCCTACGGCAACGCCGTCAACGCGGCCCTGAGGTCCGCGAAGGGCTTCACCAAGCCGTACGTCATCGACACCAGCCGCAACGGCAACGGCTCCGACGGTGCGTGGTGCAACCCGGCCGGGCGGCGGATCGGCCGGCCCTCGCAGGTCGGCGGCGGCGCCGAGATGCTGCTGTGGATCAAGGTGCCCGGCGAGTCCGACGGCAACTGCGGCGTCGGCGCCGGATCCACCGCCGGACAGTTCCTGCCCGAGGTCGCCTACAAGATGATCTACGGCTACTGACGCGGAACGACCAACCGTCCAGCTACCCGTCCGGGCCCGGTCCGCACGGACCGGGCCCGGCCCGCCTGGCCGGACAACACCTGGTTGTCACCGGCCCCGGAAGGGTTGCCGCTGCCGCGAGAACTACTTCCGGCCGCCGCGCGCCGGGCTGCCGGTACCCGGGGTCGGCCGGTGGGAGCGCCCGGCGTTCGCCGCTGAGCACGTCGACGCCGCGGGGGCCCGTGTGGATCCCGGCGGAGCCGTGGTCGTGCCCGGCGCAGGGTGGGTGGCTACGGGGCGGGCGGGCCGTCCGGGCGAGGGCGGGTGGTGCGGATGGTGCGGGGGGAGGCGCCGAGTTCGCGGCGGCAGGCCTTGTTGAAGGCCTGGAGGTCGGGGATGCCGACGGAGGCGGCGATCGCGGGGATGGAGAGGGTGGTGGCGCGCAGGAAGTGGCGCGCGCGCTCCATCCGGCGGGCGCGGATGTGGCCGACGACGGTTCCGCCGGTGGCGGCGCGGAACAGCCGGGTGAGGTGGTTGTGCGAGACCCCGACGGCGCGGGCGATCTCGGGGACGGTGAGGGGCTCGGCGAGTCGCGCCTCGATCAGGGAGGCGGCGGCGGCGACGGCCGGGTGGACGGCCGGGGTGCGGGGCTCGCCGGGAGGGGTGAGCACCGCGATCCGCCACAGCGCGGACCAGACCTCGGCGGCGGCCCGGGCGGGGGTGTGCGGCCAGGCGGCCACCGCCTGACGGAACCGGGCGGTGAGCGGGTCGAGTTCGGCCCCGGTGGGCTGGATCACGGGGATCCGGTGCGGGGCGCCGGCGGTGCGGAGGCGCAGGTGGACGTAGAAGTGCTCGGAGCGGCCGCGGTAGCGGTAGCGGACCTCGGAGCCGGGCGGCACCAGGCTGACGTGGCCGGGCCGGATGCCGTGCGGGGTGCCGTCCACCGTGAGGTCGGCGTGGTAGCGGTAGAGGTGGAGTTGCCACAGGTCCGGCAGCGAGAACACGTCCACGTGGCCGGCCGGTCCGTGGACGCCGATGCCGACGTCGGCGAGCGCCGGTGGCTCGTCGAGACGGGCGAGGACTGTCTGCATGGGAACGAGTTGTACCACTCGCCGGCGATGGTGAGAACGGACCAGTAGAGGGTGAACCCGGCCCACGCGGAGGCGCGTCGGCCGGATCTAGCGTGGCGGCCATGGAGAAGACGGAAGTACTGCTGTCATCGGTGCAGATGGCGCGCTTCGTGGCGCGGGGATCGCTGCGGCTGGATGCCGTGGTTCCGGCGGAGACGAACGCCGAGGGCCTGGCGGTCCTGGCGGCGGGTGTGCCGGACGTGCCGTACGGAACACCGGTGTCGCAGGCGTACGCGGAGGGCTCGTTCGTCCGCCGCCTGCTGGAACTGCCGCAGGTGGCCGGGGCGTTGCGCAGCCTGGTCGGCCCGGAGCCGTGGGTGGACCACCACGCGGTGCACATCCGCGAGCCGCACGGCGGTGCGGCGCAGGCGCTGCACGGGGACGCGATCATCGACGTCCGGCCGGACGCGTTCGACGTGCAGCTGATGTACTACCCGCAGGACGTGACGCTGGAGATGGGCGGAACGCTCAGCGTGCCGGGCAGCCACCTGCGGCGGACCAACGAGTCCGACACCGGCCGCTACCAGAACCTGCGCGGCCAGGACCGCCTGGTCTGCCCCGCCGGCACGGTGGTGTTTCTGCACCACGGCCTGTGGCACGGCGGCCGTCGCAACGACAGCGACACCGTCCGCTACATGTTCAAGATCCGTTTCAACCCGAGGGTCCGCCAGCAGCTGCTGTGGGACACCTCCGACCTCCACGACCCGCAGGTGAACACGGAGTTGGACGCGGTCCTCCCGTGGTACGAGTGGGCGACCGGCCGGCTGGAGCGGTACAACCGCATCCTGCTCTGGCGGGAGCTGACCGGAGACCCGGGCTACGACCTCGACCACTGGGTCACCAGGGTCTCCAACCGCCCGAAGGAGACGGTGGCATGACGACCGCGACGACCCCCGCCGCACGGACCGGCGAGGCCGTGGTGCTGCGCCAGCAGGTGCTCGTGCTGTACCTGGCCGACTCCCGGCTGGACTCGCACGTGGTCGGCTGGACGCGCTACGACGGCACCGGCCGCACCTCACCCACCACCGGCGACAGCGACGAACCGCCGTACGGGAGCGGGGTTGAGGCGCTCCAGGACGGCTGGCGGCTGTTCCAGGCCGCGCAGTTGATCCCGCCCTACCCGGGCCACGAGTACGACGTCTCCTTCCTCAAGCACGAGTACTTCTTCGAGCGGCTCGTGAACGTCCGGGAGCCGGACGCCCGGTGACCCGGCCGGAGGCCCCGCGTCCCGTGCGGACGGGGGCCTCCGGCGCTCACGGGCCGACCGGCAGGGTGCGGAGGAGGCTCATGGTGCCGTTGGCGTCGTGGCTGACGGTGGACAGCCCGGCTCCGGGGGCGTCGGCGGTGGCGGTCGGGGGGTGGTTCAAGGGGTGTTCCTTCTCGCTGCCCGCCGTTCGGTGAGCGGTTCCAGCGAGGGGGCGCGTCGCGGGTGAGCGGCGGGCGGGCGGTGGCGGGGGGGTCCCCCCAGCACCCAACGCTTCCTCCCAGTCCCCCCCGCACCCCCTCAGAGGAG
>NZ_JBVJYK010000021.1:0-86739 GCF_055600605.1 Kitasatospora sp. NPDC038210 | reverse complement strand
CAGGGGTTTTTTCCTTTTCTTTGCTCGCTTTTGGTGGAGTGTTTCAGGGGGGGGGGTTTTTTGGGGGGGAGGGGGGGGTGGCTGGTGCTGGGCGGTCCCGCCCGGCACCGGCCGCTTCCGCGCGGTCCCCGCAGCGCTTCCGCGGAGGCGCTACCCGCCGGCCGGCGGGTGCAGCTCGCCGCTCCGGGCCACCCGGGCGTACCAGCGGGCGCTGGACTTGGGGGTGCGGGTCAGGGTCGGGTAGTCGACGTGGACCAGGCCGAAGCGCTTGTCGTAGCCGTACGCCCACTCGAAGTTGTCCAGCAGTGACCAGGCGAAGTAGCCGCGCACGTCGGCGCCGTCGGTCGTCGCGCGGTGGACGGCCGCCAGGTGGGCGTGGAGGTAGGCGGTGCGTTCCGGGTCGTGGACCGTGCCGTCCTCGCCGACTTCGTCCTCGTAGGCGGCGCCGTTCTCGGTGACCATCAGCGGCAGGCCGGGGTGGCGGTGGGCGAGGTCGGTCAGCAGCTGGTGCAGGCCGGTGGGGTCGACGGCCCAGTCCATCGCGGTCCGCTCGCCCGGTGCCGGGTGGAAGCCGATCCGGTCCGCGCCCGGCCAGGGCGAGGCGGTGCCGCCGCCGTGGCCGTCCGCGCGGGCGGGGGCGGCGTCCTCGGCGGTCGCGGAGACGACGGTGGGCGTGTAGTAGTTGACGCCCAGCCAGTCCAGGGGCTGGTGGATCTCCTTCTCGTCGCCGGCCCGGACGAAGGACCAGTCGGTGAGGTGGGCGGTGTCGGCCAGCAGGTCCTCCGGGTAGGCGCCCTCCAGCATCGGGCCGAGGAAGACCCGGTTGCCGACGGCGTCGATCCGGCGCACGGCGTCCCGGTCGGCGGCGGACGGGGTGAGCGGGCGCAGCGCGTGCAGGTTGAGCGAGACGGACACCTGCGCGTCGGCGGGCAGCGCGCCGCGCAGCGCCGTGACGGCGAGGCCGTGTCCGAGGTTGAGGTGGTGGGCGGCGCGCAGGGCGGCTACCGGATCGGTGCGGCCGGGGGCGTGGACGCCGGAGCCGTAGCCGAGGAAGGCGCTGCACCAGGGCTCGTTGAGGGTGGTCCAGTGGCCGACGCGGTCGCCGAGCGCCTCGCCCACCAGTGCGGCGTACGCGGCGAACCGCTCGGCGGCCGTGCGTTCGGCCCAGCCGCCGGCGGTCTCCAGCTCCTGCGGGAGGTCCCAGTGGTAGAGCGTGGCGACGGGGGTGATCCCGTGGGAGAGCAGTTCGTCCGCGAGGCGGCGGTAGAAGTCCAGGCCCTGCTGCACGGCGGGGCCGTGGCCGGTGGGCTGGACGCGCGGCCAGGAGACGGAGAAGCGGTAGGCGGTCAGGCCGAGTTCGGCCATCAGCCGGACGTCCTCGCGGAAGCGGTGGTAGTGGTCGACCGCGACCTCGCCGGTGTGGCCCTGGAAGACCTTGCCCGGGGTGCGGCAGAAGGTGTCCCAGATCGAGGCGGTGCGGCCGTCCTCGGCGGCGGCCCCCTCCACCTGGTAGGCGGAGGTTGCCGCGCCCCAGAGGAAGCCGGCCGGGAACCGGAGCGGCGCGGTGGTGGCCGGGAGGGCGCGGGAGGGGGGAACGGGCACGGGCTGCTCCAACGGTGAGGGGGTACGGCGTTCCGGAGGCGGTGGAGATCATGCCGATGGTGAAGGTGTTGCCCAGGGCGTTCCGGAGGTAGGCGCTGTTCCGCGGGTCGGTGGTGCCGGGGCACATCGGTGGAGGCCTCCCGGAGACGGACGTGGGAGCGCTCCCACGTCATGTCGGAAGGTTCCTGCCTCAGCTGATCCGGTGTCAAGGGATGAGGCCGAACTGCCCGGGGGCGCCCGCCGGTCGGCCGGTCCACGCCATCCCGGACCCGGGCGAACCATGGCGGCGCCGCGCCCCGGTGACCTACGATCGCCTGCCAGGCGGGCGCGAGACCGATGGCGGCGACGGAAGGCGCGTGGGCAGTGGGCGGACGGCAGAGCGGAAGACCGACCCTGGAGGAGGTCGCGGCCCGGGCCGGGGTCGGGCGCGGCACGGTGTCGCGCGTGATCAACGGGTCGTCGCGGGTGAGTGAACAGGCGAAGGAGGCGGTGGGCCGGGCCGTAGCGGAGCTGGGCTACGTGCCCGACCGGGCGGCCCGGGCGCTGGCCGGCAGCCGGACGGACGCGGTCGCGCTGGTCGTTCCCGAGACCGAGGCCCGGTTGTTCGCGGAACCGTACTTCCTGGACATCATCCGCGGCGTGAGCGCCGAACTCGGCGCGGCGGACAAGCAGTTGCTGCTCACGCTGATCCGCACCGAGCAGGAGCGGCAGCGCTTCGAGCAGTACCTCGCCGCCCAGCGGGTGGACGGCGTGCTGCTGGTCTCGGTCCACCGGGACGACCCGCTGCCCGACCAGGTGCGCGCGCTGGGTCTGCCGACCGTGCTGAACGGGCGCCGTTCGCCGCAGGAGCCGGTGGCGTACGTCGACTCCGACAACGTGGGGGCCGGCCGTTCGGCGGTGGAGCACCTGGCCGGGCGCGGGCGGCGTCGCATCGCGACCATCACCGGCCCGTCGGACATGGACGCCGCCGAGGGCCGGCTGGCCGGCTACCGCCAGGGGCTGGCCGCGGCCGGACTGCCGGCGGACGAGGGCCTCGTCGCGGTCGGGGACTTCACGGAGGACGGCGGCCGCCGGGCGATGCGGGAGCTGCTGGCGCGCTGCCCGGACCTGGACGCGGTGTTCGCCGCCTCCGACCTGATGGCGGTGGGAGCCCTCGCCGTCCTGCGGGCCAGGGGCCTGGACGTGCCCGGCGACGTCGCGCTGGTGGGCGTCGACGACTCGCCGGTGGCCCGCCACCTCGATCCGCCGCTGACCACCGTCCGCCAGCCGATCGAGCAGATGGGCCGCACCATGGCCGGACTCCTGCTGCGGCAGATCGCGGGTGAGGACGTGGAGCCGTCCCGCCTGGTGCTGCCGACGGAGCTGGTGGTGCGGCGGTCCTCCTGACCCGCGGGCCGTCCGGAGCCGCGCGGGGCTCCGGACGGCCGGGGCGCCGACCGTCGCGTCACAGGGCCGGGTAGGCGTTCCTCAGCAGCTCCTGGAACTGGGCGGAGAACCACTCGCCGGACAGCGGCGCGTCCGGCAGCGCACCGGACATGTGGTTGTTGTTCCTCGGGTTGCCGGTGTACGTCGGGTCGCACATCCCGTCGAAGCCCTTGCCGTCGTTGTTCGGGATCTGCTTGCCGGCCCCGTCCGACTCGCCCGGAGGCTTCATCCAGACGTACGCGTCGATCCCCGGCGCCGGGGCGGCCTGCGGCCGTTCGCCGAGGCCCGCGCCCGCCTGGTTGCACCAGTTGCCGGTGTTCAGCCGCCGGTCGTACCGCCCGCCGTCGACGTAGGCGTCGACGCTCGTCCGCGGCCCGGGCCCGGCCGGCCGGGCTGCGCCGCCCCAGCCGTTGCGCGAAGTGTCGATCAGCATGCCGAGCTCGGGGTCGAAGCCCAGCGACACCAGCTTGGTCCGCAGCCCCTGCGCGTAGGAGAGCTCGTCGACGTACCGGTTCCAGTCCACCCACTTCGACTGGCGCACGGAGGTGCCGTTGACGCTGTCGTCGATGGTGAAGTCGTCCTCCTTCAGCGCGCTGTAGTTCGCGGTGTTGACGATGAAGCCGTGCACGTTGGCGACGGTGGAGCCCTCGGCGGTCGCCGCCTGCTTGAACAGCTCGGCGGACGCGGTGAGGTTGTCGTCCCAGCCGAGCCAGCCGTGGTGTCCGGCGTCGGCGTAGTTGTACACGTTGGGGATCGCGCCGAGCTTCTTGAGCGCGTAGCCGATGCCCTTGATGTAGTTGCCGTTGGCCTTCATCACGTCGCAGGCGGGGGTGGCGGTGGCACGCGGCGTGGTGTTCGTGACGAGGTTCGGCAGCGAGTCCAGCTCGACGGTGGTGACGATCCGCAGGCCGGCGTACTTGGGATCGGCGAGGATGGCCGCGATCGGGTCGATGAACTCCGTCCGGTACCGGTCGATCTCGGTCGGGCCGAGCTCGCCGTTGGAGGAGAGGGCGGCGCAGTCCCGGCCGGGCAGGTCGTAGACCACCAGCTGGACGACGAGCTCGCCGCCGCCCTTCTGGCGCAGCGCCTCGTCGAGGTGGGCGCGCAGCCCCATCCTGCCGTTGGCGCCGGCGATCGCGGCGATCCGGTCCAGCCAGATGCCGGTGGGCTGGCCGGCGACCTTGGCGCCGCCGGGCTCGGCGGCGGCGTGCGCGGACCACTCCGGGTTCACGTAGACCTTCGCGCCGGCGTACGGGTTGTCGACGCGGGTGCCGGGCGGGGTCGTGGGCGGGGCGGTGGGGGTGCCGGTCGGGGTGCCGGTGGGCGTGGCCGTCGGCGTGCCGGTCGGGGTGGCGCCGTTGCAGGGCACGCCGTTGAGCGTGAAGGCGGTCGGGACCGGGTTGGCGCCGCTGTAGGAGCCGTTGAAGCCGAAGGAGGTGGAACCGCCGGTCGCCAGGCTGCCGTTGTACGAGACGCTCCGGGCGGTGGCGGCGGCCCCGGACTGGCTGATGGTCGCGTTCCAGCCCTGGGTGACCTGCTGGTTGCCGGCGAACGTCCACTCCAGGGTCCAGGAGCTCAGCGGGTCACCGGTGTTGGTGACGACGACGGTGGCGCCGAAGCCGGTGTCCCACTGGTTGGAGACCTGGTAGTCGACCCGGCAGCCGGCCGCGGCGGCGCCCGCCGAGGTGGACAGCACGGTGGCGCCGGTCGCGGCCAGCAGGCCGAGCGCGGCGAGCAGGGCGGTCCGGCTGCTGCGCAACCGGTTGACGGTGGTGGGGTGGGTGGTGCGGCTCATGGTGGGGTCCCTTTCAGTGTCCGTCGAGGGTGCGGAGGTGGTCGCGCAGTCCGAGGCCGAAGGCGGTGGGGGTGCCGTCGTAGCCGCTGATCAGGGCGGGACCGGCGGAGCAGTCCCAGGTGTTCCAGGTCCAGCCGAGGTAGGAGAGCCCGCGGTCGTCGGACCACTTCATGACGCGGTCGACGAACCCGTGTCCGCAGGTGTTCTCGCCGATCTCGCCCGCCACGAGCGGGACGCGGGCGGCGACCGGGGCCAGGGTGGAGCTCCAGCAGGCCTCGTCAGAACAGGAGTTGAAGTTGTAGACGTGCCAGGCGGCGGCCAGTTGGCCGGCCGGGTCGGAGGGCGCGTGGGCGAGCCAGCCGCTCAGGTCGTTCGCGTAGGCGATCCCGGCGACGAGCACGACGTTGCGCGAGCCGGTGGCGCGGACGGCGTCCACCAGGTCCTGCATGCCGGCCACCTCGTAGCCGATGCCCGGGCAGCTGCCGCCGTCGCGCCAGCAGGTCCAGGCCTGTTCGGCGGTCGCGGTGGCCCGGTCCGGGTAGGGCTCGTTGAACAGGTCGAAGACCACCCGGGGGTCGTCCTTGAAGGTGTTCGCGACCGACGTCCAGAAGGCCGGGGCGTAGCGGGCGTCCGGCATCGGCTTCTGGCAGGAGGCGTGCACGTCCGGACAGCCCGCCGAGTTGCCGGTGTACTGGCCGTACGTCCAGTGGAGTTCGACCACGGGGGTCATTCCGTGTGCGAGGACGCGGGCCACCAGCTCCTTGACGGCGCCGACGTAGGCGGCGCCCCGGTACTCGGGCCGGATGTTGTCCAGGCCGAGCCAGCACTCCTCGTTGAGGGTGATGCGGACGGCGTTGGCCTTCCAGTCCGCGATGGCCTGTACGGCGGTGTCGTCCACCGGGCCGTCGAAGATGCCGTGGCCCTGGACGCACATGAACTCGCCGCCGGAGCGGTTGACGCCGAGCAGGCGACGGGTGGCGCCGCTGCGGTCGGTCAACCGGACGCCGCTGACGCCGAGTTCGGGCGCGCCGGCGGTGGGGGTGGCGGTCGGGGTGGGAGTGGTGGTCAGGGTGGTGGTGGGTGTGGGGGTCGGACCCGCGTTGCAGGCGAGGCCGTTGAGGGTGAACCCGGTCGGGGCGGGGTTGGCACCGGACCAGGAGGCGGTGAAGCCGAGGGTGAGGCTCGCGCCGGTTCCGAGCGAGCCGTTCCAGCTCTCGTTCGTGGCAGTGACCTTCGTACCGGACTGGGACCAGCCGGCACTCCAGCCCTGGGTGAGGTGCTGGCCGCCGGTGAAGTCGAAGCCGAGGGTCCAGCCACTGGTCGGTGCAGCGTTGTCGGTGATGACGACGGAAGCCTGGAAGCCGCCGTCCCACTGGTTGACCGTGGAGTAGGCCACGGAGCAGGTGGGTGGAACGGCGGTGCCGGGGCCCGCACCCGCCGTGGCGGACACGGCGCTCACCAGGGTGAGGACCGCGCCGCCCAGCAGCGCCGTGAGGGGTGGGGGGTGTCGCATGAGCGACTCCTTGCAGCGAGGACACGCCGTTCCCGGCGCGCCGACTGATGGAACCGCTCCCACTGGTGGCCACCGACCGTAGCGCCAACTGCCGCCAAGGAAAAGGGGAGTTGCCGGGATTCGTGGGCGGAGGTGTTCGGCTCGTCGCGCCTCTTGACCGGTCCGCGGCGATCCCTCACAGTGGGAGCGCTCCCACTGGTCGGGCACTGTCGTGGAACCTCCGCAGCCACCCGTCACAAAGCCACGGGTGGCCGTTCGTCAGCCACATGATTCCGTTCGTCGCCGGCGGCGGCCTGCTGATCGCCCTGGCTCACAAGGCACCTCACGGGGCGCCCGCTCGGTCGAGTGGGCGCCCGGTTCGTTCCGGTCCGTGTGAGCGTGCACACGGACCGCTTCCGGACCAACCCTCCGTCGGTCCTCAGCGCACCGGGGGGAAGCCTCCCCAGACGGACGCGGAACCGCCCGCGGACTGGGCGTCGACGCGGTAGCCGTCGTTCGCGGAACCGCGCACGCCGGTGGCGTGGTTGTACTGGCCGGCGAACTCGTGCTGCCCGGCCGGAACGGTACGGCCCGGCTTGAGGACCCAGCGGTAGACCAGTGCGCCGCCGGTCTCCTGGACGGTGACGGTGAAGTCGTCGACGGGCAGCGTCCGCCAGTTGCCGGTGTCGCGCACGTCGCCGGTCTGCGCGACGCGTAGTTCGACGGTGAGCGAGGTGAGCGGCTGGGTGGTCCTGAGGATGAGGTTGCTCTGGGCCCAGAAGACGGTGCTGTGCGGGTCGATCGACGCCTCCGACCACAGCGGGCCGTTCTGGGCCCGGCTGCTCGCCGACGGGGTCGGTCGCGGGCCGGTCGGCGTGCCGGTGGGCGGCGCGGTGGTCGCCGGTGCCGGGGCGGCGGGCGGGGGAGCAGAGTGCGTCGGCGTCGGCGTCGGTTCGACCGTCGGCGAGGGGGTCGCCGGTGCGGTGGTGACGGTGTCCGACGGCGTCGGGGTCCAGGAGCCGATGCCGGCCATGGCGAGTCCGCCGGTGGCCAGGGCACCGACGGCGGCGAGGCCGGCGAGCGCGACCTTGGGCCATGACCGCAGGCCCGACCGTGCGCGGTGACGGACGGCGGGACCGGCCGCGCCGCGCTGCACGCGGGCCAGCATTCGTGCGCGATCGGGCTGGTGGGCCTCGGCGGCCTCGCGCAGCTGCCGGGTGATGTGCTCGTTCACCGGTTCCTCCTTCCTGCGGTCAGTTCGCCGACGGCTCGTGCGCCGAGTGCTCTCTCCAGCTCGGCCATCCCCTTCGAGGTCTGGCTCTTCACCGTACCGACCGATGTGCCCAGCGCCGCGGCGGTGTCCTTCTCCGAGAGGTCGAAGGCGTGCCGCAGCACCACGCACGCCCGCTTCCGGAACGGCAGTCGGGCGAGCGCCGCCCGGACGTCCAGCACGGCGGCCACGTCCGGCCCGTCGGTCCTCTCGGGGCTGCGGGTCCAGAACAGCAGGACCCTGCGCCGTTCGCGGACCGCGCTGCGGATCCGCTCGCGGGCCATGTTGGCGACCACCCCGCGGGCGTAGGCGAGGGGGTGGTCGGCCGCGCGGAGCCGGTCCCAGCGTCGCCACAGCGCGAGCAGGGCGTCCGCGGCGAGGTCGTCGGCCGCGTCCGCCTCGCCGGTCAGGACGTACGCGAGGCGGGCGAGTTCGGCGTAGTGGCGGTCGAAGAAGTCGTGGAATTCCGCGGAGGTGTCATCGAGGAGCATGTCCCCCGGTCGCCCTCTCCCTGCAATGTGAACGTTAACAATCGGCGTGAGCGTAGCAGTGTCCGCTTCCGGGGCGACGCGGTGCCCACCCCGGAGGGGTGCGACCGGCCGTCGACGGACCGGTGTCGCGGTCAATGCCGGGCGAACTGCACGCGCGTGGGCTGGACGACGTCCGGCTTCACCGCCGTCCCGTCGACGGTCAGCTGCTCCCCGTAGACGTCGGTGACCCTGATCGCCCCACCGCACCCGCCGCCGTCGGGGGAGAGGAAGTAGTTGTAGTCGGTGCGCGACAACCGTCGCCAACCGCCGCCGGTCCGGACCTCCAGCGTGGCCACCGGGTTCCGGTGCCCGATCACCTGGATCCCGCACCACCACTGGGTGGACCCGGTCTTGTACCGGATCGACACGGTGTCCGGAGCGCTGCCGGGGCTCAGTAGCGTCCAGGTGATCGGGAGCCGGCCCACCGAGAGCTCGGCGAGCTCGGCGAAGGCCTCGTGGCTCAGGTCGAGCTGCCCGGGTGCGCAGGGCAGCGGGCACTCGTTGACGATCCGCACCGTGATGCTCGCCCCGCCGGCGGCGCGGACGAGCACGTACGCCCCGCAGGCACGGGACACCTCGTAGTCGGTGTGGTTCATCGCCGCGACCATGAGGTCGCCGGACGGGCCGAACGAGCACGCGCCGTTGCCGTCGGCGGCGTCGTAGGAGGTTGCGACGCCCGGGTAGCTGGTCCCCGGCTTGATCCGACCGGCCAGCGGCGCGGCGTACGTCACCGTGCCGGCGCCGGCGGTGGCGCCGGCGGCCGAGGCGGACGGGGTGGCGGTGGAGGCCGACGGCCGCGCCGTGGGGGTGGGCGTCGGTGTGGCCGACGGCGACGGGGTGGCGGTGGCCGCGGGGGAGGGGCTGCTTGCCGACGACGGCGACGGCGGGGGCGTGGCCTCGGTCGGGACACCGGTGCCGGGCGGAGCGCTCGTCCCGGTGGCCGCGACGGAGGCGCCGGCCGGTTGCGCGGCTTCGGTGCCGGGGCCGCCCCCGTTCCCCGGGAGCAGCGCGAGGGACAGGCACAGAAGCACCCCGATCGCCGCCAGTGCCAGCGGAATCCCCACGACGAGTCCTTGCCGTCGCCGCGCCCGCGGGTCGGCGTGCTTCGTTGCCCTCATGCCCATCCAGTTCGGTAGATCGAGTCGTTGCACCACTCAGTGGCCACCGGAGACGGAAGGGTTGCCGCCCGATCGGGAGATCTTCGACCGGCCGGACCGTGGGTCGGAGGTGGCGGGCGGACCGCCGGACCTCCGGGACGACTCGTGCGTACGGGGGGCGGCTTTCCGGAGCGGAAGGCCTCGTGCCGCTCAGGGCAACAGGATGTTAACGAGATCGGCACAAGTTGCGCCCGGAACGCGTCTTTACTCTTCCCATGGGCGTGCTTTACTCACTCTTGACGCGTCATCAGGTCGCCGGACCGGCACCGACGACGACGCGGCCCAGCGGCGTGCCGCACCCGTCGCACCCGTCGCACCCGTCGCGGACGCGCCCTTCCGCCCGGAGCACACCGTTCCGAGGCACCGCCCCGTCCATCACCCCTCCGGCCCGAGCCGCAGGGGCACGAAGGAGGCAGAACCCCCATGGATCCGCTCATCGACCGGGCCCGGGCCTTTCCGCAGCGCGCCGGCGACACCGGCCGGGAACTCACCGGCCTCGCCGCAGGCCAGGCACCCCAGGCCCTGTTCATCACCTGCTCGGACTCCCGCGTGGTGCCCGCGCTGATCACCAACGCCGACCCCGGCGACCTCTTCGAACTCCGTACCGCGGGCAACATCGTCCCCGCCTACCGGGCCGACCGCGCCTCGGGCGAGACCGCCACCATCGAGTACGCCGTCGAGGTGCTCGGTGTCCGTGACATCGTGGTCTGCGGCCACTCGCACTGCGGCGCCGTCGGAGCCGTGGTCCGCGGAGAGGACCTCAGCGTCGTTCCCGCCGTCCGGGCCTGGTTGCGCCAGGCCGACCCGGCCGAGCTCGGCGCGGACGGGGCCGACGTGTTCGACCCCACCGTCGCCGGCCCGGTGCAGCGCCACGTCCTCGCCCAGCTGGACCGGCTGCGCGGCTACCCGGCCGTGGCCCGGCGGCTGCGGGAGGGCGGGATCCGGCTGCACGGCTGGTTCTACGAGATCCACACCGGGCTGGTGCTCGCCCACCGGCCCGACGCGGGCCTCTTCCTGCCGCTGTGAAGCCCGGTGAAGCCCGGTGAAGTCACGTGAAGTCACCGTGAAGCCGCCGTGAACCTGGCTGTCCCGCCGGTGAACGCTCACAAGCGCTCACACTCCTCCCCGCCCCCGCTCCGGGGGCGCCGCCACCACCCTCCGGACCGACACCGTCCGCACCGCTACTCTCCCGAGGACCCGATGACCCGTCGTCCCGCCCTTCGGCTGAGCACTCTGCGCTCTGACCTCCCCGCTTCCGTCGTCGTCTTCCTGGTCGCGCTCCCACTGTGCGTGGGCGTCGCCGTCGCCTCCGGCGTACCGGCCGAACTCGGCCTGATCACCGGCATCGTGGGCGGCGTGCTGACCGGGCTGATGCCCGGCAGCAGCCTCCAGGTGTCCGGCCCCGCCGCCGGCCTGACCGTGCTGGTCTTCGCCGCCGTCCAGGAGCACGGTCTCGCCACCCTCGGCGTCATCACCGCCGCGGCCGGCCTGCTCCAACTCGCCATGGGCGCGGCCCGACTCGGCCGACTCTTCCGGGCGATATCCGTCTCCGTGGTCCAGGGGATGCTCGCCGGAATCGGCCTCGTCCTGATCGCCGGTCAGCTCTACGCCCTGGCCGACGCCAAGGGTCCGGGCGACGGCCTCGCCAAACTGGCCGGCCTCCCGGGCCTGGCCGCCGAGGTCGCCGGGCGCCCGCACGCCCTCGCCGCCGTCGCGATCGGCGCCGGTACGGTGGCGGTCCTGCTGCTCTGGACGCGCCTGCCCGCCCGCGTCCGGGTGGTGCCCGCACCGCTCGCCGCCGTCGCCGCCGCGACGGTCGCCACCGCTCTGTTCGACCTGCCCGTCGCCCGGGTCCGGGTGGCCGGCCTCGCCGGGGTGGTCCACCTGCCCGGCGGCTCCGACCTCGCGGCGCTCGGCAGCGTCGGTGTCCTCGGTACGGCGCTCGCGTTCGCACTGATCGCCTCGGCCGAGAGCCTGTTCAGCGCCGCGGCCGTCGACCGCCTGCACGACGGCCCGCGTACGGACTACGACCGCGAACTGCTCGCCCAGGGCGTCGGCAACACCGTCTGCGGATTGCTCGGCGCGCTCCCGATGACCGCCGTGATCGTGCGCAGCGCCGCCAATGTGCAGGCCGGTGCCCGGACCAAGGCCTCCCGGGTGCTGCACGGACTGTGGCTGCTGCTCTTCGCCGCACTGTTCCCCGCCGCGCTCTCCGCGATCCCGCTCGCGGCCCTGGCCGGCGTGCTGGTGCACGCGGGCGCCAAGCTGGTCCCGGTCCGCACGCTGCGCCCGCTCTGGCGGGCCGATCGTGGCGAGGCGGCGATCCTGACGGTCACCGCGCTGGCCGTCGTGGTGACCAACCTGCTGGAAGGCGTGCTGCTCGGCCTGCTCCTGGCGGTGCTCAAGAGCGCCTGGGACACCTCTCACCTGCACATCGCGGTCACCGATCCGGCCGACGGTGCCGTCCGGGTGACCCTGCACGGGAACGCCACCTTCCTCCGGCTGCCCCGGCTGCTGGAAACCCTGGAATCACTGGAGGAACTGCCTGCGGACCGCCCGGTCAGGCTCGACCTCTCCGGCGTGCGCCACCTCGACCACGCGTGCCGCAGCGCCCTGGAGCTGTGGCAGGAGCGCCACAACCGCAGCGGCTGCGCCGAGTTGGTCGGGCTCCCGGCCGCGGTGGGCTGAGCGGAGGCCCGGCTCCGGCCGGTGGGCGGGTCGTCCGGCGGTCCGGACGTGCCGATTCGGCAAGGGGTTGAAGAGGATGCCGGCCTACCTGCTGGTGGGGGCACACATCGTGACCTCCAGGACGGGCAGGGCCCCGGGGCCGGGGCCCGCAGGGCGCTGGTGACCGCGGAGGGGAGACGAACGGGCGGGGAACGGCACGGTGCCCACATTTCACCGTGCTGTTCCCCGCCCGCGTTCGGGGGCAGGCCGGGTCAGGAACCGGCCTTGCGCTTGTTGTAGACGTCGAAGCCGACGGCCGCGAGGAGCACCAGGCCCTTGATGACCTGCTGGTAGTCGGTGCCGACGCCGACGAGCGACATGCCGTTGTTCAGCACGCCCAGGACCAGGCCGCCGATGATCGCTCCGAGGACGGTGCCCACGCCGCCGCTGGCGGAGGCGCCGCCGATGAAGGCGGCGGCGATGGCCTCCAGTTCGAAGTTGATGCCGGCCTGCGGCGTGCCGGCGTTGAGCCGTGCCGCGAAGACCAGTCCGGCGAGCGCCGCGAGGACGCCCATGTTGGTGAAGGCGAGGAAGACGACGCGCTTGCTCTTCACCCCGGACAGCTTGGCCGCGGCCTCGTTGCCGCCGATCGCGTAGGTGTGCCGCCCGATGATCGAGTTGCGCATCAGGTAGCCGAAGCCGACCAGCAGGGCGCCGAGGATCAGCAGGACGATCGGCACACCGTGGTAGCTGGCCAGCAGCAGCGTGAACACCAGCACGGCGGCCGTGATCACGGCGAGCTTGGCCAGGAACAGCCCGAGCGGGAGCACCTCCAGCCCGTACGAGGCGGTCTGGCGCCGCCCGCGCAGCTCCTGGACGACGGCGACGGCCAGCACCGCGAGGCCCAGCAGCAGGGTGAGGTTGTGGTAGTCGGTGTGCGGGCCGACCTCCGGGAGGAAGCCGCTGCTGATGTTCTGGAAGCCCTTGGGGAACGGGGCGACCGACTGGCCCTGCAGGAGGATCTGGGTGCCGCCGCGGAAGAGCAGCATGCCCGCCAGGGTGACGATGAAGGACGGGATCCCGAGGTAGGCGATCCAGAAGCCCTGCCAGGCGCCGGCGAGGGCCCCGATCACCAGTGCCACGATCAGGGCCACCGGCCAGGGCAGGTGGTGCTTGACCATCATCACGGCGGCGGCCGCGCCGACGAAGGCCGCGAGCGATCCGACCGACAGGTCGATGTGCCCGGCGATGATGACGATCATCATGCCGATCGCCAGGATGAGGATGTAGCCGTTCTGCTGGATCAGGTTGGTGATGTTGAGCGGCTGGAGCAGGATGCCGTCCGTCCAGATCTGGAACAGCACCACGATCAGGGCCAGCGCGACCAGCATGCCGTACTGGCGCACGTTGCCGCGCAGCGCGCCGGCGAGTGCGGAGCCGATGGAGGGGCTCGGGCCGGCCTGCGGCGCCTTCGGGGACGTATCCGGGATGATCTCGGTCGGGGCCATGCCTCACACCTGCTCGTTGCTGGATGCGGTGCTCATGGTCATGAGCCGCATGAGGTTTTCCTGGGTGGCTTCGGCGCGGAGGACCTCTCCGGTGATCCGGCCTTCGGCCATGGTGTAGATCCGGTCGCACAGACCCAGGAGTTCGGGGAGTTCGGACGAGATGACGAGCACGGCCTTGCCCTGGGCTGCCAGCTCGGCGATGACGGTGTAGATCTCCGCCTTGGCGCCGACGTCGATGCCCCGGGTGGGCTCGTCGAGGATCAGCACCTCCGGTTCGGCGAAGATCCACTTGCTGAGGACGACCTTCTGCTGGTTGCCGCCGCTGAGCGTGCCGGTCCGGGTGAACACCGTCGGGGCCTTGATGTTCATGGTCCGCCGGAACGATTCGGCGACCCTGCTCTCCTCGTGCCGGTCGACCCGGCCGTACCGGGCGACCTTGCCGAGCGCGCTCAGCGAGATGTTCCGGCTGATGTCGTCGATGAGGTTCAGACCGAAGTGCTTGCGGTCCTCGGTGACGTACGCGATGCCGTGCCCGATCGCCTCCGGCACCGTCCGGGTGCGGATCTCCCGGCCGTGCAGCCGCACCCGCCCGCCGCTCCACCGCCCGTACGAGCGGCCGAAGACGCTCATCGCGAGTTCCGTGCGGCCGGCGCCCATCAGCCCGGCGATGCCGACGATCTCGCCGCGCCGCACGTTCAGCGAGGCGCCGTCCACGACGGTGCGCTGCTGGTCGATCGGGTGCCGGACGGTCCAGTCCTCGACCTCGAAGGCGACCTCACCGATCTCGGGAGTGCGCTCGGGATAGCGGTGTTCCAGGTCCCGGCCGACCATGCCGCGGATGATCCGGTCCTCGGAGATGCCCTCCGGACCGATCGCGATGGTCTCGATGGTCCGTCCGTCGCGCAGGATGGTCACGGAGTCGGCGACCCGGGCGATCTCGTTCAGCTTGTGCGAGATGATGATGCAGGAGATCCCCTGCGCCTTGAGTTCGAGGATCAGGTCGAGCAGCTTGCGGCTGTCCTCGTCGTTCAGCGCGGCGGTCGGCTCGTCCAGGATGAGCAGCTTGACCTTCTTGGCGAGCGCCTTGGCGATCTCGACCAGCTGCTGCTTGCCCACGCCGAGGTCCGCGACCCGGGTGTGCGGGCTCTCGTCCAGGCCGACCTGGCGCAGCAGTTCGGCGGCGTGGGTGAGCGTGCGGTGCCAGCTGATGATGCCCCGGGTGGCGTGCTCGTTGCCCAGGAAGACGTTCTCGGCGACGGACAGGTACGGCACCAGGGCCAGTTCCTGATGGATGATGACGATGCCGCGCTGCTCGCTGGCCCGGATGTCCCTGAACCGGCAGGGCTCGCCCTCGAAGAGGATCTCGCCCTCGTAACTGCCGTGCGGGTAGACGCCGCTGAGCACCTTCATCAGGGTGGACTTGCCGGCGCCGTTCTCACCGCAGATGGCGTGCACCTCACCGGCGCCGACGCTCAGGTTGACCTCGGAGAGCGCCTTGACGCCGGGGAACGACTTGCTGATCGACCGCATTTCGAGAACCGGTCCAGCCATGGTGTGCTTCCGTATCGTTCGGGGTGGTGCGGTGGGGGAGGAGGCCCCGGGCTCGGTGAGCCCGGGTTCCGCACCGCCGGTGTCGGCGCGGGGCCCGTCGACCGGGCCCCGCGGGCTACTTGAGCTGGTCCGCGGTGTACTGACCGCCGTCGACCAGGACCTTCTGGTAGTTGTCCTTGTCGACGCTGACCGGCTGGAGCAGCTGGGCCGGAACGGTCTTCGCGCCGTTGTTGTACTGGGTGGTGTCGTTGACCTCGGGCTTGCCGCCGGTCAGCAGGGCGTCGCCCATCCGGACGGCGGCCTTGGCGAGCTGCCGGGTGTCCTTGTAGACGGTCTGGGTCTGCTCGCCCGCGATGATCGACTTCACCGAGGCCAGCTCGCCGTCCTGGCCCGTGACGACGGGCAGGGACTTGGCGGTGCCGTAGCCGACGGCCTTCAGCGAGGAGAGGATGCCGATCGAGATGCCGTCGTACGGCGACAGCACGGCGTCGACGTGGGCGCCGGTGTAGGCCTTGCTCAGCAGGTTGTCCATCCGGGACTGGGCGAGAGCGCCGTCCCAGCGCAGCGTGGCGACCTGGTTGAACTCGGTCTGGCCGCTCTGCACGACCAGCTTCTTCTGGTCGATGTACGGCTTGAGGACGCTCATCGCGCCGTTGAAGAAGAAGGTGGCGTTGTTGTCGTCCGGGGAGCCGGCGAACAGCTCGACGTTGAACGGGCCCTTGCCGTCCTTGAGGCCGAGCTTGTCGGCGATGTAGCTGCCCTGGAGGACGCCGACCTTGTAGTTGTCGAAGGTCGCGTAGTAGTCGACGTTCTGGGTGCCCCGGATCAGCCGGTCGTAGGAGATGACCGGGATGTGCGCGTCGGCGGCCTTCTGCAGCACGTTGGTGAGGGAGGAGCCGTCGATGGCGGCGATCACCAGCAGCTTTGCGCCCTTGGTGATCATGTTCTCCACCTGGGAGACCTGGTTCTCGACCACGTTGTCGCCGTACTGCAGGTCGGTCTTGTAGCCCTTGGACTGGAACTCCTTGACCATGTTGGTGCCGTCGTTGATCCAGCGTTCCGACGACTTGGTCGGCATCGCGATGCCCACGAGGCCGCCCTTGGTGTCGCCCTTGGCCGTACCGTCGCCGGCACCGTTGGCGCTCTGACCGCAGGCCGCCAGCGAGAGCGTCAGGCCCACCGCGACGAGGCCCGCTGAAAGCTTCCGCACAAGTTCCTCCAGTGATGATGTTCCGCGACCGGCACGGAGCGATCCCGATCGGGCGACCGGGAGCGGTCGGGCGGGGCCGGCCGGAGCGGTTCCCGGTGCTGTGGAAGGCGGGTTGCGGTAGCTCTGGCCTGGCGTGACATGAAGTGTTAACGCTAACAACGGCGCCGTCAAGGGGTGCGGGATCACCGTTGGATCCCAGTGTTCCGTCGGCTGGTCCGGAGGCCGTCCGCCCGCCGGAGGGGTGAATGTCCCGCAATGCTCCGGATGAACGGATGGTGGATTGCGAGGGAATGTCGAGTTCGACAACCGGGGTGATCGATTCGTCGTGCGGTGGCCCGGGCGTTCGTGCTGTCGGATCCGGGCGGGGTCGGTCGCCGGTCGCGGTGGGCCCACCGGGGCTGCGCGTCCGGCGCCGTACAACGGATCCGTGTGGCGGAATGCCGAAGTACGTCCGCCGAGGAGGAAGTTCGGCGGACGTTCGGGGCGGCGTCGATTTTCGGGGAAGAAGGGGAGCCCTTCCGGTCGCCGCCGGGGGAGGGGAGGGCGGCTGCCGCCTCTTCGCTCGACGGGGGACGGCGGGAAGAGGCGGGCGGGAGGCCGGAAGGGCCCCGGATTCCGGCCCGGCGGCCTGCCGTGGCGGGCTGCTCGGGATCATTCCGTGGAGGCCGGAGGCCGCTTCCACGGCGGCTTTCGGCAGTGACGGTACCAGGCCGGCGCGATGCTTGTTAACGCTAACATCGCCGAGGAATCCCTCCAGGGCCCGACGTTCCGGGCGCGGGGTACCGGCCCTGAGGGCGCCGGTACTGCCCGGTGTGGAGCCCCCGCCCGCACCGCGCTCCGGCGGGAACCGTGCGGAGGGTCGTCGGCCGCGTCTCGGGAGGCGAATCGGCGCGGCTCTCCGGTGCGGCCGGGTCTCCTGGAGCGCGAAGCGGAGCCCCACCCGTGCCGGGGTGCGTGACGCCGAAGGCTGCGTGGCGAGCTCCCGGCCCGGTGGCGATTCGGCTGCGCTGAGTGCCGAACCGCTCACTGCTCGGTGCCGCCGTGCGGCCGACGGGGAAGCGATCTCGGCGATCACCGCCACGGCGTGACCATGAGCGTTAACTTGGCAATGTTGGCGCATGTGAGCAGCCCGCGTTGCTGGTATGAAGAGAAACCGCTGGTTGAACCGAGGGTGACGGATCGGCCCGGACCAGGTCGCGTACTGTGGTCCGAAGCCGAGGAGGGAACTGCGAGTGGGAACCGATAGCGCCGGGGCGGAATCGCGTCAGCCCGTGATGGCGGACGTGGCGAAACTGGCGGGGGTGTCCCACCAGACGGTGTCCCGGGTGCTCAACGGCGCCCCGCACGTGCGGCCCGACACCCGGGACCGGGTGCTGGCAGCAATACGGGAGCTGGACTATCGGCCCAACTCCGCCGCCCGCGCGCTGGTGACCCGACGCTCGCAGACCCTCGGGGTGGTCAGCTTCGACTCGACCCTGTACGGCCCCGCGTCGATGCTGGACGGCATCGAGCAGGCCGCGCGCAGCGCCGGGTACTTCGTCAGCGTGACCAGTCTGCGCTCCCTTGACGGCCGTTCGGTCCAGGAGGCCGTCGACCGGCTGCGCGACCAGGGGGTGGAGGGCGTCGTCGTGATCGCGCCGCAGACCTCCGCCGTCAGTGCGGTGGCCCGGCTCTCCAGCTCCGTGCCGCTCGTCGCGGTCGGTTCGGGCAATCAGACCCAGGTGCCGATGGTGTCGGTGGGCAACCATTACGGCGCCGGAGAAGCCACCGGGCACCTGCTCGACCTGGGCCACCGCACGGTGCACCACCTCGCCGGGCCGGCCAACTGGCTGGAGAGCCAGGACCGGGAGGAGGGGTGGCGGTCGACGCTGCAGGCGGCCGGAGCCCCCGTGCCCGAGGTGGAGCGCGGCGACTGGAGTGCCCGCTCGGGCTACCAGGCGGGGCTGCGGATCGCCGAACTGCCTGATGTCACCGCCGTGTTCTGCGCGAACGACCACATGGCCCTCGGTCTGCTGCGGGCCCTGCACGAGGCCGGCCGGTCGGTCCCGGGCGACATCAGCGTGGTCGGCTTCGACGACATCCCGGAGGCCGCCTACTTCATCCCGCCGCTGACCACCGTGCGGCAGGACTTCGGCGAACTCGGCCGGCGCGCTCTGGAACTGCTCGTGGGGGAGCTGGAGGGTGCCACGCCTTCGCCGACCCATCTGCGGATCTCCCCGGAGCTGGTGCTGCGGCGCAGCACGGGCCCGGCCGTGAGGCGCTGAACCGGTTACCGGTGACGGTGACCGTCGCCGGTTCGGCACCGGCATCGGCAGCGGCGGTCGCTACCGGTGACCGATCCGCGGTGTCTTCGCCTCGATCGTCCGTATTCCGTGGTTCCTGCCGTGAACCTGCCTTGACAGTACGATTGTTAGCGCTAACACTACATGTGAGCGTTAACAATGACGCTCCTTCCCGCTCCGTCGGCCGGGTCGCCGCCATCCCGCTTCTGTGCGCCCCGGCCGACGGTCACCCGTTCCGCCCTTCGATGAGGGAGAGGTGGCGGAACGAAGCCTGTCGCCGGTGCGCAACCACCCTGCCCCGGTTGAGGACCGCACCGGCGACAGGCACCAACGCACGCCTCCCGTACGAAGGATGAGAACGTGACCGTGATCCCTGCCGCCCCCGACCCGGACCGGTACGTCGTCGGTGTCGACTTCGGCACCCTCTCCGGCCGCGCCGTGGTCGTCCGGGTGCGGGACGGCGAGGAACTGGGCACCGCCGTCCACGACTACCCGCACGCCGTCATCGAACGCGAACTGCCCGGCACCGGAGCGGTGTTGCCGCCCGACTGGGCGCTCCAGCACCCGGCGGACTGGCGCGAGGTGCTGCGCACCGCCGTCCCCGCCGCGCTCGCCGCCGCCGGCGTCGACCCCGCCCACGTGATCGGCATCGCCACCGACTTCACCGCCTGCACCGTCCTGCCGGTGCTCGCCGACGGCACCCCGCTGGCCGAGACGGACGCCTGGGCGTCCCGCCCGCACGCCTGGCCCAAGCTCTGGAAGCACCACGCCGCCCAGCCCCAGGCCGACCGGATCAACGCGCTGGCCCACGCCCGCGCCGAGAAGTGGATCTCCCGCTACGGCGGCCGGATCTCCGCCGAGTGGCAGTACGCCAAGGCCCTCCAGGTGCTGGAGGAGGACCGGGCCGTCTACGCCGCGACCGCCCGCTGGATCGAGGCCGCCGACTGGATCGTCTGGCAGCTCACCGGCGCCGAGAGCCGCAACACCTGCACGGCCGGCTACAAGGGCATCCACCAGGACGGGAGCTACCCCGGCGAGGAGTACCTCGCGGCGCTCCACCCGGACTTCGCCGACTTCGCCCGCACCCGCCTGGAGCACCCGCTCTCCCCGCTCGGCTCCCGGGTCGGCGGGCTCACCGCGCAGGCCGCGGAGTGGACCGGCCTGCCCGAGGGCACCGCGGTCGCCGCCGGCAACGTCGACGCCCACGTGGCCGCACCGGCCGCCCGGGCCGTCGACGACGGCCGGCTCCTCGCCATCATGGGCACGTCCACCTGCCACGTCGTCAACGGCGCGACGCTCGCCGACGTCCCCGGCATCTGCGGCGTGGTCCAGGACGGCATCGTCACCGGCTCCTTCGGCTACGAGGCCGGCCAGAGCGCCGTCGGCGACATCTTCGCCTGGTGGCTGCGCCAGGGCGTGCCCGCCGACTACCTGGCCGAGGCCGAGGCGAACGGCGAGGACCTGCACCGGCTGCTCACCCGCAAGGCCGCCGACCAGCCCGTCGGCGCGCACGGACTGGTGGCGCTCGACTGGATGAACGGCAACCGCTCCACCCTGGTCGACCACCACCTGTCCGGGGTGATCGTCGGTCTCACCCTGGCGACCCGTCCCGAGGAGATCTACCGGGCCCTGCTGGAGGCCACCGCCTTCGGCACCCGCGTCATCGTCGAGGCCCTGGAACGGGGCGGCGTCCCCGTCACCGAGTTCATCGTCACCGGCGGCCTCAAGAAGAACGCCCTGCTGATGCAGATCTACGCCGACGTGCTGCGCCGCCCGGTCTCGGTCGCGGAGTCCGAGCAGGGGCCGGCCCTCGGCTCCGCCATCCATGCCGCCGTCGCCGCCGGAGCCTACCCGGACGTACGGACCGCGGCCGCCGCCATGGGCCGGGTGCACCGGGACGCCTACCGGCCGCGGCAGGCCGCCGCCGACACCTACGACCGGCTCTTCGCCGAGTACCGCGCGCTGCACGACCACTTCGGCCGGGGCGCCGACAACCTCCTGCACCGCCTGCGTGACATCCGGAACGCCGCCCTCACCACCCCGAGCGAGGCATTGTGAACGCGACCATCGACGCCATCCGCCGCGAGGTCAGCGACCTCCACCAGGAACTCGTCCGCTACGGCCTCGTCGTGTGGACGGCGGGCAACGTGTCCGCCCGCGTCCCGGGCGAGGACCTGCTCGTCATCAAGCCGAGCGGGGTCTCCTACGACGAGCTGACGCCGCAGAACATGATCGTCTGTGACCTGGACGGCAACGTCGTCGAGGGTGACCACGCACCCTCCTCCGACACCGCCGCGCACGCCTACGTCTACCGCCACGTGCCCGAGGTCGGCGGCGTGGTGCACACCCACTCCACCTACGCCAGCGCCTGGGCGGCGCGCGGCGAGGCCGTGCCCTGCGTCCTCACCGCGATGGCCGACGAGTTCGGCGCCGAGATCCCGGTGGGCCCCTTCGCCCTGATCGGCGACGACTCGATCGGCCGGGGCATCGTGGACACCCTCAAGGGCCACCGCTCGCCCGCCGTCCTGATGCAGAACCACGGTGTCTTCACCATCGGCAAGGACGCCGAGGCGGCAGTCAAGGCCGCCGTGATGTGCGAGGACGTGGCCCGCACCGTCCACCTCTCCCGTCAGCTGGGCGAACCGCTGCCGATCGCCCAGGCGGACATCGACAGTCTCAACTTCCGCTACCAGAACGTCTACGGCCAGCCCCAGGGCCGGTGAGGAGCCACCCCATGACCAAGCCACTCGAAGGCCGCGAGGTCTGGTTCCTGACCGGCAGCCAGGGCCTGTACGGCGAGGAGACGCTGCGGCAGGTCGCCGAGCAGTCCCAGCGGATCGCCGCAGCCCTCGACCGGGACGCCGCCGCACCGGTCGAGATCGTCTGGAAGCCCGTCCTCACCGACGCGAGCGCCATCCGCCGGGTCTGCCTGGAGGCCAACTCCGCGGACGACTGCATCGGCCTGATCGCCTGGATGCACACCTTCTCCCCGGCCAAGATGTGGATCGCGGGACTCGACGCCCTGCGCAAGCCGCTGCTGCACCTCCACACCCAGGCCAACGTCGAACTCCCCTGGGGCTCCATCGACATGGACTTCATGAACCTGAACCAGGCCGCCCACGGCGACCGCGAGTTCGGCTTCATCCAGTCCCGCCTCGGAGTGGCCCGCAAGACCGTCGCCGGGCACGTCAGCGACCCGACGGTGGCCGCCCGGATCGCCACCTGGTCCCGTGCCGCGGCCGGCCGCGCCGAACTGAGCGGCCTCAAGCTCGCCCGCTTCGGCGACAACATGCGCGACGTGGCCGTCACCGAGGGGGACAAGGTCGAGGCGCAGCTGCGCTTCGGCGTCTCCGTCAACACCTACGGCGTCAACGACCTGGTCGCCGCGGTGGACGCGGCGGAGGACGCCGACGTCACCACGCTGGCCAAGGAGTACGAGGACAGCTACCGCCTCGTGCCCGAACTGCGGGCCGGCGGGGAGCGCCACGATTCGCTGCGCTACGCCGCGCGCATCGAGCTCGGCCTGCGCGGCTTCCTGGAGCAGGGCGGCTTCAAGGCCTTCACCACCAACTTCGAGGACCTCGGCGGGCTGCGCCAGCTGCCCGGCCTGGCGGTGCAGCGGCTGATGGCCGACGGGTACGGCTTCGGCGGCGAGGGCGACTGGAAGACCGCCACCCTGCTGCGCACCCTCAAGGTGGCTTCCACCGGGCTGGCCGGAGGCACCTCCTTCATGGAGGACTACACCTACCACCTGGAGTTCGGCAGCGAGCTGATCCTCGGCGCGCACATGCTGGAGGTCTGCCCGAGCATCGCCGCCGACACCCCCTCGTGCGAGATCCACCCGCTCGGCATCGGCGGGCGGGAGGACCCGGTCCGCCTGGTGTTCGACGCCGAGCCCGGCCCGGCCGTGGTGGTCGGCCTCGCCGACCTGGGCGACCGCTTCCGGCTGGTCGCCAACGAGGTCGACGTGGTCCCCTCGCCGGAGCCGCTGCCCAACCTGCCCGTCGCCCGTGCCGTCTGGAGGCCGCGCCCGGACCTGCAGACCTCCGCCGAGGCCTGGCTGACCGCCGGAGCCCCGCACCACACCGTGCTCTCCGGCGCGCTCGGCACCGAGGAGCTCGACGACCTCGCCGAGATGCTCGGCGTCGAACTCCTGGTGATCGACGACGACACCACGATGCGCCGCTTCACCAAGGAACTGCGCTGGAACCAGGCCTACCACCGGCTGGCCCAAGGGCTGTGACCTTCGCAGTCCCCTGCGCGACGACGCCCGCCCACCCGGCGGGCGTCACCCCTTTCCCCGAACCCTGCTCCGCAGTCCCGTGCAGCCCCTCACCGCACCCCTCCGAACGGAGAGCAGCCCGTGCCCAGAGACGTCCTCGTCTCCCCCGGTGACCTGATGGTGACCCAGGAGGTCGCCGCGGCCGTGCCGGACGGCCGGCGTATCACCCGCTGGACGTTCGGCTCCCGGGCCGGGGTGACGGCCGAGGTGCTCAGCCTGGGCGCCCGCCTCCAGGCCCTGAACGCGCCCGACCGTGCCGGGCGGAAGGCCAATGTGGTCCTCGCCGGCGGCAGTGTGAAGGACCTGCTCGGCCAGGCGTCGTACCTCGGCGCGACCGTCGGCCGCTACGCCAACCGGATCGCCCGCGGCGTGCTGCGACTCGGCGACGTGATGTACCGGCTGGACACCCAGCTCACCGGACACACCCTGCACGGAGGCCCGGACGGCTTCGCCACCCGCCTCTGGGACGGCGTTCCGGTCCGGGCGGACCGGCAGGTCGGCGTCCGCTTCCGCCTGCGCAGCCCCGCCGGGGACCAGGGGTTCCCGGGAACCGTCACCGCCGAGGTGACGTACCTGCTCGATTCCGACGGCGAGCTCTCGATCACCTACCAGGCCGCCACGGACGCCCCGACGGTCGTCAACCTCACCAATCACGCCTACTTCAACCTGGCCGGCGAGGGCGGCGGGACGGTGCTCGACCACCTGCTGCGCGTCGAGGCCGCCGGGTACCTCCCGGTGGACGGGGACCTGATCCCGCTCGGCCCGGTCGAGCCGGTCGCCGGCACGCCGTTCGACCTCCGCCGCGCCCGCAGGATCGCTGGGTGCGTCACCGCGGAGCACCCCCAGCTCCGGGCGGCCGGTGGCGGGTTCGACCACAACTGGGTGCTCGACGGCTGCGGGTTCCGGCGGGCCGCCGTGCTGAGCCACCCGGCGAGCGGCCGGCAGGTCGAGTGCCTGACCACGGAGCCGGGCCTCCAGGTCTACACCGGCAACCACTTCGACGGCTCGCTGATCGGCCGCTCCGGCCGCCGGTACACCGCGTACGCGGGCATCGCGCTGGAGGCCCAGCACTTCCCGGACTCGCCCAACCGGCCCGACTACCCCTCCACCCTCCTCCGCCCGGGCGAGAAGTACCGGTCGAGGACGGTCTACCGCTTCTCGGCGGAATAGCGGCGGAGCAGTAGCCGCCGAGAGTGAAGCGGAGGGGTGGTGGGCCCGGCGGGGCCCGCCACCCCTCCACGTCGCCCGTGCGCGCGGGGCCTCGCCCTTCCCTCCCTCCGCCTTCGCCTGTGACGGGGGAGCGACTCCTGCCGCACGACGGCGGAGCCGGGCCGTGCTGTCCGCACGGCCCGGCTCGGTCCTCCCGGGATCGGTCAGCGGGCGCCGAGGAGGTGTTCGAGGGCCAGCTGGTCCAGCTGCTCGAAGGCCATGCCGCGCCGGGCGGCGGCGTCGACGTCGAACTCCTCGAAGGCGGAGCGGTCCGCGAGCAGCCCGGCCAGGCCGTCCCCGGCCGTGGGGAGGGCGAGTTCGGGCAGCCGGGAGGCGGTGAGCGCGGCCTGGACCTCCGGGTCGGCCCGGAAGGCGCGGGAGCGCTCGGCCAGCAGCAGGTAGTTGCGCATGCAGCCGGCCGCAGAGGCCCAGACGCCGTCGAAGTCCTCGGTGCGCGGCGGCTTGAAGTCGAAGTGCCGCGGGCCGTCGTACCCGGCCGACTCCAGCAGGTCGACCAGCCAGAAGGCCTGGCGGAGGTCGCCCGCGCCGAAGCGGAGGTCCTGGTCGAACTTGATGCCGGACTGGCCGTTGAGGTCGATGTGGAACAGCTTGCCGTGCCACAGTGCCTGGGCGATGCCGTGCGGGAAGTTGAGCCCGGCCATCTGCTCGTGGCCGACCTCGGGGTTGAGGCCGACCCGGTCGGGCCGCTCCAGCGCGTTGATGAACGCCAGGGCGTGGCCGACGGTGGGCAGCAGGATGTCGCCGCGCGGCTCGTTGGGCTTGGGCTCGATCGCGAAGCGCAGGTCGTAGCCCTGCTGTTCGACGTACTCGCCCAGCAGGTCGAAGGCCTCCTTCAGCCGGTCGAGCGCGGTGCGCACGTCCTTGGCCGCGCCGGACTCGGCACCCTCGCGCCCGCCCCAGGCGACGTAGACCGAGGCGCCGAGCTCGGCCGCCAGGTCGATGTTGCGGATCGTCTTGCGCAGCGCGTAGCGCCGTACGTCGCGGTCGTTGGCGGTGAAGGCGCCGTCCTTGAAGAGCGGGTGGGTGAACAGGTTGGTGGTCGCCATCGGGACGGTCAGCCCGGCGTCGTCCAGCGCGGCGCGGAAGCGCTTGACGGTCTGCTCACGGCTGGCCTCGCCCGCTCCGAAGGGGATCAGGTCGTCGTCGTGGAAGGTGACGCCGTAGGCGCCGAGGCCGGCCAGCCGCTGCACGCTCTCGACCGGGTCGAGGGCCGGGCGGGTCGCGTCGCCGAAGGGGTCGCGCCCCTGCCAGCCGACGGTCCACAGGCCGAAGGTGAACTTGTGCGCGGGGGTGGGGGTGAGCGTGTCGCTGGACATGGAGCGGCTCCGGATTCCGTGCCGAAAGGGTGTTTGTCAGGGCTCTCAACAAATTAGTATGCCGTGACGCCAGAAGGAACCCCACCGGAGGAACGCGTGCCCGAGCAGCGTGTCGTGATCGGCTTCGACAGCTCCACCCAGTCCACCAAGGCGCTCGCCGTCGACATCGACACCGGCGCCGTCCTGGGCCGGGGCCGCGCCCCGCACACGGTCAGCACGGGCGCCGGGCGCGAGAGCGACCCCGAGCAGTGGTGGGGCGCACTCGGGGAGGCCGCGGCGGCGACCGGCTGGTCGGACCGCGCCGCCGCCGTCTCGATCGCCGGCCAGCAGCACGGTCTGGTCACCCTGGACGCTGCCGGAGCGCCGGTCCGCCCGGCGCTGCTCTGGAACGACGTCCGGTCCGCGCCCCAGGCCCGCGCGCTGACGGCCGCGATCGGCGCCGCGGAACTCGCCCGCCGCACCGGCAGCGTGCCCACCGCGGCCTTCACCGCCCCCACGTGGGCCTGGCTGCGCGCCCACGAGCCCGCCGCCGCCGACCGGGTCGCGGCCGTCCGGCTGCCCCACGACTTCCTGACCGAGCGGCTGACCGGAGCGGCCGCCACCGACCGCGGCGACGCCTCGGGAACCGGCTGGTGGGGACCGGACGGCTACGACCTGGACGTCCTCGCCCGGATCGGGCTCGACCCCGGCCTGCTGCCGGAGGTCCTGCCCCCGGGCGCCCGCGCCGGCGTCGTGCGCGCCGGCACGCCGCTGCGCGAAGGCGCCCCGGTGGCCACCGGCACCGGCGACAACATGGCCGCGGCCCTCGGCCTAGGCCTGCTCCCCGGCCAACCGGTGCTCAGCCTCGGCACCTCCGGCACCGTCTACGCCGTGGGCCGGACCAGGCCCACCGACCCGAGCGGCACCGTGGCCGGCTTCGCCGACGCCCTCGGCGGCTGGCTGCCACTGGCCTGCACCCTCAACTGCACCCTCGCCGTCGACCGCTTCGCCGCCCTGCTCGGACGCGGCCGCGACGAGGTCGAGGACGGTGGCACCGCGGTCGTCCTTCCCTACCTGGACGGCGAACGGACACCGAACCTCCCGGGTGCCTCCGGCCTGATCCACGGGCTGCGCCACGACACCACCCGCGGCCAGCTGCTGCAGGCCGCCTACGACGGCGCCGCCCACGCCCTGCTCGCCGCCCTGGACGGGGTGCTGCGCGCGGGCGGAGCGGACCCGGCGGGCGGCGCGCCGCTGCTGCTGATCGGCGGCGGCGCCCGCGGAAAGGCCTGGCAGCAGACCGTCCTGCGGCTCTCGGGCCGCGCGGTCCAGGTGCCGGACGCACCGGAACCGGTCGCGCTCGGCGCCGCCGCCCAGGCCGCCGCGCTGCTCACCGGCGAGCCCGCCGACGCCGTCGCCCGCCGCTGGAGGACGGCGCGGGGCCCGGTGCTGGACCCGGTGAAGCGGGACGACGAGGCACTCGAACGGATCAGCGATACCCTGCGTCGGGCCGGAGACCTGCAGGGCGCTCCGGCCGACGATCGCTAGGGGGGCGGCGCGTGACCGTGGTCGGCAAGGCGAAGAGCATTCCGGGGAACGGGCCCGCGTCGCAACAGGACATGCGACGGCGGAACCTCTCGGTCGTCCTCGGTGCGGTCGCCGCGCACGGCTCGCTGCCCCGCCCGCTCTCCCGCGCGGACGTCGCCGGACGCGTCGGCCTGACCCGGGCGGCCGTCTCGTCGCTGGTCGACGAGCTGATCGGGCGGGGTGCGCTGACCGAGGCGGAGACCTCGCCCGACGGCAGGGTCGGTCGCCCCGGACGCGCGCTGTCGGTGACCGACGAGGGCCCCGCCGGCCTCGGCCTGGAGATCGGCGTCAACCACCTCGGCGCGTGCGTGGTGGACCTGCGCGGCGAGCCCCGGGTGTGGCTCCGGGTGGAAGGCGTCAACGCGGGCCGGCCGGCCGGGCGGGTCCTGGCGGAGGCCGCCGCGCTGGCAGCCGAGGCGCAGGCGGAGGCCGCCGGCCTCGGCCTGCGGGTCGAGGGCCGCGTCCTGGCCGTGCCCGGGGTGGTGCCGAACGGGCCCGGCGGACTGGTCGAGCGCGCGCCCAACCTCGGCTGGCACGGCGTCCGGCTCGCCGACCACTGGCCCGACCCGGACACCGTGCCCGAACCGGAGAACGAGGCCAACCTCGGGGCGCTGGCCGAACACTGGACCGCCGAGCAGGCCGTGGACACCTTCGTCCACGTCTCCGCCGAGACCGGGATCGGCGCCGCCCTGGTCATCGACGGGCGGCTGTTCCGGGGCGCCCGCGGCTTCGCCGGCGAACTCGGCCACATCCCCGTCCGGCCCGACGGCGTGGAGTGCGCCTGCGGTGCCCGCGGCTGCCTGGAGCAGTACGCGGGCGAGGCGGCCGTGCTGCGCGAGGCCGGCCTCGTACGGCCCGGCGGTGCCCGCGGCGAGGCCGCCGGTGCCGCCGGGGCCGGAGCGGCCCCGGCGGGCGACCCGATCGCCCTGCTGGCCGAGCGCGCGGCCGCCGGGCACGCGCCCACCCTGGCGGCGCTGGACCGCGCCGGGCAGGCGCTGGGCCTCGCCCTCGCCTCGGCCGTCGAGCTCATCGATCCGGACGGACTGGTCCTCGGCGGCGCCTACGCCGAACTCGCCGACTGGCTGATCCCGTCCGTGCGCGCCGAGTTGGCCGCCCGGGTCACCGTGCGGCCGTGGGCCCCGGAGGCGCTGCGCCCGTCCGCGCTGGGGCGGCGCGGTCCGCTGCTGGGCGCGGCGCTGACCACGGTCCGCCGCATCATGGCGGACCCGACCCTGCTGCCGGTGGGCTGACCGGGGGACGGAGCCCGGAGTCCCGGGCGCCGGGCCCCGGGCGGGTCAGTCGTGCTCGACCACCACCATGGCGTGCCCGTCCGCGGTGGTGACCCGTACGTGGACGTACTCGCCGTCGTGCTCCCGGGCCGGCTCCCACACCACGGGGAGTCCGGCCGCGGCACCGGCCGCCGAGTAGTCGTGGACGACGTCGAGGAGTTCGGCCATCCGCGCCTGCCAGACGATGTTGACCGGCAGGCCCTCCAGCTCGGCGAGCAGCCGGCCGTAGTCCTCGCACTCCAGGAGGTGGAACAGCTCGGACCCGCTGCGCCAGATGGTCCAGGAGCTCACGCCGGCCGCCCTGATGGCGTCGGTGAGTTCGGCGGGAACCTCGCGGTGCGCGGCCTCGTACTCCTCGATCCGGTCCGCACGGACGCGGGTGTGCAGGGCGATCCTCATGGCTGCTCCGCAGGCTCGGGGTCGGTGGTGCCGACGGTGGCGCCGGTGGTGCCGGCCGTCGTGTGGAGGGTGCCGCCGGTGGTGTCGGTGGTGTCGGTGGTGTCGACGACGATGACGTGCAGGGTCCGCGGCCCGTGGACGCCCTCGACCCGGTCGAGTTCGATGTCGCTGGTCGCCGACGGGCCGGAGACGAACGTCAGCGGCCGCCGAGGGTCGAGGCGCGCGAGCGCCGCGGGGACGTCGTCGACGATCTGCTCGGCGCGGACGACGCACAGGTGGTAGTCCGGGACGAGGGTGAGCGCGCGCCTGCCCTGGCCCGGCCCGGTGTCCAGGGCGATGGTGCCGGTGACGGCGATGCCGACGGCCGCGAGCGTGACGGCGCCGTCGAGGGCGTCCAGGGCGGAGACGTCCAGGGGCTCACGGTGCCACTCCCACCCCCCGGACGGCAGGGCGTCGTCCGGGAAGCCGGCGGGCACCGCCAGCCGCCCGGCACCGCGCGCGGTGAGGGCGGTGGCGATCGCCCCGGGCAGTCCGGCCGGTCCGGTCCGGGTGACCGTGGCGCGGTAGTCGGCGACGCGTTCGGCGAACAGGGCCACGAGGTCCTGCCCGGGGGCGGTGTGGCCGCGCCGGTAGGAGCGGGGTACGGGCAGGTCGTCCGGGCCCTCGTCGGCGGGGACGTCGGCGAGGGCGGCGCGGATGCGGGCGAGGACGGTCTCACGGCTGCTCATCGATCGCTCTCCCTGTTCTTGCGCCACCACGCGCGGAAGGACTCGGCGGGCGGCGCGGGGGTGTCGCGGCTGTCGGACCAGCCGTGCAGCGGTCCGGGCAGCCGGCCGATCCGCCCGCCCCGGGCGAGGGCCCGGCCGCCGAGCGAGGCCGCCTTCTGGGCGGCGGTGAACAGCGCGGGGGAGTCGAGGACGGTGGCGGCGGCCTTCATCGCCAGGGACTCCGCCGATCGTCCCCCGGCCTCGACCACTCGGGCCCGCAGGTGGACCAGCAGCTTCGGGATGTCGATCTTCACCGGGCAGGCGTCGTAGCAGGCCCCGCACAGGGTGGAGGCGAACGGAAGCGTGGCGGCGCTGCTCTTCGTGTCACTGCCGACGCCGACGAGCTGTGGGGTGAGGACGGCGCCGATCGGTCCGGGGTAGACCGAGCCGTAGGCGTGGCCGCCGGTGCGTTCGTACACCGGGCAGACGTTGAGGCAGGCGGAGCAGCGGATGCAGGCGAGGGCCTGGCGGCCGACGGTGTCGGCGAGGGTGTCGGTGCGGCCGTTGTCGAGCAGGACGAGGTGGAAGTCCTGGGGCCCGTCGCCGTCGGTCACCCCGGTCCAGGCGGAGGTGTAGGGGTTCATCCGCTCGCCGGTGGAGGAGCGGGGCAGCAGTTGGAGGAACACCTCCAGGTCGGCCCAGGTGGGGAGGACCTTCTCGATGCCCATGACGGTGATCAGGGTCTGCGGAAGGGTGAGGCACATCCTCCCGTTGCCCTCGGACTCGACGACCATGACCGTTCCGGTGTCGGCGACGGCGAAGTTGGCGCCGGACACGGCCACCTTGGCGGTGAGGAACTTCTCCCGCAGGTGCAGCCGGGCCGCCTCGGCCAGTGCCTTGGGGTCGTCGCTGAGGCCGTCGGGTGCGGGGCGGCCCCAGTGGCCCATCTCGGCGGCGAACAGGTCGCGGATCTCGGTGCGGTTGCGGTGGATCGCGGGGACCAGGATGTGGGAGGGGCGGTCGTCGCCGAGCTGGACGATCAGTTCGGCGAGGTCGGTCTCGTACGCGGTGATGCCGGCTTCGGCCAGGTGCTCGTTGAGGCCGATCTCCTGGGTGGCCATCGACTTGACCTTGACCACCTCACGCTCGCCGGTGGCTCGGACCAGCTCGGTGACGATCCGGTTGGCCTCCGCCGCGTCCGCCGCCCAGTGCACGGTTCCGCCGGCGGCGGTGACCGTCTCCTCCAGCCGCAGCAGATGGTGGTCGAGGTGGCGCAGGGTCCGGGTCTTGACGGCGTCGGCGGCGGCGCGCAGCTCCTCCCAGTCGTCCAGCTCGGAGGCCGCGGCGAGGCGCTTGTCGCGGATGACGGTCGTCGCCCGCTTCAGGTTGGCCCGCAGCCGGGCGTTCCCGAGGGCTTCCCGGGCGGCGTCCGGGAAGGACGGCGAGCCCAGCCACACCACGCCGCGGTCTCCCGGCGTGGTCGCGGGCACCTTTCCGGTCACGGGCGTCCCCCTTCGGTCGTGGCCAGGATCTCGGCCAGGTGCATGGTCCGCACCGGGGCGGCCTGCCGGGACAGGCCGCCACCGATGTGCATCAGGCAGGAGTTGTCGACCGTGCACAGGACGTCGGCCCCGGTCTCCAGGACGGCGTCGACCTTGTCGAGGAGCATCGCGCCGGAGGTCGCGGCGTTCTTGACGGCGAAGGTGCCGCCGAAGCCGCAGCACGAGCCGGCGGCCGGGAGCTCGACCAGGTCGAGGCCCTCCACCGCGCGCAGCAGCCGCTGCGGCCGGTCGCCGAGGCGCAGCCCGCGCAGCGAGTGGCAGGTCGGATGGTAGGTGACCCGGTGCGGGAAGCGCGCACCGACGTCCGTGACGCCGAGGACGTCGGTCAGGAACTCGGTGAACTCGTGGACCCGGGGCGCCAGTTCGGCGACCTGTCGACGCAGCTCCGGGGGGCTGTACTCGTCGGCGAGGGCGGGGTGGTGCTCCCGGACCAGCCCGGCGCAGGACGCGGACGGCGTGACGACCGCGTCGTACTCGCCGAAGGCGCGCGCGAACCGGGCGACCAGCGGGACGGCGTCCGTGCGGTAGCCGGTGTTGACGTGCATCTGCCCGCAGCAGGTCTGGTCCTGCGGGAACTCCACGGTGTGGCCGAGCCGTTCGAGGACGCTCACCACGGCCCGGCCGGTGCCGGGGAACAGGGTGTCGTTGAAGCAGGTGATGAACAGCGCGACGCGCATCAGGGTGCCTCCTGCGGGGTCGGGACGTCCGGTGGGAGCAGACCGCGGTCCTTCAGCTCCGCCCACAGCTCGTCGGGGACCGGGTGCCGGAGCATGGCGGCGGCGTCCCGGGCCTCGTCGGCGTTGCGGGTACCGACCAGCACGCTCACCACGGCGGGGTGCCCGAACGGGAAGCGCAGCGCAGCGGCGCGCAGCGGCACCCCGTGCTTCTCGCAGACGGCCCTGAGGTCCAGCGCGCGGGCGATCAGCTCCGCGGGTGCGGCGGCGTAGTCGAAGGTGGCCCCGGGGCGGGGGTCGGCGAGCAGGCCGGAGTTGAAGACGCCGCCGATGACGACGCCGACGCCGCGTTCGGCGGCCAGCGGCAGCAGCTCGGTGAGTCCGCGCTGGTCGAGCAGGCTGTAGCGGCCCGCCAGCAGGACGGCGTCGAGGTCGGTCTCGCGGACGAAGCGGGTGAGGAGCTCGGCCTGGTTCATCCCGACGCCGATCGCGCCCACCATGCCCTCGGCGCGCAGCCGGGCCAGTTCCGGGTACGCCTCGGCGAGTGCCGGCTCCGCGTGGTCGTCCGGGTCGTGCAGGTAGACGACGTCGATCCGGTCCAGGCCGAGGCGCTCCAGGCTGTCCTCGATCGAGCGGCGGACGCCCGCGGCGCTGAAGTCCCAGACCCGGTGCCGGGTGGCGGGGACGGCGAAGCCGTGGGCGAGGTCGTCGCCCGCCGGTTCCGGTGACGGGCGCAGCAGTCGGCCGACCTTGGTGGACAGGACGTACTGGTCCCTGGGCCGGCCGCGCAGGGCGCGGCCGAGCCGCCGCTCGGACAGGCCCAGGCCGTAGTGCGGGGCGGTGTCGAAGTACCGTACGCCGGACTCCCAGGCGGCGGCGACGGCCTGCTCGGCGTCGGCGTCGGTCACCGGGGTGAAGAGGTTGCCGATGCCCGCCGCGCCGAAGGCGAGCTCGCCGACCGCGACGTCGCTGTGCCCGAGGGTCCGGCGGGGCACGGTCACGGCCGGGGCTCCGGACGCAGCCGCAGCCCCGCCATTCCGCCGTCGACCTGCAGCGCGGTGCCGGTGGTGCTGCCGGCCGAGGGGGAGGCCAGGTAGGCGATGGCGGCGGCCACCTCCTGGGCGGTGACCAGGCGTCCGTGCGGCTGGCGGCCGCTCAGCGCCGCACGTTCGGCGGCCGGGTCGTCGGTGGCGTCCAGCAGCCGTCCCACCCAGGGGGTGTCCACGGTGCCGGGGTTGACGCAGTTGACCCGGATGCCCTCGCGGACGTGGTCGGCGGCCATCGCCCGGGTGAGTGCCAGGACGGCGCCCTTGGTCGCTGAGTAGAGCGCGCGCTGGGGGAGGCCGGCGGTGGCGGCGACGGAGCAGGTGTTGACCACCGAGGCGCGCCGGGAGCGGCGCAGGTGCGGCAGGGCGGCGCGGGTGGTGCGGACGACGCCGAGCAGGTTGACGTCGAGGACGCGGTGCCACTGCTCGTCGGAGTTGTCCTCGACGGTGCCGGTCGCGCCGATGCCCGCGTTGTTGACCAGGATGTCGATTCCGCCGAGGGTGCGGGCCGCCGCCGCGACGGTGGTCCGCACGGAGGTGTCGTCGGTGACGTCGACGGCGAAGCCCAGCACCGGATCCCGCACCGTTCCGGGGTGGAGGTCGAGGACGGCGACCCGCGCGCCGCGCTCGGCGAGCAGGGACGCGGTGGCGAGGCCGATGCCGGAGGCGCCACCGGTGACGAGTGCCGTCAGTCCGTCGAGTTCCGCGGTCGTCATGCGCCCGCCTCCTGGTTCGGCGTCGGTTCCGCGGCCCAGAAGGAGCCGTGCGGGTAGTGGTAGGTGTCCAGTGAATCCTGGTGCATGGCGGCCGAGAAGCCGGGGAGGGTGGGCGCGCGGTAGTGGCCGTCGGCGATCACCACCGGGTCGAGGAAGTGCTCGTGGAGGTGGTCGACGAACTCGATGACGCGGTCCTCGGTGGTGCCCGTGAGGGCGACGAAGTCGAACATGGACAGGTGCTGGACGAGCTCGCACAGGCCCACGCCGCCGGCGTGCGGGCAGACCGGGACGCCGAACTTCGCGGCGAGCAGAAGGATCGCGAGGTTCTCGTTGACGCCGCCGACCCGGGCCGAGTCCAGCTGGAGGACGTCGATGGCACCGGCCTGGAGCAGCTGCTTGAAGACGACGCGGTTCTGCACGTGCTCGCCGGTGGCGACCTTCACCGGGCTGACCCCGCGCCGGATGGTGGCGTGCCCGAGCACGTCGTCGGGGCTGGTGGGCTCCTCGATCCAGTACGGGTCGAACTCCGCCAGTGCCTTGGTCCATTCGACGGCCTCGGCCACGTTCCAGCGCTGGTTGGCGTCGATGGCCATCCGGATGTCGGGCCCGACGGCGGCGCGGGCGGCGCGGCAGCGGCGGATGTCGTCCGCCAGGTCGGCGCCGACCTTCAGCTTGATCTGGCGGAAGCCGTCCGAGACGGCCTCGCGGGCGAGGCGGGTGAGCTTCTCGTCGTCGTAGCCCAGCCAGCCGGGGGAGGTGGTGTAGGCGGGGCGGCCGCTACCGGCTCTCCCACCCCGGACCGGCCGTCGGGCACTGACGGGGGCACCGGCGGTCGGGCACTGGGTCCGGAGCCACTGACCCGAAGTCACGGCCCAGGCGTCGCGGCCCGGTACCGCTACCGTCCGTCGGGCGGGGGAGGGATCGTGGCGGTGCCGGGCGCCGGTTCCGGCCAGACCAGCAGCACCGGGCAGGGCGCGTGGTCGACGACGAACCGGGTCGCGGGGCCGAGGCTGTGCGGTCCGAGGCGGGTGCGGTCGCCGTCGCGGGCGAGGACGAGCAACGCCGCGCCCTCGGTGGCCGCGACGACCTCGCGCTCGACCCGTCCGGTCCGCTCCACCCGGGCGCAGGGCCGTCCGAGCCGCTCGGCGGCGGCGTCGAGGAGTTCCCGGGCGGAGGCTGCCGCCAGGGTCTCCACCCGGGTGCCGGGGTCGCGCTCGCGGTGGCCGCGACCGAGCAGTCCGGCGAACGCGCCGTGCGCGACGCCGGGGACCTCCTGGCCGCTGACGTGGAGCAGGACGATCTCCGCCTCCCGGGGTGCGTGGGCGCGGGCGGCGTCCACGCAGGCGGGCCAGGTGCCTTCGGTGATCCAGACGACGACGGTCACGCGGTCAGCCTCCGATGATGTGCAGGGACCCCCACAGTGCCACCACGGCCGTCACCAGGGCAGCGGGCACGACGAGCAGTCCGAGGCGGGTGAACTCGCCCAGGCCGACCTCGGTGTCGTGCTCGCGCACGATGCGCCGCCACAGCAGGGTGGCCAGCGAGCCGGCGTAGGTGAGGTTGGGGCCGATGTTGACCCCGAGCAACACCGCCAGCACCGCCCCGGCGCCGGACGGCACGGCCAGCGGGAGCAGCACGAGGGTGGCGGGCAGGTTGTTGATGACGTTCGCGAGCACCGCCGCCAGCGCCGCGGTGCCCAGCAGCGCGGGCAGCGAGGTGCCGTGGGGCACGAGGTGCCCGAGCGCGGAGGCCAGCCCGTTGTCGACCACGGCCCGGACCACGATGCCGAGCGCCAGGACGAAGGCCAGGAACGGCACGGCGGCCGAGCGCACGATCGCCACCGGGGTGGAGCGCCGCCGGACCAGGGCCCGGACGGCGAGCACCAGCGCGCCGGCCAGCGCCGCCCAGGCCGGATCGACGCCGACGATCGAGGTCAGGACGAATCCGGCGAGCGTGCAGGCGACGGTGACCAGCGCGAACAGCGGCATCTCCGGCGCCTCCGCCTCGCCCGCGGCCGGGGCGCCCGCGTCGAGATCGGCGGCGAAGAACCGGCGCAGCACCACGTACTCGACGGCGATGGCCGCCAGCCACGGCAGCGCCATCAGTGCGGCGAACCGGGTGAAGCTCAACCCGCTGGCGGCGAAGGCCAGCAGGTTGGTGAGGTTGGAGACCGGCAGCAGCAGCGAGGCGGTGTTCGACAGGTGGGTGCAGGCGTACAGGTGCGGCTTGGGGCGCGCGCCGAGCCGGGCCGCGGTGACGAACACCACCGGCGTCAGCAGCACCACGGTGGCGTCCAGGCTGAGCACCGCCGTGACCACCGAGGCGACCACGAACACCTGCACCAGCAGCCGCCGTGGACTCCCGGCCGACGTCCGGGCCATCCACGCCCCGCAGGCACGGAACAGGCCCTCGTCGTCGCACAGTTGCGCCAGCACCAGCACGGCCGCCAGGAACCCGATCACCGGCCCGAGCCGCTGCGCCTCGGCCACCGCGTGGTCCCAGGAGATCGCGCCGGTGGCGATCGCCAGCCCGGCGGCCGGGACCGCGACGACCGCCTCCGGCCAGCCCCAGGGCCGTACCACCGCGCAGACCAGCACCAGCACCAGCAGGCCGACGGACAGCGCTTCGGCGGATGACGTACTCAGGGTCTTGCTCCTCGCAGGTGACGGTGACCACCCACCCGATCCGGAAACACGCAGGTGAGCCGGTAGGAATGTACCGGTTGGCCGCCGCACCGCCGGTGTCGGCGCGGGGGAGTCGCGCGGTGGGCACGGCCCCGGTGTCCAGCTCGACGACGACGTCGTGGTGCCGGTGATCGGCGGGCGCACGCCGCAGGGCGGGTTCGGCGGCGTCACGGTCGACGCGGAGGGTACCGTGCGACGCTGATCCACGCCCATGACGGCGTCGCGGTGCGGCTGACCCGGTGCTGACCGCGACGCCGACCCGGCGCTGAGCCGCTGCTGAGCTTCTGTCGACCCGCCTGCGGCCCCGCCCGCCGACCGCACCGGTGGGCGCCCGAGACCGAGGAGGCACCACCCGTGACCGTGGCCGCGACCAACTGGGCCGGGAACATCAGGTTCGGCGCCGAGCGGTGCCACGAGCCGCGCTCCGTGGCGGAGTTGCGGCAGATCGTCGCGGGCGCCCGGCCCGTGCGGGTCCTCGGGACCGGGCACTCGTTCAACGCGATCGCCGACACCACGGGCGACCAGGTGTCCGTCGCCGGCCTGCCCCGGGTGGTCGAGCTGGACGCGCGGGCCGGCGCGGTCACGGTGAGCGCCGGGCTGCGGTTCGGCGAGCTCGCCGCGGTGCTGGACCGGGAGGGGTTCGCGCTGCACAACCTCGGCTCGCTGCCGCACATTTCGGTCGCGGGCGCGTGCGCCACCGGGACGCACGGCTCGGGGGTGGCCAACGGCTGCCTCGCCACGGCGGTGCGGGCCGTCGAACTGGTCACGGCGGACGGCGACCTGCTGACGATCGGCCGGGGCGCGGCGGAGTTCCCCGGTTCGGTCGTGGCCCTGGGCGCCCTCGGCGTGGTCACCCGGCTGACCCTGGACCTGGTGCCGGCCTTCGAGGTCCGGCAGTGGGTCTACGAGGGCCTGCCGACGGCCGTGCTGAGGGAGCGGTTCGACGAGATCACGGCTGCGGCGTACAGCGTCAGCCTCTTCACGCGCTGGCGCACGGACCGGATCGACCAGGTCTGGCTCAAGCGGCGGGGCGGCCCCGACGCGCCCGGGACCTGGCTCGGCGCGGTTCTCGCCGACGGCCCGCGGCATCCCGTGCCGGGGTGCCCGCCCGAACCCTGCACGCGGCAGCTGGGCGTCCCGGGCCGGTGGCACGCCCGGCTCCCGCACTTCCGGGCGGACTTCACGCCGAGCAGCGGCGACGAGCTGCAGTCCGAGTACTTCGTCGAAGGCGCCGACGCCGTCCGCGCCTTCGACGCGCTGGACGCCGTCAGGGAACGGATCGCACCGGCCCTGCAGATCGGCGAGATCCGCACGGTGGCGGCCGACGGGCTGTGGCTCAGCCCCGCCTACCGACGTGACTGCGTCGCCTTCCACTTCACCTGGCACCCCGACGTGGCGGCCGTGGCGGACGCGGTGACGACGGTCGAGGCGGCCCCGTCCTCGTCTCGGGGACGCCGGAGGCCGGTCGGGGCGACGTGGTGTCGCTCCGACCGGCCTGCGTGGTGTGACGGTGGGACGGTGCGTGCCTCAGTGTGCGGAGGCGGCGGGCTCCGGGGCGCTCCCCGGCGTTGCGACGGCGGTCGCGGTGGCGGGCTTCGGGTTGAGGAGTCGTTCGGCGAGGTGGCCGAAGAGCAGTCCGAAGGAGGTCCAGAGGGTGAGTTGGATGGCGAGCGCCGCGAGGCGGAACTGCCAGAGCAGGGTGGCCGAGAAGTCCTCGGGGACCTCGTTGACGGCGGGCAGGAAGGCGTAGGCGAGGCCGATGGCGACGGCGAAGCCGAGGGCGGCGACGACGGTGGCGTACCAGTTTCCCAGGCGTGGTGCGAGGCGCTTGCCGGCGATCACCGCGGCGACCGCCAGCAGCACGCTGAGTGCCATCATCAGGAAGTACAGCGTGGTGCGTTTGCCGATGGTCTCCGGGTCGCCCACCGACGGCGGGTTGGCCGGGTACTTGAGGAACGGCACGAGGTAGACCGCGATCAGCGCGACGCCGGACAGCAGGGCCGCCGTGGCGCGCGGGGAGAAGCGGCCGGTGCGGCCGAGGGCGAAGCAGTAGGCGAGGGCGGCGATGCCGCCGAGGGCGATGCCGTAGAGGAGGATGCCGGTGGCCAGGCCCGCGGTGGACTGCAGGGAGCGGCTGACGATCTCCATCTCGGGTGCGCCGGGGGCGGCGTGGGCGTCCTCGTAGGCGATGGCTGCGTCGATGCGGGGTTCGCCGAGCAGGTAGGCGACGATGAGGGCGAGCAGGCCGGCGGCGAGGCCGGCGAGCATGCCGCGGACGAGGAGGGATCTGACGTTCACGGAGTTCACTGGTCTGGTTCCCCTGTTTTTGCTGGTCAGTGGCAGGGGAAGCCGAGCAGGTGGCGGCCGTCGTGGACCCACTCGTGGACGTCTTCGCCGGAGATGAGGGAGGTGGCGCCCTGCTCGGCGCCGACGAAGTAGATCAGGGCCATGAGCAGGATGCCGAAGAAGACGGCCCAGGGCAGGACGGCCTTGACGGAGATGGGGGTGACCGCCGGGGCGGTGGGGGCTGCGGGGGCGATGGGGTGAGCCATGGCCGACCTCCTCTGGGAACACGCGTCCCGTTTCGGTGGAGCACGGACGGCAGGGCGGGTCTGACTCGCCGGGCCGGGGCTGGGGGCCGGGGCTGCGGCTTCACAGTGGCGCGACCGTGCCGGAGTCTCACCGGGCTTCCGCGCTCTGCCGTCTTCAGTTGTCGCAGGGACGGTACCGTGTCGCGAACGTCCGGCCAAGGGGCTTGACAGGGGGCTCACGGGCGCGCGCCCCGGCGCATCGGACGGCGGGAGCACCGGTACGCACACGCGCGAAGGCCCAGTTCGGGGGCAGGGAGGGGGACGGGTGACCGTCCGCGTGATCTTCATCGCACCGTCGATCGGAGTCGAACTGCGGGAGGCGAGATTCGGCGACGACGCCCCGCCGGAGGAGGCCGGCCTGGCCGCCGCCCGCGCGGCAGCCGGTGCACTGCCCCCGGCGGCCCGTTCCTTCACCTCGCCCTCGGCGCGCTGCCGGCTGACCGCGGAGGCCCTCGGCCTCGCCGCCGAGCCGGCCGCGGCGCTGGCGGACCTGGACGTGGCCGACTGGCGCGGGCAGCGGCTGGAGGAGGTCGCGGGCCGGGACCCGCAGGCCGTGTCGCGCTGGCTGACCGACCCGGAGGCGGCCCCGCACGGCGGGGAGTCGGTCACGGCGCTGTGCGCACGGGTGGGCGGCTGGCTGGACGGGCTGGCCGGGGACGGTGGGCGCGTCCTGGCGGTGGCCGAACCCGCAGTCGTCCGGGCCGCGGTGGTTGGGGCGCTCGACCTGCCACCGACGGCGTTCTGGCGCCTCGACGTCCGGCCGCTGTCGGCCACCGAGCTGTCCGGTCGCGCGGGCCGCTGGAACCTGCTCTGCGGGACGGCTCTGATGCCGGTGTGAGGGTGCCGGCGGGGTGTCGTGGGTGAGCGGGAACCAGTCGATCGGCTGTGGTCTGCAGCGGCAGCTCGACCACCACGGGCCGGTGGTCCGGGACCGGCGTCCTCGGGGCCCGCGCCGGCTGTGACGGGTGCGGCCGGACAGGTCGGCGATCCAGCGGTCCTGGCGGCCCGCCCGGCGGGGACGGACCGTACGACGAAGCTCCCGGCCGTCGGCGGTGGTCACGGTCGTGACCCGCCGACGGCCGGGAGCTTCGGCACGCGATCAGCAGGGGAAGGTGCCGCTGTAGAGGGCGTGTCCGGAGGAGGAGGTCCCGGAGCCGAAGCCGTAGATGCCGTCGTCGCTCCAGACCGCCTCGCGGAAGCCGTTGACGCAGGTGGACGTCGGCGCGATCGCGAAGCCCTCCAGGTTGTCGACCGGCATGACGGCCGGGTTCGTGTAGGTCACGTCCGGGACGATCGCGCCGGCGGCGTTGACCTTCATGAAGGTGTGGGTCTCGCCGCAGGTGTTGTCGCAGGTCGCGACGAGGCGCTGGGTGCCGGCGTCGAAGGTCACGTCCATGACGGAGACCTTGCCGGTGGCGATCGTGCCGAACGTGGTGAACGTGCCGTCGGAGTTCAGGCCGTACACGTGCAGGGTGCCGTCCCACTCCAGACCGGCGAAGTACAGGCCCGACCCGTGCAGCGGGTAGTTCGCCGGGTCGTAGGCGGAGCCGGTGAGCGGGTCGACCCAGCCGTTCGCGGTCAGCCAGCTGTCCGGCACGTAGCCGACGCCCTCGAAGCCCAGGTTGGCGTCGTCCTTGCTGCCGGTGTTCAGCTGCGGGAACTGCGAGGTCATGTCCCACTGGTGGACCGGGGTGAGGGTCGAGCCGGTCGCGGCCGGGTCGAACTCCATGATCGTGTCCTTGGGGACGGTGTTGTTGCTGTTGTCGCGCTCGGAGGTCACGTAGAGGTGGCCGTCGGGGCCGACCGTCAGGCCCTCGGAGTCCGGCTGGCCGGAGCCGCCCGCGAAGCGGATCTGCTTGCCGGTCGCGCTCCAGGAGGCGTCCGGGATCCACTTGCCGTTGCTCTTGACCAGCTTGAACAGCCAGTTCTTGTTCTTGGCCGCCCACAGCACGGACGGGTCGGCCGGGTCGAAGGCCAGGCCGCTGACGTCACGGCCCTCGGGGCCGGTGGACGTGGTGAACGCGCAGACGTTGTCGGCGATCGTGACGTCCAGCCCGCCCGGCCACGCCAGGGTGCCCGCCGGGGTGGGGCCCGTACCGGAGGGCGCCTCGGGGGTGCAGCCGCTGGTGAGCGCGCCACCGCCGCCCAGCAGGTGGCCGGTCTGACCGCCACCGCCCCCGCCGCCGGCGCCCGTGCAGGAGTTCGCGCTGCCGAACGTCGCGGTCACGGAGGTCCGGAAGCCGCCGGTGCACCGCTCGTCGGACGGCGAGGCGCCACCGGCCGCCCAGGTCACCGAGTCGACGGTGTTGCCGCTGCCGTCGATCAGGAACAGCGAGTCGTTGCCGCCCAGGCCGATGGTGGAGTTGAAGGTGACGTAGCCGCCCGCGGGGATGGTGGTCGCGCTCGGCGAGGAGGACGAGATGGAGACCGGGGAGTGCGTGGTGTCGTTGTCGACGTACTTCCACGACCCGATGCCGACCGCACTCATGCCGCTGTTGTACAGCTCGACGGTGTCCGCGCCGTCAGCGGTGACCTCGTTGATCCGCACCTTGCTCGCGGCCGGGACCGACGCCGGGCAGCCGCCGGCGTTGGCGGAGCCGAAGGTGGTCGCCGCGGTCGCGGTCACCCACGTCCCGGTGCCGTCGCCGCCGCAGCGGGCGATCGCCGGCTTGGCGTTGGCGGTCGCCCAGTCGACGCGGTCGACCACGGTGCCGTCGGCGGTGTAGATCACCACCTTGTCCGAGTCACCCAGCCCCTTGGGCGAGTTGAAGGTGACGAAGCCACCGGCCGGGATCGTGGTGGAGGACGGGCTGAACGCCTGCGGCGTGAAGCCGTCGTCGGACATCTTCCAGCCGCTGGTGCTCACCGCGGTCGAGCCGCTGTTGAACAGCTCCACGGTGTCGCTGTTGGACGAGGTGACCTCGTTGATCCGTACGTTCTGGTAGCCGGCCGGGTCCGCGGCCGCCGCGGGCTGTGCGGCGACGATCCCGGTGACGACGATTCCTGACAACGTCAAAGCCGCGGCGCACAGGGAGGCGACACCGGCGCGTGGGTGTGAGGTAGGCACGAGGCCGAACTCTGGTGACGCAACGTTGAAACAGCGTGTACGGGGGCTGAATGCCGCCTGCTGACCTCAGGAACGCTCCGGAACGCTTGGGAACGTCCCGGAAGGTTCGGGAACACCCCGAACACCCCGAACACCCCGGAACGCCGGGCGCGGGCCGGCGGCCGCGCGCTCCGACCGCCCCTGGCCGCGGGCCGGTCCGGGGGGCCTCCTACCATCGTCTGGCATCCCTCGACGGACGCTGCTGCCTCCTCGGCCGCGTGCCCGCCGTCCGGCACCCCACACGACACGACGACCCCACCGCCCGGCGATGGTGTCGTGCACCTTGGAGGAACGTTCATGCAAGCCCGGAAGATCGGCGCGGCCGCCGCGACAGCGGTGGCGCTCCTGGCTGCCCGCGACCTCATGCAGAAGCGGCACGCGCTGCTCCGGAACTTCCCGGTGGTCGGGCACGCCCGGTACCTGCTGGAGCGGATCGGGCCGGAGCTGCGGCAGTACATCGTGACCTCCAACGAGGAGGAGCGCCCGTTCAGCCGTGACCAGCGCACGTGGATCTACGCGTCGGCGAAGGAGGAGAACAACTACTTCGGGTTCGGCACCGAAGTCGACGTCGAGCACGTCCAGGGCCACGCCTACGTGAAGCAGCGCACGTTCGCCGGCGCCCTGCCCGACGCGCACGACCCGCAGGCCCCGCTGCCCTCGGCCAAGGTGCTCGGCGGGCCGCGCGGGCGCGCCGAGGCGTTCCGGCCGGCCAGCGTGGTGAACATCTCGGCGATGAGCTTCGGATCCCTGTCCGGCGCGGCCGTCACGGCGCTCAACAAGGGCGCGGCGCTGGCGGGCACGATGCACAACACGGGCGAGGGGGGCCTCTCGCCGTACCACCGCAACGGCGGTGACCTCGTCCTCCAGCTCGGGACGTCGTACTTCGGCTGCCGCAACGAGGACGGCAGCTTCAACCTCGACAAGCTCAAGGACGTCGTCGCCGGAGCACCGGTCAAGGCGATAGAGATCAAGCTCTCCCAGGGCGCCAAGCCCGGGCTGGGCGGGATGCTGCCGGGCGCGAAGGTGACCCCGGAGATCGCCGGGATCCGCGGCATCCCGGTCGGCGAGGACTGCGCCTCCCCGTCGCGGCACAGCGCGTTCGGCGACGTCGACTCGATGCTCGACTTCGTCGAGCTGCTCGCCACCGAGACCGGCCTGCCCGTCGGGGTGAAGAGCGCGGTGGGCGAGATGGGCTTCTGGCAGGAGCTGGCCACCCTGATGGCGCGCGGCGACCGCGGGGTCGACTTCGTGACGATCGACGGCGGCGAGGGCGGCACCGGCGCGGCCCCGCGGATGTTCGCCGACTCGGTGTCGTTGCCGTTCCGGATGGGCTTCTCCCGGGTCTACGGCACCTTCGCCGAGCTGGGGCTGACCGACGAGCTGACCTTCATCGGCTCCGGCAAGCTCGGTCTGCCCGAGAACGCCGCGGTCGCCTTCGCCCTGGGGGTCGACATGATCAACGTCGCCCGTGAGGCGATGCTGTCGATCGGCTGCATCCAGGCGCAGAAGTGCCACACCGACAAGTGCCCCACCGGCATCGCGACCCAGAACCCGTGGCTGGCCCGCGGCCTCGACCCGGCCTCGAAGGCCACCAGGGCCGCCGTCTACCTGCGCACCCTGCGCAAGGAGCTGATGAAGGTCTCGGCTGCCGTCGGTGTGGCCCACCCGGCACTGATCACGGCGAACGACATCGAGATCATGAACGGCGACTACGAGGCCCGCTCCCTGGCCGGCGTCTACGGCTACAAGGAGGGGTGGGGCGAGCTCGGCCCGGAGCTCGCCGCCGAGATCACGGCCCTCGTCACGGGCGGGCCGGCCTCCCACGGGAAGCCGACCGTCTGACGCGCCGAGGCGACGGTCGGGCCGGCCGGGCCGATCGAGCGGCCCCGGCCGGCCCGGCCCGTCGGTGTTCAGCCGCGCAGGACGGCGCTGAGCACCGACGGGCGGAACAGCAGCGACGGCGGCTCCACCAGCGACATCACCTCGTGGAACGCCGCGGTGACCAGGGGGTCGCGGGTGGCGCCGGCCAGCACCTTGTCCAGGAAGCGGTGCTGGAGCTTGAGCAGGGCGCCGGTGGGCGCGCCGGTGGTGGTGTCGAAACGGGCGTCCTCGGCGCAGGACATCACCCACGGGTTCTTGGACGCCGCCGCGACGGCGCGCCGCGCGTCCCGGGCAGCGGCGTGTCCGATGCCGCCGTGCCGCAGCACGGTGCGGCGCAGCTCCCGGGCGCAGAACAGGGCGACGGTGACCCCCTGGCCGTACACCGGGTTGAAGGTGCTCGCGGCGTCGCCGACCGCCACCAGGCCCTCCGGACCGCTGCGTTCGTAGTGCCGCCGCACGCCGGGGCCGGGGAGGAAGCCGCGCACCTCGCCCGCGGGTTCGGCGTCCCGCAGCACCTCGCGGAGCAGCGGGTCGCGCAGTCCGGCGAGGTGCTCGGTGAACCCCTCCTCGCCGGGCCGCGGTTCGGCGCCGCGCATCCCGGCGAGGCTGACGATCCAGCGGTCGCCCTCGACCGGCAGCAGGACTCCCATCCGCGGTGCTTCCGGCGCCTTGGTCTGCAGGTAGATCGCCTGGCCGCCGAGGTCGACCCCGGCCGGGCGGTGGAACAGCCGGGAGGTGTACGCCACGCCCGCGTCCACCCGCTGCTCGGGCACCGGGCGGCAGCCCAGCTCCGTCAGCCACTTCGGCACCGAGGTCGAGCGGCCGGCCGCGTCCACCACCAACTCGGCGGGGAGGTCACGGACTTCGCCGCGCTCCGGGCCCCGCTCGCGGACCTTCACGCCGGTCACCGCCCCGGCCGACCCGAGCAGGCCGACCACGTCGGTGCCCTCCAGGAACTCGATCGAGGAGTCGGCGCGGACCCGCTCCAGGACGAGCTGGTCCAGCACCGGCCGGGTGCAGGAGAGGAAGGCCATCCGTGCCGGGTACTCGGCCATCCACCCGGCGGAGCTGAGCCACCTCACCTCCGAGGTGGTCACCCGCAGCGCACCCGCGTCCATCAGCTCCTGCTTGATGCCGGGAAACATCTCCTCCAGGACCCGGTGCCCGGCCTCCAGTACCAGGTGGGCGTGCCGTCCCTGCGGCACCCCGGCCCGGAACGCCGGTTCCGCCGGGTAGTGGTCCCGCTCCACGACGACGATCCGCTCCGCGTGGCCGCGCAGCGCCCAGGCCGCCCCCAACCCGGCCAGTCCGCCGCCGATCACCACCGCAGTGCCCAGCCCGGGGGTCTTATCCGAAGAAGTCATGACACGTAGCGTAGTGGCGCGCCGGGGGCTCCGTGATCGTTTCGGTCGGAGGAGGAACGCCGGTGCTCCCGGCCGGTGTTGACGTCGGTTCGGGCCGACCGGCACGCCGGTTCCACCGTCGGCTGGCCGCCGTGCGGTCGGGAGGGTGCCGGCGGAAGGGGGTGCCGGGTGCCGGAGGGCGGTGACCGTCGGTGCCGGGAGCCGGCGGGCGCTAAGGAAGCGTCAAGATCGGTGCCCGGCGGTGTCAAGGAGGCGTCAGGACCAGCCGCGCACGGGGCGGTGCGGCACTAGCGTCGCGCGGCGGAAGAGCGAACGAAAAGCAGAAACGGTTCTGCGCTCGGGGTCTTCGGCGCGCCCGAACCCCCCGGCCGACCGTGCCACGGGGGAAAGGGACGTGCGGTCATGACGACCTCCACGGAGCACAGGGCGACCACCTCGAACGAGGCGGACCCGCCGGAGACGGCGGAACCCGCCCCACCGGGCACCCTGGCCCGGCTCGGCCGCCGTGCGCGGACGATCGGCAGCCGGGACCACTGGACCACCCCGCGCCTGGTGCGCGGCCTCACCGCGCTGAGCCTCGCCGCCCTGCTCGGCCTCGGCGCCACCGCCACCGCCGTACTCGGCGGCGCCCGCGACGGCACCGACACCATCGGACACCGGGACGCCCCGCAGGCCACCCGCGCCGCCGACCTCTACTTCGCGCTCAGCGACATGGACGCCCAGGCCGCCAACCTGCTGCTGGTCGGCGCCGACCCCGAGTACACGGCCCTGCGCAAGCAGACCCTGGACACCTACGAGCAGCGCCGCGCCCAGGCCGACGACGACCTGCAGCAGGCCGCCCGGGCCGCGGCCGACGATCCGGCCGGGCAGCGCGCCGTCCGGCTCGTCCTGGACCGGCTCGGCAGCTACGAGGCGCTGGTCGCCCGGGCGCAGCTGCTGGAGGAGCAGGCGAACTCGCCCGCCGGGCAGCCCTCGCAGGCCGCACTGGAGACCTACCGGCAGGCCACCGACCTGCTGCGCGGCCGACTCCTGCCCGCCGCCGACCAGGTCACCGTCACCAGCGACGCCTCCGTCGAGCGCGTCTACCTTCAGCAGCGCGAGGCCCTGGGCAGCGGCCGGTGGTGGCTGCTCGCCGTCGGCCTGCTCGCCCTCGCGGCCCTGCTCGGCCTCCAGCGCGCCCTCGCCGTGCGCTACCGCCGGGTGGTCAACCCGGCGCTGGCCGCGGTGACCCTGCTGACCGGCGCGGTGCTGGTGACCGGGCTGAACCTGGTGGGCCGCTCCGAGGACCACCTGGTGACCGCCAAGAGCAACGCCTACGACTCGGTGATCGCCCTCAGCCGGGCCCGCGCCGTCGCGTTCGACATGAACGCCGACGAGAGCCGCTACCTGATCGACCCGACCCGCGCCGTCGCGTACGAGCAGGCCTTCCTTGAGCAGACCCAGGCGATCGCCCGGATCGACGGCGCCACCCTCGCGGACTACAACGCCCGGCTGGCCGACGCGGCCCGGCGGCACCGCGCCGACCGTACGGCGGTCCCCTTCGGCGGGTTCCTCGGCAGCGAGCTGCACAACGTCACCTTCCCGGGCGAGCAGGACGCCGCCGAGCGCGTGCTGGACACCTTCCAGCAGTACCAGCTGACCGACCGCAGGATCCGCGAGCTGAGCACCGCCGGGAGGCTCAAGGAGGCGGTCACGCTCAACACCGGACTCTCGAAGGGACAGTCCAACTACGACTTCGAGCAGCTGGGCGCCGCGCTCGGGGACACCATCGCGATCAACGCCACCGCGATGGACCGCGCGGTCGCCGAGACCGACGGGGACCTGGACGGCACCACGGCGGCCCTGGCAGCCGGTGTGCTGGCGGTGGCGCTGGGCCTCGCCGCGGTCGGCGTGCGGCCCCGGCTGCGCGAGTACCGGTGAGCCGGCCGCCCCGAAGCGCCGCTGGGTCCCTGTCCGGGGCGTTCGTACGCGGCGTCCAGGGTCGGTCCGCGTCCGGCGCCGGTCCGCGTCCCGGACCTCACCCGGGTGCCGGATTGACAAACGCCCTTGCCGTAGCGGCACATGGCAGGCATGGCCGACGAAGAGTTCGAGAACGTCCTCACCACGGTGGGTCCCCGGTTGCGAGCCCTGCGGCGGGAGCGCGGCACCACGCTCGCCAAACTGGCCGCCGCGACCGGCATCTCGCTCAGCACGCTGTCCCGGCTGGAGTCCGGGCAGCGCAAGCCGACGCTGGAGCTGCTGCTGCCGCTGGCCCGGGAGTACCGGGTGCCGCTGGACGAGCTGGTCGGCGCCCCGGCCACCGGTGACCCGCGGATCCACCCGCGCCCGGTGACCAGGAACGGCCAGACGATCATCCCGCTCACCCGTCACCTGGGCGGGATGCACGCGTTCAAGCACATCGTGCCGCCGGGCCGCAACACCGAGCCGGAGCCGGAGCTGAAGGTGCACGAGGGCTACGAGTGGCTGTACGTGCTGTCCGGCCGACTGCGGCTGGTGCTCGGGTCGCGCGACCTGGTGCTGACGGCCGGTGAGGCCGCGGAGTTCGACACCCGGACCCCGCACGCCTTCGGCAACGCGGGCCCGCAGCCGGTGGAGTTCCTGAGCCTGTTCGGCCCGCAGGGTGAGCGCATGCACGTCAGGGCGCGCCCGGGAACCTCTGTTCGGTAGGTTCGTTCCTGACAGGGGGTCTTCGTTGCGACTCCCGTCGGGCCGTCGGGAGGGGCCGAGGAAATGAGTGTGCAGCAGAGCGCGGAGTCCGGCGAGAGCGGTGGAGCCGGGGAACGCGGCGGGGCCGGGGACGGCCGGGCGGGCGTGGGCACGTCCTCGGGCACGGGCACAGGCGTGGGTACGGCGGCCGCGGCTGCAGCCGCGGGGGCGGGCGGGGACGCGGGCGGAGGCGCGGGGGAGGACGACCCGGACGAGGGGGCGAAGCGCCCGCGCAAGAAGCGCCCGTTCTGGCAGGAGCTGCCGATCCTGCTGGTGATCGCCCTGCTGCTCTCGCTCGGCATCAAGACCTTCTTCGTGCAGGCCTTCTCGATCCCCTCCGGGTCGATGGAGCAGACCCTGGCGATCGGTGACCGGGTGCTGGTGGACAAGCTGACCCCGTGGTTCGGCGCGGAGCCCGAGCGCGGGGAGGTGGTGGTCTTCCGTGACCCGGGCGGCTGGCTGGAGGGCACGACGACCACCGACGACTCCGTGATGGGCTCCGTCCGGAAGGCGCTGAGCACCGTCGGCCTGATGCCCTCGGCGGACGAGAAGGACCTGATCAAGCGGGTGATCGCGGTCGGCGGGGACACCGTCCAGTGCGACGCGGGCGCCCCGCTGAAGGTGAACGGCGTCGCGCTGGACGAGCCGTACCTGTTCCCCGGCTCGACGCCCTGCGACAACGACCCGGTCGGCACCATCACCGTGCCCAAGGGCAAGCTCTGGGTCATGGGCGATCACCGCAACAACTCGCGGGACTCCCGCTGGCACCACAACGTGACCGGTGACGGCTTCGTGCCGGTGGACAACGTGGTCGGCCGGGCGTTCGTGGTGGCGTGGCCGCTGTCGGACTGGTCCACCCTGCCCGTGCCGGACACCTTCGACAAGGTCCCGGCGGGGGCGGCCGGTGCCCCGTTCGAGGCGCCGCCGGCCTCGGAGGCGCTCGCGCTGGCCGGGGTCGTTCCGGTGGCGCTGTGGGGAGTCCGTCGTCGGAGGCCGGTGCGGAAGGACCGCTGAGCCGGTCCTGCTCGGCTTCGGGGAATCCCTCCCGCCGTTCTCTACACGCCTGTAGAGTTCAGGAGGTGTACTGCACCCCCGGCCGCGGCGGCCGCCCCGCACCGGGTGGCCGCCGCGGCCGAGGCCGGGTCGGGAGGCGGAGCCGTGATGGAGAGTCAGTGCGGTCCCCGGGAGACCGGGGATCCGGCGGACCCCGCGAACGGGGACGACCGCGACGAGCGTGACGAGCGCGGGGTCGGGGTCGGGGTCGACGGGGCGGACCCGGTGGACCCGGCGGAGCACGCCGTGCAGTGGGTCTACCAGCCGGTCGAGGTGGACCTCGGCGAGGGCGCCTGGGCGCTCGGCCGGATCAGCGGCTGGTGGCAGGACGCGACCGGCCGGCGCTGGTGCCGGCTTCGGGTCGGCCGCAGCGGACGGCCCGCGTACTGGGAGCGGTTCGACCCGGCACGAGTGGTGCTGCTGCCGGTGTCGGGGCTCTGATCAGCACAGACTCTTTGGCGGAACCGCACATTGAGCCCTATCGTCCCTGGGAGCGACCGCCGACATCCCACTTTCAGCGACCGGGGACGACGTGACTTCGGAGATCTACTTCAGCAGCAACTACCGCGACCTGTGCGAGCAGCACGGCACCGGTGCGGGCTTCCAGTTCGAGTTCTACTGCTACCGCTGCTCGGACACCTGGCGCTCGCCGTTCGAGGCGTTCCGGACCGGCCAGATGGCCGGCTGGATAGGCAAGGGCGTCAGCGCGGCCTGGAACCTCATCGGCGGCAACGCCAACACCATCAGCAACGCCGCCGACGGTCTGGCCGGCCAGACCTGGGGAACCACCCGGGACGCCGCCTTCCAGCGCGCGATCGCCAACGCCCAGACGCACTTCAATCGCTGCGCCCGCTGCACCCACTACGTCTGCGGCCGCTGCTTCAACCCGGCGCAGGGCCTGTGCTTCAGCTGCGCCCCGGACACCGCGGCCGAGGCGATGGCGGCGCAGCACCGCGGTCTCAACGACATGGTCTCCGAACGCGCCTACCAGGTCGGACAGCAGACGGGCACCGGGTACGACGTCAACGCGCCGCGCCAGCTGGTCTGTCCGCAGTGCCACGCCGAGACGCACGGCACGCCGTTCTGTCCGGGCTGCGGCTTCCGGCTGGCGCAGGCCGTCCAGTGCACGAGCTGCCACCAGGACGTGCCGGACGGTGCCGCGTTCTGCCCGTCCTGCGGGACGAGACGCTAGACGCGGCTCCTGGCGCGGCCGACGGGGCGCCCTCGGGACGGCGGTCCGAGGGCGCCCCGTCGCCGTCCGCGTGCCCCGGCGGCGGCGCGCCGCTCAGCCGTACGAGACGTTGGCGCAGGGGTCGTCGTCCGCCGAGCGGGCGGTGCCGCTGACGCTGGTGGGCAGCGGTGCCGGAGCGGCGCCCGCGCCGGGGGCCGGGTTGGTGGCGGTCGCCGGGTTGGCGGAGGCGAAGTCGTGGCCGAGGACGACGCTGAGGCCCCGGCCGCCGGGCTGGACGGTCGCGCCCGGGAACAGCTTGGCGACCGCCTCGGCGGAGCCGCGCTCGCCCGCGCCGTACTCGACGACCGTGGTGCCGCGGGGCTTCCCGGCGGCGTTGCCGATGGTGGTGACGGCGTAGCCGGCCCCCTTGACCGTCTCCGCGGCCTTGCCGCCGAGGCCGGTCTCGCCGGTGCCGTTGAGCACGGAGACCTTGACCCCGGCGGCCTTCGGGTCCGGGGCGGTGGTCGGCGTGGGGGCGGCCTCGGCGGCGGGGGTGGTGGGGGCTGCGGAGCCGGGGCCGCCGGGGGCGCTGGCGTCCTGGCCGTCGACGGTGCGGTCGGCCTTGAGCGCCGCCCAGAGCTGGTCCACGTCGGGGTGGACCAGGGCGATCCGCGGTCCCTCGTAACGCCACGGCGTGGTCAGGAACTTGACGTCGTGCAGGTCGATGTCCTTGAGGGAGGTGGCGAAGTCGAGCAGTTTGGCGGCCGAGCCGAGGCCGGGGTCGACGGTCAGCGACTTGGTGGCCGCGTCGGCGAGCGGCAGCAGGGTGGTCGGGTCCATCCCGCGGGACTTGACCTGCTTGATGAGGGAGGACAAAAAGGCCTGCTGGCGCTTGGTGCGGCCGATGTCGGAGCCGTCTCCGATGCCGTGCCGGACCCGGACGTAGTCGAGCGCGGACTGCCCCTCGACCTTCTGCTTGCCCTTGGCGAAGACCAGTTTGCCCTTGTGTCCCAGGTTGGGGTTGAGGTCCCCCTCGTGGACGTCGTTCGGCAGGCAGACCTCGACGCCGCCGACCGCCTTGGTCATCGAGGCGAAGCCGTTGAAGTCCACCACGATGGTGTGGTCGACGCGCAGGTTGGTCAGTTTCTCGACCGCGTTCTGGGTGCAGGCGGGGTTGCCCTGGTCGGTGTCGCCCACCGAGAAGGCGCTGTTGAACATGACGTTGGTCTGCTCCTTGGTCCACTTGCCGCCGGGCAGCTTGCAGGGCGGGATGGTGACCAGGGAGTCGCGGGGGATGGAGATGCCGACGGCGTGCTTGTGGTCGGCGTAGACGTGCAGCAGGATCGCGGTGTCCGAGCGGGCGCCGCCGTCCCCGCCGCCGCCGAGGTCGCTGTTGCCGTTGCCGCGGCTGTCCGAACCGATCAGCAGCACGTTCACCGGGGTGCGGCCCTGGGCGTCCGGCGCCGCGGCGTCCGGGCGGTCCTTGCTGACGGCGTCGCCGTCGAAGGTGGAGATGTTGCTGTCGAGGCGGTAGTAGAGGGCGCCGCCGGCGAGCACCAGGAGCGCGGTGCCTCCGGCGGTCGCCCAGAGCACCTTCTGCTTGGTGCTGCGCTTCGGCTTCTTCTTGGCGCGGCCCGTCGAACTGGCGCGGCCTGCCGAACTGCCGTCCGTTATACCCTCGGTGTCCCTTTCGCCCTGTTCCGGGGCGGTCGTTCGGCCCGCCGCCCGGCGTCCGCCCGCCCGGTGCGGCGAATTTCCGGCGTCGGGGGAACCCTTGCGGCCAGACACGTCGTCATCCTCCACAGTTGCCACGGAGCCCCCGTCGGAGCGGTGGGCTTGCGCGGCCCGGGGCCGGAGCCGATCCGGGCGAGGCCCGTCGCTAAACTTTTACACCGCTGTAGAACTTCAGTGGAGCATACTAGGCGCGGATGAGAAAACCAGCTGGTCAGAGCATGAGAAATTGCTTTGGTCGGACTCGCCCGAGCAACCCTGAACCCGTACGAGGAGCACGATGACTCACCGGATCGCACGTTCGATAGCCGGGGCCCTGGTGGCACTGGCGGCCGCCGTCGGTCTCACCGCCGTCGCGTCGAGCGCGACGGCGGTGGCCGCACCCCGAACCGCCGCCGTCGCGGTGTCCGACCGCGGCGCACCGGCCGCGGGGGCGGCCGCCGAGGCGGGCGCCCGGCCGATCGCCGCGTCCGTCGCGCCGTCGAACGCCGATGCCGTGCACCTCGCGGCCAAGGACACCAAGAAGAAGAAGGGGTTCTTCGCCAAGCTGGGCAAGTTCCTGCTGGTCGTGATCATCCTGATCATCCTCCTCTTCGTCCTGCTGATCGTCGGGATCATCTACGCCGCGAAGCGGATCTTCGGCCGCCGCAAGTAGGGGGACGAGCCGGGCGGGTGAGCGGTCGTCGCGGCGGGGCCGGGCGCCCGCTCCGGCCCCGCCGGGGCCCTCCGGGGTGGGCCGGGATCGCGGATCCGTCGTGCATGATGGACGCCGCCGGGCCCGATCGGCCGGGCCGGCCCCGGCCCGACGCCGGCTCCCCCCGGAGCGAAGACCCGTGAACGACTCCCGCCTGCTCGGCCGTGCCGCCACCGTCACGGCCGTCGTGGCCGGCTCCCTCGCCCTCGCGGCGCCGGCCTTCGCACACGTGGAGGTCGCCTCCGGGACCGCCCGGGCGCTGGCCGTCAACGCCACCGTCACCTTCACCGCCGAGGCCGAGTCGAGCACCGCCGGCCTCGCCGAGTTCCGGGTCGTCCTGCCCGAGGGCATCGCCCCCGCCGACGTCACGCTCGCCGACGCCCCCCAGGGCTGGACGCTCGCCGCCACCGCCGACGGCTACACGGTCGGCGGCCCCGCGCTCCCGCAGGGCAAGGACGCCGTCTACCGGATCACCGTCAAGCAGCTGCCCGACGCCCGGCAGCTGGTCTTCAAGACCCTGGAGACGTACGGCGACGGCCACATCGACCGCTGGATCGAGCTGCCCGAGGGCGGCACCGAGCCCCGGCACCCCGCGCCGACCCTCAAGCTCGCCGCCGCCGCGCCCGGAGCGACCCCGATCGGTACGCCGTCCGCCGTGCCCTCCTCGGCCTCCGCCTCCGCCTCTGCCGCTTCCGCCTCTGCCACCTCGGCCGCTGCCGCGCCCGCTCCGTCCGGCGCCCCGGGCGTGACGGCCTCGCCCGGAACGGCCTCGACCGCGTCGGGCGGCGGCGGTTCCTCCTCGGCCGGCCTCGTCGTCGGTGCCGCCGTGGTGGTCGCGCTCGCCGCGGGCGGTTCGTGGCTGTGGCGCCGCAGGCGGGCCGCCGCCGGCAGCTGACGTTCCGTCGGCAACCGGGGCCCCCGGCCCGTGGGGCGGGGCCGGGCCCGCGGCGTCAGTCGACGTGCAGGGTGAGTTCGGCGGTGTGGAGCCGCCCGGCGGTCTGGAACTGCAGGAAGACCCGCCAGTTGCCGGGTTCCGCGAGGAGGGCCTGGAAGGTCAGGGTCGGGCCCCCGTGGTCGCCGGCCACGGCGTCCGCCGGATGGAGGTGGGCCAGTGCCTGGTCCCCCTCGTGGAAGGCGCTGAGGTGGGCGTAGCTGTCCAGGTAGGGCTGGAGATCGGTGACCGGCCGGCCGTCCTGGCCGATGCTCGCGACCAACGTGTGTGCGCCGGCCGCCGCCTGGGCGCGGAGGGTGACGGTGTAGCCGTCCACCTCGACCGTGCCGGTCGGGGCCGACAGGGGCACCGGGGAGTACTCGCCGCTCACCGTCACGGTGCGGCTGAGGACGAGCTCGGGGGCGTGGGGGCCGGTGTCCGGCACGAAGTCGGCGTACAGCCGCCAGGTGCCGGGCGCGAGGGCGGGGAGGTCGGCGGTCCAGGTGCCGTCGTCGGCCATGTCCGGGTGCAGGTGCTGGAAGCCGGTGAGATCGGCGCGGATCGCGTAGAAGTGCAGCTTCTTGGTCTGGTGGACCGCGAAGTCGGTGACGGGTGCGCCGCCGGGGCCGGTGACGGTGAACCGGAAGGACGTCGGACGCCCGGCGGGCAGCTCGGTGGCCGCGGTGTCCAGCCGGTAGCCGCCCTGCTCGGCGGCGAGGCCGCGTCCGGTGCTCCCGGACGCGTCCGCCGTTCCCGGCGCGCCGGCCATGCCGGGCATCCCGGGCATGCCGTCCGACATGCCGGGCATGCCGGCGTGCGGCGCGGGAGCGGGCGGGGCGGCCGGAACGGACGCGGCCATCCCGAGCACGAGCAGCACCGGCACGCAGGAGGCGAGCAGCCAGCGCCGCTGGAACGGACGGCGAGTGGGAGAAGCGGTCATCGGCAGGTCTTTCCCGTTGCGGGCGCGCCGGGGGCGACGCCGTGCGGGCCGACGGCGTTCGGCTCCGCTGTTACTGGAGATCGCCGGCGTACGGCCTGATAACCGAAAGTCGCGCTGCACGGGACCGGCGGGATCGTTCGGCGCCGCGTCAGGGACGTGCCCGGCGGCAGGTGGGCGGTGGTGAAGGCCCGGTACCGGCTCCCGTGTCTGTACGGACCGTCAGCGCGGCTTGGCCCGGGCGGCCAGGATGGCGATGTCGTCCTCGGCGGCGGGGGCCGGCGGCGGGACGAGGGCGTGCAGGACGGCGTCGAGGAGGTCGTCGAGGTCGCCGGTGGCGGGCAGGCGCAGGGCGGCGAGGCGGTCCAGTGAGACGTCGATGTCCTCGCCGCGCCGTTCGACCAGGCCGTCGGTGTAGAGCAGCAGCGTCTCGCCCGGGGTGAGCGGGTGGGTGGTCTGCTCGTAGCCGCCGAGGCCGGTGCCCAGCGGCGGGCCGCTGGGCAGGTGCAGCAGTTCGGTGGGTCGGCCCGGGGAGATCAGGGCGGGCGGCAGGTGGCCCGCGCTGGAGAGGGTCCAGCGGCCGCGGCCCGGGTCGGCGAGGGCGAGCAGGCAGGTCGCGGGGCGGGCGGAGTCGTCGGCGGAGATGACGGTGTCGAGCTGGCGCAGGATCCGGTGCGGGGGGAGGTCCATCCCGGCGATGTCCCGCAGGGCGGAGCGGTAGTGGCTCATGTCGACGGCGGCCTCGACACCGTGCCCCATGACGTCGCCCATCGCGAGCAGGGTGCGGCCGAACGGCAGCCGGACCGTCTCGTACCAGTCGCCGCCGACCACCGAGGTGGTGCCGGAGGGCAGGTAGCGGGAGGCGAGGGCGAGGTTCTGGTGCGGGTTGCCGGGTTCGCTGAGCAGGGCCCGCTGGAGTTCGAGGGCGATGCCCTGGGAACGGGTGTAACGGCGGGCGTTGTCGATGCCGGTGGCGGCCCGCGCGGCGAGGTCGCCGAGCAGCGCGGCCTCGTCGGGGGTGAAGGGCGGCGTGGCGGCGGTGCGTCCCAGGGTGAGCAGCCCGACCTGGCCGCCCCGGGCGGCCAGCGGCAGGACCAGCAGCGAGGCCGTCCCGGCGGGGCAGGCGTCCGCGGGGCCGGGTCCGGTGAGCACGGCGATGCCGCCGCCGAGGCTGCGGGCGGCGGCCGAGCCCTCCCGGTGGCGGATCGATTCGCCGGGACGGGCCAGGTCGGCGAGCGCGTCGGTGAGGGCCGGTACGGACCGTACGGCGGCGCGGTGCAGCCGCTGGGGCGTGCTGTGGCCGGCCCGGAACGGCTCGGCCTCGGGCGGCAGGACGTCGACGACGGCGAGGTCGGCGAGGCCGGGCACGGCGAAGGCGGCGAGTTCGGCGCAGGTCGTCCCGACGTCGAGGGTGGTGCCGATCCGCTCGGCGGCGTCGTCGAGGAGCGCGAGGCGGGCGCGGGCCTGTTCGAGCTCGCGGAGCCGTTCGCGGGCCGGGTCGGGGTCGTCCAGGACGACGATGATCACACCGGTGGTCCGTCCGGCGTGGCGCAACGGCCGGTAGCGCACCCGGAGGCCGGGCGGGACGGGGTGGCCCACGCCGTCCGGGCCGCCGGTGCCGTGTTCGCGGTCGAGCCCGTCGTCGAGGACGCGGCGCAGGGTGGTGGTGGCCGGGGCGAAGGCGGTGGCCTCGGCGGCGCGGCCGAGCAGATCGGCGCGGCGCAGGCCGGTGGCGGTGGTGAAGGCGGGGTTGAGGTACACCCAGTGCAACCGCTCGTCGAGTACGGCGACGCCGACCGGGGCGGCGCCGAGGACCGCCCGGAGCAGGTCGGGGTCGTCACCTCCGTGGTCACTGCCGGTGATCGCGCCGAGCCTCGCCGCGAGGGCCGCCGCCGTCGCCGCCAGGGACCGGGGCCCCGGTGTCGCGGACGGGGAACCCTCTGCTCGGTTTCCGTGCCGGAAGTGCATACGCCCATGATCACGCGCCGGGGCGCGGCACGCCCACAACTGGAGTAAACCTTGACCGGGCGGAGACGCTGTTGTACGGGGCCCGGTGCAGCGTGGTGCAGCGTGGTGCCGTGCGTGCGGAGCGGGCCCCGGGACGCGGTGGGCGGCCGCGCGCGGCGACCTGCCGCGGAGCGGCCAGGGTCGGGCGGGCGAACGCCGGATGATCACCGGTCATACTTGGGCGGCGGGGCCCGACCCGGGCGCCGCGGGCCGGGCCGGAGCACTCTCGGGCCGGCTGTGAGCCCGCGGGCGGGCCGGACCCCCGCAGGCCCGGCCGGACACCCGCAGACCAGCGCCGGACCCCGCGCGAGACCCGTGCGGAGACGTCCGTGAGCACCAGACCGGAGGAAGAACGATGAGCCCCCACCAGCCGACGAGTCGCCCGGCGGCAGGGGCTCCCGCGGTGCCCTGGAACCGGCAGCGGCTGCGCAGCAACAACGAGTGGCTGCTGCTGGAGCTGCTGCGCACCGGCGGCGGCTCCTCGCGCGCCCAGCTGGCCCGGGACACCGGTCTGTCCAAGCCGACCGTCTCCGCCGCACTGGCCGCCCTCGAACAGGCCGGGCTGGTCCGCGAGGCCGGTCGGCTGGCCCCCGAGCGGGGCCGCACCGCCGTGTTGTACGAGGTCGACCCGACGGCCGGGTACGTGCTCGGCGTGGACATCGGCCGGGCCCGGCTGCGGGTGGCGGTCGCCGACCTCGCCGGGGCGGTCGTCGCCCGCCGGGACGTGGCCAACGAGGGGAGCTCGGCGGACGCCGTCGCGGACGCCGTGGTGGCCGCCGCGCACGGGGCGGTCACCGACGCGGGCCTGGCGACCGACGACATCGTGCACGCGGTGATCGGTACCCCGGGCGTCTGGGACGAGCGGCGGCGCGGGGTGCGTTACGCCTCCCACCTGCCCGGCTGGGGCCGGCCGGGGCTGTTCGACCGGATCGCGGAGGAGTTGGGCACGGCCGTGTCGGTGGCCAACGACGCCAACTTGGCCGCGCTCGGCGAGTACACGCTGGGGGCCGGCCGGGGCAGCCGGATGTTCGCCTACCTGCTGGTCGGCACCGGGCTCGGACTGGGCGTGGTGAAGGACGGCGAGCTGCTGGTCGGCGCGCACGGCGGGCTGGGCGAGATCGGCCTGGTGCCGCTGCCCGCCCGTGGCGGCGAGCCGACCGGGACCATCGAGGAGGAGGCCGCCGCGGACGCGGTGGTGCGCAGTGCCCGGGAGTTCGGGCTGTCCGGGGCGGGCGGCGCCGGGCAGTTGACGGCGAAGCAGGTGTTCGAGCGGGCCCGGGCCGGGGAGGCCCCGGCGCTGCGGGCGGTGGAGCGGCAGGCGGAGCAACTCGCCTACGCGGTGGCCGTGCTGTCGGCCGTCCTGGATCCGGACCTGGTGGTGCTCGGGGGCGGGATCGGCAGCAGCGCGGACCTGCTGCTGGAGCCGCTGGAGCGGGCCCTGCACCGGCTCGCCCCGATGCGTCCGACGCTCGCGCCGAGCCTGCTGAGGGAGGAGGCGGTGCTCCTCGGCGCAGTCTCCACGGCGCTGGAGTCCGCCCGCCCGGAGGTGTTCGAGCGTCGGACGGCGGGGCTGCGCTGACCGTCGGGCGGGTCGGGGTGGCCGCGGAGGGCGCGGGGCCGGGACGCGCAGCGTGACGGCGACCGGGAGGGCGGACACGCTCGGTGGTCGCCAGATCTCGATCTGCAAACGAGTGGGGAAACGGTGCGCGGGGCGTGTGGGAACCCTGCTTGAATCGCACGACTCATCCAAACGGAACGGAGCGTTCTCCTCCCATGCCTTCACGCATACCCGGGCGCCGCCGGGCCGGTCTGGCCGGATTCGCCGGACTCGTCCTCACCGTCGGCCTGGCGCTGACCGGTTGCGACCCGTCGGCCGCCGACGCCACGTCGACGGCCTCCGCCACGCCGAGCGTCGCCGCCGCCCCGACCTCTCCCGCGCCGGTCGCGCCGCCGGCTACCCCCGCGGCGCCGGCCCCTGCCCCGGCCACCACGGCGCCGGAGCAGCCCGCCGCACCGGCCGCCACGCCCCCGGCGCCGTCCGTGGCCGCCTCGCAGCCCGCGGCGCCCAAGGCTCCGCAGCCGAAGGTGACCACCGCTCAGCCGCCGGCCGACCCGCAGCCGGAGCACACCGCGGCGGCCGCCGGCGGGTGTGAGATCCGCTCAGCCGCCGGCAACTGCTACGAGGCCGGACAGTTCTGCCGCAACGCCGACCTGGGGAAGAGCACCCACGACGCGAGCGGCCGGGAGATCTACTGCCGGATGGTCAGCGGCAAGCCGCACTGGCAGGCCTGACGCGGACGGGCCGCCGAGGCGTGCGGACCCTACGTCCGGTCCGAGTGGTACGACCCGGTCCCGGTGGTACGTCCGGTCCGGGTCGTGCGGGTTCCGGTGTCCGGCGGTCAGAGGTCGAGCACGCCCAGGGTGTCCCAGAACAGGTGCTCGTAGGACTGGAGCAGCAGCCCGTACTCGCGTGCGTCGGCCAGGGCCGGTGCGTCGAGCCCGTTCGCGCCGAGCGCGTCGGCGGCCTGCTGCTCCAGTCCGGTGGCGGGCCGGGCGAAGAAGTCGAAGAAGGCGCAGGCCTCGTCGTCGAAGCCGTAGTGGCTGCGCAGCGCCTTCCCGATGGTGGCGCAGTAGCCGCCCCAGGCGGCGAAGTTGGCGACCAGGGCGGCGGCCGCGGCCTCGGGTCGACCGTTGAGGGCGAGCCAGGCCAGGTAGGCGGGGTAGGCCTGGCAGCCGGGCAGCGGTGCTCGGGCCTCCGGTGCGGCGAGGTCGAGGCCGCTGGCGGCGGCGAGTGCGGGCAGCGTGCGCAGGGCGGCGCTCTCGCCCTCGGCCAGGGTGGCGAACCAGGCGCCGAGCGGGCGGTCCGCGCAGCGGGTGGCGAGCATGAGCAGGCTGCGGCGGTCGGAGCGGATGATCCGGTGCTGCTGGGCGGCGAGTTCGGCGAGTGCCGAGCGGGTGGCGGTGCCGGCGGCCAATGCCGTGACCAGCGCGGGGGCGGCGTCGCCGGGCGCCAACTCGGCGCGCAGGTCCTGGATCCGGTCGAGGATCGGGTGGTTCACCGGGGCCTCCGGGGTGCGGTTCGGTCCGGTGCCATTCCTACCGCCTGGCGGCGTCCGGAGGGCGGCGACAGGCCGGGCGGGTCCGGCCTGCTCGTGGTCGAGCGGCTCGCCGCCGCGTGGGTACCGATGCCCTGGTGCCGGGCACGCCGGTCCAGGCGCTGCGGCCCCGCAGCCGAGCGTGCGCGGATGAACGGGCGCGCCCGCCGTGTGCCCCGGGTGGGCTACCGCTTCCGCCTTCTCGGGCACGCCTGCCCGCCTGCGGGGCGAGCCTTCGCGATACTGCCGCCACGACGCATGAACCCACCCAGGCCACCAGGCAACCGCCGGTCGAGGGGTTTCGGGCCTGCCGACGGCGGTTAGCCGATCGGGCAGCACCCAACCGTGCTGACGGCAAGCACCGGGATCAGGAGGAGCAGACGATGAAGGTTGCCGACTACGTGTTGCAGCGGCTGCGCGAGTGGGAGGTCGAGTACGTCTTCGCCTATCCCGGCGACGGCATCAACGGGCTGCTCGCTGCCTGGGGACGGGCGGAGGACCAGCCGCGGTTCATCCAGGCCCGGCACGAGGAGATGGCCGCGTTCGAGGCGGTCGGCTACGCCAAGTTCTCCGGCCGCACCGGCGTGTGCGCCGCCACGTCCGGGCCGGGTGCCATCCACCTGCTGAACGGCCTGTACGACGCCAAGCTCGACCACGTCCCGGTGGTCGCGATCGTCGGGCAGACCGACCGCAGCGCCATGGGCGGCTCCTACCAGCAGGAGGTCGACCTGCTGTCCCTGTACAAGGACGTGGCGTCCGAGTTCTGCGAGATGGTCACCGTCCCCGAGCAGCTCCCGAACGTTCTGGACCGGGCGATGCGGATCGCCACCACCCGGCGCACGATCACCGCGCTGATCATCCCCGCCGACGTGCAGGAACTCGACTACACCCCGCCCGAGCACGCCTTCAAGCAGGTCCCCTCCAGCATCGGCATCCCCCACTACGCCCCCGTCCCCGCCGCCGAGGACCTCGCCCGGGCCGCGGAGATCCTCAACGCGGGCGAGAAGGTCGCCATGCTGATCGGCCAGGGTGCCAGGAACGCCCGCCGTGAGGTCGAGCAGGTCGCCGACCTGCTCGGTGCCGGCGTCGCCAAGGCCCTGCTCGGCAAGGACACGCTCCCGGACACCCTGCCGTACGTCACCGGCTCGATCGGCCTGCTCGGCACCCGCCCGTCCTACGAGATGATGCGCGACTGCGACACCCTTCTCGTGATCGGCTCCAGCTTCCCCTACAGCAACTTCCTGCCCGAGTTCGGCCAGGCCCGGGCGGTGCAGATCGACCTTGACCCGTCCATGGTGGGGCTGCGCTACCCGTTCGACGTCAACCTCGTCGGCGATGCCGCCGAGGCACTGCGCCGGCTGATCCCGCTGCTGGAGCCCAAGGCGGACGGGACGTGGCGCAAGACGGTGGAGGACAACGCGGCGCGCTGGTGGGAGGTGATGCAGCGCCGCGCCGAGGTGCCGGCGGACCCGGTCAACCCCGAGTACGTCGTCCACACCCTGGACGCCCTGCTGCCGGACAACGCGATCGTGGCCGCCGACTCCGGTTCGGCCGCCAACTGGTACGCCCGGCACCTGCGTTTCCGCGGCGGCGAGCGCGGCTCGCTGTCGGGGACGCTGGCCACCATGGGCCCGGGGGTGCCGTACGTGATCGGCGCGAAGTTCGCGCACCCGGACCGTCCGGCGATCGCGATCGTCGGCGACGGCGCGATGCAGATGAACGGGCTGGCGGAACTGATCACCGTCGCGAAGTACTACCAGGAGTGGGAGGACCCTCGCCTGGTGGTGGCGGTGCTCAACAACCACGACCTGAACCAGGTCACCTGGGAGATGCGGGCGATGCAGGGCGCCCCGCAGTTCGAGCCCTCGCAGGGCCTGCCGGACGTGCGCTACGCCGACATCGCCCAGCTGCTCGGCCTGTACGGGGCGCGCGTGGAGCGACCGGAGGACGTGGAGCCCGTGTGGCGCCAGGCGCTCGCCGCCGAGCGGCCGTTCGTCATCGACTTCCGTACCGACCCGGCGGTGCCACCGATCCCGCCGCACGCCACGTGGGACCAGATCAAGGCCGCGGCGATGTCGGTGATCAAGGGCGACAGCGACCGGGGCTCGGTCATCCGGCAGGGCGTGAAGGCGAAGGTCCAGGAGTTCCTGCCCGGCAGCGGCGGGAACTGACCGTGGCCGGCCAGGACACGAGCGAGCGGGTCGACCTGGCGGCGCTGGAGCGCGCGCTGCGGGACGAGGTCGACGGCGAAGTGCGCTTCGACCCGGGCAGCCGCGGAGCGTACGCGACCGACGGTTCCAACTACCGGCAGATCCCGCTCGGCATTGTGGTGCCGCGCACCGTGGAGGCGGGGGCGGCGGCGGTCGCGGTGTGCTCGCGGTTCGCCGCGCCGGTGCTCTCCCGGGGCGGAGGCACGAGCCTGGGCGGGCAGTGCACCAACACCGCGGTGGTCATCGACTGGACGAAGTACTGCAACCGCCTGGTGTCCGTCGATCCGCAGGCCAGGACGTGCGTGGTGGAGCCGGGCATCGTGCTGGACGAGCTGAACCGTCAGCTCGCCGAGCACGAGCTGATGTTCGGACCGAAGCCGTCCACGCACACGCACTGCGCGCTCGGCGGGATGATCGGCAACAACAGTTGCGGCGCCTCCGCCCAGGCCTACGGCAAGACCGTCGACAACGTCTGCCGTCTGGAGGTCCTCACCTACGACGGCACCCGGTTCTGGGCCGGCCCCACCGGCGACGACGAGTACGCGCGGGCCGTCGCGGACGGCGGGACGCGGGCCCGCCTGTACGAGGGTCTGAAGGACATCACCGGCCGGCATCTGGCCGAGATCCGGCGCGGCTACCCGAAGATCCCGCGCCGGGTCTCCGGCTACAACCTCGATTCCCTGTTGCCGGAGAACGGCTTCGACATCGCGAAGGCCCTCGTCGGCAGCGAGGGCACCCTGGTCACCGTGCTGCGGGCCGAGCTGCGGTTGGTCGAGGTGCCGGCCGCGGAGGCGCTGCTGGTGCTGGGCTTCGACGACATCTACCAGGCGGCCGACGCGGTTCCGGATCTGCTCAAGCACAGTCGGCCCGCCCAGCTGGAGGCCATCGACGGCCGCATGGCCCAGCTGATGCGCGAGGAGCACGCCTACCTCGACTCCCTGGAGCGGCTGCCCCGGGGCGACAGCTGGCTGCTGCTCCAGTTCACTGACGACACGAAGGAACGGGCGGACGCGCAGGCCCGCGAGCTGCTGCGCGCCATCGGTCGCGACGAGGGCGACGCGTCGGTGGCGTTCTCCGACGATCCGCCGCGCGAACACGAGATGCTCAAGGCCCGCGAGGCCGGCCTCGGCGTGACCGCCCGCCCGCCGGACGGCTCCGAGACGTGGGAGGGCTGGGAGGACTCCGCCGTCGCACCGGAGCGTCTGGGCGACTACCTGCGGGACCTGGAGCGGCTCTTCGACCGCTACGGCTACCAGCAGGCCTCCCTGTACGGGCACTTCGGGCAGGGCTGCGTCCACACCCGGATCCCGTTCGAGCTGCGCGAGGGCAAGGGCATCGAGGCGTTCCGTGCCTTCCTGATCGACGCCGCCGACCTGGTCGCCTCCTACGGCGGCTCCCTGTCCGGCGAGCACGGTGACGGGCAGGCCCGCGGCGAACTCCTGCCCCGCATGTTCGGCCGGACCCTCGTCGACGCGATGGGTGAGGTCAAGGCCCTGTTCGACCCGGGCAATCGGATGAACCCCGGCAAGGTCGTCCGCCCGCACCGCGTCGACGAGAACCTCCGTCTGGGCGCCGGCTGGCGGCCCGAGCCGCACCGGGCGACGCACTTCGCGTACGCCGACGACGGCCATGACTTCGGGCAGGCCGTCATGCGGTGCGTGGGCATCGGCAACTGCCGCACCCACCAGGGCGGCGTGATGTGCCCCTCGTACCGGGCCACCCTGGAGGAGGAGCACTCGACCCGGGGCCGGGCCCGGTTGCTGTTCGAGATGATCGGCGGACACCAGGACAGCCCGGTCACCACAGGGTGGCGCTCCACCGAGGTCCGCGACGCCCTCGACCTGTGCCTGGCCTGCAAGGGCTGCAAGTCCGACTGCCCGGTCGGGGTGGACATGGCCACCTACAAGGCCGAGTTCCTCGCCCACCACTACCGGGGCCGGCTGCGCCCCGCTGCCCACTACGCGATGGGTTGGCTGCCGCTGTGGACCCGGGCGGCCGGCTTGGCGCCGGTTCTGGCCAACGCCGTTCTGGACGCTCCCGGACTCAGTCGGCTCGGCAAGCTGATCGCCGGCATCGACCATCGACGTGAAGCGCCCGTGTTCGCCGCCGAGTCCTTCCAGGATGCCTGGCACCGGGCGGGGCGTGAGCGGCCCGACCCGCACGATCCGCGGACCGTGGTGCTGTGGCCGGACACCTTCACCAACCACTTCCACCCGCACATCGCCACGGCGGCGGTGCGGGTCCTGGAGGACGCCGGCTTCCAGGTCGCCGTCCCCGAGGGCCCCGTGTGCTGCGGCCTGACCCTTGTCTCCACCGGCCAACTCGCCACCGCCAAGCGGGTCCTTCAACGCACCATCCGGGTGCTGCGGCCGTGGCTGGAGGCCGGCACGCCGATCATCGCTCTGGAGCCGTCGTGCGCGGCCGTGTTCCGCACGGACGCCCCGGACCTGCTGGCCGGTGACCAGGACATCGTCCGGCTGGCCGCGCAGGTGCGGACGTTCGCCGAGCAGTTGGTCAATCACGCCCCCGACGGCTGGTGCCCGCCCCAGGTGGGCCGGGCAGCGACGGTGCAGACGCACTGCCACCAGCACGCCGTGCTGGGCGCCGATCCGGACCGCGAGCTGATGGACCGTGCCGGACTGGACGCGGACGTGCTGGACGAGGGCTGCTGCGGGCTGGCCGGCAACTTCGGCTTCGAGCGGGGGCATTACGACGTGTCCCAGACGATTGCCGAGCAGGGCGTCCTGCCGGCCGTCCGCGCCACCGCGCCGAGCGCGTTCGTCGTGGCGGACGGGTTCAGCTGCCGCACCCAGATCGAGCAGTCCGACACCGGCCGCCGGGCCGTGCACCTCGCCGAAGCCCTCGCGCTGGCGCTCGACGGCCCGGCGCCCGCCGACCACCCGGAGAAGGCCGTCGCCCGCCCGCAGGCCAGCCCCGCGGCCGGACGGCTCCTGGCTGCAGCAGCTGCGGGCACCCTGACGGGCCTGGCCGTGTGGGCCGCGCTGATCGCTCGCCACCACCGCAGGAGGAGGACGCCGTGAAATCACCCGCCGCGCTTGGGCACTCGCTGCACGAACGCCTGCACCACGAGGCGCGCGCCTACGCCGGCGACGCCGACCGCCCGCTCGCGGCCTACACCGGCCTCATGGGCACGTACGCGACCGCCGTGCTGGCCACCGCGGCAGCGGCACGGGCCACCCGCCGTCCCCTGCCCGACCCCGACTTGTGGGATGTCACCCTCAGCGCCCTGGCGACCCACCAGCTGGGCCGCCTGATCGCCAAGGACCCCGTGACCAGCCCGCTGCGCGCCCCGTTCACCCGCTTCGAGGGCACCTCCGGACCCGCGGAACTGGAAGAGGAGGTGCGGGGCACCGGCGCCCGGAAGGCGATCGGCGAACTGCTCAGCTGCCCTTTCTGCACCGGCCTGTGGATCGCCACCGGCATCACCGCCGGCACCCTCTTCGCGCCCCGGGCCACGCGCCTGGCCACCGCGACCCTGTCGGCGCTGGCCGCCGCCGACCTCCTGCATTTCGCCCGAGCTGCCCTCCAACGCGCGGCCGGCGAGACCTCATGACCGCCTCGGCGACGCCGACCGTCGACGGCCTGCGCGTATGGGTCCTCGACTTCCCCACCGACGTCCCGGAGGCCGACGGCACCGCCACCTGGACCAGCACCACCATGATCCTCGTCCAGGCCGGCTCCGGAGCCACCCGTGGCTACGGCTGGACCTACGGAGCCGCGGCCTGCGCCGACGTGATCACCGGCCTACTCGCCGAGCACGCCATCGGCCGCAGCGCCTTCGACGTGCCTGCCGCCAACGAGGCGATGCACCGCGCGCTGCGCAACGCCGGACGTCCCGGCATCGGCGGCTACGCCCTGTCCGCCGTCGACACCGCCCTGTGGGACCTGAAGGCCCGCCTGCTCGACCTGCCGCTCGCCGACCTCCTCGGACGCGCCCAGGACTCCGTGCCGGTCTACGGCAGCGGCGGCTTCACCACCTACGACAAGGGGCAGCTGGACACGCAGCTGCGCGGCTGGCTGGAGCAGCAGGCGATTCCCCGGGTCAAGATCAAGATCGGCGAGGCGTGGGGCACCCGGGAAGGGCGCGACCTGGCGCGGATCCGGCAGGCCCGCGAGGTGATCGGGCCGGACGGGGAACTGTACGTGGACGCGAACGGCGCCTACAGCGCCAAGCAGGCCGTCCGCCTCGCCCGGCGCTTCGAGGAGTACGGCGTGCGCTGGTTCGAGGAACCGGTCTCCTCCGACGACCTCGCCGGCCTCGCCCGGGTCCGGGACGCCGTCACGGCGGAGGTCGCGGCCGGCGAGTACGGCTTCACCCTGCCCTACTTCGCCGCCATGGCCCCGACGGTGGACTGCCTGCAGGCCGATGCCACCCGCTGCGGCGGCCTCACCGTCTGGCTGCGCGCGGCCGCCCTCGCCCAGGCCCACGGGCGGGACGTGTCCGGGCACTGCGCCCCGCACGTCCACGCCCACGCCGCAGCCGCCGTGCCGAACCTGCGTCACCTGGAGTGGTTCCACGACCACGTCCGGATCGAGGACCTCCTCTTCGACGGCACCCTCGACCCCACCGGCGGCGAGCTGCATCCCGGCCGCAACGGCGCCCCGGGCCTGGGGCTGACCCCACGCCAGGACGTCCTCGAACGCCACACCCGCACCACCGGCACCGCCTTGGCAGGCAGCCCGTAGCCATCGCCCCCGCGGGCCGGACCCGACCGGGCCGGGCAGCGGCCCACCCCCGCCCCACGTGCGCTGGAGGGAGAACCCGAGTGTCGAAGAGCGCCACCGTGCCGACCCCGCACGCGCTGCGCGACTACGCCCTGCTCGCCGACGGCCACCGCGGTGCCCTGGTCGGCCCGCGCGGCGACATCGTGTGGATGTGCGCACCCCGCTGGGACAGCGACGCCGTCTTCGCCGCCCTGATCGGCGGACCCGGCTGGTACACCGTCACCCCCACCGGCAGCTACGTGTGGGGCGGCTACTACGAGGCCGGCACCCTGATCTGGCGCAGCCGCTGGGTCACCACCGGCGGGATCGTCGAGTGCCGCGAAGCCCTCGCACACCCCGGGGCCCCCCACCGCGCCGTCCTTCTGCGCCGGCTCGTCGCCGTGGACGGCTCCGCCGAGGTCACGGTGAACCTCCAGGTGGCCGCCGGGTTCGGTGAGCACCGGCTGCGGAAGGTCAAACGCGTCGATGACGGACGCTGGACGGCACGTACCGCGGGCCTGCACCTGCGGCTGACCGGCCTGCCGGACGCGAAGACCGATGAGTCCGGCTCCCGCCCACACCTCACCGCCCGTCTGCGCCTGGAGACCGGCCAGCGGCACGACCTCGTCCTGGAGATCTCCGACCAACCGCTGGACGAGCCGCAGGAACCCGAGCGACTGTGGCGGGCGACCCAGGCGGCCTGGGCCGAGGACGTACCCGACATGGGCGCCGTGCTGGGCCGACGCGATGCCCGGCACGCGTACGCGGTGCTGCGCGGCATGACCGCGCTGGCCGGTGGGACGGTGGCCGCGGCGACCACGAGCTTGCCCGAGCGCGCGGAGCAGGGCCGCAACTACGACTACCGGTACGTGTGGATCCGCGACCAGGCCTACATCGGCCAGGCCGCGGCCGCCGCCGGAGCCGATGCCCTGCTGGACGACTCGGTGCGCTTCGTCACCGCCCGCCTCCTCGCACACGGATCCGGCCTGGCCCCCGCCTACACGGCCGACGGCGGCCCCGTCCCCGCCCCGCGCACCCTGGACCTGCCCGGCTACCCGGGCGGCTTCGACGTCGTCGGCAACCGGGTCAACCGCCAGTTCCAGCTCGACGGCTTCGGCGAGAGCCTGCTCCTGCTCGCCGCCGCCGCCCGCCGGGACCGGCTCGACGCCGACGGCTGGCGAGCGGCGAAGACCGCTGCCGACGCGATCGCCGCGCGTCACGGCGAGAACGACGCGGGGATCTGGGAACTCCACCCCGACCGGTGGACGCACAGCCGGCTGACCTGCGCGGCCGGACTGCGAGCCCTCGCCACCGCCCACCCCGCGTCCGGACGCGGCCTCGCCGCCCGCTGGGAGACCCTGGCCGACCGGATCGTCACCGATGCCGACCGCGACTGCCTGCACCCCACCGGCCGCTGGCAGCGTTCCCCGTCGGAGGAGGGCGTGGACGCCGCCCTGCTCCTGCCCGCCCTTCGCGGCGCGATCCCGGCCGACGACCCGCGCACCCGCGCCACCCTGAACGCCGTCCTGGCCGAACTGTGCGAGGACCACTACTGCTACCGCTTCCGCCACGACCAGCGGCCCCTCCAGGACGCGGAGGGCGCCTTCCTGCTCTGCGGGTTCCTCGTCGCCCTCGCCCACCACCAGCAGGGCAACGAGAGGGAGGCGCTGCGCTGGTTCGAACGCAACCGCGCCGCCTGCGGGCCGCCGGGCCTGTACGCGGAGGAGTTCGACGTCGCCCAACGCCAGCTGCGCGGAAACCTGCCCCAGGCCTTCGTCCACGCCCTGATGCTGGAGACCGCCCACCGCCTCGCGAGTGGCCCCTGACCCACGGCGGCGCCGGCGGGGAATCCGCGAAACGCCGGCCCAGGGCCTTCGGACGTGTAGTGCGATGCCTCGCCCAGCAGCGAACAGGTCGAAATGGCCGAGCGGCAGGACCGCATCCACGGCGTCAGCGGTGTGGCCGGACGGGTGGGGCACGGCAGGAAGGTTTGCCCTCGCGGGAGATGGGTTAGCCGCAAGTGCATGACACGTCACCCTCACTCTCCCCGAACTGTGGTGGTCACCGGAGCGAGCGGCGGGATCGGCCGGGCGAGCGCGCTCGCGTTCGCCGCCCGCGGGGACCGACTCGCGCTGATCGCCCGTGGCCGGACCGGTCTGGATGCGGCGGTGCGCGAGGCCGAGGCGGCCGGTGCGGCCAAGGCGATCGCTGTCGAGGCGGACGTCGCCGACCCCGACGCGATCGAGAAGGCCGCGCAGCGGATCGAGGACGAGCTCGGACCGATCGACGTATGGGTCAACGACGCCTTCGCCTCCGTGTTCGCGCCGTTCACCGAGATCAGCCCGGAGGAGTTCCGCCGGGTCACCGAGGTCTCCTACCTGGGCTACGTGTACGCCACCCGGGCCGCGCTGGCCCGGATGCTGCCCCGCAACAAGGGCGTGATCGTGCACGTCGGCTCCGCGATCGCCTACCGGGGCATCCCACTGCAGAGCGCCTACAGCGGCGCCAAGCACGCCATCCAGGGCTGGCACGAAGCACTGCGCTGCGAACTGCTCGCCTCCGGCACCGTGGTGCGCACCACCATGGTCCAGATGCCGGCGGTCAACACCCCGCAGTTCGACTGGGTACGCTCCCGTCTCCCGAAGCGCGCCCAGCCGGTTCCGCCGATCTACCAGCCCGAAGTCGCCGCCCGCGCCGTGGTCTTCGCCGCCGACCACCCCGGGCGCCGCGAGTACTGGGTCGGCGCCAGCACGGTGGCCACCCTGGTGGCCAACGCGATCGCGCCCGGCGTGCTGGACCGCTACCTCGCGCGCACCGGCTTCGACTCGCAGCAGAGCGGTGAGCGTCGACGCACCGATGACCCGGACAACCTCTTCGAGCCGGTCGACACCTGCGAGGACTTCGGGGTTCACGGGCGCTTCGACGACCGTGCCCGTGCCCGCAGTGTCCAGCAGCAGGCCGCCCAGACGCTCGCATCCGTCGGGGCCGGGGTGTGGCGGGCGGCCGGGCGGGTGAGGACGGGTTTGGCGCCGGGCCCGTGCGGGTTCGCATCAAGACGGTGGGGCAGACGCCTTCCGCCGACTGGAACGCCAACGCCGACAAGGAGTGTGTGATGCCACGCGGATCGCCATCCCCGGTACCGCCTGCCCCACCGGGTCGGCCTGCCCCGCCTGCCCCGCCGGATCCGGACGGCCCTCCCGTGACGCCCGACCCGCCCAGGCCGCCCGGATCTCCGGAGCCGCCCGTCGAGCCGCCGGCGCCGGGCGGGCCCGAGCCGGGCCCCCCGACGCATCCGGAGCCGCCGCCACCCGACGGCCCGCGCCCCCACGAACCACCGGACTGAACCACCGCACGACCGGGCGGACGCCGTCGGGCAGATGAGGCTGGCTCAGGGGCACTCGACATGGCTGACGACGGAGGAGGGGCTGTGCGCGGCGCGGTGGTGGAGATCGCGGTGTGGTTCGGCGTGCTGATGGGGATGACGGCGGTCTTGATCAGTTCCGTTTCCCCCGTCGAGCTGCTGGTGGCGGGCACCGCCGCGTTGGGCGGCGCGTCGGCCGCCCGGCGCCTTCGGCTGGCCGCCGGCATCGATCCGGGTGGTGCCCGGGGCGCTCTGCGCTCCGCGGCTCGGCTACCGGGCGCAGTGCTCGGCGGCAGCGCCGTCCTGGCCCGCGCCCTGCTGAGCGGGCCCCGGGAGGCGGGCCTTCGCCGGGTACGGCTGCGCCCGGGCGTCGGTCCGGGCTGGGCGCCGACAATGGTGGCCGCCTCGCCGGACACCTGCGTCCTGGAGATCGGCGAGCACGGCGAGGTGCTGGTGCACGCGCTCGGCCCGCGGCCGGGGCCGGTGGAACGCGTGGTCGCCGACAGCGCCCAGGGGGAAGCGTCATGAACGCATGGGGAGCGGCTGCACTGGTCCTGCTGATCGCGTCGGTGCCGGTGTGTCTGTGGGTGGCGGCCAGGGGCAGCGCGGTGCGGCGCCTGGCCGGGGTGTGCCTGCTGTCGAGCGTGGTCGGCGGTGTGTTCCTGCTGCTGCCGCAGGCCTACCAGCGCTCCTCCTACCAGGACCTCGCGCTGATGCTCGCCGTGCTCTCCCCGGCGGGCACGCTGGTCTTCACCCGCTTCGTCGCCGGCCGGAACCGGGCACCGGAGGGTTCCGAGCGTGAGGGCGGGGGCGGATGACGGCCGGTCACGTGCTGGTGCTGGTGCTGCTGTGGGCAGGGGTGGGGTTCGTCCTGCTGTCCGTGGCGGCCCTCGCCGTCTTCACGGACACGTTCGTGCGGTTGCACGCCCTCGCCCCGGCCGCGTGCGCCGGGGTGCCGCTGATCGCGGCAGCGGTGGCCCTCGACCAGGGCGGCGGCCGCGGCGCGGTGAAGACGCTGCTGATCGGCCTGCTCTTCGCGGCCGGCGGCACCGTGACGACGATTGCACTCGGCAAAGCCACCTGGAACTCGGACGGGAAGGACAGCACGTGAACGAGGCGCTGATCGGTGTGGCGGTCGCATTCGTCGTGGCCGCGGCGACGGTGGCGGTGCTGTGCCGGGATCCGGCCCGCCAGGCCGTCGTCCTGGCCGTCCTGGGACTGGCCCTGTCGGTGCTGTTCGCCGTGCTCCAAGCCCCCGACGTCGCGCTGTCGCAGCTGGCCGTGGGCACCGCCCTGACGCCACTGCTGATCCTACTGACCGTCCGCAAGGTCACCCGACGCCCCACCCGAGACGACGAGCGCCGCGACGGTGGGGAGAGCAAGGGGTGACGGCCCGAGCCCGGCTCCGGCTGTTCCTGGTCTCCGCTGCCGTGATCGCCGGCTTCTTCACTGCCGCCTGTACCGGCCTGCCCCGCTTCGGATCCGACTTCCACCCCTACGGCGACCGGGCCGTCGCCGCAGCCCTCGCCCACCGCACCGCCAACGTGGTCTCCTCGGTGAACTTCGACGTCCGCGCGTTCGACACCCTCGGCGAGGAGTCGATCCTCTTCACCACCGTCCTCGCCGCCACGCTGCTGCTGCGGCTGGCCCGGGACGAACGCGAGAAGCAGCCGGAGGCGGAACGGGTGCTGCCCACCACGCGGTTGTTCGGTGCGGTCCTGCTGCCGGTCACCCTCGTGGTCGGGGTGTACATCATCGCGCACGGCCAGCTGTCGCCCGGCGGCGGCTTCCAGGGCGGCGTCGTCCTGGCCACCGCGCTGCACCTCGCGTACGTCGCCGCCGACTACCGCGTCCTCAAGCGGGTCCGGCCGCTGACCGTCCTCGACGTGGCCGACTCACTGGCCGCCGCCTCGTTCACGATCATCGGCCTGGCCGCATTGATCGCCGGCGGCGCGTTCCTGAAGAACGTCCTGCCGCTGGGCACGTTCAACCAGATCACCTCCGGCGGCACCGTCCCCGTCCTGAACGCCGCCGTCGGCATCGAGGTCGCCTCCGCCCTGATCGTGCTGCTCGCCCACTTCCTCGACCAGGCCGTCGAGATCACCGACCCCGACGACCAGGAGGCACGCTGACATGGGGATCTGGGTCTACCTCGCCGCCGGATGGGTCCTGCTCATCGCCCTGTACGGCCTGGTCACCAGCCGCAACCTCATCCACGCCATCGGCTGCCTGGCCGTCGCCCAGTCCTCCACCTACCTGCTGCTCCTGGCTGTCGGCTACCGCGGAGGCGCCACAGCCCCGGTGTTCTCCGACCTCACCCCCGGCGCCCGGCCGGTCGTCGACCCGATCGTCCAGGCCCTGGCCCTGACCGACGTCGTCGTCGGCGCCACCGTCACCGCCCTGCTCCTCGCCCTCACCATCCAACTGCGCAAACGCCACCACACCGTCGATCCGCAGGCCCTCACCGGCCTCAAGGGCTGAACGTGACTGCGCAGGACCTGCTGCCGCTCGCCATCGCCGTCCCGCTGCTCGGCTCCGTTCTCCTGGCCCTCGCCGGGCGCCGCCTGCCCCGACTGGGCTGCGACGTCCTCGCCACCGGTGTCGCGGCCCTGGAAGTCGCGGTGCTGGTGCTGCTCTGGACGAAGAGCGGCAGCATCGCCACCGCCGACCTCGGAGGCTGGCCCGCCCAGGTTGGTATCGTGCTGGCCGCCGACCCGCTCGGTGCCGGCCTCGCCCTTCTGGTGGGCGTCCTCGTCCTCGCGGTGATCATCTATTCCTGGCGGTACTTCGACGAACCCACCGGCGAACGCACAGGCGTCTTCCCCGCGCTGATCCTGCTGTTCGAGGCCGGCATGGCCGGCTTCGCCCTCACCGGCGACCTGTTCGACGCCTTCGTGTTCTTCGAGCTCATGGGCGCCGCCGCCTACGCCCTCACCGGCTACCGCATCGAGGACCCCCGACCCCTGCACGGCGCCCTCACCTTCGCCATCGTCAACTCCTTCGCCGCCTACTGCTCCCTGCTCGGCATCGGCCTGCTCTACGCCCGCACCGGCGAACTCAACCTCGCCCGCCTCGGCGAGCACCTCGCCGACCGCCACACCGACGCGCTGACCGTCTTCTCCTTCGTGCTGGTGTGCACGGCGCTGCTGGTGAAGGCCGCCGCGGTGCCGTTCCACTTCTGGCTGCCCGATGCACACGCCGTCGCCCCGACGCCGGTGTGCATGCTGATGTCCGGCGTCATGGTCGAACTCGGCGTCTACGGAATCGCGCGCGTGTACTGGACCGTCTTCTCCGGCCCCGGCGGCATCCCGCACGAGGCGTTCCGCAGCACCGTGACCGCGCTCGGCGTCGTGACCGCGCTGCTCGGCGCCCTGATGTGTTGGCAGCAACGGCACCTCAAGCGCCTGCTCGCCTTCTCCACCATCAGCCACGTCGGCCTGTTCCTCATCGGTATCGCCGTGCTCACCTCCGACGGCGCCGGCGGTACCGCCCTCTACGTTGCCGGCCATGGCCTGGTGAAGGCGGCCCTGTTCGGCCTCGCCGGCGTCCTGCTGGACCGGTACGGATCCGTCGACGAGCACGGCCTGCACGGCAAGGCCCGCGACCTTCGCACGGTCGGTGTGCTGTTCGTGGTCGGCGCGCTTGCGCTGGCCGGGCTGCCGCCGTTCGGCACCGGCCTGGGCAAGGCCCTGACCGAGGACGCCGCGGGCCACCTCCGGTTCTGGCTGCCCGCTGTGTTCGTGGCCACCTCCGCCGTCACCGGCGCCGCCGTCCTGCGCGCGGCCCTGCGGATCTTTTTCGGCGTCGGACCGGTCCCGGGCACCCGGCCCGGAGAGGAGGAGACCACCGGAGAGGGCGAGGAACCCGAGATCCGCGACGCGGAGCGGACCCTGCCGCCCGCGATGCTGGCCGTCCCCGCCCTCCTCCTGACCGCCGCCCTGATGCTGGGCTGCGTCCCCGCCGTCGCCACCGCGCTCGCCCAGGGCGCGCAGACCTTCACCGACCCCGCCCGCTACACCGCTGCCGTCACCGAGGCAACCGGCTCCACAGCAGCACCCGGCCGGGCCGGGGCCGGCTGGACCGGGGCGGGCCTCGCCCTCGGCCTGCTCTCCGCCGCGCTCGCCTGCGCGCTCGCCGTCACGGCCGTCCGGCGGCCCACACCCGCCGGCCCCGGCCCGGCGGCCGTGCGGATGCTGCGCCGCCTGCACTCCGGACACCTCGGCGACTACCTCGCCTGGCTCGCCCTCGGCGTGGCCGTGCTGTGTGCCGCCATCGCCACCCAGACCTGACCCGTCGAGGACCGGTCGCTGAGCATTCCGCCCGAACGAACCAACGGTTCCTCGGACACTGCGGCTGTTTGCAACATCCCTTCGAAGTACGCCGGTACACAAGGCCTTTCTTGCTCACTGAGGCTTCGGCGGGTCACCGGCCGTGGTCCCGATCTCGTGCTCCCCAAGACCCAGGAGTCGTTCGAGTTCCTCGATCCGGTCGCCCACGGTCGGCGGCGAAGGCGCCGCCAGCTTCGGACCGGACCGGCCGAACACCATGTCGGACACGACCCGCCTGAGCACGAGCACCGGGACCGCGACGACCCAGAACAGGCCCGACACCAGGGCCAACGCCTCCGCCTGCGGCCGCTCCTGTTCCTCGAACCGTCTTTCCGCCAACTCCGCACGGCGGCCACTCCGGTCGGCGACGAATCCCGCACGCGCCCGCGCGATGAGCACGTGAGCTGTCACCCCCGCGACGACTCCGTATGCTGCGAGCGCTACGAGGACCAGCCACAACACCACCGATCGCCTCCTTCGTCGAACGCCGGATCGCTGAGGTGTTGCCCCGTCTGCCCGGCCTGAGCCGAGTTCTAACCGCGCCGGCCCAGTCGCGCCGCGAACGGACCTGCGGGGCCAGGGCGGGTGGTGGCGCTTTCGGTCGTGTTTCCCCGGGGCGGGGGAGTCCGGCGGCCGCGGGCTTGACCCCGGCCCGGAGCTTCTGGCAATCCTCCGGTGGTCATCGTGAATACGGTGCTGGATCGCGGCTACACGACAACGGCACGGATCCGCTCGACGTCCAGAAGGGACACCTCGATGACGAACGTCTCGCGCCTGCCCGGAGCCTATGACCACTGTTGGGACTGGCAGTTGGAGGCGGCCTGCCGCGAGACGGAGAACAGCCTCTTCTTTCATCCCACAGGCGAGCGAGGCAGGGCGCACAAGGCTCGTGAGGAAGCCGCGAAGGCTGTCTGTGCCGGCTGTCCGGTCCTGACCGAGTGCCGGCGCCACGCCCTTGCGACACGCGAGCCCTTCGGGGTCTGGGGCGGACTGAGCGAGGAGGAGCGGCACCTGCTGCTGCGAGCGCGACACCACCGACCGGCAGCGTGAGACGACTGCACCGGTGCCCGTCGGTGTGCGGAGCGGCTGCCCGGGCCCCGGTGGGTGGCGCCTCGTGTGCGGGCGGAACCGCAACCTTCCGCGACCGGTACGGGATCGACCCACCGGACGGGGCCGAGGCGTCCGGCACGGTGGGGCCGCCCGACGACGTTGCACGAGGGCAGCGTGCTGGATCCCCGCACCGGGCCCGTCGTCAACCACGACTTCGCCGACTACCACATCGCGGCCAACGCGGACGTCGGCGAGATCGAGGCGCACTGGCTCCCCGAGCACGATCCCCACGTCAACGCCATGGGCTCCAAGGGTATCGGGGAGATCGGCATCGTCGGGACCGCCGCTGCAGTGTCGAACGCCGTATGGCACGCCTGCGGTGTGCGCGTGCGGGACCTGCCGATCACACTGGACAAGATCCTCCAGGTGCTCGAACAGCTCGAACGATGACCGCGCGCACGGATTCGTCGGCGGTCGCGGCTCTGGACGCGGGACTCCCGTGGGCGACCGCGGGACGATCAACTCGCGGTGGGTGCCGTGCCGGCTCCCGTGAAAGGCATCGCCGTCAGCCGAGTGCACACCTCGTTGCCGATGGACCCACCGCAGGTGCGCGCATTCGGCCACCGCTGGTGGAGAGCTCAGGCAACGACGCCCGCCAACGTTTCCACGCCGTGGGCGGTGACCAGGTGCGCGTCCCGTCGGACAACCGGTAGGACAGGCCCACTACGGCGGTCCTGCCTGCGGCAACGGCGTGTGCGAACGCCTGGGATCGCTCCAACAGCAGGTCAACTGTGCCGGACGTGCTCGGCAATGACTGGTGGCGGTCGCCGAGGACCTCACTCCCGTACCCCGCGTCGTCCGCGCTGCCACCGGCGCCGCCTACACCCTCGCCACCACAGGCGTCGCCGGCCCAGCCCCCAGGACGGCCAGCCGGTGGGCACCGTCCACATCGCCCTCGCCGGACCTGACACCACCGTCACCGCCGAACCCCGCCCCCACACCAGCGACCGCGAGGACATCCAGCACACGACCGTCCTCGCCGCGGGTCTGCGGGTCGCCAGGCGGTGAGTCATGCGTGCTGGGCAGCTCCCTGGAGCCCGGCACCCAGGGCTGCCACGGGTCACGGGACGCCGGCGGTCCGGGAAGGGTGCCAGCGGTGTGTGAGGGGCAGGACCGCAGTGGTCAGGACCCACCGGAGCGGGGGCACGGTCAGCAGCACCCCGAGGTACGGCCACGGGCCGCCGGAGCGCATCAGCAGGTGGGCCAGAGCGTCGGTGCCGCTGTAGTGCCGGCCGGCCGGGGTGAGCCACAGGGGGCTTCGCCGCACAGTCTCGGGGGTGATGGCTCCGGGGTGGCCGAGGCGGGCGTTCAGGGCGGTCAGGTCGACGAACTCGTAGTCGACGGGCTCCCAGGGGCGCGAGGACGCGGAGGCGGCGAGATACCGTTCGGCTCGGACGACCCACCTCGTGCACAACGGGCATGATCCGTCGAACAGCAGCAGCGGCTCCCGCAGGGCGGGTCCAGCCGATGGATGGTCGTCCACGTCGAGCACCTCCACTGGCCATCATCGCCCGTAGGGCCGTGACCGTGGAAGGCCTGGGGCCGGTCAGGACTGCTGTGTGCGAACCCGGCGCGGCGCGGCGGGCCGTATCCCGGTGAGCGGGGCGCACCCTGGAGGTACGGGTCCTCGCGGGTCGGCCCGGGTGAGGCTGCCGCATGTCGAGCCGATGCTGGCGACGGCCGGCCCGCTGCCGTCCGGCCCCGGCCGGTCGGCAGAGGTGAAATGGGATGGCGTGCGGTGCGTGGCCCGTGTGCCTCAGGCGGCGCCGGTGCGGCTGGTGGGCCGCCGGGGCACCTACTTCACCGAGCGGTTTCCCGAGGTGGCCGAGGCACTGACCGAGGTCCGCGGACCTGTGATCCTCGCCGGTGAGCTGGTGGTGATGCGCGGCGGGAGGCCGTCCGTCTCCGCGCTGCAGGGCCGTATCCACCGCGCCCGCCCCGCGACAGTCCGGGCGGCGGCCACCGGTGCGCCTGCCCCTGTTCATCGTGTTCGATCTTCTGTACACCGGGGGCCGGTCGCTGTTGACGGAGCGGGACGTGTCCGGTCGCGTCTGCCGGCCGGTCCGGCACATACCGGGACGTCCGGTGGGAGTGGCTCGGGGCCGGGCGCGAGGCAGATGCCCGGTCCCCGCACCCGCTCTGGCCGGGGCCGTGGGCATGGCCGGGGGCCGGTTTGCTACCTTCCCGGCGACCGGAAGGGCCGCATGGTGGTGGCACGCCGGTAGGCCGGTTTCATCCGATGTCGGTCCGCGACCGGCGGACTACCGGGCCGCGAGCGTGAGGGCCCGTCGGAGGTCCTGCGCGTAGCGCAGGGGCTGTTCCCAGGCTGCGAAGTGGCCGCCGTGCTGGTGCTCGATGAACTCGTGCACGTTGACGAACCGGGAGACGAAGCTGCGGGGGGCGGGCTTGGTGTCGTGGGCGAAGGCGCTCACGACGGTGGGCGTGGTCACGTAGGGGACCGGCGGAGCGGTCTCGGCGTAGGGCGTGAACGAGGTGGCGATGGTGTTGGTGAACCAGTAGGTGCTGGTCCAGGTGAGCAGGTCGTCCTCCTCGAAGGGGAGGTGGGACCAGCTGTGCAGTTTTTCGATGATCCAGGCTGCCAGGCCCGCCGGTGAGTCCGCCAGGGCCGGTGCGAGCGTGTGGGGCTTGGTGGACTGCTGGGCGATGTAGGCGCCTTCGGTGCGTTGCCACGTGGTGGCGGTGTCGAGGTAATCGAGTTCCTCGGTGCCGAGAACGGAGCGGTCGGCGAAGACGGCGTGGAGAGGGGAGATGTTCGTCAGGTGCAGGGCGGCGACCCGGTCGGGGTGCTGCGCGGCGAGGTGTTCGGCGACGTCCGCGCCGATGTCGCCGCCGGAGACGACGTAGCGACGGTATCCGAGCGCCTGGAGGGCGTCGGCGACCAGCGACGCCATCGCGGCGGTCGTCATCCCCGCCCGGGTCTGCGGGTGCGAGAAGGGGAAGCCCGGGAGGGCGGGAGCGACGACGTTCAGGTCCGTGAGCAGGGGGAGCAGCCGTTCGAAGCGGAGTACCGAGTCGGGCCAGCCGTGCAGGAGGACGACCGTGGGGGCGTCGGCGGCGGCGCGCTGGTGAACGACGTGGAGCGTGTCATCGCCGGACCTGGTGCTTTCCCAGGGCAGGGCCAGGATGCGGGCCTCGTGTGCGCGCCAGTCGAAGCGTTCGCGCCATGAGTCGAGCAGGCGGGCGAGGAAGTCCGGGTCCGTGCCCCGCTGCCACCCGGTTTGGGTGGCAAGGGCCGGCCTTCGGGTCGCAGCCAGGCGCCGACGCAGGTCGTGGAGATCGGAATCGGTCACAGGGGTGAACGGCAGAGGCATGTGTACGACGATACACATCATGTGTTCGCGCGTACACATCGCGGCGGTCGCCCGATACCCTGACGGCATGGAGCACACGACGCCGCAGCCCAAGGACGCCGCGCGGACCCGGGAACGAATCCTGACCGCCGCGCGGCGCGAGTTCGCCCGCGTCGGGTTCGCCCGTGCCACGGTCCGAACCATCGCCACCTCCGCCCAGGTCTCCCCGAACCTGATCACCCGCTACTTCGGCGGCAAGGACGGCCTCTTCGTCGCCGCCACCGAAGTCCACCTCGACCTCGACCGCATGTTCGACGGCCCACGGCACCTGCTCGGCCAGCGCCTCGCCCACGGCATCGTCGACCGCTGGACCGGCATGGATGGCGAGGACCCACTCCTCGTCCTGCTGCGCGCCGCGGGCGAACGCGCCGAGGCCGCCGAGGCTTTGGCGGCCTTCCTCGATCGGGAATCCCTCGAACCCCTGCGGCGGCTGCTGCTGACCTACGGGATGGCAGGCGAGGAAGCCCTCGCCCGCGCGCGGGCGATCGACGCCTTCGTTCTCGGGATCTCCGCCCGCCTGCGTGTGCTGCGCGACGACCTCGGCGACAGTTCGGCGCTGGAACACTGGATCGCCACCACGATCCAGCAGCTCGTCGACGCACCCGAACCGGAGCGCAGGCGGTAGTCCCACTCGGCGCCGACCGTCGGGCCACCGGGTCGGGGCCAGTGCTGTCCGGCGGTCGGTGGGCGTCGCCGAGCCGCGCTCGCGGGAGTGCACCCGGCGCGGTGCCCGGACGCGTGGTGCTCCGGGGCGCGGGCGGGGGCGCGCGAACTGGTCGCCGGGGCGGCCTGTCCCGCGGCCGGGCCGCTGCCCTTGGCCTTCCCGGTCGGCGCGCCGGGGGCTCCTATGCGCGTGAGCTCCGGGTGTCGGCCCTGGTGTCGTGGGCCCGCTGGCTGTCCTGGATCCCGGCGCTGCCGGCGTCGCGCACTGATCGCCGGACCTCGTGCTCGCCGTTGTTCGTCCGCAGGATCTGCTCCTGCCCGCCGGGCTGTGCGGCCGGCCGACCCCTTGGGGCGGGGATGGCTGCGGCCGCGGACGTCCGGCCCAGTACAGCAGGTCGTGGGTCCTGCCGTGGCGCCGAGCCACTCAATGCCCTGGCGGGTGTATGCGGCGCCGGGCCGGGCAGGCGCTGGTCATGTCGGTGTCCTCGGTCGTGGACACGGTGCTGGACCGCACCGTGGTGCTGGGCTACGGGAACGTGGGCCTGTGGGCACGCAGGCGCCTGCCCGCCTGGCCGGCGGATCCGCCGCGCATGGACGGGAAGGTCGTCCTCGTGACGGGCGCCGCCTCCGGGATCGGTCTGGCCGCCGCCGCCGGGTTCGCCCGGCTCGGTGCCTCGGTGCAGGTCTTGGCCCGCGACCCGGGCCGGGCGGAGCAGGCGGCCCGGCTGACCCGTGAACGCGCCGGCCCCGGGGCGCCGACGGTCGTGCCGGTGGTGTGCGACCTGGCGAGCCTGGCCGACCTGCGCACCTTCACCAAGGCGTTCCTCGCCGTCGAGTCACGACTGGACGTGCTGGTCAACAACGCGGGCGTGATGCCCGACGAGCGCGCCTTCAGCAAGGACGGCGTGGAACTGTGCTTCGCCACGCACGTCCTGGCGCCGTGGGTTCTCACCCACGACCTCGCCCCCGTCCTGGCCCGGACGGCGCCGTCCCGGATCATCAATGTCACCTCCGGCGGCCAGTACGCCCGGCACGTCCCGGCCGGCGACCCGCAGTCGGTGCGCGACCGCTACGGCCCGAAGAAGATCTACGCACGCACCAAACGGGAACAGCTGACGATCACCGAACAGTGGGCCCGGCGCCTTGCCGCACAGGAGATCCACGTCCACGCGATGCACCCGGGCTGGGCGGACACCACGGGAGTGCGCCACTGGATGCCGCTCTTCCGCAAGGTGACCCGCCCCGTCATCCGCACCCCCGAGGAGGGCGCCGACACCATCGTGTGGCTCGGCGCCGCACCCGAGGCCATCGCCTCCACCGGACTGTTGTGGCACGACCGTCGCCCCCGCCCCATCACTTACTCCCTCGGCGCAGGACCCGACGCCCCGGCAGCCCGGCAAGAACTCTGGGACCACCTCTCCCACCTTGCCGACGCCGCAGGCCGCTGACCGGCAACCGGCCGCACCCCGAGCGACGAGCGCAGTCCAGCGCCCGCTCGCTGCGGGCCCGCCCGTCCCACCGCGCCCTCGGCTGGCGGCGAGCCCGTCCTAGGTCGGTTTCGCCAGGTCAGCGGCGTGTCCCCGATGGGGTGCGGTCCTTCAGAGCGCGGTCGATGCCGCGCGTGAAGTGCTCCAGGTCTCCCGGGTTACGGGAGGTGACGAGCCGCCAGCCGTCGGTGTCGTCCTCCACCAGCGGTTCGTCCGCCCAGGTCGCACCGGCGTTGGCGAGGTCGGTGCGCAGCGACGGGAACGAGGTGAGCCGCTTTCCGTACGCCACGCCCGCCTCGACCAGCAGCCATGGGCCGTGGCAGATGGCGGCAACGGGGCGGCCGGCCTTGGTGAAGGCGAGGACCAGGTCGATGGCCTCGCGCTTCGTCCTGAGGCTGTCGGCGTTGAGGGTACCGCCGGGAATCACCAGCAGGTCGTAGTCGGAGGCGCTCACCTCGCTCAGCGTGTGCGTGGGGCGTACCGTCTCGCCGGGTTCCTTGTCCCGGTTCATGGTGCGGATGTCGTCCATGGAGACGGCGGCGATGTCGACGTGGGCGCCCTGCTCGCGCAGGTGCCGCACCGGAACGAGGAGTTCGTCCTGCTCGACGCCATAGTTCGTCACGATCGCCAGGGCCTTCGTGTCGATGGTCATGTCTCCTCCTGAATAGGCCGTACGTGAGCGCGGCAGGCCGGGCCCACGCACGCCCCCCTGGCTGGAGCGGCTACCCGGTTCACCGCCGTCCACTCGGCAGGGTGTGGGTGTGTCCGGTTCGGGTGATCGCGTGGCATCGGCGGACCTCGTCCATCTCCACACGCACTCCTTGGAGGCGGTGGTGAACGCCAGACGACGATCGTGGGCCGTGGTGATGCACCAGAGTTCCGGCGAACGCGGGGGGCCTGAGGGCCCCGTACCGGCCGGGTCGCCTCGGACGGAACAGACGGGTGCGCATTCGTCAGGACGCCGAACCGACCCGCCCATCGTCGGCGTGAACTCCTTCGCGGTGCGGTGTCGGAGCTGCAGGTGATGTCGAAGGCGCAGCGGCACGGACGACGCCGATGGGCAGACCCCCGGACCTCCGACGTGATGCCGTCATCCACAGGCGGCCCCGCTCGCGAGGAGAGTTGACCCGCCGATCAGCGTTGACCTGCCGATCAGCCGGCACTCATGGAAGCGGCACCGCCTCCAGACGCGGATGCTGCCCGGTGCCGGGGGGCGCCGACAGGACGGTCGCCACGCCGTCCGCGATCTCGACGGTCAGATCGCCGGCCGTGCTCCTCCAGACCAGGCCACCGCCGGGCCCGACGCGGTCGGTGGCGTGCACCACCACGACGGCGGGTGGGGCGTGTCCGCCGACCGGCCCGGGCAGGGTGACCGCGTAGCGGCGGTTGAGGCTCTTCATGATCGGCCTCCTCGCGTTCTCCCCTCCCTGTCCTGCGGACTGCCTCCCCTTCGGCCGTGTCCGTGCACGGGTGGCCCGTCAGGCCAGGGCGACGACCATGCCGACCAGCATGGCCGACACGGCCAGGGCCGACAACACGATCAGTACGGCGGGCCAGGGGCCCCACGCCCTACGGACTTCGGGCGGCTCGGGGTGGGAGATCCCCGCGATGCCGCCCTCCGCAGGTGGGGTGTCGCGGCCGGGAAGTGTGTGGTGTTCGTCGAGCCCGGGGGTGTGCTGCGGGTCGGGGTCCGGTACAGCCATGGTGCGTCCCAGGTGAGGGTGGTAGTGGCGCCCAGCGGCTTCCCCGGCCGCCGTGGGTGAAACCTCACCGGCGCGGTCCGACGTCCCTGGTGGGGGCCTGGGTGCGCTGAGGACGGGCGGGCTTGTGCTCGGCTACCCCGTTTGAGTGATCGCCCTATTCACCATCCGTAGGTCCGGCTCTCGGGTGTGGTCGGTGCACGGCCTGGTCGTCGGCGGGCGATGCCGGGTCGGGGCTCAGCGCCCGGCCGGCCGCGGCGCCCGCGTAGAGGGTGAAGCCGACCCCGACCAGCCAGGACTGGACGACCAGGACGGTACCCACGGCGCCGTAGGACAGGGCATTGGAGACCACGAGGGGCACGAACACGAGCCGGGAGAACAGCCGCAGGCCGGCCAGTCCGACCACGGTGGCGACGGCGCCGGGCAGCAGTCGGCGCCACGGGATGCGCGCGGTCAGCAGCAGCCGCGGCAACCACCAGAACAGCAGCAGTCCGCCCAGCACGGTGGTGATGACCCGCAAGGCGGGCTGTGCCGCGGTGTGCGGCCACGGCACGCCGCTCCACGCAGCAGCCACGACGTAGCCGACCAGCCCGGCCAGGCCCAGCAACTGGCGCCACACGCCGTGCCAGGGCGCGGCGGGCAGGTCCCAGATCCGTTCGAATGCCCTCTGGACGGAGGCCATCAGGGTCACGCCGAACACGGCGAGTGCGGCCAGCCCGACGCCGGTGGTGGTGCTCAGTACCTGGCCCGGTGAGACGAACAACTCGCGCACCGGCTTTTGCGCGCGGCGGGTCAGCCCGAGGCCGTCGGTGATCCAGTCGGCGAGACCGTTGCCCCGGCTGGTGGAGGCCGCGGCGATCACGATCAGCAGCGGCACCAGGGTCACGAAGCACAGCGCGGCGAACGCCATGGAACGTTCCATCAGCTCTGCCCGCCGCCACACCCGCCACACCTCGGCCGCGAGCAGCCGGCCCCTGCGCCGGACGGCGGCCGCGGCCGCCGACACCGGGGCGGCCCGACCGCGGGCACGGTGCGCGTGTGGGGCGCTCCCGGACATCTGCACACCTCCCGGCCACCCGAGCGTGGACCACTGGGCTGCTGCCCCGCCGGGCCGATCCCACACCTGCCGATCTGCCGCCGCGCATCGGTCGCCGGGGCCCACACGGTGGGCGTTCCAAGCAGGAGGACGCGGACGAACGCCTGCGGCAGTTCCTTGTTCACGGTGCGGGCGGCGTCGGGAACAGTCTCCGCGCGCACGTCCCGCCTGCCGTGCCAGGTCAAGGCCTTCATCGGCCACCTCACTCAGTCGTGCCCGCAGAGCGCGCCGGCGGCTCGGCTCCCGGCAGCCGCTCGCGCCCCTCCGCTGAGCGGCTGCCCGGTCGGCCCACTGGAAACGGTCGGAGGCGGGCGGGCTTGCCGACGCAGCGGTGTGTGGTCTTCGGGGTGGTGGTGGGTGTCCGGCCGGGCTTCGCCCGCGTGCAGTAGCCCGGCGGGCTTTCGGGCGGGGCCGGTGTGAGGATGCGGGTGTTCGGGTGAGCCGTGGATATGAGACGGGATGTGATGGCGGCGGTGGTCGACGGGGAGTGGTTCAACGAGCTTGGATCGTGCCTGGACCTGGCCACGGACGGGACGGGTGCCTTGTCGGGTACCTTCGCGCCGGGGGTGGGCCCGGCCGGGAAGCGGGAGCTGGTGGGCCGCTACGACCCGTCCTCGACAGGGGCGGGCGTGGCGCTGGGCTGGACGGTCACCTGGTCGAGCGGACAGGGTGAGGACGCCTCCGTGACCAGCTGGAGCGGCCAGTACCTGCCCGAGGAGGAGCGGATCGTCGCCCACTGGCTGTTCACCACCGCCACAGGCGCGCAGGACGCATGGCGGGCCACAGCGGTCGGGCAGGACGTCTTCGGGCGCCGCCTTCCCGACAACGCCGGGTGAACCACCAGGCCTTCCCCTCGGGGCAAGCCCTCGGTGAGGACAGGAAAGGCGGCGAGCTGCCGTCGCATCTCGGTGAAGAGGAGCTTCGCCTGTCCTGTGGTGAGGCCTCCCATTCGCGTCGTGCCGGCCTCGGCGCACGCCGCGAACGCGGACGGGGGTCGGCCGCGGCCGGTGACGATCCGCCCGGTGCAGTGCCCGAGGACGTCGGTGCGCGGGTGCCGGACCGCCGCGAGCATCCGGGACGCCATCACCGGCAGTCGACGGGCCCGAGCGGCGTCCACCGGCCCGGGCGGCGGGGTCGCGGCCGCGTCGGCGGCCGTACGGAACGCCCCGGACCCGGTAGGGCGAGGCGCCGTTCCACTCCAGGAGGAAGGCGATCCGGCGCAGCGCGCTTCGGGTGGGTCCACGGCCTGGTCGTCTCAGGGCGTCGCAAGGGTGAGCGCCGCGAGCTCGTCGACGACGGAGGTCAGCCGGCCGTGCCGGTCGAGGGCGCGGCGTTGGCGGTCGGCGCCGGTACCGTGCCGGTGGACGTGGGCGAGGCCGGCCTCCACGGCGGTCAGGTCGCCGGCGGCGGCCAGGCCGGGGGCGGCCCGTTCGAGGAGGCGCTCGACGAGTAGGGCCATCGGGGCGGGTTTCCCGGTTGCCGGGTCGGCGCCTTCCCCGGACAGCCCGCTGCGGGCGGCCTGCCAGTGGGCGGCGTGGACCAGCCCCGCCGGGCACGCGGGGGCGGGCCGGCCGTGCGCGATCTCGTCGAGCAGGACGGCGGTCAGCCCGCGCAGCAGCGCGGCGAGCAGCAGGACGGTCTGCAGGTCGGCGTTGACGTCGGCGACCCGGATCTCCAGCGTCGGGACGTGTTCCGAGGGCCTGGCGTACCAGTAGACCATCCGGCGGTCGAGCAGGACGCCGGTCTCCACCAGGGCCGCCACCAGCTCCTCGTACTGCTCCTCGTCCAGCACCGGAGCCGGGCCGACGGTCGGCCAGCGCGACCAGCGGACGGTGCGCCAGCTCGCGAAGCCGCTGTCCCGGCCCTCCGTGAAGGGGGAGTTGACCGCGAGGGCCTGGACGACCGGCAGCCAGGGGCGCAGGTGGTTGCCGAGTGCCAGGGCCTGGCCGCGGCTCACCGTCCCGACGTGGACGTGGCAGCCGCACAGCGCGCCGGCGTAGCCGTCGGCCACGCCCTCATAGCGGGCCGCCATCGCCCGGTACCGCGCATCGTCGGTGACCCGCCCGGGCCCCGGGGCGCTGAGCACCGGGGTGCCCGAGGCGACCAGCAGGCAGCCCGCGTCGGCCGCCGCAGCTGCGACGACGGCCCGCAGCCGGACCAGGTCGGCCCGCAGGTCCCAGAGGCGGGTGGTGGGCTCGGTGCACACCTCGACCTGCACGGGGAAGAACTCGGCCTGGACCCGCTCGCCCAGGACGGCCTCGGCGGCCGCGATGACCTGCGGCGCGCGGTCGGCCGGAAGCCTGGTGCGCCGGTCGACGAGCAGGAACTCCTCCTCCACCCCGAGGGTGGGCACGGACGGCGCGGGTGCCGGTGCGGGCACTGCGGACCGCGGCTCCCGGGCGGGCGTACCCATGGCGGCGCGCCGGACCTCGATCGGCCCGGTTCGGGCCTCGGGGCGGGAAATCGGACGCGTGTGGATGGGCACGGCGTGCGTCTTGCCGGGCCCGGCGGCGCCGAAACGTCCCTGCGGACGGAGCGCCGTGCGGCGGAACCCGCCGCAGCACGTGTGGGAGCGGGCGGCCCGGGCAGGCGCCGGCCGTGGACGACGGCCAGGCAGCGTGTACGGCGCCATCCGGAGCTGACCCTCCCGAGCCCGCCGAGCGCCCGCCGGGGCGCACCGCACCGTGGCCGGGCGACGATGTCAGCACCACGGCGGGCGGCCGTGACGGCCTCGCCGTCGCCCTGGTGGACGAGGGTTCGGTACGGGTCGTCACGGTTGTCGGTCAACTCGACCACGACAGTGCGTACGACTTCCGTCTGGTGTTCGCGCGACCAGTGGCGGACGGCATCGAGCTGGTCCTGGTGGACCTCGGGGATCTGCGCTTCTGCGACTCGACCGGCCTGAACCTGCTGCTCCGTGCCCGGATCGAGGCGGCGCCCGCCGGGCTGAGAAGGTGGTCTGGCTGGAGGTCGCGTCCCCGATCGCCCTCGTCGACCGAACTCCTGGTCGAGGTGTTTGCCGGACGGCGGCTAATCGGATGAATCAGAAGAAAATAGTAGAAACATGAATTCAATGTCGTATGTCGGGTAGAACACCCATGCAGCGGCCATGACCGGATCCGGCCGTTGCGGCACCCGACCAGGTGCCACCGGGACCGCGCTTGAAGAAGCCGGGCACGGGTCCTGGGGGAAGAAGCCCCGCGAGGTGCGATGCGGAAGCTCACACCCCGTCGCCGGGCGTTCACCCCGATGCCCAGGAGAGAGCAAGTGTCCACGTCACTCGAAAGCGACTGCCGGGCTGCCTCCGTACCGTCCGACCTGCCCGCGGACATCCCGCCCAGGCCCTCGGAGGCCGAACTGCGGTCGATGGGGAAGTCCGAGGCCCGGGAACTCAGCGACGCGTTGTTCGAGCGCCTGGCCGGCCTCGCCCGCGAGAGTCACGCCTACAGCTACGTCCGCGG
>NZ_JBVJYK010000020.1:0-126021 GCF_055600605.1 Kitasatospora sp. NPDC038210 | reverse complement strand
CATCGTCGACGAACTCCACCACCCCACCGCCGACACCGTCCTGGACCGCATGCGCCGCTTCGACGCCAAGGGCCGCACCAGCTGACACCCCGCCGCCCCGCAGCCAGCCCACCGACCCTTCCCAGGACACCCCATGTATCGCACCGCACTGCGCAACGTGCTGGCCCACAAGGGCCGACTTCTCATGACGGCGCTGGCCGTCATGCTCGGCACCGCCTTCGTGGCGGGCACCATGGTCTTCTCCGACACCTTCGGCAAGGCCATGCGGGACAGCAACTCCAAGAGCTACTCGGACGTCTCGGTCCAGGTGGTCGACCAGGCGGCCGGCTCCGCCGCGAGCGCCAAGCAGAAGAGCGAGAGCGGCTCCGCCGCGCTCACCGACGCCACCCTCCAGCAGCTGGCCGCCCTGCCGGGCACCGCGAACGCGCGCGGCGTGGTGAGCGGCTTCACCGGCGTGGCCGACCACAAGGGCAACCTGATCGGCCAGTTCTGGGCCGCCAAGGGCGCCAACTTCGCCCCCGGCCAGGACGGCCGGGACCCGCGCTACCCGATGGCCGAGGGCCAGGGCCCGAAGAACGCCAAGGAGATCGCACTCGACCGCAAGACCGCCGACAAGGCGGGCTACAAGGTCGGCGACACGGTGCGGGTGGCCGCCAACGGCCCGGTGATCGAGGCGAAGCTCACCGGCGTCTTCACCACCGACGACCCGGTGGTGAACACCGGCGGCACGCTCACCCTGTTCGACAAGGCCACCGCCCAGCAGCTGCTGCTGGAGCCCGGCCGCTACAGCGGCGTCGTGCTCACCGCCAAGCCCGGCACCACCGAGGACGCGCTGCTCGCCCAGGTGCAGCCCAAGGTGCCGTCCGGCAGCCAGTTCGACGTCGAGACCGGCGCCAAGCTCAAGGCCGACGAGCAGAGCATGATCACCAAGGGCACCGACAACATGCGCACGATGCTGCTGGTGTTCGCCGGCATCTCGCTCTTCGTCGGCATCTTCATCATCGCCAACACCTTCACCATGCTGGTCGCCCAGCGCACCAAGGAGCTCGCGTTGCTGCGGGCCATCGGCGCCAGCCGCAAGCAGGTCACCCGCTCGGTGCTGGTCGAGGCCCTGGTGATCGGCACCGTCTCGGCACTGGCCGGTCTGGCCGCGGGCGTCGGGATCGGCGCGGGGATGCAGTCCCTGATCGTCGGTCTGAACGAGAACATGCCGAGCGGCGCCCTGGTGATCAAGCCGGTCACCGTCGCGGTGACCCTCGTGGTCGGCGTCGTGGTGACGGTGCTGTCCGCGCTGCTGCCGGCCCTGCGCGCCGCCCGGATCGCCCCGGTGGCCGCGATGAGCAGCGGCGACCAGCCGGCCTCCCAGAAGAGCCTGGTGGTCCGCAACACCATCGGCTCGCTGCTCGCCGCCGGCGGCCTGGCCCTGATCGGCTACGGCGCCTCCACCGGCAGCACCGACGGCCGGGTCCCGGTCGGCCTGGGCGCGTTCCTGGCCCTGATCGGCGTGTTCGTCCTGCTGCCGCTGCTCTCCCGCCCTGTGGTGGCCCTGCTCGGCCCGCTGCTGCGCGGCCTCGGCGGGACGCCCGGCAAGCTGGCCCAGCAGAACGCGGTGCGCAACCCGCGCCGGACGGCCGCGACGGCCGCGGCGCTCACCATCGGCCTGACCCTGGTCAGCGGCCTCACCGTGATCGGCGCCTCGGTGTCGGACGTGGTGGACCGGGCCGTCACCAGCTCGATGAAGGCCGACTACATCGTCTCGACCGCCAACGGCATGAACCTCTCCGAGCAGGTGCCCGCGCAGATCGCCAAGGCACCCGGGGTGGCGGCCTCCTCGCCGATGACCACCGCGTACTGGGAGCTCGACGGCACCGGCAAGTCGATCTCCGGTCTGGACACGGCGACCTTCGACCAGCTGGTCGACATCGAGCTGACCAGCGGGTCCGCCGCCGCGCTCGGCAAGGGCCAGCTGCTGGTGGACGAGGACGTCGCCAAGAAGTTCAACGTCACCACCGGCTCGACCATGACCGTCTCCTACCCGGACGACACCAAGGGGCAGCTCACCGTCGGCGGCGTGTACAGGACGGGCGGCATGCTCGGCCCGGCCCTGCTGGCCAACAGCGAGATCGCCAAGCACGACCCGAAGCCGTACGTCTCCGACGTCCTCGTCAAGGGCAAGGACGGTGCCACCGACACCCTCAAGCAGTCGCTCAAGGACGCCACCGGCGCCAACCCGGTGATCGAGGTGAAGTCCAAGCAGGACGTCCGCGACGGCTTCAGCCAGACCATCACCTTCGCGCTGAACCTGATGTACGGCCTGCTGGGCATGGCGGTCCTGATCGCGATCCTGGGCGTGATCAACACGCTGGCGATGTCGGTCTTCGAGCGCAAGCGCGAGATCGGGATGCTGCGGGCGATCGGCCTGGACCGCCGGGGCATCAAGCGGATGGTCCGTCTGGAGTCCGTGGTGATCTCGCTGTTCGGCGCCGGCATCGGCCTGGCCCTCGGGTGCTTCATCGCCTGGGCGATCAACGGCACCCTGAAGTCCAGTCTGGCCGGGCTGACCACCGTCCTGCCGTACGGCCAGCTGGCGCTGTTCCTGGCGCTCGCCGGAGTGGTGGGCCTGGTGGCCGCGATCTGGCCGGCCCGCCGGGCGGCCGGGCTGGACATCCTGTCGAGCATCAAGACCGACTGACCCGGGACGCGCGGAGAGCCCCTGCCGATCCCGGCAGGGGCTCTCCTACTGCTGTACTCCGCCCGGTCACAGGGCCGGCTGAGCACCACGGAGGTCGTGGTCCGGCAACGCTGCCGGGCGGAGGGCCTCCGACTCATACCCCGGTGCTCCCACACCGGGGTCTCAGTCGCTTACTTGCTCGCGAGTTCCTTGTCGGCGACCGGCTTGGCGGCCTCGACGGGCTTGGTGGGCGGGGTGACCTCCTGGATCGGAAGCTGCGGCTTCTCCATCTGGGAGAGGCCGACCATCTCGCGCTTCAGGAACATCGCGAGGGTCCAGTCGGTGAAGACGCGGACCTTGCGGTTGAAGGTCGGCACCATCGCGCCGTGGTACAGGCGGTGGAACCACCAGGCCGGACGGCCCTTCAGCTTGTACTTGCCGAAGAGGATCGCGACACCCTTGTGCAGGCCGAGACCGGCGACCGCACCGAGGTTCTTGTGCTTGTACTCCGCCTGCGGGAAGCCGCGCATGCCGGAGATCACGTTGTCGCCGAGGACGACGGCCTGACGGCAGGCGTGCTGCGCGTTCGGCGGGCACCAGGCGCCCTCGCCGGCGGCGAGGTCCGGGACCTGGGCGTTGTCGCCGGCGGCCCAGACGTAGTCGAAGCCCTGGACCTGGAGGGTCGGCGCGGTGTCGACGTGGCCGCGCGGGCCCAGCGGCAGACCGAACTCGGACAGCACCGGGTTCGGCTTCACGCCGGCCGTCCACACGATGGTGGAGGCGTCCATCTCCATGCCGTTCTTCAGCATGACGTGGCCGTCGACGCAGGAGTCCATCGAGGTCTCGATGTAGACCTCGATGTTGCGCTCTTCGAGCTTCTCCTTGGTCCACAGACCGAGGTCCGGGCCCATCTCGGGGAGGATCCGGTTGGCGGCCTCGACCACGACGAAGCGCATGTCGTCGCGGCTGACGGTCCGGTACAGCTTGGACGCGTCGCGCGCCATGTCCTCGATCTCGGCGATCGTCTCGATGCCGGCGAAGCCACCGCCGATGACGACGAAGGTCAGGGCCTTGCGGCGGACCTCCTCGTCCGTGGTGGACTCGGCCTTGTCGAGCTGGGCCATGACGTGGTTGCGGAGGCCGATGGCCTCCTCGACCGTCTTCATGCCGATGCCGTTCTCCGCCAGACCCGGGATCGGGAAGGTGCGGGAGACCGAGCCGGTCGCGACGACCAGGTACTCGAAGGGCAGCTCGTAGCTGTCGCCGGCCGCGGGCTGGACCGTGGCGACCTTGCGGGCGTGGTCGATGCCGGTGACGGACCCGGTCAGCACCTCCGCCTGCTTGAGGGCGCTGCGCAGCGGCGCGACGAGGTTGCGGGGCGCGACGTTGCCGCCGGCCGCCTCGGGGAGGAAGGGCAGGTACGTCATGTACGACCGCGGGTCCACGACCGTGACGGTCGCTTCGCCGTAGCGCATCTTCTTGAGGATGCGCATCGCGGCATACAGGCCGACGTAACCACCGCCGACAATGAGGATGCGAGGACGCTCCGTGGTGCTCATATCCGAAAGTATCCAGCACCGTCCGGAGCAGCCTTCGTGAGCCCGGTCACAAGCTCATGGACCCCCCGTGCTACACTCCGCGGCCACAAAACCGGCACGGGCGCGCAACCTCACGGCCCTTCACGCCCCCTCGTGAACATGCGCCGGAGCACCACCCTGCTGAGCAGCAACGATCCGTACGGGGCCCGCGTTCCCGCGCGTGGTTTTGATTTTCAAACCCCGAACGAGCCCTGACCTGCGATCCAAGGGGCGTCACTACCGGGAGGCCTTCGGTCCCACAATTCGGACGTAGCGGGCGAGCCGGTGCGACGAATGGCCCGATCGTCATGTGAAGAAATTCACGAACCTTTTCGCACGGGCCCGGGCGCGTCCCGGCCCCGGCCCCCCGAAAGGGGTGCCGGGGCCGGTCGGGTAAGCCCTGCCGGGGGTCAGGGGGCGATACCCCAGGCGATCCCGTCCAGGATGTCGTGCTCGCTCACGACCACCTCGGCGGCGCCGGTGCGCTCCATGATCTCCAGCAGCTCCAGCGCGCCGGCCGCGATCACGTCCACCCGGCCCGGGTGCATCGAGGGGATGGCCGCGCGCTCGGCGTGGGTCGCGGCCAGCAGCTCGCGGGCGATCTCGGCGACCCGCTCCCGGCCGATCCGCGAGTGGTGGATCGCGGCGGAGTCGTAGTCCGGCAGGCCCTGGGCGATCGCGGACACCGTGGTGACCGTCCCGGCCAGGCCCACCAGGGTGGCCGCGCCGGTCAGCGGGACGACCTCCTCGGCCTTGTCCAGCTCGGCCCGCACGTGCGCCCGGGCCTCGGCGACCTGCTCCGCGGAGGGCAGCTCGGCGCCGCCGAAGTGCCGCTCGGTGAGCCGCACGCAGCCGATGTCCACCGAGCGCGCCGCCTGCACGTCCTCCGCGCCGAGCACGAACTCGGTCGAGCCGCCACCGAGGTCGAACACCAGGTAGGGGGCGGGGAACTGACCTCCGGTCAGCTCCTTGGTGGCGCCCAGGAAGGACAGTCGCGCCTCCTCCTCGCCGCTCACCACCTCGGGCTCGACGCCCAGGACGTCGCGCACGCCCTTGACGTACTCGTCGCTGTTCTCGGCGTCCCGGGAGGCGCTGGTGGCGACGAAGCGCACCCGCTCCGGGCCGACCCCGAAGCCGGAGATGATCTCCTGGTACTCCCGGCAGGCCGCGAAGGTGCGGGCCAGCGCGTCCGGGTGCAGCCGGCCGGTCTGGTCCACGCCCTGGCCCAGCCGGTTGACGATCATCCGGCGGTCGAGGTCGGTGATCTCCCCGGTCTCCGGGTCCAGGTCGGCGACCAGCAGCCGGATCGAGTTGGTGCCGCAGTCGATCGCGGCGACTCGGGTCATGGTCACTGCGACTCCTGCTGCCCGCCGGCGGCCCCGGCCGACCCGCCCGGGGCCGCCGCGTCCTGCGCCGCGTCCTCGGCCGGCTCCTGCGCGGCACGCTTCTTGGCGGCGCGCTCGGCGGTCTTCTGCTGCTTGGCGGCGATCACGGCGTCGTGGTCCTGACCCTTGGCGCGGTTGCGGGCGACCCGCTCACCGGCCGCCTGGACCTCGGCCGGGGAGACGCACGGGCCCTTCGCCCACCAGTCCTCCAGCATGCCGATCGCCTCGTCGCCGAGCGGGTTGACGCCCTCGCCGGCCGCCAGCGAGTGGCCGACCAGCACGTGCAGGCACTTCACCCGGTCCGGCATGCCGCCGGCGCTCGGGAAGCCCTCCAGCACCTCGATGGCGTCGCGCCGGGCGATGTAGTCCTCGTGCGCCGCCTGGTAGGCGGCGGCCAGCTCCGGGTCCTCGGCGAGCCGGGCCGTCTGGTCCTTCATGACGCCTTCCGCCTCCAGGGTGCCGATCAGCGAGGCGGCCTTGGGGCAGGTCAGGTAGTAGAGCGTCGGGAACGGCGTGCCGTCGGGCAGGCGGGGAGCCGTCTCCACGACGTCCGGGTTGCCGCACGGGCAACGGTGGGCCACGCCGCGCAGGCCGCGCGGCACCCGGCCGAGCTGGGCGGCGATGGCCGCGACGTCGGCGTCGGAGACGGCGGGGTGGTTCTCAGTGGTCATGGGGGGAGGTGTCTCCAACGGGGGACGGTGGGAGCGAAAGGGGGGTGCCGGGGGCCGGCGCGGCGGTGTCGGCGGCGTCGACCGAGTCCCAGATGCTGGTGTACCAGGGCTTGGCGGCCGTCGCCTGACCGGCGGCCACCCCGGTGGCGGGGGCGCCGGCGGCGGACGAGGAGGGCTTGGCGGAGGCCTGGCCGGCCGGATCCACCGCGATGTACGGGGTCTCCCCCGGCACCGCGTAGTGCAGCCGGGCGCGCGCCTGCGCCTTGACGTACTCCGGGTCCTGCCAGCGGGCCCGGTCCCGGCGCAGCTGCTCGACCTGCTGGCGCACGTGGTCGGCCTTCGCCCGCTGGGCGGAGATCTCGGCGCGCTGGGAGATGAACTGCCGCGTCGGGTAGGCGAGGATCGCCACCAGCGAGCACAGCACCAGGACGAGGACGGTCGCCCGGCTCGTGAACCGAGGCCGGGCCGCCAAGCCCGGGATCCTCCAGCCTGCCATCTCCCGTATCCCCTCCTGGTCGCGACGGTGCCCCGCCGTCCACCCTACGGGGTGGACGGCGGGGCACCGGTCAGGCTTGCGCTACCGGGAGCGCTCGGCCCTCGACCTCGCGGTCTCAGCCCTCGTGCTTGAAGCGCGGGAAGGCGCCGCGGCCGGCGTACTCGGCGGCGTCGTCGAGGATCTCCTCGATGCGCAGCAGCTGGTTGTACTTGGCGACGCGCTCGGAGCGGGCCGGGGCACCGGTCTTGATCTGGCCGCAGTTGGTGGCGACGGCCAGGTCGGCGATGGTGACGTCCTCGGTCTCGCCGGAGCGGTGCGACATCATGCAGCGGTAGCCGTTGCGCTGGGCCAGCTCGACGGCGTCCAGGGTCTCGGTCAGCGAGCCGATCTGGTTCACCTTCACCAGCAGCGCGTTGGCGGTGCCGGTCTCGATGCCCTTGGCCAGGCGGGCCGGGTTGGTGACGAACAGGTCGTCGCCGACCAGCTGGACCTTGTCGCCCAGCTTGACGGTCATGGCCTTCCAGCCGTCCCAGTCCGACTCGTCCAGCGGGTCCTCGATGGAGACCAGCGGGTAGGCGGCGACCAGCTCGGCGTAGTACTCGATGAGCTCGGCGGCCGAGAGGGCCTTGCCCTCGAACTGGTAGGCGCCGTCCTGGTAGAACTCGGAGGCGGCGACGTCCAGGGCCAGCGCGACGTCACGGCCGGGCACGTAGCCGGCCTTCTGGATGGCCTCGGTGATCAGGTCCAGGGCCTCGCGGTTGCTGTCCAGGTTCGGCGCGAAGCCGCCCTCGTCGCCCAGGCCGGTGGACAGCCCGCGCTCCTTCAGCACGCCCTTGAGGGTGTGGTAGACCTCGACGCCCCAGCGGACGGCCTCGGAGAAGGACTCCGCGCCGATCGGGGCGATCATGAACTCCTGGATGTCGACGTTGGAGTCCGCGTGCGAGCCGCCGTTGAGGATGTTCATCATCGGGACCGGCAGGACGTGCGCGTTCGGGCCGCCCAGGTAGCGGAACAGCGGCAGGTCGCTGGCCTCGGAGGCGGCGTGCGCGACGGCCAGCGAGACGCCCAGGATGGCGTTGGCCCCGAGCGAGGACTTGTCCGGGGTGGCGTCCAGGTCCAGCATGGCCTGGTCGATCAGGCGCTGCTCGGTGGCGTCGTAGCCGACCAGCTCCGGGCCGATCTGCTCGATGACGGCGAGGACGGCCTTCTCCACGCCCTTGCCGAAGTAGCGGTTCTTGTCGCCGTCGCGCAGCTCCAGGGCCTCGAAGGCACCGGTGGAGGCACCCGACGGGACAGCGGCACGACCCGTGCTGCCGTCGTCGAGGCCGACCTCGACCTCGACCGTGGGGTTGCCGCGGGAGTCGAGGATCTCACGGGCTACGACGACATCGATGGACGGCACGAGGCATCTCCTTGCGGAAGCAGGGTCCCGCTGACGGTGGCGCTGTCGGCGGGACGATTGCGGAGTCGTTACGGACCAGAGCCTAACCGCCCGGGCTCTCCAGGCCACGTCGGCCTCGGTCCCGTCTCAGCGTGTGGCCCCGCTACCCACCGGTAGTTCACCTGCTTGTCCCACCGGAGCGGGCGAATGCGGACGAAGGGGGCCGGCCGGACCGACCCCCTGTCACGCGTGTCGCCGGTGCCGCCAGGGACACGCCGGCTCAGCCGAGGTGCAGCACCTGGCCGGGCAGGATCAGGTCCGGGTCGCCGCCGACGGTGGAGCGGTTCTGCTCGTACAGCGCGTGCCAGCCGCCGGACACGCCCTGGGTGGCGGCGATGCTCGACAGCGTGTCACCGGCGTGGACGGTGTAGTCGTGGCCGGTCTGCGCGGCCGGGGCCGGCTGCGCGGGGCGCGGGGCCGCGTGCTTGGGGACGTACTGCTGCGCCGACTGGTCGACGGGCTTCTCGGCCTGCGCGGGGGCGGCGTGCTTCGGGGCCTGCTTCTGGACGGGCTTCGCGGCCGGCTTCTCGGCGGGCTTCTGGACCGGCTTCTCGGCCGGCTTCTGGGCCTGCCGCTTGGGCGTCTGCTGCTGCGGAGCCGACTGCGGCTTGGAGTCCGAGGAGGTGTCGACGGACGCCGGGGCACCGCCCTTGGTCAGGCCGGCCTTGACGGAGCAGACCGGCCAGGCGCCGGGACCCTGCGAGGCGAGCACCTTCTCGGCGATCGAGATCTGCTGCGCCTTGCTGGCCTGGTTGGCCTGCGCCGCGTACGAGGTGCCGCCGTACGCCTTCCAGGTGCTGGAGGTGAACTGCAGGCCGCCGTAGTAGCCGTTGCCGGTGTTGATGCTCCAGTTGCCGCCGCTCTCGCACTGGGCGACGGCGTCCCAGGTGGAGACCGGGGCGGCGGAGGCACCGGTGGCGGTGAGGAGCGGCATCGCGAGTCCGACGCCGGCCACACCGGCGACGGCGATGGCCTTCTCGGCCTGGGTGCGACGACGGTGACGGCCAGTTCCAACGAACAGCATGAAGAGGTCCCTCTCCGCACGCCTGCGAGGTGAGCTGTCGGGTTCGGACCGGGAGGTGGCCCGGCCGCCGTGCGCGGAAACGATTCCGCTCGGGCGGCTTCACCCCAAGCCGTGGGGAACGGCAACAAACCTGGTTCCCCCGCCCCTGCCCAGGGTTCTGGTCGGTTTCCCGTGACGCGGCGGGCAGGATTCGGCGTTCCGCGCACGAGGTCCGCAGCTGCGAACTCCAGGGAGAGTAGACAGATCTTCAGACCGATCACAAGCTCATATCCCGGATATCACACAGAAATTACGGCGTGTGTCCGATCGCCTACCAACGGCGCCACTATGTCCGCGTTGATGGGTTTTCACACCCCTCCGGAAGCCGGCCGGGCGACGTTCCGTCAGCGCGCCGCCCGGCGTTCCGCCACCTCGCGTCAGTTCGCCGGGGGCGCGGAAGGAGCGTGCGGCGGCGTATGCGGGGAGCGGCTCTCCGGAGTGAATTCGACCGGGAGTTCCCGCAGGCCACGCATGATCAGACCGCCCCGCCAGCGCAGATTCTCCGGGCTTTCCGCGAGCTGCAGATCGGGCAGCCGGGAAAGCAGCGTGGCCAGTGCGGCACGCCCCTCCAAACGGGCCAGCGGGGCGCCGATGCAGTAGTGGATGCCGTGCCCGAACCCCAGGTGCGGATTGTCCGTCCGGGCCAGGTCCAGGGTGTTCTCGTCCGCGAACCGGGCCGGATCGCGGTCCGCGGCGGCCAGCACCACCAGCACCGGATCGCCGACCGGGATGTCCACCCCGCCGATGGTCACCGGACGCGTCGCGAACCGCCAGGTCGCCAGCTCCACCGGCCCGTCGTAGCGGAGGAGTTCCTCGATGCCCGTCTCCAGCAGCGCGCTCTCCCCGCGCGCCACCGACTCCTGCAGCAACCGGCGCTGGTCCGGGTTGCGCAGCAGCGCGTACGTCCCGTTGCCGATCAGGTTCACGGTCGTCTCGAAACCCGCGAAGAGGAGGATGAAGGCCATCGCCGCGGCCTCGTTCTCGGTCAGGTGCTCGCCGTGGTCGCTCGCGCGGATCAGGCCCGAGATCAAGTCGTCCCCGAGGTCCGCCCGCTTGCGGTGGATCAGCTCCAGCAGGTACGCCCGCATCCGCTTCACCGCCCGCCCCACGCCGCCCCGTTGGCCGCCGCCGTGCCGGATCATCATCCCGGCCCAGTCGCGGAAATCGTCCTGGTCCTCGGCCGGCACGCCCAGCATGTCGCAGATCGCGTAGATGGGGAGCGGGAAGGCGAACTCGTGGATCAGGTCCGCCGAGCCGCGCTGCGCGAAGCCGTCGATCAGCCGGTCGGTGAGCTGCTGCACCCGCGGCTCGAACTCGGCCACCCGGCGCGGGGTGAACGCCTTCGACACCAGGCGGCGCAGCCGGGTGTGGTCCGGCGGGTCGATGTTCAGCAGGTGCGTCATCAGGTCCGCCTGCCGCTCCCCCGGAATGCCCACCCGGCCGGTGCGGTGCGCCTGCTCGCTGTGGTGCGCCGGGTTCTTCGAAAGCCGGGCGTCCGCGAGCGCCTGCCGGGCGTCCGCGTACCTGGTCACCAGCCAGGCCTCGACGCCGCTCGGCAGCTTGGTGCGGTGCACCGGGGCGTGCTCGCGCAGCCAGGCGTAGGCGGGGTACGGATCGGCGGCGAACTCCCAGGTGAACAGCTGCGGAGCGGCGACGTCGGACTGCGGAACTTCGGCCCCGGGCTGCGGAGCGGCGACGTCCGACTGCGGGGCGGCGGCGTCCGACGGGGTGGCTGCGGGCCGGGCGGGATCTGCGGGCGCGGTTGCGTCGGACGCGGTGGCTGCGGGCCGGGCGGGGTCGGGCTGAGCTGGCATGGGTCGACCGTATCCGCTGGGTGCGCTCCCCCTCCGCCGACGGCTCGCGACCCCCGTGACAACGGCGTACGACGGGCGCGCCAACACTCCGTGGACGACCCGTGGACGGTCCGTGGACAGCTCTTGGACAGCTCTTGGCCGGACGGCGGGCGTGAGCCTGGTCACCTGAGGGGTAATCCCTGTTGCGGAGGGTCAGGTCGTGCCTACGATCCTCCGCAGTACGCGTGGGCGCCGGTGCGGTGTCGCCCACAGGGAGGAGCAGACCATGCGGGTCAGCGGGTCAGTCGTCGTCATCGCGGTACTCGACGGCGGGTCGGGCGCCGACCTCGCCCGCCGGTTCTCCGCGGCCGGCGCCGCCGGAATGCTGATCGCCGACCAGCACGTCGGCATCGCCGAGGACCTCGCCGCCGAACTCGACCGGCCGGGCTGCCCCGTCGTCGGCGTCTCCGGCGACATCCGTCGCCCCAGCGACGTCGCCGCCCTCGTCGACACCGCGGAGAAGCACCTCGGGCCGATCGACCTGTTCGCAGTCGCCGGCCCGGACGGCGAGCGGATCGTCTCCCTCGCCGACCTGCCCGACCACCTCGACCTGGAACGCCTCGCCGAACTCGTCGTCCTCGTCGGCGAAGCCATCGGCGAACTCGTCCCGCCGCAGCGGCGCCCGGTGGAGAGCACCGCCACGGCGGCCTGAGCGCCTACTCCCCGTCCGGCTCCACGCCGGGCTGCCCGACCGGCTTGAGGCCCTCGGCCGCGCGCACCGCGTCCCGGTAACCGCGCGCGGCCGAGCGCAGCGCCGCGTCCACGTCCACCCCGGCGTCGTGCGCCCGCTGCGCCACCGCGAGCAGCAGCCGGCCCGCCGACTCCTCGGTCAGCTCGGCCGGCAGCTCGTACGGCTCGTCCGGCACCCCCGCGAAGCCCGACCGGCGCACCCGCGACACCAGCTTCGCCGCGTACGCCAGCGCGGGCAGCCCGGCCGGCACGCCGTCCAGCACCGACTCGCGGTCCGCCTTCTCCGCGGCCTTCAGCTGCTCCCAGTTCGCCTCCACCTCGGCGGCGCCCCCGGCCTCGACGTCCCCGAACACGTGCGGGTGCCGGTACATCAGCTTCTCGACGATGTCCCCCGCCACGTCGTCGATCGAGAAGGCCCCGGTCGGGTGCTCCTCGGCGATCCGGGAGTGGAAGAACACCTGGAGCAGGACGTCCCCCAGCTCCTCGCGCAGCGTGTCGCGGTCCCCCTCCTCGATCGCCTCGACCAGCTCGTACGCCTCCTCGACCAGGTACTTCACCAGGCTCTCGTGCGTCTGCTCGGCATCCCACGGGCAACCGCCCGGCGAGCGGAGCCGGTCCATCACCGTCACCAGGTCCAGCAGCCGCGCCCCCGGCAGGTCGTACGAACCCGGCAGCACCTCGATCTCCGGCACCTCACCGGCCCGCTCCACCGCGAGCCGCGCGAGCGCGTCCGTCAGCCCCGGATCCCCGTCCGGACTGCCCAGCCACACCGTCGCCCCGGCCCCGGCGGGCTGCTCGGTCAACAGCCGCGCCAACGCGGGCGCCGAACCGGGCGCCACCACCTCCACCACGACCCCGGCCTGCCGGACCGCCGCCACCTGCGGATGCCCCTCGTCCGCCACCAACACCCGCCCCGCCGCCCGCAACGCCTCCCACGCCGGCCACGCCAGCAACCCGGGGGCCACCCGGTGGGTCGTGGTCAGCAGAATCAACTTGGCACCGGGAACATTCGTCGTCACACCCCGAACCTACCCGCCCACCGCGGCCACCTGCGGCCCTCGCCCCACCCACCCCACCCCACCCGGTGGCCCGGGTGGGCGCGGGACGACACACCCCGCCCACCGGACGTCGACCAGCCCGGCGGTCGAACGGCGGAGCCGGCCTCATCCCCCACGCAGCCCTCGGCGGTCCAGAACCGCGGGACGGTCGAAGCTGCCCGCAGCGAGACCCTGCCCCAGAAGTCGGACCCGCCGACTTCCCACTCCGGCCAGTCGGCGACGGGGAGCGGGATTGGCGGAGGCAGCGCACGAGCGGAACAACGAAGTCCCTGCGCCGCATCAGAGATCGGCCCAGCCCACTTCCCACTCCCCGCCCGCGGAGGGCCATCGGGTGAGGTGGGGGGTGGAGCGGTGAGCGGTCCGCGAGGCCGCGAGGCCGCGAGGCCGCGAGGGCCAAGACTCCGAGCCCCATAGGGGCGCCACAGGAAGTCGGTCCCACCGACTTCCCACTCCCCGCCCCGGTCGCAGGCCAAGGGGTGAGGGTTGAGGGCGGAGAAGGAATTGCCCCGGCTGCGGTCGGGGCCACGGAGTGAGGTGAGGGGGTGAGGGTGGAGGGGGAACCGTCCCGCTGGCGTCCTATGACCGGCCTGTGGGTGGGGGCCAGGGGGTGGGGTGGGGGTTGAGGGTGGAGAGGGACTGGCGGAGGCGGCGGACGGCGGGGTGGTGGGGGCCGTCGCGGCGTTCGCGGTCGAGGAGGAGGGGGAGCAGCCACTGCCAGGCGTTCTGCGGGTCGCCGGTGGCCGCGAGGTGGAGGCCGATGCGTTCGCGCAGGTCGTAGGTCCGCTCGGGGTCGGTGTCGAGGCCGGATTCGAGGCGGGCGGTGTGGGCGGTGAGGAGGGCCTGGTACTCGGCGAGGGCTTCGGCGCCGTGGCCGAGGTGTTCGAGGCAGATCGCTGCGCGGTAGCGGTGGTCGAGGCCCTGGGGGCCGTGCGGGCCGCCGTCGGCGGTGGCGGCCAGGCGGCGGTACTCGGGGAGGGCCTGCCGGGAGTGGCCCTCGTGGAGGAGGGTGCGGGCGTAGATGGTGCGGATGGTGCGGACCAGGGGTGCGGCGTCACCGAGTTCGGCCTCGGCCCGGGGCAGCAGGCCGACGGCGAGGTCGAGGACCTCGGTGTGACGGCCGGCGTCGACGAGGTCGGAGAGACGGGCGCACTGGGCACCCAGGTCGGGGAGCGACGGCGGCGGAGTGGCGGGAGCGGGCGGAACCACCGGAGCCGCCGGTGCGGACGGTCCGGACAGGACGGACGGACGGGACGGGACGGGCGTGCGCAGGAACGGGCTCGGTTCCGGGCGGACCGGCGGGGCCGGGGCGACGACGGCGGGTTGCGGTTGGTGCGGGAACCGGTACGGCCGTACGGGGTCGGGCAGCGGCGTGTAGCGGGGCTGCGGGGTGCCCGTGGCCGGGGGCAGCAGCGGGAGCAGCCGCCCGTACACCGTCTGGGCGTCGGCGGGGCGGTCGGCGGGCTGTTTGGCGAGGAGGTCGAGGACCAGCCGCTCCAGTCCGTGCGGCACCTCGGGGCGCAACTCCCGCAGCGGGACGGGCGGTTCGTCGACGTGTCGGCGCAGGACGCCGAGCGCGGTGGGCGCCCGGAACGGCTCCTCGCCGGCGAGCATCTCGTGCAGCAGGCAGCCCAGCGCGTAGAGGTCGCTGCGCGGGTCGGTGGTGGCGGCGAGGGCCTGTTCGGGGGCCATGTAGGAGGGGCTGCCGACCGGCACGCCGGTGAGGGTGAGGCGGGTGGCCTCGGTGTCGAGGGCGGTGGCGATGCCGAGGTCGAGCAGGACGGTGCGGCCGTCCTCGCGGACCATGACGTTGCTGGGCTTGAGGTCCCGGTGGACCACCGGGATGGCGTGGACGGCAGCCAGCGCGGTGCAGACCTGGGCGGCAACGGCCACGGCGCGCTCGATGGGGAAGGGTGCGTCCTCGGCGATGATGTCGGCCAGGCTGACGCCCGGGATGCGCTGCATGACGAGGTAGAGCTCGCCCTCGTCCTCGCCCGCGTCGAAGACGGTGACCAGTCCGGGGTGGTCGAGCGCCGCCGTGACCCGGCACTCGCGCAGGAACCGGCGGCGCAACTCGTCCCCGTGGCTGCCGCGTTCGCCTCCGGTACGGCCGGTGCCGCCGGGGAGCAGGTGCTCGGGGCGGAGCAGCTTGACCGCGACCGCGCGGTGCAGGCGTTCGTCCCGACCGGCCCAGACCTGGCCCATGCCGCCGTGGCCGATCTTCTCGGTGAGCCGGTAGCGATCGGCGATCAGCCGGGTGGTGGTCACGGCTGGTCCTTGCGGGCCTGCCGGCGCAGCAACTCGCCGAGTTCGCGCAGGTCGTGGGCGGTCCCGGGGGCCGGGGCGGCGGGCGCGGAGGGAGCCCCCGGCGCGGTGGGAGCGGCAGGTGCGGGACCGGCGGCCGGCGCGGGTGCGCCGTACCCGGGCACGGTCGCCGCGTACGGCGTGGCGGGCGGCGAGCCGTACGCGGGGTAGGGCGCAGCGGCCGGTGCCGCGTAGGGTGCCGCGTACGGTGCTGCCGCCTGCGGTGCGGGCCGGCCGGACTCCCACACCGCGCGGCGGTCCATCAGCAGGAAGTGCGCCGTGGGCACCAGCCACAGCACGACCAGGGTGATCTGGCCGGTGGTGTCGGCGGTCGGGTCCTGGAGGCTGCCGGCGATTCCGGCGGAGACCATCAGGGTCAGCAGCAGCGCGCAGAACACCACCGCGCCGACGATGTCGTACGCCCGTCTGCGCCGGACCGCCAGCACCAGCGAGGGGACGACGCCGAGCAGGCCGACCGTCAGCAGCGGGGCCAGCGCGCACGCGACCCGCACGGGCGTCCCGAATCGGCCGGGCACCGGAGCCCGGCCGGTACCCGGCGCCGCGCCCGCCGGCGGAACCGCGCCCGTCGCCGGAGCCGCGCCCGGCCCGTACGGCGTGCCGCCGGGCGGCGGTCCGAACTGCCCCGGGTACTGCCCTGACATGCGCGCTCCTGAGCTGGTGAGGACCGGTGGCGGTGCGAACGGTTCAGCACACCGTACCGTCCGGCCCGGTCGGCCCGGAGGCCTTCCGTCCGCTCGGTGCCGCATCGGTATCGCGCCGGTACCGCCCCGCTACTGGGCCGCCACCCGGCCGACGGCGGACCGCCACTGAGCCTGCGTCACCTCATTCGGTCGGCGGCGCCAGGGTGCCCGTCGCCAGTGCGTCCGTCGCGCCCTGGACCAGGGTGCGTCCGAGGGCGGCGGCCTGGCCGAGCGCGGTGTCGAAGGCGGCGAGGCCGGCGAAGGCGGCGCCGAGCCGCCGCTGGGCGGGGAGCGGGAGGCGGGGCAGCTCGACCCGGCGGATGTCGAGGCGGGCGGTGGTGGTGGCGTGGCTGGCGGCGCGCCGGGTGCCGGCGGTGGAACGGAAGTGGCCGGCCAGGAACTCGGGGTCGAGGGCGCCCGGGTCGGGCCGCAGCAGGTGGAGTTGGCGTCCGAGGGCGGCGCCGACCAGCGGGCCCTCGGCGGGGACGACGCGGGCGGTGCCGCCGCCGAGGGCGGGGACGAGGACGTCGCCGGGCCGGGTGCGGACGTCCCCGGCGGGGCCGGTTCCGGTGGCGAGGACGGTGCTGGGCGCGGCGCCGGTGGCGAGGTCCTGGTCGGTGACGACGAGGGTGCCGCCCGCTGCCTCACCGGCCGCTCCCGTACGGCCCGCTCCCGCCCCCGCCGAGCCGGTGCCGGTGCCGGTGCCGGTGCCGGAGGAGTACACCTCCAGCGCACCGCTGCGGACCAGTTCGCCGACGGTGACCACGCCGACGGACCCGGCACCGGACTCGGCCCCCGCCGCAAAGGCCGGTGCGACGCCCGCCGCGACGCCCGCTTGCCCACCCGGCTGCGGCAGCAGCGCGACCGGGTCGGCCAGGCCGGCCAGGAGCTCGGCCAACCGGCCGGCGACGTGGGAGAGTTCGGCCGCGCCGCCGAGCGGGGCGGCGGGCGGGACGTGCCGCGCCGGGGAGAGGTCGGTCTCGTCGTCGAGCAGGTCGATGGCGGCCACGGCCCGGTGGACGCCGGGGCGGTCGGCCGGGACCGGCAGGCCCTCACGGGCTGCCAGGTCGAAGCCGCGCCAGGCGCCCAGGACGGTGCGGCGCAGCTCTGGCCAGTCGACCTTGTCCCGCCCGCCCTCGGCGGCGGGCGCCGCCGCGGCCCCGCTGGCCAGCGCCGCCCGGGTGGAGTGCGCCGCCCCGGCGTCGAGCAGCAGCACCTGGCGGAAGTCGTCGCCCGGCCGGGGCGCGCGCAGCACCCACAGGTGCAGCGGGACGCCGTACGGCGGGGCGGCTCCGGCGGGCAGCGCGATGACGGCGCGCAGCGCGCCGGAGCGGAGCAGTTCGGCGCGGACGCGGCGGCCGGAGCGGCGGGTGGCGACGGTCGGCGGGAGCAGGAGCGCGGCCAGACCGCCGGGGCGGGTGTGGGCGAGGCAGTGCAGCACCCAGGCGAGTTCGGACTCGCCGCGCGGCGGCACGAGCCCGCCGGGCCAGCGGGCGTCGAACTGCAACTCGTCGTGGCCCCAGTCGCGTTCGTTGTACGGCGGCTGGCAGAGCACGGCCTCGAAGGTGTCGCCGGGGTAGCCGTCGGCCCGCAGGGCGTCGCCGGTGCGCAGTTCCAGCGGGAGCGGGCCGGGCTCGTCGCCGGGGGTGTGCAGGGCGAGCCGGAGTCGGGTGAGGGCCGCGGCGACCGGGTCGGCGTCCTGGCCGTAGCGGGCGGTGGTCGGCGGGTGTGCGAGGAGGACGGCACCGAGGCCGACGGCCGGGTCGAGCACCGTGGCGGGAACGCCGGCGACGGCGGCGAGCAGTTCGGCGGCCTCCGGCGGGGTGGGGCTGAGCTGCCGGGTGTTGGCCTCGGCGTGGCGGGTGAGCAGCTGCTCGTACGCGCCGGCCGGGCCGGCGTCGGCGGCGAGCGCGGCGAGCCGTCGGGCGAGGTCCAGTTGGGTGCTGCCGAGCAGGCCGGGGAGGCCCAGGAGGCGGGCGCCCGCCGGGCCGAAGGTGTGAACGGAGGTGTCGGCCACGGCCCGGGGCAGCGCGAGGGCGAGCCGGGTGTCGGGCTGGTCGGCGAGCTCCGCCCAGCGCGTGGGCGCCCGGTGCAGCAGCAGGAGCAGTGCGCCCGCCTCGACCAGCGGGGCGGCGGGGTGGCCGGCCGGGTCGCGGAGGGTGTCGACGAGCTGCCACACCTGCTCCAGCAGGGGGAGTTCGGCGATCTTGCCCTGGGCGCGCAGCCAGGAGTCCACGTCGGCGAGCGCGAAGGTCGGGCTGGCGTCGGTGCCGCCGACCGGGCGGGGGAAGTCGGGGTGGCGCCTCCGCCAGTTGCTGACCGCGGCCCGGCCGACGCCGGCCAGCCGGGCGATCTCGACGGCGGTGACTTCGGGGCGGTCCGGCACGGGGGCCTCCTTCGATGGGGGCTGTGGCCACACAGCGGGGCACTGTGACCACACAGCATAGCGATGCTCCTCACGATCAGAGTTCACATGTGAACAGAGCTCTTTCTCGAATCATCGTTGACAGGGTTCACAGCCGGGTGATGTGATTTCTCCGTCGCCACCGACCGGGGGCGACACGGGGAAGACCACCGATCACCGGGAGACACCCATGTCCACGACCGCCCGCCGCACCGCCGTCCGCCGCTCCACCACCCGCCGCGCCGCCGCTCTGCTGCTGGGCGCCGCACTGGTGACGCTCTCCGCGACGGCATGCAACTCCACCGGCGGCTCCTCCGTCTCGACCGAGGCGAAGCAGACCGCAGCCGCCCCCGCCGCCGGCACCGACGCCGCGAAGCCGGCCGAGAGCAAGCCGGCCGAGAGCAAGCCGGCCGACACCGCCAAGGCCCCCGCCAAGGTCGGCGACACCATCGCGCTCAAGGGCAACGACCCGGCCGACACCGCCGACGTGACGCTGGTGAAGGTGGTCGACAACGCCGAGGGGGCGGACGAGTTCACCCACCCGGCCGACGGCAAGCGCTTCGTGGCGATCCAGTTCCGGATCAAGGCGAGCGGCAAGAAGGCCTACAGCGACGCGCCGGGCAACAGCGCCAAGGTGGTGGACGCCCAGGGCCAGGCCTTCGGCACGACGATCGCGGACACCAAGGCCGGCCCGAGCTTCCAGGTCCCCGCGAACATCGCTCCCGGCGAGAGCGCCCTCGGCTTCGTCACCTTCGAGGTGCCGAAGGACGCCAAGCTCGACAAGGCCCAGTTCGGCCTGGACAGCGGCTTCGCCCCGCAGACCGGCCAGTGGAAGCTCGGCTGACGGCCCCGTTCACAGCCGTCGGGGCCGCAGAACGCGCAACGGCGGCCCCGGGCCGAAGCCCGAGACCGCCGTCGTGGACACCCCTGAGGGCGGTGCTACTTCTTCGCCCCCGCCAGGTCGTCGAACATGGCCGACAGGAACTCCCGGCACCAGCCCAGCAGTTCCCGGCCGACCAGCGGCTTGCCGCCGATCCGCCCGGTGCTCGGCCGGGGCACCAGGAGCTGCTGGGCCGCCGCCTTGACCTGGCTGCGCGGGTAGAGCCGGTTCAGCCGCAGCTGCTGGGACTCCCGCAGCTCCACCGGCCCGAAGCGGACGTTGGAGCCCTGCAGGGTGATGTCCGAGATGCCGCACCGCCGGGCGTACAGCCGCAGCGCCGCGACCAGCAGCAGGTTCTCCACCGGCTCGGGCAGCTTGCCGTAGCGGTCCACGAGTTCGTCCCGGACCTGCTTGATGTCGTCCTCGGAGTTGACCGCCGCGATCGAGCGGTACGCCTGCAGCCGCAGCCGCTCGCCGGGCGCGTAGTCGTGCGGCACGTGCGCGTCGACCGGCAGCTCGATCTTCACCTCCAGCGGCTCCTCCTCCGGCTCGCCGCCGCTCGCCAGCGACTCGCGGAACTCGGCCACCGCCTCGCCGACCATCCGCATGTAGAGGTCGAAGCCGACGCCCGCGATGTGCCCGGACTGCTCGCCGCCGAGCAGGTTCCCGGCGCCGCGGATCTCCAGGTCCTTCATCGCGACGTACATGCCGGCGCCCATCTCGGTGTGCTGGGCGATGGTGGCCAGGCGCTCGTGCGCGGTCTCGGTGAGCGGCTTCTCCGGCGGGTACAGCATGTACGCGTAGCCGCGCTCGCGACCGCGCCCCACCCGGCCGCGCAGCTGGTGCAGCTGGGAGAGACCGAAGGTGTCGCCGCGCTCGACGATCAGGGTGTTGGCGTTGGAGATGTCGATGCCGGACTCCACGATCGTGGTCGACACCAGGACGTCGAACTCCTTCTCCCAGAAGTCGACGACGACCTTCTCCAGCGCGGTCTCCCCCATCTGTCCGTGCGCGGTGGCGATCCGCGCCTCGGGCACCAGGTCCTTCAGCCGGGCGGCCGCCTTGTCGATCGACTCCACCCGGTTGTGGATGTAGAACACCTGGCCCTCGCGCAGGAGTTCACGCCGGATCGCGGCCGAGATCTGCTTCTCGTCGTACGGTCCGACGAAGGTCAGCACCGGGTGCCGTTCCTCCGGCGGGGTGGTGATGGTGGACATCTCGCGGATGCCGGTGACCGCCATCTCCAGGGTGCGCGGGATCGGGGTCGCCGACATGGTGAGCACGTCCACGTTGGCCCGCAGCTTCTTCAGCTGCTCCTTGTGCTCGACGCCGAAGCGCTGCTCCTCGTCGACGATGACCAGGCCGAGGTCCTTGAACCTGGTCTCGGAGGAGAACAGCCGGTGGGTGCCGATGACGACGTCCACCGAGCCCTCGAACAGCCCCTCCAGCACGGCCTTGGCCTCGCTGTCGGTCTGGAAGCGGGACAGCGCCTTCACCGTCACCGGGAAGTTGGCGTACCGCTCGGCGAAGGTCGAGAAGTGCTGCTGCACCAGCAGCGTGGTCGGCACCAGCACCGCCACCTGCTTGCCGTCCTGGACCGCCTTGAACGCTGCCCGCACGGCGATCTCGGTCTTGCCGTAGCCGACGTCGCCGCAGATCAGCCGGTCCATCGGGACGGACTTCTCCATGTCGGACTTGACCTCGGCGATGGTGGTCAGCTGGTCCGGGGTCTCCGCGTACGGGAACGCGTCCTCCAGCTCCCGCTGCCACGGGGTGTCCGGGCCAAAGGTGTGGCCGGGGGCGGCCATCCGCGCCGAGTACAGCTTGATCAGGTCGGCGGCGATCTCCTTGACCGCCTTCTTGGCCCGCTGCTTGGTCTTCGCCCAGTCCGCGCCGCCGAGCCGGTGCAGCGTCGGGGCCTCGCCGCCGACGTACTTGGTGACCTGGTCGAGCTGGTCGGTCGGCACGAACAGCCGGTCGCCGGGGTGGCCGCGCTTGGCCGGGGCGTACTCCAGCACCAGGTACTCGCGGGTGGCGCCCTGGACGGTGCGCTGCACCATCTCGACGTACTTGCCGACGCCGTGCGCCTCGTGGACGACGTAGTCGCCGGCGGCGAGCGCCAGCGGGTCGATCGCGTTGCGGCGGCGCGAGGGCATCCGGCGCATGTCCTTGGTGGAGGACTTCTGGCCGGACAGGTCGGTCTCGGTGATGACGGTGAGCTTCAGCTCCTCGTCCACGAAGCCGTGTTCGATCGAGCCGCAGGACACGTGGACGACGTCCCGGGTGGGCGCCTCGGCGAGGTCGGCGACCAGCCGGGCCGGGATGCCCTCGTTGCCCAGCACCTCGGCGAGGCGGGAGGCGGGCCCGTGCCCCTCGGTCACCATGACGACCCGCCAGTCGGCGGCCAGCCGCTCCTTGGCGTCGGCGATCGCCCGCGCGGTGTCGCCCCGGTAGGCCTCGACGGCGTGCATGCCGAGGGTCAGCGTGTTGGCGTCGAACTCCAGGATGCCGTCGACGGCCGACTCGCTGGTCGCGAACGGGCTGACGGACCACCAGGGCAGCCCGATCTCGGCGGCGTGCTCGCGCACCTCGGAGAGCGAGCGCAGCGAGGCGGCGGAGACGTCGATCGCCTCCAGGTCGATCGGCCGGTCGCCGCCCGCCGCGGCCGCGACCCAGGAGGCGTGCAGGAACTCCTGGCTGGTCGCCACCAGGTCGGCGGCCCGGGTGCGGACCCGCTCGGGGTCGCAGACCACCGCGACCGAGCCGAGCGGCAACACGTCGACCAGCAGCTCCATGTCGTCCACCAGCACCGGCGCCAGCGACTCCATGCCCTCGACCGCGATGCCCTCGGCGATCTTGTCCAGGATCTCGGCAAGTCCGGGGTGCTCGGCGGACAGCTCGGCGGCCCGCGCGCGCACCTCGTCGGTGAGCAGCAGCTCACGGCAGGGCGGCGCCCACAGGCCGTGCTCGGCGATCTCCAGCGAGCGCTGGTCGGCGACCTTGAAGTACCGGATCTCCTCGACCTCGTCGCCCCAGAACTCCACCCGCAGGGGGTGTTCCTCGGTCGGCGGGAAGACGTCCAGGATGCCGCCGCGGACGGCGAACTCACCGCGCTTCTCGACCAGTTCGACGCGGGCGTAGGCGGCTGCGGCGAGGCGGCGGGCCACCTCCTCCAGGTCGTGCGACTCCCCCCGCCGGACGGCCACCGGCTCCAGCTCGGCCAGGCCCTTGACCTGCGGCTGCAGGACCGAGCGGACCGGGGCGACGATCACCTGCACCGGCCCGGCCGCCGGGTCGTCCGCCCGCGGGTGGACGATGCGGCGCAGCACGGCCAGCCGGCGGCCCACGGTGTCCGAGCGGGGCGACAGCCGCTCGTGCGGCAGCGTCTCCCAGGCGGGGAACTCGGCGACCGCGTCGGCGGGCAGCAGCGAACGCAACGAGGCGGCCAGGTCCTCGGCCTCCCGGCCGGTGGCGGTGACGGCCAGCACCGGACGGCCCCGGTCCCCGGCGGCCTGCCCGGCGAGCGCCCGGGCCAGTGCGGCGATGGCGAACGGCCGGGCGGCGGGCGGTCCGACCAGGTCCAGGTGGCGGCGTCCGCCGGCCGCGGCTCCGGTGGCGGTGGCCGCCTCGATCGCCTCGGCGAGCGCCGCGTCCCGCGCGACGACATCGAGCAGTCCGGTCAGGCTCATCTGGGGTCTCTTCTTCGTCCCGTGGCTGGAGCTGCCCCCGGGCGACGAGGGCCCGCCAGGGCAACACGAACGGCCCGGCACGCCGAGCGGCCGGGGGTCTCCAGACTACGCCGCGGCAGGGACACGCACGCGGCGTACCGCCCCGGCGGGGCCGGGCGGGGACGAACCGCCGCCCGGTCCCCTTCCTCCGGCCCGGGCGCCGCCCTCCCCCGACCGGCCGCGGCCCACCCCCGGCGGGGGCGCGTCCGGGGACGAACCACTGGACGGCGCACCGGCAGGAACGCCGACCGGAACGCCGGACCGGCGGGTGGACGAACCAGCCGGACACCGCGCCCCACCCGCCACGGCCATCCGCCACGAACTGGACATACTCCGGTCACTGGCCGTCCATGGAGATCGCGCACCATGGTGAACGTGCCCGCCGCACCCAACCGTGGGGGATGGCTGTGGCGGCACTGTCGCACCCCCGATGGGGGTCGGAGGTGCGAGGCCGGGCGACCCTGGGTGGGGGCGCCCGCCCAAGCGCCGGGAACCGTGGCGCCCTTTCCTGGAGGGCGCCACGGGTCTCGGCCTACTTCGTTTCCCCGGCCGGCGCGCGGTTCGCCGCACCGGCCGGCCACCGATGCGGGCCACCGATGCGGGCCACCGATGCCAGCCACCGTTGCGGGCCACCACTGCCGATCACCGATGCGGGCCGACTGCACAGCGAGGCCCCGACCGCCCGACAGGAGGCGGTCGGGGCCCGGGACGGGACACTCACCCGGCCGCTCGCGGGCGGGGCGGCCGGGCGGCGCCGTGGCGCGCAGCCGCCGGAGGACCCGGCGCGCCGTCAACGGCGACGGTAGCTCACGGTGTTGGGGGTCGCGTAGCCGCTGCCGTCGTCGACGATGATGATCTTCGGGACGATCCGGGTCTCCTCCTCCGACTGCCACGGGGCACCGGCTCCGGCCTTCCCTTCCGTACCGCCGTCCCCGTCGACCGCCGCGTCAGCCGTCGCTTCGGAGGGCGAGGCGGACGGCGACGCGGCCTGCGGGGACGGCGGCGACGCGGGCTTCGGCGGGACGGCGGCCGGAGTGACCGGACCGGTCACCACGGCCTCGACGGACGCCTTGGCGGCGCCCCCGCCGACGACCGGCGAGCGCAGCGCCGTCGTCGCCTTCTCCGCCGCCGTGCCCGTGCCCGTGCCCGCACCCGCGGCCCGCAGGGCGGTCGGCGCCTGCCCGGAGGTCGAGGCCTTCCGCAGGTTCGTCACCGGGATCTCCCCGGTGTCCGCCTCCGAGTCCACCGGCCCGGCATCGGCGACCGCGTCCGTCGGAGCCGGAGCGGAGTCCGGTGCCGACGCCGGCGCCGGGGCCACAGCCGGGACAGGCGCCGCGGGAGCCGCGGGAGCCGCGGGAGCAGCCGCCGCGTCGGCCACCGCCTCGGGCTCGATCTGGCCGACCGCCGCCCCGGTGAGCGAGGCCAGCGTGGCCTTGATGTGGTCCAGGTGCTGCTGCACCGTGTCCAGCCGGGTGTCGAACTCGCGCTGCTCGCGCTCGCTCGCCGCGTTGATCTTCTCGGCCTCCCGGCGGGCCTGCTCGATCAGCTGGTCGGCCTTGGCCTGGGCGTCCGTCTCCTGCTGCTTGATCCGGTTCAGCACGGTCTCCCGGTGCTGCTCCGCCTCCTTGACCCGGCGCTCGGCGGTCGAGGAGACCTCCGCCTCCTCGGCGTCGGCCTCGGCCTGGGCGGCGGCGAAGGTCTCGTCGGCCTTGCGGCGCCGGGCGGCCAGCTCGGCCTCGGCCTGCTCGCTGGCCTCGGCGGCGGCGACCCGCACCTTGGCGGCGTAGGCGGTGGCGGAGTCCCGGGCGGCGCGGCTCTCACGGTCGGACTCCGAGCGGATGCCCTCGGCCTCGGCGCGGGTGCGCTCGTCGGTGCGGCGGGCGGCCGCGTCGGCCTCGGTGCGGGTGGTGGTGGCGTACTCCTTGGCCTCCCGGTCGAGCGTCTGCCCGGCCTCGTAGACCTCGTCGCGCAGGTCCTCCGCGAAGCGCTCCGCCTTCTCCCGGACGGCGCGCGCCTCGTTCCCGGCCATCACGGCCAGTCCGGCGGCCTGCTCGCTGAGCACCTGGTAGTCGGGCTCCGGAGCCTCCTCGGCGGTCCGGCGGATGTCCTCCAGCCGGGCCTCCATCTGCCGGATCCCGGCACCCAGGACGCTGAGCCGTTCCCACGCCTCGTCGCGCTGCGCGGTGAGCGCGACGAGCGCTCGCTCGACCTGCTCGGGCGCGTAGCCGCGCCGTGCCTGGGTGAAGCCGTACTGGGGGACGGCGTCGCTCATGGGCTCTTCCCCTCGTTCGCGGGCTGCGGAGCCCATGATCGGACGGAACGGCCGGATCCGGAACCGGTTCGGTGCCCGGGGCCGGATTCGGTCGTCGTGCGGACCGGAATACGTCGAGGACCGGACGAATAGACCCATCCTCTTGACCTATTTTGCGCAGATCTGGGCGAAACCCCAACGAGGCACAGCCACGGCGGCACGCCGGAGGGGCCGTCCCGGACACCGGAACGACCCCTCCCCACCTGCGAGGATCCGCGACGGTCCGCTACAGCAGACCGTCCCAGAACTGCTCCAGCAGCACGGCCCACCACGTGTCCGCGTTCTGCAGGGCCGCCGGGTCGATCGCGGCGAGCTGGGCCTGGAAGTCGGTCGTCCAGCGACCGGCCTGGTCCGGCGTCAGCCCGTACCGCAGCCGCCACATCCGGCCCAGCAGGGCCAGCGCGCGGACGAACTCCGGTACACCGCTGTTGACGAACCGGGGCGGCTGGCCGGTTCCATCGACGTCCACCGCGACCACGTTCGCGGTGCCGTACTGGACACAGAGCTGGCGGCCGTAGTCGTTGCCGAGCACCAGGTAGCCGCCGAAGTCCGGGCCCCCGGCCAGGCCGCGCTCGGCGGCCAGCTCGGCGAGCGTCGGGATCGGACGGCCCTCCTGCGCCTGCGCCCAGAAGAACGGCCCGAAGTCGCGCGGCAGCCCGGCCCACATCAGGGTCTGGGACACCGGCTCGGGCACGCCCTGGCGGGAGACGGCCCGCTGCTCGTAGCGGAACACGTTCTGCCCGAAGGCGGCGCCGACCTCCTGGGCCAGCTGCTGCGGCGGGAGCGGCGGCAGCGCCTGGACCGTCCCGGGCGCGGGCGGCGGCACCCGGAACGGGCGGACCCGCTGGGCGCCGGAGGCCAGTTGGTGCAGCTCGTCCAGGTGGTCGAGCAGCTCGGCCATCCCCGCCTGCCGGGACGCGTGGTCGCGGCCGTACGGGGCGGTGTGGGTGAGCCGGACGTTCGGCCAGGACGCGGCGATCATGCGGTTGCAGTACCCGCCGGGCAGGTCGCACGACTCCAGCTCGGTGTAGAGCTCCAGCACCTGCTCCGGCGGCACGTTGAGCCGGCGCAGGTCCTGCAGGATCTTCCACTCCGGGTGCGGGGTGCCGGGCTCGCTGCGGTGCAGCAGCTTCTGCTCCGAACCGTCCGGGCCCCGGTAGCTGAGCGCGGCGAAGTAGCCCGGGCCGACCGCGGGCACCCCGGGGGGCACCGGCGCGGCCTGCGGCGAGCCGGTCACCGCCGCCGGGGGGACGACCCCGGCGGCGCCGCCCGCGTTCGGGTAGCCGTAGCCGGCCGCGGGCGTGGCCGGGGCCGCCGGACCGCCGGGCGGCGGCGGGACGGCGGGGCCGCCGGACGGCGGGGTGCCCGGGTCCGCCGGGCCGGCGCCCAGCAGGGCCGGGTCGATCGCGCTCGCCAGCTGGGTCGCCTCGTACGCCACCCCGGCCGAGGGCGTGCCACCGGCCGGAGTGCCCTGGGGCGCCGGGGCGCCGCCGCGCAGCCCCGCCGGGGGCGGGGGCGGCGGGGCGGAACCGGCCCCGCGACCGCCGGGGGCGCCGGCGGGCGTGCCGGAGCCCGCGGTGTGCTTCAGCTCGGCGGGCGGGGGCGGCGGCGGGGCGGAGGCGGCCCCGCGACCGCCGGGGGCGGCGCCCGCACCGGGCGAACCGGCGGGGCCGCCGCGCAGCGCGGCCGGCGGGGGCGGCGGCGGGGCCGAGCCCGGGGCGCGGCCGAGCCCGCCCTGCGGCGCGCCGGCGGCGGGCGTTCCGGTGGGCGGGGTGCCCGGGGCGCCGGGCAGGCCGGCGAGGCCGGGGGCTCCCCCGGGCGGGGCCAGCATCGTCGGCGCGTGCTCCACCGGCGCACCCGGCGGGGTCGCCGGCGCGCCGGGCAGGCCCATCAGCCCGGGCATGGCGTCCGGCGGCGCGAGCAGCGTCGGCGCCGGTTCGGCAGCCGGGGCCGGGGCGGGTGCCTGGGTCGGCGGTGCGGCCGGGGGCTGGGCCGCTGGCGGCTGGGCGCCGGACGGCGGGACCGGGGGCATGCCGTAGCCGCCGCTCGCCGGCGGCATCAGCACGGTCGCGGCCTCGGCACCCGGCGCGGGCGCGTCGGGCAGGTCCGAGCCGGTGGTCCGCAGTCCGTCGGGCATCAGGACGGTCGCCGCCTCGGCACCGGCCGGAGGCGCGGGCGGTCCGGCGGGCGGTCCGGCGGGCGGTCCGGCCGGAGCGGCGGTCGGCGGGACGGGCATGGCGGCCTGCGGCTGCGGCGCGGCGCCCGGCCCGTCGAAGCCCGGCGGCGGGGCGAGCATGGTCGGCGCGTCCCCGGCGGGCCGGTCGGAGACCGGCGGCTCGGTCAGGACGGCGGGCGCGGGCGGCACCGGCGGGGCGAACGGCTCCTCGACCGGCACCGGAGCGGGCGCAGGCGTCGGCGTCGGCGTCGGCGCAGCAGCGGGCGCAGGCGCAGGCGCGCCGGCCTGCGGGGCGGCCGGACCGCCCGCCAGCCGCTCCGCCTCCGCCGCGATCGCCGCGGCCCCCGCCTCCTGCAGCCACTGCGGCGGGCTGAGCAGGAAGGACGTCGCCTCCACCGGCCCCGGCGCGGGCTTCGCCGCCCCCGCCGGGTTGGCCGCGACCGGCCGCCCGTAGATCTCCTCGTACTGCCGGACCACCTCGTTGACCGGCAGCGCCGGCCAGAGCGTGCTGGCGCCCGTGTCCCGGGCGATCACCAGCCGCGCCTCGCCCGAGCCACCGCCCGGAGCGACCGAGCCGTCCGGCCCCACGGCCCCGGCCGCGTTCCCGGTGCCGTCCCCGGGCGGCATCGCCCAGCAGACGAAGCCCAGGTCGAACTCCCGGACCCGCACCTCACGCTGTTGCGAGCGCGGCACCCCGCCGTTGATCCACTCCTCGGCGAGCTCCTGCGCCTGCGCGTACGTCACCACGCCCGGTTCACCCCTGTCCGCATCCTCGTCGTCCCCCGTTCCACCAGCACCACCACGTCCACCGCGATCCCGCGCATCAGCCCACCGGGACGGCCCGGGCGAACCCGCCGTCCACCATCAGCTCGGCAACCGTCTCCAGCTCCGGCGGGCTGCCCGCCAACCGCAGCAGGAAGGCGTCGAAATCCTCGCCGCAGGGCAGCAGCAGTCGGGCGCAGCGGTCCTCCGGGGTCTCCGGGCCACCGGTGTCGCGGGCGTCGTCGTACAGGTGGAACCAGACCGAGCCGGTCCGCTCGCCACGCACCTTGAGCGCGACGAGGCCGCCCTGCGCGTAGGCGACCGCCAGGTAGTCCTTGGTGAGGTGGTCGCGCAGGCACTTGTTGGCGTACACGACGTCATCGGTGCCGTACTCCTCGGTCAGCGTCAGGAACGGCTGGTCGAGCAGCAGGCCGAGGTCGGTGTCCAGCGCCACGCCGACGGGGGCGCGGCCGCCGCCCAGCTTGAGGAAGGTGCGGTAGGCGCCGGGCAGCCGGTAGCCGAGGCGCTCCTCGGCGCGCTGCACCAGGTCCTCGGGGACGCCGATCGGGTCGCCGCCGTCCTTGGCCAGCGAGAAGTGGACCGGACGGCGCTCCTGCAGCGGGCGGGTGCCGCGCCGGGTGTGGTCGGCGGCGGAGGTGGCCAGGCCGCCGTGGTGCCGCAGCAGTGCCTTGACCTCGACCGGGACGAGCTCCATCCGCCGCCAGCCGGGGGCGGCGCGGCCGACCGCGTGGTGCCAGGTCCAGCCGGGCGGGGTGGCCACGGCGGTCTCCAGGTCGGCCCAGAGCGGGTGGCCCTGGGTGTAGAGCGCGGCATTGGCCGAGACGTAGTCGGTCAGCCGCAGTTCGTCCACGCCGAAGCCCTCCGGCGGGTCGGCGACCTCGGCCGCGGCGGCGGCGTACGGGCCGAAGTCCGGGTAGCCGTACTCGTCCACGCTGACCCCGGCGGGGTGCCGCTCGGCACGGACCGGATCCGGGAACTGCACCACCTGACCTGCGTACGCCGCGTTCGGTGCGGCGGCGACGCCGGGCCGACCTGTCGTCATCTGGGAGCCCCCACTGGCTGCTGCAAATACTCGGTGCTTGCTGGCACCAGCCTAGGGGGTCCCCTCAAGGCCCGGACCCCCGCCTTTGGACAACCCGCGCCCCCGGGGACCGCCCCGCCGACCGCTCGCGTCGGCCGCCCCGGCCGCGCCCGGCGGGGTGCGGCCGGGGCACGCCGAGCAGTTCGGGGACGTCCCGTCCGACCGGCCGGGAACGGCCCGGCACGGTGACCGGGATGACGGAACGCGGGCTGTCGGCACACCGGCCCGGGGCGGAGCGTCACGGACGCGCCGCCGATACCGCCGACGCCGGTTCCCTGCGCCCGGCCCCGACACCCGACCCCGACGCCCGGCCCCGCGACCCGGCCTCAACACCTGCTGCGGGCAACGGACTCGGCCCCGTCGGAAGCCTCCCTGATCGCCGGCCGCACCCGCCCGGCTCGCCGCCGGAACGGTACCGGCCGCCGCCCCGGCCGGTGACCTTTTCGGTGAATCGGCGGACAAGTCATGACGAGGGGGTGCGCATTCGGCCAGCATCGGGGAACGGCCCGCCCGGTCCACCCGGTATCCGCCACGCCCGCACCCCGGTTGTAAGGATGTCGGTGTCGTTTGACAGGCTTGCCCAGGACCGGCCGGGCCACCCCGGCCGACGGCCGGGTAACGAGGAGGAGGACGACGGATGACCACCGGTGAGCCGGCGGACCCGCCCGTGCTGCGCCACCACCGCGACAGCCTGCTGCCCGCCGTCGCCGCCGCGCTGTCGCTCAAGGGCGGCGAGGTGCACACCCTGGCGGGCGGCAAGGACGACCGCCGCCCGGTCCTGCACCACCTGGTCACCGGCTTCCTGGACACGCTGCCGCTGGAGGCCCGCGAGCGGTTCACCGGCCGCTGCCCCGAGGCCGTCCTGCTCTCCCAGTACCTGACCGCGGTCGACGGCCGGCGCTCCAAGCGCGCCGCCCGCAAGCCGATGAGCCTGAACGAGGCCCGCAAGGCGCTCAGGGGCTCCCGGATGACGACCCTGCGGATCCGCGAGGAGGGCGATCCGGCGCACGGCACCCACGCCCCGCCGTGCCGCTCCTGCACACCGATGCTGGAGCACTTCACCGTGCAGAGCGTCGCCGTCGGACCGACCGTGCGCTGACCGGTCGAACGCCGGTCCGTCCGTCCCCCCGTCCCCGAGCCCTGGAGGCCACCCTGAATCCGCCCAGCCCGCCCCCGCCGCCGCCGGCGACCCTCTCCGCCCCCGGCGGTGGAGCCCCCGGCGACTCCGCCACCGGCACCGTCGGGCGGACCCGCCCGCGTTTCCCCGCCGACGTCGCCGCCGAGCTGAAGGCGGCCGGCTGGCACCCCGGCCGCTGGGAGATGGGGCAGGCCGAGGAGTGGGCCGACACCCTCGTCGGGTACGGCGCGCCCAACGGCGTGGCGCACACGGTCTTCCCGGCGGCGGTGGAGGCCTGGGCCGAGTTCGGCGGCCTCGCCTTCGACCTGTCCGGCCCGGGCCGCCAGCTGGCCCGCACCCCGTTCCTGGTCGACCCGCTGTGCGGCCTGCACCAGCCGCGCACCTTGCTGGACCTCGGCCGGGCGCTGGGCACCCAGGTCGCGCCGCTCGGCGAGGAGGCGTACGGGCAGGCGCTGCTCGCCGTCGACGAGGAGGGCCGGGTCTACAGCCTGGACCACACCGGCGAGTGGTTCCTCGGCCACGGCATCGACCAGGCGATCACCGCGCTGGTGCTGGGCACCTCCCCGGAACGGCTGCGCACCGCCGACGACCGCTGAGCAGGGCGGGAGCGGCGGCGGTTCACCGCAGCCGCTCGGCCCGCACCGCCAGCCGGGAGGGCAGCACCGCCTCGACGCGGAACCCGCCGTCCGCCTCCGGCCCGGACGAGAAGGTGCCGCCGAGCGCGATCACCCGTTCCCGCATCCCGACCAGCCCGTTGCCTCCGCTGGGCAGCTTGGCCGCCCCCCGCTCCCCGCCCGGGCAGGCGTTCACCACGCTCACCCGCACCCCGTTGGGCGCGTACGCCAGCAGGACGGACACCTGGGCACCGCCCGCGTGCTTGTGCGCATTGGTCAGCCCCTCCTGGACGACCCGGTAGGCGGTCTGCTCGGCCTCGCCGGTGAACTCCTGGCGGCTGCCGCTGACCGTCAGCGTCACCGCCATCCCGGCCGCCCGGGACTGGTCCACCAGCCGCGGCAGCCCGGCCAGCGAGTCCGGCTCCGGCTGCCGCTCGTCGTCCATCCGCAGCACACCGAGGATCTCGCGCAGCTCGTTCAGCGCCTGCCGGCCCACCTCGCCCATCAGCTTGGCGCTCTGCGCGGCCTTCTCCGGGTCCTTGACGACGATCCGCTCCAGCGCCCCGGCGTGCACCACCATCAGCGAGACCCGGTGCGCCACCACGTCGTGCATCTCCCGGGCGATCCGGGTGCGCTCCTCCAGCCGGGCCCGGCGGGCGCGCTCCTGCGCCTGCTCGGCCAGCAGGTCCAGCTCGGCCTCCAGGCCGTGCGCGCGGTCCTTGAGCGACTCGATCAGCCGCCGCCGCGCGCCCACGTACAGGCCCGTCACCACCGGGGGGACGGTCAGCCCGACCGCCACCAGCACCGCTATCAGGACCTGGCCCCACAGCGGCGGCGGCTCCGCGGCCGAGTCGCCGGGGGTCAGCATCGACACCATCATCACGGCGACCGCCTCGGCGAAGGCCAGCGCGGACAGCGCCACCACCCGCCATCGCCGCGAGGGCCACTCCCAGGTCTCCGCCAGCGTGTACAGCGCCACGACCAGCAGCAGGACGCCGAGCATCCCCGGCATCGCGAGCAGGGTGACCAGCACCGGAACGGCCGGCCAGCGCCGGCGCAGCACCAGCGAGCCGCCGGCCAGCGAGCCCAGCACCGCGACGCCGATCACGCCGGCGGTCGACAGGTCGACCCGGGCGGAGAGGAAGGCGATCGTGCTGACCGAGCACTCCAGGGCGGCGAGCACGGCCAGCCCGATGTCCAGGAAGGCGCTGCGCGGCCGCTTCCACCACCAGAACGACCGGTCCTGCGCGCGCTCCCCCGGCGACAAGCTCATGCCCGACAGACTATGCGGCAATCCCCACCCCTCCCCACCGGGATTGTCCGGCACACCTTCCGAGTCCGCCAAGTGGTCCAGACCACCGCTGCTCTTCGGCAGCTCTGTCCGCCATCCGGCCACCTCGCGGACAGCGAACGCCCCGACACCTATGCTGGTCGCGTCGGACAGCGCGGTCCGCACGCGTCACAACCGCCACACGCGTGTGGACCTGTGACGATGAGCCGTTGCCGAACCCCACCACCACAGGGAGCCAGCCGTGACCGCTCCGGTCCCCGCCCCGGCGGACAGCCCCACTCCCGGCGTCGCAGCCGGCGCAGTCGCCGATAACTCAGCCCTGCGTGCGGACATCCGCCGCCTCGGCGACCTGCTCGGCGAGACGCTGGTCCGCCAGGAGGGCCCCCAGCTGCTGGGCCTGGTCGAACAGGTCCGCCTGCTCAGCCGCACCGACGGCGAGGCCACCGCCGAACTCCTCTCCGACATCGACCTGGACACCGCCGCCAAGCTGGTCCGGGCGTTCTCCACCTACTTCCACCTCGCCAACGTCACCGAGCAGGTGCACCGCGGCCGGGAGTTCGCCACCCGCCGGGCCCGGGAGGGCTCGCTGCTCGCGCAGACCGCCGACCAGCTCGCCGAGGCCGACCCCAAGCACCTCGCGGACACCCTGGCCCACCTCGCGGTCCGCCCGGTCTTCACCGCGCACCCCACCGAGGCCGCCCGCCGCAGCGTCCTCAACAAGCTGCGCCGGATCGGCGAACTCCTCGACCGCATCCACCGCGAGGAGCTCGCCTCCGGCCTCGTCGCCGCCGACCCGGCCCGCACCAGCAGCGCCAAGCGCTCCGCCGACCGCCGCCTCGCCGAGGTCATCGACCTGCTCTGGCAGACCGACGAGCTGCGCATCGCTCGCCCCGAGCCCACCGACGAGGCCCGCAACGCCGTCTACTACCTGGACGAGCTCTACCGCGAGGCCGTCCCCGAGGTCCTGGAGGAGCTGCAGGAGGAGCTCGCCCGGGTCGGCCTCAACCTGCCCGACGGCGTCCGCCCGCTCACCTTCGGCACCTGGATCGGCGGCGACCGCGACGGCAACCCCAACGTCACCCCGCAGGTCACCTGGGACGTCCTCAACCTCCAGCACGAGTACGGCATCAAGGACGCCCTCGACGCCATCGACGACCTGCGCAACACCCTCTCCACCTCCGAGCGGCTGGCCGGGGCCTCGGTCGAACTGCTCGCCTCGCTCAACAACGACCTGCACCTGCTCCCCGAACTGAGCCCGCGCTACAAGCGGATGAACGCCGAGGAGCCCTACCGCCTCAAGGCCACCTGCATCCGGCTCAAGCTGGAGAACACCCGCGAGCGCCTGGCCGGCGGCACCCCGCACATCGACGGCCGCGACTACCGCGGTACCCGCGAACTCGTCGCCGACCTGCGGCTGATCCAGGACTCGCTGCGCGCCCACCGCGGCGAACTCATCGCCGACGGCCGCCTCGCCCGCGCCATCCGCACCATCGAGGCCTTCGGCCTCCAGCTCGCCACCATGGACGTGCGCGAGCACGCCGAGGCCCACCACCACGCCCTCGGCCAGCTCTTCGACCGCCTCGGCGAGGAGGCCTGGCGCTACGCCGACATGCCCCGCGAGTACCGGCAGAAGCTCCTCGCCAAGGAACTCCGCTCCCGCCGCCCGCTCGCCCCCACCCCGGCCCCGCTGGACGAGGCCGGGACCAAGACCCTCGGCGTCTTCAACACCATCCGCGAGGGCTTCGAGCGCTTCGGCGACGAGATCGTCGAGAGCTACATCATCTCGATGTGCCAGGGCGCCGACGACGTCTTCGCCGCCACCGTGCTGGCCCGCGAGGCGGGCCTGATCGACCTGCACGCCGGCGTCGCCAAGATCGGCATCGTGCCGCTGCTGGAGACCACCGACGAGCTCCAGCAGGCCGACCGCATCCTCGACGAGATGCTCTCCGACCCCTCCTACCGCCTGCTCGTCTCCCTGCGCGGCGACGTCCAGGAAGTCATGCTCGGCTACTCGGACTCCTCCAAGTTCGGCGGCATCACCACCTCCCAGTGGGAGATCCACCGCGCCCAGCGCCGGCTGCGCGACGTCGCCCACCGCTACGGCATCCGGCTGCGCCTCTTCCACGGCCGCGGCGGCACCGTCGGCCGCGGTGGCGGCCCCTCGCACGAGGCCATCCTGGCCCAGCCCTGGGGCACCCTGGAGGGCGAGATCAAGGTCACCGAGCAGGGCGAGGTCATCTCCGACAAGTACCTGCTCCCCTCCCTCGCCCGGGAGAACCTGGAGCTGACCCTCTCCGCGACCCTGGCCGCCTCCGCGCTGCACACCGCCCCGCGCCAGGCCCCCGAGGAGCTGGCCCGCTGGGACGCCGCGATGGACCGCGTCTCCGAGGCCGCCCACACCGCCTACCGCGGCCTGGTCGAGCAGGAGGACCTGCCGAAGTACTTCTTCGCCTCCACCCCGGTCGACCAGCTCGCCTCGCTGCACCTGGGCTCCCGCCCGTCCCGCCGCCCCGACTCCGGCGCGGGCCTGGACGGCCTGCGGGCCATCCCGTGGGTCTTCGGCTGGACCCAGTCCCGCCAGATCGTCCCCGGCTGGTACGGCGTCGGCTCCGGCCTCGCCGCCGCCCGCGCGGCCGGCCTGGGCGACGTGCTGGACGAGATGTACGGCGAGTGGCACTTCTTCCGCAACTTCCTGTCCAACGTCGCGATGACGCTGGCCAAGACCGACCTGCGGATCGCCCGCCACTACGTCGAGCAGCTGGTGCCCGGCGAGCTGCGCCACGTCTTCGACCAGATCAAGGACGAGCACGCCCTCACCCTGCGCGAGGTGCTCCGGCTCACCGGCGAGCGCGAACTGCTGGAGCACAACCCGGTGCTGAAGCAGACCTTCGCCGTCCGCGACGCCTACCTCGACCCGATCTCCTACCTCCAGGTCGCGCTGCTGCGCCGCCAGCGCGAGGAGGTCTCGGCCGGCCGCCACGACGACCCGCTGCGCGCCCGCGCGCTGCTGCTCACCGTCAACGGCATCGCCGCCGGCCTGCGCAACACCGGCTGACCCCGGGAACGCGAAGGGGCCGACGGCGCGCGCCGTCGGCCCCTTCGCGTTCCGGTCAGCGCGGCCGCACCTCGATCACCTCCGACCCGTAGCGGGCCAGGACGTCGGCCCTGACGGCCGCGAACTGCGGGGTCTGCACGAGCACCCCGGTGCCGTCCTCGGAGATCGTCACCCCGGAGATGGTCACCCCCCGCGCCGCCCAGTAGCCACCGTCGTCGACCGTGATCCGCCGCGCCAGCGCCAGGTAGTGCCGACGCGACCCCGGCACGTCCACGAAGTTGATCGTGACCCCGCGGTGGCTCACGGCGGCCGGCACGACGGCGTCGAGGTCGGAACCCGGCACGCGCATGACGTACACCTGGCGGTCCAGGGTCTCGCAGACGCCGAACCAGTGGTCCGGGTACTTGTCGGCCCCCACCCTCCTGATGTCGGCGGCCACCCGGACCGGGTCGAGGTCGAGGGCATCCGGCCCCCCGCTCGTGCTCGCCCCCGCGGACGGCACGTACGGGGGCGTCGTCGACGACGACACGGGCGGCGGCCCCGAAGGCGGCCGCGAGGACGTCGTCCCCGAAGCCGTCACCTGGTCCCACGTCGGCAGCCGCAACGAGGCCGGCCCGCCCTGGCAGAGCAGCAGCGGCCCCCCGGTGTCCGCCGCCGACGACGACGGCGCCCCCGGTGACGCCTGCGGGACGGGCGGCCGGCTCCCCGTCCCCGGGGACGGGGACGGGGACGGGGAACCCCCGCCCACGACCTGGGCCGACCCCCGTACGGCCCCGGTCGTGCTCCCGCCCCACTGCGCCAGCGCGCCCACTCCCAGGGCGAACACGGCCGCCCCCGCCACCGACCGCACCACCAGACGCGACCGCGCCCGGCGCCGACCGGCCTCCCGCAGTCGGGGCAGCGGCGGACTGCCGGCCACCGACCCCGCCCGCGCGCCGAGCCGGACGACCAGTTCCTCCTCGAACCCGTCCGGGTGTTCAGCCGCCATGCCCCACCATCTCCCTCGCCGGTGCCAGCTCCTGCCGGAGCGTCTTCATCGCCCGCGCCAGATGCGTCTTCGCCGTGGTCTCCGAGCAACCGAGCTCCTGCGCGACCCGGGCCACCGGCAGGTCGACGTAGTAGCGCAGCACCACCGCCGCCCGCTGCCGGGGCGGCAGGGCCCGCATCGCCGCCGCCAGCTGCTCGTCGTGCTCGGCCACCGTCGCCTCCGGGGAGTCCGGCAGCACGGGCGTGAGCACCTCCCGCCGGGTGCGCCGCCAGCGCGAGACGTGCGTGCGGACCATCGTCGTCCGGACGTACCCCTCGGCGGCCGCCACGTCCCGGATCGCCGTCCGCTTCGGGTACACCCGGGCCAACGCGTCGTGCAGCAGGTCCCGGGCGTCGTGGACGTCCCCGGTGATCAGGTACGCCCCCCGCAGGAGGGCCTGGTAGCGAGCCGCGACGAACTCGTCGAACGGATCGGCCCCCGAGCCCCCCGGGCGCAATGATTCGCGCTTCATACCCCCATGACGCCCGGCGCGGCGAAAACGGATGACACCCCCGGGAAGGTACGACGAAGGGCCGGTGCCCACCGTCGTGGACACCGGCCCCTGAGGACTCGTGACTACTCCGCGGGCTCGCCCGCGCGCCGGCGCTTCAACCACAGCGCCGCTCCGCCGCCCGCCACCAGCAGGCCGCCGCCGACCGCCAACAGCCCCGCGTCGGGGCCCATCGACTCGCCGAGCACCGGCTGGGCGGCCGGCTCCGGGGCGATCAGCGGATCCGGCTCCGCCACCGGGTCGGCGTGCGCCAGCGCACCGCTCGACAGCAGCACTCCGGCCGCCCCCAGCGCGCCGGCCGTACCGATCCGCCGTCCGAACTGCTTCAGCCGGACCACCCGGATCCGCCGCAGCGGGCGGACCGGACCCAATCCCCGCATCGAGAACTCCCCAGGACTCGTTCGCGTACCCGGGCCGACGCTATCCGATCCCGCACAGGCTTCTCACGCGGATTCAGGTTTGACCGGTCAAGCGTTGTACGACTGTTGCGTACCCGCCACGCCTGTTGACGGTCGATCAGGAGTTGTACGTGCCCTGGGCCCGCTCCAGACCCTCGGACAGCAGCGCCTCCACCGCGTCCGCCGAGCGGTCCACGAACCACTCCAGCTCCTTGCGCTCGGTCGAGGAGAAGTCCTTCAGCACGAAGTCCGCGACCTCCATCCGGCCCGGCGGGCGGCCGATCCCGCAGCGCACCCGGTGGTACTCCGGGCCCAGCGACTTGGTGATCGACTTCAGCCCGTTGTGGCCGTTGTCCCCGCCGCCCAGCTTCAGCCGCAGCGCCGCGTAGTCGATGTCCAGCTCGTCGTGGACCGCGATCAGCGCGGCGGCCGGCACCTTGTAGAAGTCGCGCAGCGCCGTCACCGGCCCGCCGGAGAGGTTCATGAAGGACATCGGCTTGGCCAGCACGACCCGCTTGCCCGCCAGCCGACCTTCGGCCACCTGCGCCCGGCTCTTGTGCGCCTTGAACCTGGCACCCATCCGCTGCGCCAGCAGGTCCACCACCATGAACCCGATATTGTGCCGGTTCCGGGCGTACTGCTCGCCCGGGTTGCCCAGCCCCACCACCAGCCAGGGGCCCTCGTACTCGTCCGCCATCGCGCCCTCACTCCTCGCCTTCACGCTCGACGCCATCATCCCCGGAGACACCGCGTCCCGGACACACCGCTGCCCCGGCCGCTCCAGCGGGAGCGACCGGGGCAGCGGTCAAAGCTTTCGGGGCGAGGCTCAGGCCTCGGCGCCCTCGGTCTCCTCGGTCTCCGCCTCGGCCGGGGCGGCCTGGGCGGCGATGACCTGCAGGACGACGGCGTCGGCCTCGACGGCCAGGGCGACACCGGCCGGCAGGACGATGTCCTTGGCGTGGATCGAGGCGCCGGCCTCCAGGCCCTCGACCGAGACGGTGACGGCCTCGGGCAGGTGGGTGGCCTCGGCCTCGATCGGCAGGGCCTGCAGGACGTGCTCCAGCAGGTTGCCGCCCGGGGCCAGCTCGCCCTCGGTGTGGACCGGAACCTCGACGTTGACCTTCTCGCCACGCTTGACCAGCAGCAGGTCGACGTGCTCGATGGTGCGCTTGATGGCCTCGCGCTGGACGGCCTTCGGCAGGACGTACTCGTCCTTGCCCTCGATCGGGACGACCAGCAGGGCGTTCGGGGTCTTCAGGGCCATCATCAGGTCGTGGCCGGGCAGGTTCAGGTGAACCGGGGCGTGGCCGTGGCCGTAGACGACACCGGGGACGAAGCCGGCACGGCGGGCGCGACGGGCGGCACCCTTGCCGAACTCGGTACGGGTCTCAGCGGCAATACGGATCTCGGACACGACTGCACTCCTCGTGGAAAATGGCGCGGGGGTGCAGGCAACGCGAAAAACCGCCGGGACCACACCCTCAGTACGTTCGGGGGTCACTCGGCGGCAACGGCCTGCCGGCGGACGGGAATCCGGCACCGGCAGCGCGTCGATCACGGAGCGGGCGCCCGTCGAGCAGGCACACGGCATCCCTCGCCGAGCAGTTTCACGAGTCTAACCGCACCTACCGCCTCCCGCGAAATCGGCGGCGGCCCCGGCCCGCTGGGGACCGGGGCCGCCTGCGCGGGCTTCGTCAGTGCACGCCCTCGAAGAGGCTCGTGACCGAGCCCTCCTCGAACACCTCGCGGATCGCGGCGGCGATCGACGGGGCGATGGACAGCGTGGTGATCTTGTCCAGCTGGAGCTGCGCCGGGGTGGGCAGCGTGTTGGTGAACACGAACTCGCTGACCCGCGAGTTCTTCAGCCGGTCCGCGGCCGGGCCGGAGAGCACACCGTGGGTGGCCGCCACCAGGACGTCCGCGGCGCCGTTCTCGAACAGCGCGTCGGCCGCGGCACAGATGGTGCCGGCGGTGTCGATCATGTCGTCGACCAGGACGCAGACCCGGTCCTTCACGTCACCGACGACGTCGGCCGACAGGATGGTGTTGGCCTGGGTGATGTCGCGGCGCTTGTGGATGATCGCCAGCGGGGCGTCCAGCCGGTCGCACCACTGGTCGGCCACCTTCACGCGGCCGGCGTCCGGGGAGACGACGGTCAGCTTGGAGCGGTCGACCTTCTCGCCGATGTAGTCGGCCAGCAGCGGCAGCGCGAACAGGTGGTCCACCGGGCCGTCGAAGAAGCCCTGGATCTGCGCGGTGTGCAGGTCGACGGCCATCAGGCGGTCGGCGCCGGCCTGGCGCAGCAGGTCGGCGACCAGCCGGGCCGAGATGGGCTCGCGGCCGAGGTGCTTCTTGTCCTGGCGGGCGTACCCGTAGAACGGCAGGATCGCGGTGATGCTCCGGGCGGAGGCCCGCTTCAGAGCATCGATCATGATCAACTGCTCCATGATCCACTGGTTGATGGGAGCCGTGTGGCTCTGCATCACGAAGCAGTCCGCGCCGCGGGCGGACTCCAGGAAACGGACGTAGATCTCGCCGTTGGCGAAGTCCAGGGCCTTGGTGGGGACCAACTCGGTCCCGAGCGCCGCGGCCACCTCCTTCGCCAGCTCCGGGTGGGCACGGCCGGAGAAGAGCTTCAGCTTCTTCTCACCCGACGTCGTGATCCCGCTCACTGCACCGTCTCCTCGCGTTTGCGGACGCTGAACCCGCGACCCGGTGCCGGGCAGGCGAGGCCCACGCGCGGTACGGGGTCGGGGAATTGTCGGTACGCCTGGACACGGGCGGTAAGCCCAGTGGCGCACGTATGTCCCCAAGGTTACGCGCCCGCGCAGAAACCGTCCGCCCCGGGACCGCCCCGCGGTCCCCCGCCCGCCGCGTCAGGCCTCCGCGGCGGCGTCCGTCGCGGCCTTCGCGGCCTGCGCCGACACGGTGCCGGGGCGCTTGCGCTCGACCCAGCCCTCGATGTTGCGCTGGTACGCGCGGTTCACGCCGAGCGCGCCCGGCGGGACGTCGCTGGTGATCACCGAACCGGCGCCGGTGTAGGCGCCGTCACCGATGGTCACCGGGGCGATGAACATGTTGTCCGAGCCGGTGCGGCAGTGCGCGCCGATGACGGTGCGGTGCTTGTTCACGCCGTCGTAGTTCACGGTGACCGAGGCCGCGCCGACGTTGGTGCCCTCACCGATCGTGGCGTCGCCGATGTACGAGAGGTGCGGGACCTTCGCGCCCTCGCCCAGCTCGGAGTTCTTGATCTCGACGTAGGTGCCGACCTTCGCCTTGCGGGCCAGCTTCGCACCCGGCCGCAGGTAGGCGTACGGGCCCGCGACGGCCAGCTCGCCCACCTCGGCGCGGTCGGCCGTGGTGTTGCTCACACGGGCGCCGGCGCCGATCAGGGTGTCCTTCAGGGTGGAGTTCGGGCCGACCTCGCAGCCCTCGGCCAGGTGGGTGGCGCCCTGCAGCTGGGTGTTGGGCAGCACCACGGCGTCCGGCTCGTAGGTCACCTGGACGTCGAACCAGGTGGTCGCCGGGTCCACCACGGTGACGCCCGCGCGCATCGCCCGCTCCAGCAGGCGGTCGTTCAGCAGCCGGCGGGCCTGCGCCAGCTGGACCCGGTCGTTGATGCCCAGGATGTCCCGGTGGTCCTCGGCGACCACGGCGCCGACCCGGTGGCCCGCCTTGCGCAGGATCTCCAGGGTGTCGGTCAGGTACTCCTCGCCCTGCGAGTTGTCCGTGGTGAGCGCGGCCAGCGCCTCGACCAGCAGCTTGGCGTCGAAGGCGAAGACGCCCGAGTTGATCTCGGCGATGGTGCGCTGTGTGTCGGTGGCGTCCCGCTCCTCGACGATCGAGGCGACCGTGCCGTCCTCGTCGCGCAGGATCCGGCCGTAGCCGAAGGGCTCGGGGACGACGGCGGTCAGCACGGTGACGCCGTTCTGCTGGGCGGTGTGCGCGTCCGCCAGCCGGCGCAGGGTCGCCCCGGTCAGCAGCGGCGAGTCGCCGGCGGTGACGATCACCGTGCCGTCCAGGACCACGTCGTCCGCGGCCAGCGCCTCCAGCGCCGTCCGCACCGCGTGCCCGGTGCCGTTCTGCTCCTCCTGCACCGCGGTCCGCACGGCCGGGTAGTGCTCCACCAGGTGCCCCTGGACCTGCTCGCGCTGGTGGCCGACGACCACCACGAGCTGCTCCGGCGCCAGTTCCCCGGCCGCCGCCACCGCGTGCCCCACCAACGACCGTCCGCACACCTCGTGCAGCACCTTGGGCAGCTTGTTCGACTTCATCCGGGTCCCGCCTCCGGCGGCGAGCACGACAACGGCGGCAAGCGAATTGGCACCCATGCGGGGAGGCTCCTCGGTAGGTTCACAGAGAGGGCAGAGCGGACCCGGCCGGGACCCAGGCCGGTCGCCATATGCACAGTCCGCCGAGCAGCACCGACAATACCGGCGTGATGGGAGGCGCCCGAACCGGAGGCGTGCAGAGGCTCCGCCGCTAGGATTCGAACCCAGACAAAGGCCTCCAAAGGGCCCTGTGCTGCCATTACACCACGGCGGACAGACGTGTCAGACCCTACCCGAGCGGACCCCACCGTGGGTATCGACTTGCACCAATCCGAGGCCCGGATTCGAGCCTCCCGACCGAACTCCGCGGGCCACGGGTTCATCCATCCAGTCGGGTGAATTCACTCAAGCGCCGCGCGGTGGAGTGTTCCCCTGGACACGGAGTGCAACCTACGATGCCGTAAGTTACGCCGACGTAGGCTCCGCTTCTCTCCCGTTCCGGGACGCCGCAAAGGGACGCCCATGACCATCCAGGCAGGCGAGGCGCGCGCGGGGACCGCAGCGTCCCGCACTCCGACTCCCGAACCCGATCCCGACACCGCAGCCACGCAGCTGTCCGCCACCCGTGGCGGGGAGAAGCAGGGCGTGGCCGAGCGGCTCGCGCTCGGCCTGTTCATCCTCGTGCCGTTCACCGCGCTGGCGGCCGCCGTACCGGTGGCCTGGGGCTGGGGGCTGGGGTGGACGGACGTCGCGATCACCGTCTCCATGTACTTCCTCACCTGCCACGGCATCACCGTCGGCTACCACCGCTACTTCACCCACAGCGCGTTCAAGGCCGGCCGGCCGATGCGCCTGGCCCTGGCCATCGCCGGGAGCCTCGCCGTCGAGGGCCCGCTGGTGCGCTGGGTCGCCGACCACCGCAAGCACCACCGGTACAGCGACAAGGACGGGGACCCGCACTCGCCCTGGCGCTACGGGGAGAGCGTCCCGGCCCTGCTGAAGGGCCTGTGGTGGGCGCACATGGGCTGGATGTTCGACGAGGAGCAGACCCCGCAGCTCAAGTACGCCCCGGACCTCGTCCGCGACCCGGCCATAAGGCGGATCTCCCGACTGTTCTGGCTCTGGACCACGATCTCGCTGCTGGTGCCCCCGCTGGTCGGCGGCCTGGTGACGCTGACCTGGACGGGCGCGCTGTCCGCCTTCTTCTGGGGTTCGCTGGTCCGGGTGGCGCTGCTGCACCACGTCACCTGGTCGATCAACTCGATCTGCCACGCCGTCGGCCGGCGCCCGTTCCGCTCCCGGGACCGCTCCGGCAACGTCTGGTGGCTCGCGGTGCTCTCCTGCGGCGAGTCCTGGCACAACCTGCACCACGCCGATCCGACCGCGGCCCGGCACGGGGTGCTCCGCGGGCAGATCGACTCCTCGGCCCGGCTGATCCGCTGGTTCGAGCTGGCCGGCTGGGTCCGGGACGTCCGCTGGCCGGACGCACAGCGGATCGCCGCCCGCCGCACCGCATGAGGCGGCGCTTCCAGCATGATGTAGGGGTGAACGGGAGCAGCGCAGACACCACAGGCGGTCACCACGGCACGCGGACGGACGCGGCGCCCGCCCGTTCGCGGGCCGCTGCACCGGCGGGCGGGCCGGCCGACGGGGCCGACGCCCCGGCCGCCCCGCGCCGCCGGGGCGGCCGGGTCCGGATGACCGGCAAGCAACGGCGCGAGCAGCTGCTGGAGATCGGCCGGACGGTCTTCGCCGAGCGCGGCTACGACGGCACCTCGGTGGAGGAGATCGCCGAGCGCGCCGGGGTGTCGAAGCCCGTCGTGTACGAGCACTTCGGCGGCAAGGAGGGCCTGTACGCGGTGGTGGTGGACCGCGAGATGCAGCTGCTGCTCGACATGGTGACCGGGGCGCTGACCGGCGGGCACTCGCGCGAGCTGCTGGAACAGGCCGCCTTCGCGCTGATGGATTACATCGACACCTCGACGGACGGCTTCCGGATCCTGGTCCGGGACTCGCCGGTGGCCCAGTCGACCGGCACCTTCGCCTCGCTGATCAGCGACATCGCGACCCAGGTGGAGGACATCCTGGGCCTGGAGTTCAAGTCGCGCGGCTTCGACGCGCGGCTGGCCCCGATGTACTCGCAGATGCTGGTCGGCATGGTCGCGCTGACCGGCCAGTGGTGGCTGGAGGTCCGCAAGCCGGACAAGGCGACGGTGGCGGCGCACCTGGTGAACCTCGCCTGGCACGGCCTGGAGGGCCTGGAGCGGCACCCGAAGCTGGTCGGCGACCGCAAGGGCTGAGCCCCGGCTACCGCTTGACCCCCACCGCGAAGATCCGCCGGAACGGGAAGACCGTCCCGGACGGCCCGGCCGGGTAGGCCTCGCGCAGCAGCCGCCCGTACTCGGCGAGGAAGGCGGCCCGGTCGGCCGGATCGGTGAGCCGGGTCAGGACGGGGCGCAGCGCGGTGCCCTTGACCCACTCCAGGACCGGGTCCGGCCCCGGCAGGGCGGTGAGGTAGGTGGTCTCCCAGACGTCCGGGTCGCAGCCGGCGGCGGCGAGGGCTTCGAGGTAGCGCGCGGGCGGGTGGACCCCGGCCCGGACGGCGTCCTCGCCGAGCAGGGCGCGCCAGCGGGTGCTGCGGCGCAGGTCGGCGAGCAGGGTGTGGCTGGGGGCGTCGAAGTTGCCGGGGACCTGGAACGCGACGACGCCGCCCGGGCGCAGGGCGGCGGCCCAGCGCGGGACGATGTCGAGGTGGCCGTCCACCGGTCCCTCCTCGCCCGACTTCGGCGAGGAGGGTCCCTGTCGGGGCCGGCGATCGCTCCGGTTCATCCACTGGAGGGCTGCGTTGGAGACGACGAGGTCGGGCCGGGCCGGGGCCGGGTCGTAGTCGCGGGCGTCGGCGAGCAGGTAGTCGGCGTCGGGTTCGCCCTCGGCACGGGCGGTGGCGAGCATCGGTGCGGAGTTGTCGACGCCGGTGATGCGGGCGTGCGGCCAGCGTTCGCGCAGGACGGCGGTGGAGTTGCCGGGGCCGCAGCCGATGTCGAGGACGGTCTCCTCGCCGGGGTGCGGAAGGGTGGGGACGCGGGCGAGCAGGTCGCGCAGCGGGCGGGTGCGTTCGTCGGCGAAGCGCAGGTACTGCGCAGGGTCCCAGGCGGTGGTGCTCATGGTTCACCTCACAGGTATCTCGACATCAAGATATCTCGGTGAAGCCTCGTCGGCACATTTCTCGATGTCAAGAGACTTCACATCGACACATCCACCGATACACTGATCGCCATGGAGGACGAGGTCGACAGGCTGGTCGCAGCATGGCGCCGGGAGCGCCCCGACCTCGACGTGGAGCCGCTGGAGGTGCTCAGCCGGGTCAGCCGGCTCGCCCGGCACCTGGACCGCGCCCGCCGCACCGCCTTCGCCGAGCACGGCCTGGAGCCCTGGGAGTTCGACGTCCTGACCGCCCTGCGGCGGGCCGGCACCCCGTACCAGCTCTCCCCCGGTCAGCTGCTCACCCAGACGCTCGTCACCTCCGGCACCATGACCAACCGGATCGACCGGCTCACCGGCAAGGGCCTGGTCAAGCGGCTGCCCGACCCGGACGACCGGCGCGGCGTCCTGGTGCGGCTCACCGACGACGGCCGCGACCGCGCCGACCAGGCACTCGCCGGGCTGCTCGCGCACGAGCGCGAACTCCTCGCCCAGCTCACCTCCGGCCAGCAGACCGAACTCGCCGCACTGCTGCGGCTGCTGATCGCCCCGTTCGACAACATCCCGGGCTGAGCCGCGACCGGCCTACGCCCGCTCGACGGTCGCCGCCACGGACGGCGGCGGTACGGCCGGTGGCGGCACGGCCGGCTCGGCGGGGCTGACCCCGGCCCGGCGGGCGACCGCGACGGCGGCCAGTGTGGAGTGCACCCCGAGCTTGCCGAGCACGTTCTGCATGTGCGTCCGGACGGTGTGCGGCGACAGGTAGAGCCGTTCCGCGACGGCCTGCCGCCCCAGGCCGGCGACCATGCAGCGCAGGATCTGCTTCTCCCGCGGGGTGAGGGTGTCCACCAGGCGCTCGCTCTCGGTGCGGTCCCGCCGCGCGGTGGTGAGTTCGCGGATCACCCCGGTGAGCAGCGCGGGCGGCAGGTGCGTCTCGTCCCGCAGCACGCCCCGGACCACCGCGAGCAGCCGGGCCAGTGAACTCTCCTTGGCCACCCAGCCGGTGGCGCCCGCGTGCAGGGCACGGGCAGCGCGGTGCGGGTCGTCCGCGGTGGCCAGCACGACGGCGCGCAGGCCGGGGTGGGCGCGGCGGAGGCGGGCGAGCAGGATGATGCCGTCGGGCGGCGGGGCGCCGGGTCTGAGCTGGTCCGCCCGGAGCGGGTCGGCCGCCGACCTGGCCCCGCCGGGCGGCGCGCCCGGCACCGGGGCGGGCGACAGCGGGGAGGGCGCCCCGGGCGGTACGGCCGGCCGCCGCGGCGGCGGTACGGGCGGGGCCGCCCGGCGCCGGGCCTCCTCGGCGGGGTCCGTACCGGGCCGTCTGCGGGCCGTCGGCGGAGCCGCCCCGGGCGGCCCGACCGCTCCGGCCACACCGACCGCTCCGGCCCCCGCGCCCCCGCCGGCCCCGAGATCGGCGTCGATCAGCGCCACGTCGTAGGCCCGGCCCTCGGCGGCGGCGCGCTCCAGCGCCCGCTCGGCGGCGGCCGCACTGCCGGCCGCGCCCACCTCCACGTCGGGCTCGGCGGCGAGCGCCGCGGCCAGTGCTTCGGCGAAGATCCGGTGGTCGTCGACCACCAGGACGCGAATCCGCCCCATCGTCCCTCCCCCTGCTCAGACCGCCCGAGCCCGGGAGCGGGGACCGGCCCGGCGTCCGCGTTCCGGACCCGCCGTTCCGCCCGCCCACCGGTGGCCGGTGAGATCGAAAGGGCGCCGGCCCCCACCGGTACCGCACTCAGCGTACGGGGTCGGGAAACGCCCTCGTGGCGATTTGGTGAAGTTTCGTCAGAAGGTGCGTGAGCGTCCGGACTTGATTCCCGGGCCGTGCCGCGCCACCGTCGCGGCCGCCGTTCCCGGACGTTCCGGGTGCGGCGGCCGCGGCGGACGGCGGCCGTGCCTGGCCCGCCTGCAAGGCCGAGAGGGCCTACAAGGCCTACAGGGCCTACAGGCCGTTCTTCTCCAGGGTGAACTTCCAGGCGTCGGCGACGATGTCGTCCAGGTTCGGGCGGCGCGGGGCCCAGCCCAGCGCCTCGTGGGCGCGGGCGGCCGAGGCCACCAGCACCGCCGGGTCGCCGGCCCGGCGGCCCTCGACCTGCACCGGGATCTCCCGGCCGGTGACGCGCTTGACCGACTCGATCACCTCGCGCACCGAGAAGCCGCTGCCGTTGCCCAGGTTGCAGATCAGGTGCTCGCCCGACGTGGCCGCGTCCAGGGCCAGCAGGTGGGCGTCGGCCAGGTCCGCGACGTGGATGTAGTCGCGGATGCAGGTGCCGTCCGGGGTCGGGTAGTCGTCGCCGTACACCGCGATGTGCGGGCGCTGCCCGAGCGCGGCCTGGAAGACCAGCGGGATCAGGTGCGACTCGGGGTCGTGGCGCTCGCCGTACGCACCGTACGCGCCGGCCACGTTGAAGTAGCGCAGCGAGACGGCGGCCAGGCCGTGGGCGACGGCCTCGCTGGTGATCAGGTGGTCCACGGCGAGCTTGGTGGCGCCATAGGTGTTGGTCGGCGCGGTGCGGGCGGTCTCGGCGATCGGCACGGCCTCCGGCTCGCCGTAGGTGGCGGCGGTGGAGGAGAACACGAGCTTGCGCACGCCCGCCGCGCGCATCGCGCTGATCAGCTCCAGCGAGCCGGCCACGTTGTTGCGCCAGTACTTCTCCGGGTCCACGACGGACTCGCCGACCTGCGAGGAGGCGGCGAAGTGCAGTACGCCCTCGAAGGAGCCGTCCAGGACCTCGCCGGCCTCCTGGATCCGGCCCTCGACGAACTCGGCACCGGCCGGAACGCCCTCGCGGAAGCCCGTCGAGAGGTCGTCCAGGACGGTCACCTGGTGCCCCGCCTCCAGCAGGTGGGCGGCCACCACGCTGCCGACGTAGCCGGCGCCACCCGTGACCAGGTACTTACTCATGTTGCGACCTCCAGCGGGCGATGGTCCGCGCGGTGGGCGTGGCCATCGACGGAATCCGTACGACTGGGGCCATTCTCCCAACCCGTCGGGGTGCTCCGGACCACCCGGGCAGCTGCTCGCAGGCTCTTCACCAAGTCATCAGCCCCCGGACATCCGCTCCAGCAGCCCGGTGCGCGCCGCCACCGCGGCCGCCTCCAGGCGGGTCCGCGCGCCGAGCTTCATCAGCACCCGCTGGACGTGCGTCCGGGCGGTGCTGGCGGCGATCCGCATCCCGGCGGCGATCGCGGCGGTGTCCTCGCCGTCCGCGATCCGGGCCAGCACCTGCACCTCACGCCGGGTCAGCAGCCGCAGCAGCCGGACGGCCTCGTCGTCCGGCTCGGCCGCCGGGCGCAGCAGCTGGTCGAACGCGCCGCGCAGGACGTCCACCGCGACCGCGGCCTCACCCGCCCGGGCCCGCCCGATGGCCCGCTCGACGACCTCGATCCGCTCGTCGCTGGGCACGTACCCGGCCGCGCCGGCCGCGAACGCCCCGGCCACACCGCGTAGTTCGCCCACCGGCCCGAGCACGATCACCGCCACTTCGGGGCGCTCCCGGCGGATCCGGCGCAGCCCGTCGAAGGCGCCCGGCTCCCCCGGCGCGGCCACCCCCAGCAGGCACACCTCGGGCCGCCGGCCGGCCACCAGGTCAGCGGCGACACCGGCCGGGGAGCCCACCGCGAGCACCCGGTGTCCGCGCAGCTGGAGCGCGGTGGCCAGCGCCTCGGCCAACAGCCGGTGGTCGTCCACCACCACGAGTCGAACGCCCATGACGCCCTCCCGGTCAGGGTTCGGCTCGCGCCCGCGCCCTTCGGGCGGGCGGCCGATGACGCACCATCACAGCGCATTCCGTACCCGACCCGCCAGCCGTCGCGCGTCGACTGCGGCCGGAAACGCGAAAGACCCCCGCCAGAGGCGGGGGTCTTCCAGTTGAGCCCCCATGCGGAATCGAACCGCAGACCTTCTCCTTACCATGGAGACGCTCTACCGACTGAGCTATAGGGGCTTGCCGGGTTTTTGTTTTCCCGGGCCGGTCGAACAAGGAAGACATTACACGGCCGTCGGCCCGGAAGGGAAATCGGCTCCGCTCCGGGCATCCGGGCTTCCCGATCGCTCCGCGGCCTCGATCACCGGCGGGCGCCGTGGACCGCGCGCGTGCTCCGCGGCGTCAGCCCTCGGTGTGCGCGGCGTCAGCCCTCGGCGTGCGCGGCGTCGAACTCCTCGCGGGCCGCCATCATCTGCCCGGCGCGGTGCTCGGTCCACTGCCCGACCGGCGTGACCAGCTCGGCCAGCTCGCGCCCGAGCGGCAGGAGGTCGTAGACCACGCGCGGCGGCGTCTCCGGGAACACCGTGCGGAGCACCAGGCCGCTGCGCTCCAGGTTGCGCAGGGACTGGGTGAGCATCTTGCGGCTGACCCCGCCGACCCCGCGCTGGAGCTCGGAGAAGCGCTGCGGCCCGCAGGCGGCGAGGCTCATCAGGATCAGCAGCGACCACTTGTCGGCCAGCTCGGCGAACACCTCGCGGCTGGGGCAGAGCCGGGCGAAGAGGTCGAACCCCTGCTCCGCCGCGCCTTCCGACCCTTCCGGCACCTGCTGCTCCTCGCTCTGCCCCGCCCGGGCCCGGGTCGCTTCCTCCGTCGTCATGCCCTCCAGGGTAGCCCTCCGGTCTCCAATCCGCCCCTGGTAACTAATAGAGACCTGGTCTATATTGGAGACCGCCAACGGATCGGGGCCGGGCCGGGCCGCGTCAGTGCGTCCTGCCCCGGCGCCGTGCCCCGTCCTCTGCCGTCTGCTTTCCGCTTTCTGCTGCCGCCTCTGCCATCGCACCGGCTTCCGCCGGTCCACGCCGTCCCCCTGGAGCGCCCACATGACCGCCATCCGCCCGACCGTCGTCCTCGCCTACCACTCCGGCTACGGCCACACCGCCGTGATCGCCGAGGCCGTCGCCCGCGGCGCCGCCGCCGCAGGTGCCGAGGTCGTCCAGATCGCCGTCGACAGCATCACCGAGGAGCAGTGGGCCCAGCTGGACGCCGCCGACGCGATCGTCTTCGGCTCCCCCACCTACATGGGCACCGCCTCCGGCGCCTTCCACGTCTTCGCCGAGGCCTCCAGCAAGCGCTGGTTCACCGACGCCTGGAAGGACAAGGTCGCGGCCGGCTTCACCAACTCCGCCTCCAAGAGCGGCGACAAGGCCGGCACCCTCGGCTTCTTCCAGACCCTCGCCGCCCAGCACGGCATGAACTGGGTCAACCTCGGCCTCAAGCCGGGCTGGAACGCCACCACCGCGTCCGAGAACGACCTCAACCGCCTCGGCTTCTTCAGCGGCGCCGCCGCCTCCTCCCCCTCCGACGCCGGCCCGGAGGCCGTCCACAAGGCCGACATCGCGACCGCCGAGCACCTCGGCGCCCGCGTCGCCCAGCACACCGCCGTGGTGCTGGCCGGCCGCGCCGCCCTGGCCGGCTGACCGCTCCGCCCGACCCGGTCCGACCGACCCGCTCGGCCCGACCCGCCCGCCCCTCGCGCGCGCCTACGCCGCCGGATCCGCCCCCAGCAGGGGCGCCCGGCGGCGTCCGCCGTCCACCGCCCCGAGCTCGGCGCCGGTGGTCTCCGGCAGCAGCCGCAGGCAGCCCAGGGCCAGCACGCCCAACCCCGCCAGGTACCAACCCACCGGCTGCGCCGTCCCGTACGCCTCGGTCAACCGCGTCGCCACCAGCGGGGTCGTCGCCCCGCCGATCACGCCGCCCAGGTTGTACGTCAGCGCGGCACCCGTGTAGCGCACCCGCGTCGGGAACAGCTCCGGCAGGAACGCCGCCACCGGCCCGAACACGCACCCCAGCACCACCATCGCGCCCGCCAGCGCGACGAACATCAGCGACCGGCTCGCCGTCTCCAGCAGCGGGAACAGCACCAGCGACCAACCCGCGGCGAGCACCGTCGCCCACCACAGCGTCCGCCGCCGCCCCCACCGGTCGCTGCGCGCGGCACTCAGCCACACCGTCGCGGCCATCCCCACCGCGCCGATCAACAGCATCGTCAGGACCAGCGTGCTCGCCACCCCGAGCCCCGAGGTCGCGTACGCCAGCGCGTACGTCGTGGTCAGGTAGAACAGCGCGTACCCCACCGTGATCGCCCCGCCGCCCGCCAACACCGGGCGCCAGTGCTCACGCAGCACCTCCAGCGACGGCGCCCGCTCCCCGCGCCCGGCCGAGCGGAACAGCGGCGACTCCTCGATCCGCAGCCGTACGAACAACCCCACCGCGACCAGCGCGAACGAGGCCAGGAACGGCACCCGCCAACCCCACGCGCGGAACGCCCCCTCGTCCAGCCCGAGTTGGAGCGCCAGGAACACCCCGTTCGCCAACACGAACCCGCAGGTCGGCCCCAGCTGCAGGAACCCGCCGTACCGCCCCCGCCGTTCGGCCGGCGCGTTCTCCGCGATCAGCAGCGCCGCCCCGCCCCACTCCCCGCCCAGCCCGACGCCCTGGCACACCCGCAGCGCCACCAGTACGGCGGGCGCCCACCACCCCCACGCCGCGAACCCCGGCAACACCCCCACCGCCGCCGTCGCCAACCCCATCAGCAGCAGCGACACCACCAAGGTCGCCTTCCGCCCCACCCGGTCCCCGAAGTGCCCGAACACCACCGCCCCCAACGGCCGGGCCAGGAACGCCACCGCGTACACCGAGAACGCCGCCAACAGCGCCCCCACCGTGCCCAGTCCGGGGAAGAACACCGGCCCGAACACCAATGCGGCCGCCGTCCCGTAGATGAAGAAGTCGTAGAACTCGATCGCCGTCCCGATCAGCGCCGCGGCCGCGGCCCGACGCAACTGGCCCGCCTGCCCCGGCTGTTCCGCCCGCTTCGACCGCTCCGCCTGCCCCGACTGCTCCAACTGCACTGCCTGCCAGGCATCCTCCGCATCCATACCACCACCCTCACCACCCCGCCCCACCCCCACCAGCCCCCACCCGGGTGACCACGGCGCACCCCCGCGGACCCGCGCCCGGCCCGCACCCCACGCGCTCCCCGCAGCCCGCCGAACCCGGCGCCACCGCACGTATGCTGACCGTCCGTAGACCATCTCGACATACGGGGGAAACCGTGCCGGGCCCCTATTCGCGCGCCGCTCTCGCCGTCAATCCGGCCGTACTGGAAAACTGCGGGCAGACCGCCCAGCACCTCGGCAGCCGGATCCCGTCCGAGACGACGAAGATCACCGCCCCCGGCGACCAGGCCGCGGCCGCCCTCCGGGGCTGGCTCACCGGGCCCGCCATCCACGACTGCGCCGCCGGCTGGAAGACCCTGCTGGACAAGCTCGCCGCCGACATGGCCGGCAGCGGCACCAAGCTCTCGACCGCCGCAGCCGACTACCGCCGGAACGAACAGAGCCTGTCCACGGCCCTGACCGGCAGCGCGGCAACCACCCCGTGCGACCACCGGCCCCCGGCCGCCGACCCGTTCGGAACCGTCCTCACCAAGGACCTGTCCCCGACCGCCGAAGCCGCCCGGACCAACGGCGCCGGCAAGGCCCGGTGAGGCCGATGGACATCGCCACCCTCCGGAACGCCGACATCAACGGCATCACCACGGCCGGAGCCGCCTACGACGCCCTCGTCACCGCGCTGGGACGGCACGCCGAGTCCTGGCAGCACGAGGTCGCCGACCGGCTCGGCGCGGCACAGTGGACCGGGACCGCCGCCGAGAACGCCAGCGCCGAGATCCAGGCGATCGGCACCGAACTCCGACTCGCCGCGCAGGAACTCTCCTTCGTCAGCCGGGCCCTCGCCGAGGCCGCCGAAGGCTTCGCCGCCGCCCAGGCGCACCTGATCAACGCCCTGGACGACGCCGAGAAGCAGAAGTTCACCGTCGCCCCCGACGGGCGCATCACCTGGGATGACGAACCCACCTCCGCGAACCACCCCGGCGACCGGGCCGAAGAGACCGCCAAGGAACTCGGCCGCCGCATCACCGCCGCCCTCAACGAGGCCGCCCACGCCGACTCGGAGATCGCACAGCGGCTCAACCACCTCGCCCGCAACGCGAGCAGCGGCACCGGCCTGGACGCCGCCACCGTGCGGAAGGACCGGGAAGCGTTCGCCGCCCGCGAGGCCGTACCCCCCGCCGGAACCGACCCGGAGGCCGTGAAGCGCTGGTGGGACAGCCTCACCGAAGCCCAGCAGCAGCGCTTCGTCCTCAACCACCCCGACCGGATCGGCAACCTCGACGGCGTCCCCGCCGTCGCCCGCGACCAGGCCAACCGGATCAACCTCGCGCGGAGCAAGCAGGACCTGCAGGCCCGGCTCGACCGGCTCGGCCCCGAGCCGGAGCAGTTCCTCGGCTGGGCCAAGGGCGAGCCCATCCCGAACCCCGACTACGTCGCATGGCACCGCCGGCAGCAGGACCTGCGGGAGAAGCTGACGGCGATCGCGGCCATCGAGGGCCGCCTGACCGGCGACGGTGCGGAGTCCCACGACGGCACCCCGGCCTACCTGCTCGGCTACGACACCGGGGGCAACGGACGCGCGATCGTCTCCGTCAACAACCCCGACACGGCGGACAACGTGGTCACCCTGGTCCCCGGCACCACCTCCCGGCTCGCCACCGCCATCGGAGACGTCGACAAGGCCGACGAGATGGTCAGGGCCGCCGACCGGACCGACCCCGGCAGCCCCAGGACGACCGCCGCCATCGCCTGGGTCGGCTACGACGCCCCGCAGAACATCTTCCCGGAGGCGTCCACCGACGCGTACGCCGAGAACGCCGAGGAGGACCTGGCCCGCTTCCAGCACGCCCTGCGCACGACCCACGAGGGCACCCCCTCGCACAACACCCTCATGGGGCACAGCTACGGCAGCGTCGTCGTCGGCTTCACCATGCGCGACCACACCCCGCCGGTGGACGACGTCGTCCTCGTCGGCAGCCCCGGCGTCGGCGTCGACCACGCCGAGGACCTGAACATCGACCCCTCCCGCGTCCACGTCGCCCGGGGAAGCCAGGACACGATGATCAAGACCGCCGCCGGCACCGGCCTCCTGTTCGGACGCGACCCCATGGACACCGACTTCGGCGCCCGACACCTCCAGGCCGGCACCACCGACCACTCCCACTACTGGCTGCCCGGCACCGAATCCGTCAGGTCCTTCGGCGCCGTGATCACCGGCAACGGGGACCACCGGTGAGGCCGCACCGTGCGATCGCGGCAACGGTGACCGCCGGACTGCTGTGGACGGTCCCGGCGTGCACCGGGGACTCCGACGCCCCCACGATGACGCGGGCCCAGGCGAAGCAGCAGACCGCGGACTACGCGGGGCAGGCCATCGCCGACCTGCCCCAACCGGCCACCACAGCGAGCGGGCGGGAGAACGGCACCAACTGCTTCAAGAACGACGCCCCCTCGGAGTACGACGGCCGAGTCGTGGAGGTCACCGAAAAACGCCTCTCCGGCATCCCGGCGGACCGCCAGGCCGAATACGTCGAACGGCTCCGGGCCCGGATCGAATCCATGGGCTTCCACCGCGACGACTCCGAAGCCCTGCGCACCTCCATCCACTTCACGAACGCCGCCAACCGGTTCACCGGCTCCATCGACGGCGTCGGCAGCACGCACGGGACGCTCGTGATCGGCTTCACCTCCCCCTGCGTGTGGCCCGACGGCACCGCACCACCCCGCTGACCACCGACCCGGGCCACCGCCACCACCCCGGCCACCACCCCACCACGACCGGCACCAGAGTCGCCGGGCGCAGATCCAGCGACTCACCGCCTACCCCCAACGGCTTGAACTACGTCCTGTACGGGTTGTCCTCCGGCGCCACCGGCGGCTGGTGCGACGGCGGCGGCACCGCCCCCATCGGCTGCTGCTGCGGCATCGGCGGCATCTGGACCTCAGGCTGCACAACCGACTTCCGCCGCCGCACCACCACGACCACCACCCCGGCCACCAACACCAACCCGGCCACCACCCCACCCACGATCGGCACCACGCTGCCCGACCCCGACGACGCACCAACCTTCGGCTGCGCCGACGGCGCGCCTGCCGCCACACCCGTCGGGCTCGGCGCCGACGACGCGGGAGCCGACGCACCCGCCGAAGCAGAAGCCGACGGAACCGCCGACGGCGAAACCGCGTCAGCCGGAAGCGGCGACACATCCGCCGGCCCGGGATCGCCCGGATCCGTCAACGCAATACGCGGACGAACCGCACCCCACCCGGCACCATCCGTACGCTTGTCCTCGCCATTGGCCCGGCCAGCGGTGTTGATGAGCACCCGCAGAACCTGATTCGCCGTCCACTCCTTGTGAACCGCCCAGATCAGCGCCGCCGAAGCAGAAGCCAAAGCAGTCGCATCGGACGTGCCATGGCCGTTGCAATAGCCGGACGGAGCGGTGCAAGCCGCAATCGTGTCCTTGCCTGGAGCCGTGAGAGCAACCTGCGGCCCATACTCGGACTCGTCCGTCACGGTCCCGTTCCGATCGACCGCCCCGACACCCACGACATTGGGAAGCGCGCCCGGATATTCGATCGGATTTCCTGACTGAGCCTCATTTCCCACAGCAGCAAGGACCAGCACCCCCCTTGCTCGCGCTGCAGCAAGAATCTTGTTCAGCTTTGCCACATCTGCTGGGACGGCAGTCACCGAGTTGATTCCCTGCGAAATGCTGACGACCTTGGCTCCTTGGTCGACTGCGTACTGGACAGCCTGCCCGGTCTGGTCCAGGAAGTCGGTCGAGACGAGAGGACCGACAGAGCCATTGTCGATCTTCAAAGGGAGGATCTTGACCCCGGGCGCCAATCCATAGGCCCCCTTGCCTCCGTTGGCCTTCCCCGTTCCGGCGATGAGCCCGACCATCTGGGTGCCATGCCCGTCAGCATAGGAGCCAACCCCACCAGGGCTGCCACTGAAGTCCTTGCCTGGGAGGAACTGCCCCACGAGATCCGGATGGTCGAGCTTGAACCCATCGTCGATGACGGCGACCGTGATGCCCTGCCCCTGGGACACCTTCCACATCTCTGCGGCGTGCATGGCATCCAGATGCCACTGATCAGCGCGAATCGAGTCGGCTGCGTCCGCCGATAGTACGGCTGGGCCCGTCAGAATTCCCGCAGCCAGGAGCACCGCCGCAAGCCCCCGCCCACGTACTCGCGACTTCGTCCGCCCCATCACAGCTCCTCATCAGTGTCCCACCAGTGAGACCGGTGCCCCGAACAAGCCTGCCCGGCCACTGGGGAAGCCCAATGGCCGGGCAGTCGTTGCCGTCCTACTCAATCACGTCCGGGTTGCTGTGCGGCGTACCACTGGTCCAGGTTTCCTCGTCCTCGTGCAGGTAGTCCGCGCGGTTGCGGCGGTCGCGTTCCTTCCGGTTGCCGTGACCCGCCATACCCGGGGCCATCATGCCGTTCTGCCCGGACCGGGCACCGCCCTCGGCGACGCCCGCTGCGGCCGCGCGGTTGCGCAGGCCCGAACCGCCCGGCGTGAACTCCCCGCCGGCGGTCGGGCCCTTGCGGCCGCCGACCGTGCCACCCGTGGTCGAGGACAGGCCTCGGCCACGCGAGCTGCCGCTCCCCCCGACGACACCGTGGCCGCCACCCATGCCGGGGTGCATGCCCATGCCGTTCATGCCGTTCTGCCCACCGACGCGGCCGCCGCCGGGCCCCGCTTCACGAGAGCCGAAGACCGTACCGGAAGGGATGCCCGGGGTGCCGTTCTTCCCGGCGGTCTGGCCGCCGAACGGCGTTCGGGGGTTGACACTGCCGCCCTTGCCGGGAACGTAGTCGGTGCCACCGCCCTTGGTCTGGACGGAACCGCCACCGGGCCCGACAGGGAACCCGGGAATCGGGCCCCCGCCGGGTCCGCTGGGCCCACCGCCCGGTCCGGTGGGGACGGTCGGGTAGGTCGGAGTGCTGGTCGGTCCGCCCGTCGACACGGGGCCACCGCCGGGACCGGTCTGGGTCGGCGGAGCGGTCGGCAGACCGTCCAGCCCGGTACCCGGACGGTTCACCGGGTCCGACGGGTGGGACGGCGGGATCGAGGTTCCCGGGTCCTGCGGGTTCGAGGGCAACTGGCCACCGTTGTACGGAGGAGTCGGGGTGGTGTGGCCACCGCCGGACGGTCCGGTGGAACCCGTTCCCGGGCTGTACGGCGTCACCGAACCGCCGCCGTAGCTGCCTCCGCCGGACGGGCTGTAGCTGCCTCCGCCGCTTCCGACGTACGAGCGCGGGCTGCGCATGGAGCCGCCAGACCCGCCGCCATAGCCACCGCCCCCTGAGTACTCTGGGATGCCGCCCTTGCTTGCGCTATCCCCAGGCGTCCCCGGCAACTTCACGTCCTCGGGAATCCCGTTGAGCGTCGTCGTTGCCGCACTGTACGCCTGCGCCAGGTTGACCACCTGCCGGCTGGCCTCCTGGTGCTCCGCCACGACCTTCGCCTTGGCCTCGTTGTACGCGGCCTCGGTCACCCAGGCGTCACCCGCCGGCGTGTTGCTGCTCTTCATGTACTGGTCGATCGTCTGACCGACCGCGAGTTTGGCTGCCACACCGGCGGGAGCCTGCTGTCGCTCGTACTTGGCGACCAGGTCGATCGCATCCTGGGGAACCGGAGGCATCGCGACCTTGGCCGTGCTCAGTGCTTCACCGGCCTGGGTCATCGCACCGCCGGCGGTCGCCGAGTGCTGGCCGATGATCGCCGCGGACTTGTACAGGTTCCCGACCCAGGTCTTGAAGTTCTCAGCCGCCGGCCCCTCCCACTGGACCTGGCCGAGGTGCCCCTGGAGAGCCGTACTGAGCTCCGTCAGAACGCGACCGGCGTCCTGGAGCTTGGCGGCCCGCTTCAACACCATGTCCGGCTGCGTCGAGTCGACGAACCCCTTGAGTTCGACGTGCTCCATCGCGTGGTACTTCGATTCTCCTGCCATGACCTGCTCCCCGTCTCCCCGTTTCCCCGTGAGCCTCTCTCCCGCAGCGCCGTCAGAGGCTCGTGTTCCCGTTCTTCGCGGGCGAGTTGACACCCGCGTTCTTCGCGACCGCGTTCTGGGCGGCCGTGGTGTGTTCCTCGTTGGTCGAGTAGCTGCCGCCGGTCTTCGTGACCGCGTTCTGCATCGCCTCGATCTGGGACCTGATTTCCTTGTGGAACCGCACGAGCTGCGCGTGGACCTTGCCGTACGCGGTAGTCAGGGCCACCGCCTCGGTGAACGATCCCGGGCTGCCCCCGCTGACGAAGCTCGCCTGGGTCAGCTTCTGCTCTTCGAGCTTGTACGGCGCGGCCGCCGAGCCCTCCATCGCGGCGAGCAGTGCCTCGACCTTCGCGGCGAAGTTGGAGAGCGTCTGCAGCTCCACCTTGACGTCCTGCTTGCCGAACGCCGACACCAGGTCGTTGGCACTGAAGTTCGTCTGCACGGTGCTGACGACGCGGTTGATGCCGAAGCCGAAGGGGCCGAACGGGTCGCTCAGCATGAATGGCGTGTCGTCCGGGCCCGCCGGGGTGTTCGGGTCGGTACCCGGGGTGCTCGGGTCGGGAGTCGGCGCAGGACTGGGCGAAGGGTTCGGCGACGGACTCGCCGAGGAGGTCGGAGTCGGGCTCGGAGCCGGGCTCGGCGAGGGACTCGGCGTGGAACTCGGCGCAGGGGTCCCCGACGGGCTCGGGGACGGACTCGCCGAAGGGCTCGCCGACGGAGTCGGCGTCCCCGAACTTGATGCACCATTGCCTGCCACAGCAGTTCACCTCTCCCCCGTACGGCCGGTCGCTCCCCGGCACCCGGGGGGCTTCCGTGCCGCAACGCAACACACCGTCAACTTCTGGTTCGTGCAGTCGCCGTACCGTCGTGGTCGGCGAACCGCCCGCCCTGTGGGCGGTTTTCGCCTCCGTCATCGTAGCCATCACCTCTGTCGCATCGGCAGGGCCCTTGGCCCGCGCGTACGCGATCGGTACGAACTTGACACGTACAACCCGCCTTCCGGGCTGCCGGGTAGACTTATCCGGTACGCCCCATCTGCCGCGCAATGTCGCACAGCAGCGACTCCAGGCCGCAGAACGGACGTGTCCGCATGAGCTCCCCGAACGCCGTTTCCTGGTGGGCCCGCGCCGCGCGGCCCGCGCGGCCGCCGTTGCCGCTGGCGCTGATGGTTCGGGCGGCGGTGGGCATGGCGGTGCCGTTGGCGGTGGGTCTGCTGGTGCACCGGCTCGATCTGGGGGTGTTCGCCGGGCTCGGGGCGATGCACGCGACGATGAACGACCGTGCCGAGCCGTCGCGGTTGCGGGCGGCCCGGATCGGGACGGCCGTCCTCGCCTCCGCGCTGGGCATGCTGCTCGGCACCGCCCTCCAGCGCGCCGACGCCGACGGTCTCACCCTGGGCGTCGCACTGACGTTGACGGCTTTCGCTTCCGGCGCCCTGAGCGCGACGGGTCCGCGGGGGTCGGCGGCCGGGATGCTGCTGTTGGTGTCCGCCGCGCTGGGGAGCGGGATGCCGTTGCCGGGGCCGTGGTGGGCGGCGGCGCCGATGATGCTGGCCGGGGCCGGGTTCGTGGTGCTGCTCGGGTTGCCGGCGGGGGCGCCGGGGCGGCCCGCCGCGGATCCGCGCAACCGGGCGCTCGCGGCCGCGTACGACGCGCTCGGCCGGACACTGGCCGACCTGGGAACGTCCCGGGCGGCGGCCTCGCGCCGGGTGCTGACGGCCCGCCTGAACCAGTTCCAGGATCTCCTGCCCGGAAAGCCCGGAAAGCCTGCGAAGACCGTCGACCCGACGAGCCGCATGTACGAGGCCGCCCTCGCCGCCACCGAGGCGGCGACGGGCCTGTTGTGGGCCCGGCGCCCGGTGCCGCCGGAGGTGGCGGAGGTGCCGAACCGTCTCGCGGCGGCGGTGCGGCGCGGCGGCGGCGAGGTCGCGGTCCCCGGGTGGCGGCCGGACACGCCGGCCCGGCAGGCCCTGGACGTGGCCCTGCGGGCCGCCGCCGACACCGTGGCGGGCCGCGACGCGCAGCTCGGTACGGCGCCCGCGCCTGCGCCCGATCCCTGGCGGCTGCGGGTGCGCCTGCTGTCCGGGCCATCGGTGCGGTACGGGCTGCGGGTGGCGCTGTGCATCGCGGTCGGGTCGGCGGTCACCGCCAACTACCCGCTCGGCAAGAGCTACTGGGTGCCGATGACGATCGCCTTCGTGCTGAAGCCTGACCTGGGGTCGGTGTTCCTGCGGGCGGTGAGCCGGTCGGTCGGCACGGTGCTCGGGGTGGCCGTCACCGCCGCGCTGCTCGTGCTGACCACCGAGGAGTGGGCGCTGGCGGTGGTCGCCGCGCTCTGCGTGGCCCTGTTGCCGTACGCCACCGCGGCGCACTACGGGCTGAACACCGTGGTGATGACGCCGATGGCGCTGGTCCTGATCCAACTCGGCGGCCAGAGCGGCGCGGCGGAGTTCCGGCCGCGGGTCCTGGACTCGGTCCTGGCCAGTGCGGTCGTCCTGCTCTTCGGGTACCTGTTGTGGCCCGAGCGGCCGCGCCACCGGATCGAGCCCCGGTTGGTGACGGCGACGACGGCGCTGCGGGCCTACCTCGACGCGGTCACCGCCGGACGCGCCGAGCGGGCGGAGGTGTGGCTGCGGCGTACGGCCTACCGGTCGCTGGCGGATGCCCGCCAGGAGGTGCAGCAGGGGCTGGTCGAACCGCCGCCGACCGGCCGGCTGGCGGAGCGGTGGCTGCCGGCGACGGCGGCACTGGAGCGGCTGGGCGGCGCGGTGGCGGCGTTCGCGGCGCAGGTCCGGTACGGCGGCCGGGTGCCGGACCCGGCCGAGGTCGACCGGGTGCGCCTGGCGCTGGACGAGCTGGCCGCCGCCGCCCGCGCGCATCGTCCGCCGACCACGCCGACCGACGGTACGGCCACGTCGCCCGTGCCGACCACGCCGCACGACCCCACGCTCAGCGCGCTGGGCCGTGCGGCGGACGAGCTCGAAACGCTGCTGGCCGCGAGCTGAAGCGACCGCCGGCTCACACGACTCGGACGACTCAGACCTGCTCGGCCAGCTCCAGCCAGCTCATCTCCAGCTCCTCCTTCTCGTCCCGGACGGCGCGCAGCTGCGCGTCCAGCTCCGCGACCTTGGAGAAGTCGGCGGCGTGCTCGGCGAGTTGGGCGTGCAGCTTGGACTCCTTCTCGTCCAGCTTGGCGATCTGCCGCTCCAGCTTCTGCATCTCCTTCTTGGCCGCCCGCAGGTCCCCGCCGGACAGCCCGGGAGCAGCGGCCTCGGCCACCGGGGCAGCGGCGGCGGGGGCGGGGGCGGCCTGGGCGGCCATCCGGGCCCGCCGCTCCAGGTACTCGTCCACGCCGTTCGGCAGCATCCGCATCTTCTTGTCACCGAGCAGGGCGTGGACGACGTCCGTCGTCCGCTCGATGAAGAAGCGGTCGTGGCTGATGACGACCATCGAGCCGGGCCAGCCGTCGAGGAGGTCCTCCAGCTGGTTGAGCGTCTCGATGTCCAGGTCGTTGGTCGGCTCGTCGAGGAACAGCACGTTGGGCTCGTCCATCAGCAGCCGCAGCAGCTGGAGGCGGCGGCGCTCGCCACCGGACAGGTCGCCGACGGGCGTCCACTGCTTGTCCTTGCCGAAGCCGAACTGCTCGCACAGCTGGCCGGCGCTCATCTCCCGGCCCTTGCCGAGGTCGACCCGCGAGCGGACCTGCTCGACGGCCTGCAGCACCCGGATCGCCGGGTCCAGCTCGGCGACCTCCTGCGACAGGTAGGCCAGCCGCACGGTCTTGCCGACCTTGATGACGCCGGACGCGGGCTGCACGTCCCCCTCGCTCGCGTACGCGTCGCGCAGGGCGCGCAGCAGCGAGGTCTTGCCGGCGCCGTTGACGCCGAGCAGGCCGATCCGGTCGCCGGGGCCGAGCTGCCAGGTGAGGTTCTCCAGGAGCAGCTTCGGGCCGGCCTTGACGGTCACGCCCTCCAGGTCGAAGACGGTCTTGCCGAGCCGCGCGTTGGCGAACTTCATCAGCTCGGACTTGTCGCGCGGGTCCGGCACGTCGGCGATCAGCGCGTTGGCCGCCTCGATGCGGTAACGCGGCTTGGAGGTACGGGCGGGGGCGCCGCGGCGCAGCCAGGCGAGCTCCTTGCGGGCCAGGTTCTGGCGCTTCTGCTCTTCGACGGCCTCGATCCGGGAGCGCTCGGCGCGGGCGAAGACGTAGTCGGAGTAGCCGCCCTCGTACTCGTGGACCTCGCCGTGCTGGACGTCCCACATCCGGGTGCAGACCTGGTCGAGGAACCAGCGGTCGTGGGTGACGCAGACCAGCGCGGAGCGGCGCTTCTGCAGGTGCTCGGCGAGCCAGTTGATGCCCTCGACGTCGAGGTGGTTGGTGGGCTCGTCGAGGACGATCAGGTCGGGCGAGCCGAGCAGCAGCTTGGCGAGGGCGATCCGGCGGCGCTCGCCACCGGAGAGCGGGCCGATGACGGTGTCCAGGCCGTCGGCGAAGCCGGGCAGGTCGAGGCCGCCGAAGAGGCCTTCGATGATGTCGCGGATCCGGGCGTCGCCGAGCCACTCGTGGTCGGCCCGGTCGGCGATCACCTCGTGGCGGATGGTGGCCTCGGGGTCGAGCGAGTCGTGCTGGGTGAGGACGGCCATCTGCAGCCCGCCGGAGTGGGTGATCCGACCGCTGTCGGGCTCCTCCAGCTTGGCGAGCATCCGGATCAGGGTGGTCTTGCCGTCGCCGTTGCGGCCGACGACGCCGATCCGGTCGCCGTCGCTGACGCCCAGGCTGACCGCGTCCAGCAGGGTGCGGGTGCCGTAGACCTTCGTGACGGACTCGATGGTGGCGAGGTTGACGGCCACGTGTGCTGCGCTCCTGGGTTCGGCGGTCGCGGGGCGGCCCGCCGCCCCTGAATCGGGGACACCCCGATCTCCCCAGCCTAATGGGCCCGCAGCGACGGCCTCACCGCGCTGCTCCCGCGGCACCGCGCCACGGGAGCGATGCCCCCACCGCGCCACTCCGAAAGCAGGCGGCCCCCCACCGCGCCACTCCGAGAGCAGGCGGCCCGCCGCCCGTTACTCCGGGAGCAGCGCGGCCCCCGGCACCGGCCCGTAGGTCGCGTGCGCCGTCCGGCAGGTGCCGGAGGCCCGCAGCGCCGCGGCGACGGCGGCGGCCGCGTCGGCGTCCTTCGCGAGGAAGGCGCAGGTCGGCCCGGAGCCGGAGACCAGCGCGCCGAGGGCGCCCGCTTCGGTGCCGGCCCGCAGGGTGTCCGCGAGCGAGGGGCGCAGCGAGAGCGCGGCGGGCTGGAGGTCGTTGACGAGCACGCCGGCCAGGGCGACGGCGTCGCCTCCGGCGAGTGCGGCGAGCAGGGCCGGGTCGGCGGCGGGGGTGGGGACGTCGGTGTCGCTGGAGCCGGTGCCGGCCTCCTCGCGGAGCCGGTCGCACTCGCGGAAGACGGCGGGGGTGGACAGGCCGCCGTCGGCGACGGCGAAGACCCAGTGGTAGGTGCCCTCGACGGCGAGCGGCTCCAGGATCTCGCCCCGGCCGCGGCCCAGCGCGACCCCTCCGAGCAGGGCGAACGGCACGTCCGACCCCAGCTCCGCGGCCAGTTCCAGCAGCGTCCCGAACGGGGTGTCCAGCTGCCACAGCGCGTCGCAGGCGACCAGCGCGGCCGCACCGTCGGCGCTGCCGCCGGCCATGCCGCCGGCCACCGGGATGGCCTTGGCGATGTGCAGGTGCACGCCCGGGTCGGCGATGCCGTGGTGGGCGGCGAGCAGCCGGGCGGCGCGGGCGGCGAGGTTGCTGTCGTCGAGCGGGACGACGGCGGCGTCCGGCCCGGAGCAGGTCAGGGTGACGCCCTCACCCGGGGTGGCGGTGACCTCGTCGCCGAGGGCGACGGCGAAGAAGACGTTGGTCAGGTCGTGGAAGCCGTCGGCGCGCAGGCCGCCGACCCCCAGCTGGACGTTGACCTTGGCCGGCACCCGTACGGTGATCACTCGCTGTCCTTGTCCTTCTGGGGCTTGTGCTCGGCGATGGCGGCGAACTGCTCCACGGTCAGCATCTCGCCGCGCAGCTTGTGGTCGATCCCGGCGGCGGCGAGCGCCTGCTCCGCCCCGGCGGCGGAGCCGGCCCAGCCGGCCAGGGCGGCGCGCAGGGTCTTGCGGCGCTGGGCGAACGCGGCGTCGACCACGGCGAAGACCTCCGCGCGGCTGGCGCTGGTCTTCGGCGGATCGCGGCGGATCAGCGAGACCAGCCCGGAGTCGACGTTGGGGGCGGGCCAGAAGACGTTCCGCCCGATGGCGCCGGCCCGCTTCACGTCGGCGTACCAGTTGGCCTTGACCGACGGAACGCCGTACACCTTGTTGCCCGGCTTGGCGGCGAGCCGGTCGGCGACCTCGCTCTGCACCATCACCAGGGTCCGCTCGATGCTCGGGAAGGTGGCGAGCATGTGAAGCAGGACGGGCACGGCCACGTTGTACGGGAGGTTGGCGACGAGCGCGGTGGGCGCGGGCCCGGGCAGCTCGGTGACCTCCATGGCGTCGCTGAACACCAGGTCGAAGGCGTCCGCCTTGGCGGGCATCCGGGCCGTGACGGTGTCCGGCAGGTGCTGCGCCAGCACGGGATCGATCTCGACCGCGGTCACGTGCCGCGCCACGTCGAGCAGCGCGAGCGTCAGCGAGCCGAGCCCCGGCCCGACCTCCACCACCGCGTCCTGCTCGGTCACTTCGGCGGCCCGGACGATGCGCCGCACGGTGTTGCCGTCGATGACGAAGTTCTGCCCGCGCTGCTTGGTCGGCTTCACGCCGAACGCGGCCGCCAGCTCCCGGATGTCGGCGGCGCCCAGCAGGTGGCTGTCAGGGGTGGGGTCGGTGGTGCTCACGCGCCAAGGATACGGGCGCGGGCGGGGCCCGGGTTCCGGGCACCCGGGGCCCCGCGCCGCGTGTCAGTACCCGAAGGCCCGCGCCGTGTTCTCCGCGATGGCCGCCGACAGCTCGTCCTCGTGCAGCCCCAGGGTGGCGGCCATCGAGCGCACCGTGACCGGTATCAGGTACGGGGCGTTGGGCCGCCCGCGGTAGGGGTGCGGGGTGAGGAAGGGGGCGTCGGTCTCGACCAGGATCCGGTCGAGCGGGGTGGCGAGCAGTGCGTCCCGCAGCGGCTGGTTGGCCTTGAAGGTGACCGGCCCCGCGAAGGACAGGTACCAGCCGTGCTCGGCGCAGGTCTTGGCCATCTCGGCGTCGCCGGAGTAGCAGTGGAAGACGGTCCGCTCCGGGGCGCCTTCGGCCAGCAGGACGTCGATGACGTCCTCGTGGGCGTCCCGGTCGTGGATGACCAGGGCCTTGCCGTGCCGCTTGGCCATCTCGATGTGGCGGCGGAACGACTCCTTCTGGATCTCCACGCCCTCCGGCCCGGTGCGGAAGTAGTCGAGCCCGGTCTCGCCGACCGCCAGCACCTGCGGCAGGGCGGCGAGCCGGTCGATCTCGGCGAGCGCCTCGTCCAGGGCGGCGGCGCCGCCGGCCTTGCGCTGCTGGCCGGACCAGCCGTCCGCGTCGCCGAGGAAGATCCGCGGCGCCTCGTTCGGGTGCAGGGCGACGGCCGCGTGCACCTGCTCGTACTGGGCCGCCAGCTCGGCGGCCCAGCGCGAACCGGGCACGTCGCAGCCCACCTGGACCACCGTGGTGACCCCGACGGAGGCGGCGCGGGCCAGGCCTTCGGCCGGGGTGCCGGACTGCATATCGAGGTGGGTGTGCGAGTCGGCCACCGCCACTGCCAGGGGTTCCGGCAGCGGCGGCGGGGTCGACCGGTCGTCGTCCTTGGCGGCCATGTCAGGCGGCCGGCTTCTCTTCGAGGCGCGGGAAGAGGATCTCGCCCTTGGTGACGGTGGCACCGGCGGGCAGCCGGCCCCAGTCGGCCACGGTGGCGATGGTCTGCGCGGACAGCGCGCCCAGACCGGCGGCGTCGGCGCCCAGCGAGGCCCACAGCTTCTCGGCGGTGGACGGCATCACCGGGTTGAGCAGGACGGCGGTGGCGCGCAGCGACTCGGCGGCGGTGTAGAGGATGGTCGCGAGGCGCGCCCGGCCCTCCTCCGAGTCGTCCTTGGCGACCTTCCAGGGCTCCTGCTCGGTGATGTAGCCGTTGACCTGCTTGACGAACTCGAAGATCGCCGCCAGGCCGCCGGCGAAGTCCAGCTCCTCGCCGATCTTCCGGTCGGCCGTCTCGACGGCCTTGGCCAGCCCGTCCTCGACGGCCTGCTCGGCGTCACCGGGCGCGGTGGCGGCGGGCAGCGCCCCGTCGAAGTACTTGCCGACCATCGCGGCGACCCGGGAGGCCAGGTTGCCGAAGTCGTTGGCGAGCTCGGAGGTGTAGCGGGCGGTGAAGTCCTCCCAGGAGAAGGAGCCGTCCGTGCCGAACGGGATCGCCCGCAGGAAGTAGTAGCGGTACGCGTCCACGCCGAAGTGCGAGGTCAGGTCGGTGGGCGCGATGCCGGTCAGGTTGGACTTCGACATCTTCTCGCCGCCGACCATCAGCCAGCCGTTGGCCACGACGCGCTTGGGCAGCGGCAGGCCGGCCGCCATCAGCATGGCGGGCCAGATGACGGCGTGGAAGCGGAGGATGTCCTTGCCGACCAGGTGGACGGAGGCCGGCCAGAGCTCGGCGAAGCGCTCCGGGTCGCTGCCGTAGCCGGCCGCGGTGATGTAGTTCTGCAGCGCGTCGACCCACACGTAGAGGACGTGCTTCTCGTCCCAGGGCAGCGGCACGCCCCAGTTGAAGGTGGAGCGGGAGATCGAGAGGTCCTGCAGGCCCTGCTCGACGAACCGCAGCACCTCGTTGCGGGCGGACTCGGGGGCGATGAAGCCGGGGTTCGCGGCGTAGAACTCCAGCAGCTTCTCGCCGTAGGCCGACAGCCGGAAGAAGTAGTTCTCCTCCTCCAGCCACTCCACCGGCTTCTTGTGGATCGGGCAGAGCTTCTCGTCCGCGGTGGCGCCGTCGAGCAGCTCGTTGGGGAGCTTGTACTCCTCGCAGCCGACGCAGTACGGGCCGGAGTAGCCGCCCTTGTAGATCTCGCCCTTGTCGTACAGGTCCTGGACGAACTCCTGCACGCGGTCGGTGTGGCGCTGCTGGGTGGTGCGGATGAAGTCGTCGTTGGCGATCTCCAGGTGCTCCCAGAGCGGCTTCCAGGCCTCCTCGACCAGCTTGTCGCACCACTCCTGCGGGCTGACGCCGTTCGCCTCGGCGGTCCGCATGATCTTCTGACCGTGCTCGTCGGTGCCGGTCAGGTACCACACCTTCTCGCCGCGCTGGCGGTGCCAGCGGGTGAGGACGTCGCCCGCCACGGTGGTGTACGCGTGGCCCAGGTGCGGGCGATCGTTGACGTAGTAGATCGGGGTGGAAACGTAGTACGCCGGGGCGCTCGTCCCGGTGGTGCTGTGGTCTGCAGTGGCCGCCATGGTCGGAAAGCTTAGTCGGGCGGGCGGACCGCCCTCGACCGAGTTCCGTCCGGTCGGGGGCGGTCCGCCCGTGCCCTGCGGCGTCAGCCCAGCAGCCGCGCCCAGAACCGGGCCCAGCGTCCGCGCGGCTTGTCGGGCGCGGCCGCCGGGGGCGGCCCGGCCGGCTCGGCGTGCGCCGAGAAGCCGGGGGCGTGGTGCCAGGACTGGTCGGCGGAGGTCACCCGGCCCTCGCGCATGATCCGGACGGTGTGGCCACCGCACCCGGGGCAGGTCGGCTTGAGCAGCGGGGACGGCACCCGGACACCGTTGGCGTGGTACTCGAACACGACGTGCCCCTCCTTGGACGCGTGGTGCTCGATGTCGTACGCCTGCTCCCAGCCGTACCCGCAGCGCAGGCACGCGAAGGAGTAGGCCTCCCGTACGGTCTCGACGGGAGTGTGCCCGCGGCCGGCCAGGCCCGCGGTGCTCAGGGGGCTACCGATCGTCTCGCTCATGCGCCCACCTCGCTTCGCTCAGCGGCCGCTCCGCGAAACGCGCACCTCTTGTCGGGTCGCTCGCTACGCTCGCTCATTGCCGTCTCCCAGCGCCCGCCGGACGCTCGCCCGGCTGGGTCTTTCCCTTTCAGGGAATGCCCGGACCACCTCGGCCGACGCCCCACTTGTGAAGACTTGGATGCGGGTTGGGGAGCCCTATACGAAGGGCCTCCCCGGGACCGAAAACCGCGACCGAAACTTCAGCTCCACGGGCGTTTACCGGGGCCTTCCCTCCAAGGTACGACTACCCGTGCGCAACGCAACCCCCGGATTTCACCCCTTTTTCAGGCCCGGGTCCTGGCCCTCCTTCTTGGCCGCCACGACGGCGTCGAACACCTCGCGCTTGGGCAGCGAGAGCTCGACCGCGACCGCCGCGATGGCCTCCTTGCGCCGCTCCCCCGCCTCCTCGCGCACGGCCACCAGCCGGGCCAGCTCGGCCGGGGTCAGCTCCTGCGGCGCGGCCGGCGGGGCGCCGGCGACGACGACGGTGATCTCGCCCTTGACGCCGTCGGCCGCCCAGGCCGCCAGCTCGCCGATCGGCCCGCGCTTGACCTCCTCGTAGGTCTTGGTGAGCTCGCGGCAGACGGCGGCCGGGCGTTCCGTCCCGAACGCCTCGGCCATCGCGGCCAGCGCCTCGGCGATGCGGTGCGGCGCCTCGAAGAAGACCATGGTGCGGGGCTCGGCGGCGATCGAGGCGAGCTGCCTGGCCCGGTCGCCGGTCTTGCGCGGGAGGAAGCCCTCGAAGGTGAAGCGGTCGACCGGGAGGCCGGACAGCGCGAGCGCGGTGAGCACCGCGGACGGTCCGGGCACCGCGGTGACCTTGACGTCCGCCTCGACGGCCGCGGCGACCAGCCGGTAGCCGGGGTCGGAGACCGAGGGCATGCCGGCGTCGGTGACCAGCAGCACCCGGGCACCGCCCGTCAGCGCCTCGACGAGTTCGGGGGTGCGACCGACCTCGTTGCCCTCGAAGTAGGAGACGACCCGGCCGGCCGGGGTCACCCCGAGCGCCTGGGTGAGCCGGCGCAGCCGGCGGGTGTCCTCGGCCGCGATGACGTCCGCCGTGGCCAGTTCGTGGACCAGTCGGGGCGGGGCGTCCGAGACGTCGCCGATGGGGGTGCCTGCGAGAACCAAAACTCCTGTCACGTCCCCCATCCTTCCAGCTGCCGCCGCGCGGGGCTTTTGGTGATGATTCGGGCAGCTTCCGAGGGAGCGGACGCCCGTGCGAAGAGCGCGCCTACGATGTGGCGGATGAACGGCGACACGGCGGCCCAGACGTCCACCGGTACGGACCACTCCGCGTGGGGCGGCGTCGGCCTGCCGTCCCCGCGCCCGGCGGAGTCCGTCGCCGCCCCCGCGGCGCCGACCTGGCGCGAGCGGCTGGCCGGCCACGGCTACCGCACCCGCCCGGCGGTGCCACTGGCCGAGCGCCTGGTGCCGCCGATGCCGAACGGCCCCGGTGTGACCCCGCGCGACGTGCCGCAGTCGCCGCTGCTGCTGCGGCTCGGCATCTCGCTGCCGCAGGGCCTCTGGTACTTCCTGTGCCGCTGGTCCGGCTGGCTGGGCCCGATCGCGGTGGCGGCGTTCGCCGGGCTCCTGCGGTTCACCGACCTGGGCCGGCCGAACGCGATCATCTTCGACGAGACGTACTACGCCAAGGACGCGTACGCGCTCTGGCAGGGCGGCTACGAGATCAGCTGGCCCGAGGACGCCAACACGACGATCATGACGCCGGGCGCGGCCGTCCCGTACCGGGAGACGGCCTCGTACGTGGTGCACCCGCCGGTGGGCAAGTGGATCATCGGCTTCGGCGAGCAGCTGTTCGGCATGAACCCCTTCGGCTGGCGCTTCGCGGTGGCCCTGCTCGGCACCCTGTCGGTGCTGATGCTGGCCCGGATCGCCCGCCGGATGTTCCGCTCGACCCTGCTGGGCTGCGTGGCCGGCCTGCTGCTCTCGGTGGACGGCCTGCACCTGGTCCTCAGCCGGGCCGCCCTGCTCGACCTGGTGGTGATGTTCTGGATCGTCGCCGCCTTCGGCTTCCTGCTGCTGGACCGCGACCGGACCAGGGGCGTGCTGGCCGCGAAGCTGGGCGGGGTCGAGAACGCCGGGCTCGCCCAGCGGGTGAACCTGGGCTGGCGCCCGTACCGGATCGCGGCCGGCGTCTGCATCGGCCTGACCTGCGCCACCAAGTGGAGCGGCCTGTACGTGATGGCGGCCTTCGGCCTGATGAGCGTGCTCTGGGACGTCGGCGCCCGCCGCCTGGCCGGCGCCCCGCACCCGTTCCGGGCGGTGCTCGCCCGGGACGTGGTGCCGGCCTTCTTCTCGGTCGTCGTGGTCTCGCTGTCGGTCTACGTCGCGTCCTGGTGGGGCTGGTTCGCCAGCAGCAACGCCCCGGGGAAGGGCGGCTGGGGCCGGGACTGGGCGGTCGGTCGCTCCACGGACTTCCCGTGGATACCCGAGGGCCTGCGCGCCCTGTGGCACTACCACTCGACGGTCTACGAGTTCCACACCCACCTGAGCGACCCGCACACCTACCAGTCCAACCCCTGGTCCTGGCTGGTGCTGGGCCGGCCGGTCTCCTTCTACTACGAGTCCGCCAAGCAGGGCCAGGCCGGCTGCACCGTCGCCGACTGCGCCCGCGAGGTGCTGGGCATCGGCACCCCGCTGCTGTGGTGGACGGCCCTGGTGGCCCTGGTCTACTGCCTGTGGCGCTGGGCCTTCCGGCGGGACTGGCGGGCCGGCGCGCTGCTGTGCGGCCTGGCCGCGGGCTACCTGCCGTGGTTCGCCTACCAGCAGCGGACGATCTTCCTCTTCTACGCGGTGGTCTTCGTCCCGTTCCTGGTGCTCGCGGTGACGATGCTGGTCGGCGCCCTGATCGGCCCGCCCGGCGCCTCCCGGGACCGCCGGATCATCGGCTCCGCGACGGCCGGCCTGCTGGTGCTGCTGATCGTCTGGAACTTCCTGTTCTTCTTCCCGCTCTTCACCGGCCAGACCATCCCGCTGGACGACTGGCGCCGCCGGATGTGGTTCAACAGCTGGATCTGAGCCCCCCCCCCGGACGGCCGGCCGCGCGCTCCGGCCGACACGGTGTCCCCCCGAATCGTCCGTATGCGGTGCACGACACGTACCAGATCCGTCACAAGTCCCGGGCGTTTCGTCGGCGCACCGATTCCGCCTGCCTAGGGTGGGGACGTAACGCGTTTCCGGCTCCGGCCGGTTGCGCCCGGCCGCGAGACCCCTGGGGGAACTGCACCATGCGCAGTGGCGCGAAGATCGGCATCATCACCGGCGTGTCCATCGTCGTCCTCGCGGGCGGCGGTTACGCCGCGTACAGCCTGATGGGCGGCTCGGACTCCGGCGGCGCCAAGCCCCGCACGGTGGTCGCCGAGCCGCCCTCGGCCGATCAGGCGGCAGCCGGCGCGAAGGACTTCCTGGCGGCCTGGGCGGCCGGCGACATCGCCAAGGCGGCCTCGCTGACCGACGACCCGGCCGCGGCCACCACCGCGCTGACCGCCTTCCGGGACCAGGTGAAGCCGAGCGCGCTGACCCTCACCCCGACCGGTCCGACCACCCAGCAGGTCTTCACCGCGGCCACCGGCAGCCCGGCCCCGGCCAAGCCCGCCGCCGGGGCCTCCGCGACGCCGTCGGCCGGCAGCACCCCGGGCGCCACCGACTCGCCGTCCGCCACCGCCGCCCCCGGGCCCACCGGCACGCTGATGAGCTTCAAGGCCCGCGCCGAGTTCGAGGGCACCAACCGGGCCTGGGACTACCAGGGCTTCCTGGGCGTCGTGAAGATGAGCGACAACACCCCGGCCGTGCACTGGGCGCCCACGGTGATCCACCCCCACCTGTCCGGCAACGAGACGATCGCCGTCCAGCAGGTCTTCGCCCCGCCGTCCACCGTGGTGGACCGCAACGGCAAGCCGCTGCAGGCGGCCTCGCTGACCCCGGCGCTGATGGCCACCGTGCAGGACAACGCCCAGAAGCTGCTCCCGCCGGACCCGACCCGGGACCAGGACTCCGGCAAGGCCGTGGTGATCAACGATCCGTCCGGCAAGGCCGCCGCGGACAAGCTCTTCACCATCGTCGAGCCGAAGCCCGGCAAGCCGTTCAAGGTGACCATCGACAGCACCGTCCAGGCCGCCGCCGAGAAGGCGATGACCGACCTCGGCGGCAAGCCCGGCTCCATCGTGGCCATCGAGCCAAGCACCGGCCAGGTGCTGGCCTTCGCCAACTCGCCCGCCAACGGTCAGAACCGGGCCTTCACCGGGCTGCTCGCGCCGGGTTCGACGATGAAGATCGTCACCTCGGCGGCGCTGCTGGAGGCCGGGATCAACCCGGACAGCGTGGTGGCCTGCCCCGAGAAGAGCAGCAACTCGGTCCCGATCCCCAACGACTTCCCGGGCGCCTTCCCGAACAACACGCTCCAGCAGGACTTCATGGTGTCCTGCAACACCGCCTTCATCAACCAGGGTCTGACCAGCCTCAAGCCGGAGACGCTGTCCGCCACGGCCAAGGACGTGTTCGGCATCGGCCTGGAGTGGAAGACCGGCCTGCCGAACGCCGACGGCAAGGTTCCGCCGACGCCGGGCAGCAAGGACGAGCAGGCCATGAACTACATCGGCCAGGGCAAGGTCCAGATGAACCCGCTGGCCATCGCCTCGATCACCGCCACCGTCCAGAGCGGGGCGTTCAAGCAGCCGATCCTGGTGGCCGGTCTGCCGCAGCAGGCGGCGGCCCGCCAGATCTCGCCGGACGTCGCCGGCAAGCTGCGCGCGATGATGAACGCCACCGCGGTCGGCGGCACGGCCAGCCAGGTGATGGCCGGGATCACCGACAACGCGGGCGCCAAGACCGGCTCCGCCGAGGTCCAGGGCGCGTCCACCACCAACAGCTGGTTCACCGCCTTCCGCGGCAACATCGCGGTGGCCGCCGAGGTCCAGGGCGGCGGCCACGGCGTCGACGCGGCCGGCCCGGCGGTGGCCTCCCTCCTGAAGGCCGCCGCCGGCCGCTAGCGGCCTCCGTCCCGAGCCCGCCCCGCCTCAGCTCCGCGGCAGGGCGGGCTCCGGCGTCTCCGGCACCCGGCCGGGCGGGGCGGGGCGCCGGCTGCTCCAGCGCCGGGCCGCCAGCCGGGGCCAGATCATCAGCACCACCGGAAGCGCGAGGTACCCGAACCGCCCGGCCGGGGCGAGCATGAAGGCGATCGCCAGCCCGGCGGCCAGCAGGTCGGCCGCGGCGATCGCGGAGACCGGCGGCCGGGCCAGCAGCCAGATCGCCACCCCGACCAGGGCCACGGTCATCAGGGCCAGCGAGATGGTGTGCCCGGTCGGCCCGAAGCCGGCCAGCACCTTGCCGGGCAGCGGACTGCCCGCCGGGGTGCGGATCGCGGTCATCCCGAGCGGGAAGCGCACCACCTGTTCGCGCAGCGCGTCCGCCTGGGTCAGGACGGACGGCAGGATCACCGCCGTGCTCACCCCGACCCCGATCAGTGCGGTCCGGGCCGCGGGCCGGCGGCCGTACAGCCGCCAGAGCAGCAGGACGGCGACCGGCAGCGCGGGCCAGGCCGTCCACTTCAGGGTGCAGGCGAGGGCGAGCACCAGCCCGGCGCCGACGGTGCGGTCCCGCTCGGCGAGCGCCATGGCCAGGCAGCAGACGCCGATCAGCGGCAGGTCCACCCCGCCGACCACCAGGGCGAGCGCTATCAGCGGCGACGCGGTGAGGACGGCCAGCGGCAGCAGCGGCGCGCGGTCCCTGGAGGGCCGCAGCAGGCGCCAGGCGGCCAGCAGGCAGGCGAAGAAGGTCAGTGCGAACCAGATCCGGGCGTCCCCGGCGACCCTGGCGAAGGCGGTGGAGTCGCCGAGCACTTGGCGCGGCAGGCCGAACAGGGCCATCGCGGGCAGGTACGGGTTGTAGTCGGTGACCACCACCGGGTGGGGCAGGTAGGCGTCGCCGGTGGTGAGCAGCAGGTGGGCCGAGCGTTCGACCACCATGACCTCGGACTGGTGGCGGCCGTGCAGGGCGAGCAGTCCGAGCGGTACGAGGACGGCGCCGACGAGGGCGACCGCGGCGGCCGCGTGGGCCGCGAAGCGCCGCGGCAGGGTCAGGCAGAGCAGCCCGGCCAGGGCGTAGGCGGGGGCCGCGATCAGGCCCCACAGCCGCTGGTTGGCCAGGTCGGAGACCAGCGGGAAGGCGGCGGCCCAGCCGGCGGCGATCAGGCAGCCGAGGAGTTGGACGGACCGCAGCGAGGCGAGTCCGGCGGGATTCAGTCGTTCGGGCGTGGGCGGAAAGGTGCTTTCGCCACGCTGGCGGGGGAAGGGGCGGACCGAGAAGCCTCTCGGCGGTCGTCCGGGTCTGGACGACGTCTCGGTCACGAAGGTCTGCGCCGGCGTTCTGCGGCGGCCGGTGAAGCGGCCGCCTGGGCGGGAGAAGCCGGGCGTGCGGGTGCTCACCATGGTGGAAGGTTATGGGTGTGGGCCCGGCCCTGTCGCCATGGCGTGGGGCACTGGGCGGGTGATGGCACGAAAAGGGCCGCCGGGTGTCCAGTCGGTCGGCGGCCCTTCACGTCGGATTCGCCTGCGGGTCAGCCGGCGGTCCGGTCGGCCGCGACGGCCGGTTCCTCGGCCTGCTCCAGGCGCGAGTGCTTGATGCTGTAGCCGAAGTACACGACCACGGCGACGGCGAGGGCGATCGCGCCGGCCCGGAAGGTGTCGGCGTGCAGGCCGGTGATCAGGTAGATGCAGAAGGCGACGCTGACCAGCGGGACGACCGGGTAGCCGGGCACCTTGAAGCCGCGCGGCAGGTCGGGCTGGGTGCGGCGCAGCACGATCACGCCGATCGAGACGACCGAGAAGGCGATGAGCGTCCCGAGGCTGGTGATGTCGGCCAGGACGTTCAGCGGGATGAACGCGGCCAGCGCGCCCACGCCGAGGCCGACCACGATGGTGTTCCAGACCGGGGTGCCGGTGCGCGGCGAGAGCTGGGCGAAGCGCTTGGGCAGCATGCCGTCGCGGCCCATCGAGTACAGGATGCGGGTCTGGCCGTAGATCACCACGAGGGTGATGCTGAAGATCGAGAGGATCGCGCCGATCGCGAAGACCATCGCGGGCCAGCTCTGGCCGGTGATGTCCTGGAGGATCTGGGCGAGGCCCGCCTCCTGGCCGTCGAACTTGTTCCAGGGCTGGGCGCCGATGCCGGCCAGCGCGACCAGGATGTAGAGCAGGGTCACCACGACCAGCGAGATGATGATCGCCAGCGGCAGGGTGCGGCGCGGGTTCTTGACCTCCTCACCGGCGGTGGACACGGCGTCCAGGCCGATGAAGGAGAAGAAGATGCTGGACGCGGCGACCTGCACGCCGCCGATGCCGAGCGGCATGAACGGGGTCAGGTTGCCGGAGTGGAAGCCGGTCAGGGCCACGCCGATGAACAGCAGCAGGATGACGATCTTGATCGCGACCATGGCCGCGTTGACCTTCACCGATTCGCTGACGCCGCGGATCAGCAGGACGCAGACCATCGCGACCAGCAGCAGCGCCGGCAGGTTGAACCAGTGGGTGCTGTCCGGCGCGCCCGCGAGCTGCTCGGGGATCTTGAACCCGAAGGCCAGGTCGAGGAACTTGTTCAGGTACTCGGCCCAGCTGACGGCGATCGCGGAGGCGGAGACGCCGTACTCCATCAGCAGGCAGATGCCGACGCCGAAGGCCACGCCCTCGCCGAGGGTGGCGTAGGCGTAGGAGTACGAGGAGCCGGAGACCGGGATCGCGGAGGCCATCTCGGCGTAGCAGAGCGCGGTGAGTCCGGCGGTGACCGCGGCGATCACGAAGGACAGGATGACGGCCGGACCGGCCGAGGGCACCGCGGTGTTCAGCACGAAGAAGATGCCGGTGCCGATGGTGGCGCCGATGCCGATCGAGGAGAGCTGCCAGAGGCCGATCGAGCGGCGCAGGTGGATGCCGGAGCGACCGCCCTCCTCGGGCGCGCCGGCCGGAAGGGCGTCGCGCCCCTCGCTCTCCGCGATCAGTGTCGAGACGGGCTTGCGTCGCAGCAGACGCGCACCAAGGGTGTTGCTGGCCAAAACTGCGGTCCTTCTAGACGGGGGAGGGTGTTGTGGCGGCTGGCCACCCGACACCACCGATGGGAGTCATTGCGGACCAACCGAACAAAGATGGGACAGTACCCGGCGAAAGCACCAGTGTCGCAAACGAACAGTCCGGGTACGCGCATTGTCCAAATCGGCACATATTGATGTACAAACCGGACACTTCGCAAACGGCGCATCTACCGGCGAGCAGCTAAAGCAGCAGCTCAGAGCCGTTCCGGGGGCCGGGATCATCCGCCGAGCACCGCCCGGACCACCGAGGCGGGCGCAGCGCAGCCGCGGCCCTCCCGCACGGCCCGGCCCGACGGCCCGATCGACCGCGCGCACGAAGCCCGGGCGGGCGCCGATTCGCCACCCCCGCGCCGGAGTTCACGCCGGAGCGGTCCGACGCACGGTCCGGACTCGTTTCGCCACGGCGAACTGATGATCCCTAGGATCGGCCGGGTGACTACCGGACGACGACCACAGACCAGGCTCGGCAGCCTGCTGGCCGCCCTGGCGATAACGGGCGCCTCGCTGCTCCTCGGCCTGCCCGCCCACGCCGACGAACCATCAGCCGGCGCCGCCCCAGCCCCCAAGGAAGCCCCCCGGGTCGACCTCGTCCTGGACGTCAGCGGCTCCATGACCGCCACCGACATCCAGGGCAAGAGCCGCATCTCGGTGGCCCAGCAGTCGCTGAACGAGGTGATCGACGCGCTGCCCGCGGAGACCGAGTTCGGCATCCGCACGCTGGGCGCGACCTACCCCGGCAACGACAAGAACCTCGGCTGCCAGGACACCAAGCAGCTCTTCCCGGTCGGGAAGACCAACAAGGTCGAGGCCAAGACCGCGGTCGCCACCCTGCGGCCCACCGGCTGGACCCCGATCGGCCTGGCCCTGCGCGGCGCCGCCCAGGACCTCGGCAAGGGCGAGACCACCCGCCGGGTGGTGCTGATCACCGACGGCGAGGACACCTGCACCCCGCCCGACCCCTGTGACGTCGCCCGCGAACTCGCCTCCCAGGGCATCCACCTGATCGTCGACACCCTCGGTCTGGCCCACGACGACAAGACCCGCCAGCAGCTGCTCTGCATCGCCAACGCGACCGGCGGCACCTACACCGACGTCCGCACCCAGGAGCAGCTCACCGACAAGGTGAAGCAGCTCGTCGACCGCTCCAACGACACCTACACGGTGACCCCGGTCAAGACCGCCGGCACCGACAAGTGCGAGAGCGCCCCGGTGCTCGCCCCGGGCGTCTACACCGACCGCGAGAAGTTCTCCGAGCACCGCGTCTACAAGGTCCCGGTCAAGGCCGGCCAGGAGCTGCGCGCCTCCGTCAGCGTCGCACTCGACCGCCCGACGGCCCGGGACTACGGCGTCCTGCTGCAGGCCACCAGCGCGACCGGCCAGGAGCTGGTCCGCGGCACCGACGCCGGCAGCAGCCGCACCGACGTGATCTCCACCGGCCTGCGCTGGTCCACCGACGACTCCAAGGGCTACGTCACGGCGAGCCCGACCTCCTCGTCGGGCTCCTCGAAGGAGAAGCCGACCACCACCGTCTGCCTGGTCGTCAGCAACTCGCTGGCCCCGCAGGCCGGCGTACAGGCCGACCCCGGCATGCCGCTGGAGCTGACCGTGGACCTGGCCTCCTCCTCGCCCGCCCCCGAGGGCGCCGCGATGGGCCTCGGCCGCGGCTGGATCCTGCTGCTCACCCTCACCCTGGCCGGTCTGGTCTTCGGCCTGCTGTTCGGCTGGATCGCACGTTGGCGGATCGCCGTCTGGCGGGAGAACTGACCATGCGTACGACCATTCGCGGCGCCCTCGCCGCCCTCGCCCTGCTGCCCGCCCTCGCCCTGGGCGCCCCGGCGGCCTCGGCCGCTCCGTCCCCCTCGGCCAGCGCGAGCGGCGCGCCGGCCCCGGCCACCAAGGCCGGCACCTCCTTCCTGACCGCGGTCAACCTCTCCCCCGGCCAGGACGCCGAGGTCGCCGCCTCCACCGGCGACTACCTGTACTGGGCGTTCGGCGCCTCCGAGGGGCAGACCCCGACGGTCAAGCTGACCGTCAACCTGGCCCCGGCGACCGACCGGCACGGCCCGCAGACCTGGTCCGTCGAGGTCTTCGACGGGCTGCGCCGCCGCCAGGCCTGCACCGCCGGCACCCAGAACGCCACCGGCGACCAGAACGCCACCTCGGTGGCGCTCGACTGCACCCTGCGCGAGGTCCGCACCTGGGCCGAGCCGTGGTCCGGAGACCCGCTGCCCGGCACCTACTACGTGCGGCTGTCGGTGACCGACGTCCCGCAGCCGGACCTCGGCCTGGCCACCTCCGTCCGGCTGCACGTCGCCGCCAAGGGCGGCTCCGACAACGCCCAGCCGGAGGGCGGGGAGCTGAAGGCCCCGCTGGTCCCGCCGGTCGGCGGCGGTGCGAGCACCGCCAAGGCGGCCGCCCCGGTGGCGGAGGAGGAGCACTGGTACACCGGCTGGTTCTCCGGCTGGAACAGCCGCTGGTACTGGACGATCGGCGGCGGCTTCCTGGCCGCGCTGGCGGGCGTCCTCGGCTACAACCTGACCCGGCACCCGCACGGCCGTCGGCCGGGCCACCACGGCACCGTGCCGCCCCAGGGCTCGTACCAGAGCGGTTCCTACTCCGACCGCCCCTGACCCGCTGACCCGCGCCCCAGCGCAGCCCGAGGGCCGGCCGGAGGACTCCTCCGACCGGCCCTCGGCCGCGTCCGGCCCCGGGGCGGGCGTCAGCCGCGGAAGAGGTCGTGCCCCACGTCGGACGGGACGACGTCCTGGAACGGCTTGCTGTCCGGCCCCGGCACGTGCTCGCCGGGCACGGGCTCACCGCTCTCCCGGTGCAGCAGCACCACGCCGTCCTCGGCCCAGAGCTGCCGGTACCCGTGGTCCAGCAGCAGCCGGATCCGCGCGGCCTGCTCGGTGTCCGTGGCGAACGGGAAGGAGCGCTTGTTCGACCGGGTGAGCACGTACTCGCGCCCGCGCGGCGTGCCGTCCACCAGCACCACGTCCGTACGGGCGGTCAGCCGCGGCGCGATCTGGTTGTCGGCCTCCACCGAGGCGCCGTCCGGGATCAGCGCCGCCGCCCGCACCAGCGCGGCCTCGCTCGGCTTGGCCTGCCAGGAGGACGGCACCGCCAGCTGCACCAGCCCGATCGGCACGGCGGCCACCAGGGCGATGCCGGCCGCGCCGAGGCCCAGCCGTCGCGCCCGCCGGACGGTCCGCTCGGGCTGCTCGGTGCTGCTCAGCCGGCCCAGCACCTCGACGGCGGCCGTGAGCAGGATCGGCCAGAGCATCGAGTCGTAGTGCCGGGCGATCGACCAGTGGTTGGGGTTGCTGGACAGGATCCGCTCGGCCAGCAGCGGCACCGCGCACAGCACGGTGGCCGAGCGCAGCGGCAGCAGGAGCGTCGTCCCGAACAGCCAGAGCAGCAGCAGCGGCTTGAGCGGCTGGTCGAAGGCCGTCTGCACCAGCAGGAACGGGTTGTGCAGCAGGTGGCGCAGCGCGTCCCCGCCGTCCGTGCCGAGCGCCGCGTAGTTCCAGTAGTAGCCCGGCTCCCCGCCCATCGCCGGGATCAGCCACGTGATCGCGACCGCCGAGGCGACCGGGCCGCCCAGCAGCAGCCCGAGGCCGGTGAAGCGGCCAGCCCGGTCCCCGGTGCGGCGGGTGCGCAGCAGCAGCACCAGCCCGTACGCCCCGACCACCAGGCCGAGGTCCTCCTTGGTGCAGCACAGCAGGACGGCGGCGAGCACCACCGTGCCGTACCGGCGGGCCAGGCCGCGCTCCAGCATCAGCAGGGTCAGCGGCACCGCGAAGGCGACCTCGTGGAAGCCGACCCGGGCGGCGACCAGCAGCGGCCAGCCGAGGGCGTGGACCAGCCCGGCCAGGTCGGCGGCCCGCCGGGCGGTGCGCGGAGGGGCGGCGGCGAAGCCGTGCGCGGCGATCCGCCGGATCAGCGGCACCCCGGCCGCGAACAGCAGCGACTGCCCGATGATCAGCGAGCGCGGGTCGTCCCAGATCCAGTACAGCGGGGCGAGCAGCGCCAGGACCGGCGAGAAGTGGTCGCCCAGCAGCGAGAAGCCGGGCGGGAACTCGTGGTGGTAGCTCTTCAGCGTGGAGACGGGCAGCCCGAAGTGGGCGTAGCCGCGCACGCCCTGGTCGAATATGCCGAGGTCGAAGCCGCCGAGCGACACCGAGGTCCAGCCCTGCAGGCCGACGGCGCACATCACCGCGAAGCAGAGCGCGGTGAGCAGCGCGGTGCGCCGGGCCGGGCCGTGCAGCAGGGCCGCGGCCGCGTTCCGGGCGGTGGGCGCGGCGGCGGGCGGCGACGGGGGTGCGGTCTGGGTGGTCACGTCAGCTCTGATCCGTCCGGTCTGGGTCCGTCGGGTCCGGTGGGGCGGGCCCGGTGGGGCGGGTCCGGTCCGTCAGGTCCGGTTCGTCAGCGCGGGATCGCGGTCCAGCTTGGCGGCCAGCAGCGCCCAGGCCCCGCCGCCGGTGGCGTCCACGGCCTGTCGCCGGGCGCGGTACAGCCGCACCCCGAGGACGACCAGGACGGCGATCCCGATCGGCGGGTAGATCGCGCCGGGCAGCTGCCAGTACCAGGCGACCCCGCGGCCCCAGCGGTGCGGCACCGTCCACATGACGTGGGAGAGGAACACGAGGAGGGTCACGCCGAGCAGGACCTGCCGTGCCCTGGTCCGGGCCTCGACCACCAGCAGGGCGATCAGCGGGACGCACCAGACCCAGTGGTGGGTCCAGCTGATCGGCGAGACCAGCAGGGCGGTGAACGCGGTGCAGACCCCGCCCCAGGCGTCGGCCCGGCGCAGCACCCGCGCCGAGCGCCCGGCCAGCACGGCCACCCCGAGTCCGAAGGCGCCGACCAGCGCGGAGGCGGCCAGGCCGACCAGGCCCGGGTCGTTGACGTCGAGCAGCCGGCAGACGGCGCCGCGCAGCGACTGGTTGTCCACCAGGACGGTCACGCCGACCCGGCTCGGGTCCCAGAGGTACGTGGTCCAGAACCCGTACGAGGCGTCGGGCAGCAGGACCCAGCCGATCAGGCCCGCCGCCACGAACGTGCCGGCCGAGACCAGTGCGGCCCGGACCCGGCCGGTCAGGAAGAGGTAGACCGCGAACAGGCCCGGGGTGATCTTGATGGCGGTGGCCAGGCCGATGCCCACGCCCTTGAACCGGTTGCGGTCCGAGCGGGTCAGGTCCCACAGCACCAGGCAGAGGATGCCGAGGTTGACCTGCCCGTACTGGAAGGTGGTGAACACCGGCTCCAGCCAGATGCCCAGGCCGGTCGCCAGGATCACCACGGCGGGCCGGTTGTGCCTGGCCCACCCGGCCAGCTTGAGCGACAGGTCCACCGCCAGGGCGAGCAGGCCGTAGTTGAGGAGCATCACCAGCACGCGCAAGGTGCTCACGTCGAACCAGGTGCTCGGCACGAAGAGCATCGCGGCGAACGGCGGGTAGGTGGCCGGCAGGTCCCAGCCGGGCAGCCGCATCGCGTACAGGTCCTGGCCGCGGACGACGGCCTGGCCCTCGGCCCGGTAGACCAGCATGTCGACCATGGTGGCCCCGTGGGCGTGCCGGAAGCAGGCGAACACCGCCAGTGACACGGCGGCCACGCAGGCCGCCGCGAGGGTCCAGGAATTCGATCTTCCGGTTTCCGGGGTGCCGCCGGATCCGTCCGGGCCGGACTGCCGCGCCCACCGTGTCAGACCGAACTCGCGCACCGCGATGGCACCCCGTTGAGATAGACCAGATCGTTCCGTCGTCAGCGTCTGGGCCAACCCACCATAACCGACCCCCCTGAGGCCCAAACCGCGTCAGAAACCGCCCCAGGAAGGTGTTGTGATCTCGACCACAACGGGTCGTCGGACCGGCCTGTGACGACCCCTGCGCCACAAAACGCGAAATCCCGCCGGGAGTTGCCTCCCGGCGGGATTCGGTGGACCGGCCGGAGCCGATCCGTTGGGTGGAGCTGAGGGGATTCGAACCCCTGACCCCCTCGATGCGAACGAGGTGCGCTACCGGACTGCGCCACAGCCCCAACGAGAAGAAACTCTAGCACCTTTCGGAGGTGGTCCGTGACCACCCCCCGGTGGCGGCGCCGACCGGGGGGCGGCCGGGGTCATTCGTTGGCCGCGCGGGGGCGGGACTCGGTGACCTGCGGCTCGGCGTACTGGTCGAAGAGCGGGGTGCTGCGGGACTCGGCGGGGCGGCCCGCCGTCCAGGTGCCGGGTGCCGACAGGTCGAGGCCCCGGGAGACCCGGGGAGCGACCGGCGCGGTGACGTAGGTCGGCAGCGGGACGGGCACCGGCTCCCAGGAGTCCGGGCCGGCCGCGCCGCGCTCGCGCATGCCGTCGACCCACTCCTCGTGCTCGGTCGCCTCGGCCACCGCGGAGGCGGAGGGCACCGAGACGGTGGCCTCCTCCGGGTCGGCGGCCAGCCGCAGGTGCGGGCGGCGCGCGGCGCGCTCGTCGGCGGGCGCGGCCGGGGCCGGCTCCGCCCCCGCCGGCGCCTCGGCCGGGGCGGCGTCGGCCGACGGGGCCGGGACGCGCTGCTGCTCGCGCTTGCGCAGCCGTTCGGCCGCCTGGGCGGCCCGGACGCGGTCGAGCTTCACCTCGTACCGCTGGCGCTCCAGCTTGCGCAGGTGGCCGATGTACAGGGTGAGGAGGGCCGCGGGAACGGCCGGGACCCAGAGGAAGGCCAGTCCGGCCACCGCCGCGACCACCGCGCCGAGCGCGAAGCAGAGGAAGAGACCGGTGACCATCCGGCGCCGGCGGGCCAGCAGCCGCGCCCGGCGCTCGACCCCGACCCGTGGCGCCGGGGCGGGCCGTTCGGCCGCCCGCTCCGCCGGTGGCTCGGGTTCCCGCGCCGCGGGGTCGTCTGAGGCGGCCTCGTCCCGTCCGGGAGGGCCGTCGTTGCTGTGCTCGTCGTCACGCGGTTCGTCGCCCAGGGCCCGGGCTGCCCGCCGCTCCAGCGCCGAACGCCCGGCCAGCAGGCGGATGGCGGTGCTGAAGCGTTCCGTCGGGCGCGCCTCGTTGAGTTCGTCCTGCCTGCGGAGCCACATCGGCACCAGATAGGCGGCCCAGGCCCCTACGATGACGGCGTAGATAAGGCCGCTACTGCTCACGATCCACACCGTACGGGCGCCGGGAAGGCCTGGCAGCAATTTGGCCCGGCGTGTCGTGTGATCAAGCTGATTCTCCGACTATTTTGCCGGTATTTGTGACGGTCCGCCACCGGGCCGATGCCATATCGATATTTCGTTCGAACATATATTCAATTACCTGGCCGGTGTCCGGAACTGAGCGCGCGCCAGCGCTCCAGCATCCCCTCCGGAACCTCCTCGTCGGTCAGCGCGTAGACCAGGTGGTCGCGCCAATCGCCGTCGATGTGGAGATAGCGCGGGCGGATTCCCTCCGAGCGGAAGCCGAGCTTTTCCACCACGCGCCGGCTCGGGGTGTTCTCCGGACGGATGCAGACCTCGATCCGGTGCAGTCCGAGGGTGCGGAAGCAGTAGTTCACCGAAAGCGCCACGGCGGCCGGGATGATGCCCCGGCCGGCCACCGCCTCGTCGACCCAGTAGCCGATGTTCGCCGAGCACATCGAGCCCCAGGTGATCCCGCCGACGGTCAACTGACCGACCAGCTCGCCCTTGTAGAGCACCACGAAGGGCAGCATCCGGCCCGCCGAGGCCTCGCCGCGCAGGAAGCGGACCATCTGCCGGTAGGTCGGGCGGGGCCCGGCGGCCTGGCCGGCCGGGCCGGGCGGCACGGTGGCCTCCCACCGCCGCAGCCAGTCCCGGTTGCGGCGGCTCACCTCCTGCCAGTCGCGCTGGTCGCGGGCCCGGATCGGGCGCAGCGCGACCTCCCCCTCGTGGAGTTCTACCGGCCAGCCGGCGTTCAGTGCCCTCTCCCGGATTCTGGAGCCCCGGGGGCCGGGGCGTCGGGCCGGGGGTGGTCCCCACCGCCGAGCTGGTCGACGGCGTGGGCGAGCAGCGGCTCCAGGACGGCCAGGCCGTCCTTGACGCCGCCGGTCGAGCCCGGCAGGTTGACGATCAGGGTACGTCCGGCGAGCCCGGCGAGCCCCCGGGAGAGCGCCGAGGTGGGCACCTTCTCCCGGCCGTACGCACGGATGGCCTCGGCGATGCCGGGGATCTGCCGGTCGATCACCCGGGCGGTCATCTCCGGGGTGAGGTCCATCGGCGAGATGCCGGTGCCGCCGGTGGTCAGCACGACGTCGTAGCCGGCCGCGACGGCCTCGCGCAGCACGGCCTCCACCGGCTCCCCGTCCGGGACGACCCGGGGGCCGTCGGCGGTGAAGCCCATCGCGGTCAGGCCGGCCACCAGCAGCGGGCCGCCCTTGTCCGCGTAGACGCCGGCCGATGCCCGGTTGGAGACGGTCACGGCCAGCGCCCTCCCGGCCGGCGCGGTCATGCGTCCACCTCCGGCGCGAACCAGTCGCCGCTCTTGCCGCCGGTCTTGCCGAGCACCCGGACGGACTCGATGGTGGCGCCCTTGTCCACGGCCTTGACCATGTCGATGACGGTCAGCCCGGCCACCGCGACGGCGGTCAGCGCCTCCATCTCGACGCCGGTGCGGTCGGCGGTCTTCACGGTGGCGGTGATCTCCACCGCGTCGTCCGCGACGGCGAGGTCGACCTTGACGCCGGAGACGGCGATCGGGTGGCAGAGCGGGACGAGGTCCGGGGTCTTCTTGGCGCCCATGATCCCGGCGATCCGGGCCACCGCGAGGGCGTCGCCCTTGGGCACGCCCTCGCCGCGCAGCAGCTCGACCACCTTCGGGGAGACCCTCACCCGTCCGGCCGCGACGGCGGTGCGCGCGGTGGTGGCCTTCTCGGAGACGTCGACCATGCGGGCCGCGCCCTGGTCGTCGACGTGGGTGAGGCGGTCGCCGGGGGGAGGTGTCGTCACGGGTGGCTCCAGGGGCGCGCAGGTCGAAGTACCGCGCTACCGTACAACTCCGTGACTCCCCGGGCGCTCAGGAGTCCAGCAGCACCACGTCGACCTCGCTGCCGGCGGGCAGGGCGGTGACGTCCTCGGGGACGGTGATCAGGCAGTCGGCCCGGGCCAGTGCGCCGACCAGGTGCGACTCGGCGCCGCCGACCGGCTCGACCGTGCCGTCCGCCGCCGAGTAGCGGCCGCGCAGGAACTGCCGGCGGCCGGCCGGGGAGCGCAGCGCGGCCGGGCAGAGCGCGCGGACCACCGGACGGTGCACGTCGGCGGCGCCGAGCATGGTGCGGATGACCGGGCGGACGAACAGCTCGAAGGAGATGTAGGCGCTCACCGGGTTGCCGGGCAGGGCGAGCAGCGGCACCCCGGGCGCGTCGCCGATCCGGCCGAAGCCCTGCGGCTTGCCGGGCTGCATCCGCAGCTTCCGGAAGTCGACGCCGCCGTAGGTCTCGAAGACCTCCTTGACCACGTCGTACGCGCCGACGCTGACCCCGCCGCTGGTGACGATCAGGTCGGCCCGGCCGAGCTGGTCCTCCAGGACGGCGCGCAGCCGGTCGGCGTCGTCCGGGACGGCGCCGACCCGGAAGGCGATGGCGCCGGCCTCCTGGGCGGCGGCGGTGAGGGTGAAGCTGTTGGAGTCGGCGATCTGCCCGGGGCCGACCGGCTCGCCGGGCTGGACCAGCTCGCTGCCGGTGGACAGCACCACGACCCGCGGGCGCGGGCGGACCTTCACGGTGGCCCGGCCGATCGCGGCGAGCAGGCCGAGCTGGGTGGGGCCGAGCCGGGTGCCGGCCTCCAGGACCTTCGATCCCGCGGCGACGTCGCTGCCGCGGCGGCGGATGTGCGCGCCCTCGGCGACCGGGCGCAGGACGCGGACCTCCTCGTCCGGGACCGGCGCGGTCATCGCGGCGGCGGCCACGCCGGTGCCGGTGCCGCCGTCGGTCCACTCGACCGGGGCGACGGCGCGGGCACCGGGCGGCACGGGGGCGCCGGTCATGATCCGGGCGGCCTGGCCGGGGCCGACCCTGGGCAGCTCGTCCGCGCCGGCGGCGATGTCGCCGACCACCGAGAGCACCGAGGGGTAGGCGTCGGTCGCGCCCTCGGTGTCGGCGGTGCGGACGGCGTAGCCGTCCATCGAGCTGTTGTCGAAGGGCGGCAGGTCGCCGTCGGCGACCACGTCCTCGTCGAGCCGGCAGCCCTGGGCGTCGAGCAGCCGGAGCTCGATCGCGGGCAGCGGGCCGACGGCGGCGAGCACGTCGGCGAGGTGCTCGTCCACCGTCCAGAGGCGGGGGGCCGCCGGTGCCGGGTCCGTTCCGGCGTCGCAGCAGGCTGCGGGCGTGGTGCTGTGCTCGGTGGACCCGGTCATCGGCGGCTCGCTCTCTGTCGTGTCAGTCCTGCATCTCGGAGCCGACGAACTCCCGCAGCCAGGAGCGGAACTCCGGGCCCAGGTCCTCGCGCTCGGCGGCCAGACGGACGATAGCGCGCAGGTAGTCGGCGCGGTCGCCGGTGTCGTAGCGGCGGCCCTTGAAGAGCACGCCGTGCACCTGGCCGCCGTCGGCGGGCTCGCGGGTGGTGAGCTCGCGCAGGGCGTCGGTGAGCTGGATCTCGCCGCCGCGGCCGGGCGGGGTCTCACGCAGCACGTCGAAGACCAGCGGGTCGAGGACGTAGCGGCCGATGACGGCGTAGTTCGAGGGGGCCTCGCCCGGCTCGGGCTTCTCGACCAGGTCGGTCACCTGGAAGACGTCCTCGCCGAAGCCGTTGGCCTTGACGGCGGCGCAGCCGTAGAGGTGGATCTGGGAGGGGTCGACCTCCATGAGGGCGACGACCGAGCCGCCGAGCTCCTGCTGGACCTCGATCATCCGGGAGAGCAGCGGGTCGCGCGGGTCGATCAGGTCGTCACCGAGCAGGACGGCGAAGGGCTGGCCGGCGACGTGCTGCTCGGCGACCGAGACGGCGTGGCCGAGGCCCTTCGGGTCCCCCTGGCGGACGTAGTGCATGTTGGCCAGCTCGACGGACTCCCGGACCCGGGCCAGGCGCTGCTGGTCGCCCTTGCGCGCCAGGAGCTCCTCCAGCTCGTAGGCACGGTCGAAGTGGTCCTCCAGCGCGCGCTTGTTGCGGCCGGTGACCATCAGTATGTCGGACAGGCCTGCGGCGGAGGCCTCCTCGACGACGTACTGGATCGCCGGCTTGTCGACGACCGGCAGCATCTCCTTCGGGGTGGCCTTGGTCGCCGGGAGGAAGCGGGTGCCCAGTCCGGCCGCGGGTACCACGGCCTTGGTTACCGGAACTCGGGAGTTGGTCGTCGTCATGCGTTTACCTTACTCAGGCACGTTTTCGCCCGGCCGAGCGCGGTCGGACGGCTAGGACAGCACGTCGCGGGGCACGGCCACAGAGGCTGGCGTATGGGATGGGACCGGCTGGGCGAGGGGGTCCCCTCCGGCACAGGCCGACAGACTACCCGGCTTTCCCGAACGGTCACGTTCGGCAGTCAAACCGTGCTCCGCACCGGAATCGACCGGCCGGGGAAGCCCGGTGGCGGGCAGGTCGCCGTGGCGCGGCGAGATCCGCCAGCAGTCGCCGCCGGCCGCCCGGGCCTCGGCCAGCGCCGTGTCGGCCGCGCGCAGCAGGACGGCGGCGTGGGCTCCGTCCTCAGGCAGTACGGCGATGCCCGCGGCGGCGGTGAGGCCGTTGCCGCGCACCGGGCGGGACTCGCGCGTCCCCGAGGACCAGTCGAGCAGCAGGTGGCGGCGGACCGACCAGACCAGCCGCTCGGCGACCTGCACGGCGCCCTCGGCCCCGGTGTCGGGCAGCACCACCAGGAACTCCTCGCCGCCGTACCGGCCGAGGGTGTCGGCCCGGCGGATCTCCATCGCGAGGCGCTGGGCGAGGTCGCGCAGTACCGCGCCGGCCCGACCGCGGCCGTGCTCGGCGACGACCGCGTCGAAGCCGGTGATGGCCAGCATCAGCACGGCGAGCGGGCGGGGGCCGTCGCCCGGGTCGGTGTGCTCGGCGCGCCGGGACCGTTCGATCTCCCGGTCCAGGGTGAGCTGCAGGTGGCGGTAGTTCCACACGCCGGTGAGCGGGTCGCAGGACGCGGTGCGCTCCAGTTCGGCGCAGTGGGCCTCCAGCTCGGCGATCCGCTCCCGCAGCCGCTCCGTCCCGGCCGCGGCCCCGGCCCGGACCCGCCGGACCCGCACTCCGAGGGCGGTGGCGCCGGCCAGTGCGGGGACGCTGAGCGCGGCCAGGGCCTGGACCAGCAGCGGGGTGGACAATCGGGGCGCCCTTTCGCGTGGCAGGCTCTGCGCGTCGACGGTCTGGAGACGTGGAGGATCCGGTGCACAACGAGAAGAGCGACCTGAGGACACGGCTGCTGACGCGGCGCCGTGGGCTCTCCGCCGAGGAGCGCACCGCGACGGCGCTCGCGCTGGCCGGGCACGCCGGGGAGCTGGCCGGGCCGGGCGTCACGGTGGCCGCGTACGTCTCGGTCGGCGCCGAGCCGGGGACCGGGCCGCTGCTGGAGGAGCTGCGGGCGCGCGGGGTGCGGGTGCTGCTTCCCGTGCTGCTGGCCGACAACGACCTGGACTGGGCCGAGTACGCGGGGCCCGGGGAGCTGGCTCCGGCCGGTCGCGGATTGCTGGAGCCGGTCGGTCCCCGGCTCGGGCCGGAGGCGGTCACCCAGGCCTCGGTGGTGCTGCTGCCGGGCCTGGCGGTGGACCGCGGCGGGCTGCGGCTGGGCCGGGGCGGCGGCAGCTACGACCGGGTGCTGGCCCGGCTGGGGCGGGCGGGCGCACGGCCGGTGCTGGCGGTGCTGCTGTACGAGCACGAGCTGCTGGAGCGGGTGCCCGCCGAGCCGCACGACCGGCCGGTGGACCTGGCGGTCACGCCGTCGGGGGTGCAGCGGCTGGGCTGACGGCGGGCCCGGCGGAACGGGCTCGCGCGCCGGGAGCGGCTGCGGGCCCGGGAAACGGCGGCGGCCCCGCTCCGGAGTGGGAGCGGGGCCGCCGGGTGTCCGTCCGGGCGTCAGCCGGTGGTGAGCACCAGCTTGTGCTTGGTGGCCTTCTCGACCGCGTCCGGGCTGGAGGCCCAGGTGAGCAGCTTGCCCTTGAGCCAGAGGTCGGTCTGGTCGTTGTAGTTCTCGTGGAAGGCGTGACCGGAGGCGCCGCCGACGTTGATCCAGCGCGAGGCGTCGAGGTCGTTCAGGTCGACCACCATCCGCATCGACGGGATCCAGTCCACCTGGTAGCCGGCCGCCGCGTTCCAGCCGGCCGCGTCGACCGCCGCCGAGCCGCCGGAGAGGCGGTACGGGCCGCGGTTGAGCAGCTTGTGGAGCACGCCGGAGGCGATCGAGGAGTCGTCGGTGCCCAGGGTCTGCTCCTTGAGCTCCAGCTTGTGCAGCCGGCCCCAGCTCCAGGTGGAGACATCCTTGCTGAGCAGCGAGGTCAGCTCCTGGCGGGCGTTCTTCATCGCTTCCTTGAGCAGGTTGTCCAGGCCCTTCTGGACGTTGTGCTGGGAGTCGATGTACGTCCACCACGAGCTGTCGGGCTTCTCCAGCTGGTCGCGCACCACCTCGGTCCAGCGGTCGCCGCCGTCCGGCTGGGCCTTGGCCGGGTCACGGGTGCCGCACTCGGTGACGATCCTGGTGGTGCTGTCCGGCTTGGTGGGGTCGTCCTGCTGGCGGACCAGCAGGCAGTTGTCCTTGGCCCGGAGGTCGGCCGGGAACTTCTGGCCGAAGGCGAGGGTGAGCAGCTGGCGCCAGACACCGTTGTAGTAGGCGGCGGCGGCCGAGTCGGCGTCCTGGTGGTAGTTCCAGTCCTTCAGCAGGTCCTGCGCCTCGCGGACGTACGGGTCGTCGATCTGCTGCTTGAGCAGCAGCGGGACCAGCGTCTTGGCCATCACGTTGGTGTTGTCCAGCTGCAGGGTCTGCATGTCGTCCGGCGAGATCTTGCCGTTGTTCTTGAGCAGGCCCTCGATCTGGTCGGTGATCTCCTTGGCGCGGGTGCCGTACTCCCAGTCCTTGGTGAGGCTGTACTTGTAGCTCGGGTCCACCACGGCCTGGTTGGCGGTGACGATGTAGCCGGAGGAGGGGTTGAGGCTCCACGGCAGCGCGTTGAAGGGGATCGGGTCCTTCCACTGGTACGCGGAGTCCCAGCCCAGCGCGGGGTAGGTGCCGTCGCCCTTGCCGCGGACCGGGATGGTGCCCGGGGCCTGGTAGCCGATGTTCTTGGCGTCGGCGTAGATCAGGTTCTGCGCGGGGACGGTGAAGTCCTTGGCGGCGGCCCGGAAGTCGTCCCAGTTCTTCGCCTTGTCCAGCTCGAAGACGGCGTCCATGGTCTTGCCGGGGCTGAGCGCCGTCCACTGCAGGGCGACGCCGTAGCCGCCGGTGCCGCGGTCGGGCGCGGAGGTGCCGTTGGGGGCGTACTTGCCGACGTTCTGCTGCTCGCTGCTCTGGTCGGAGATCAGCGGGGCGCCGGTCTGGGTGGTGCGGACGGTGATGGTGCGGTCCTCGCCGCCGGCGACCTTGATGGTCTCCTTGCGGAGGTCGAACTTCACGTCCTTGCCGTCGACCTGGTAGGTGTCCGGGCCGGTGACCTTCTCCAGGAAGAGGTCGGTCACGTCGGCGCCGAGGTTGGTGAAGCCCCAGGCGATGTCCTTGTTGTGGCCGATGATCACACCGGGCATGCCCGCGAAGGTGAAGCCGGAGACGTCGAACTGGCAGGCCGGGGAGGCCGTCCGGCAGTGCAGGCCCATCTGGTACCAGACCGAGGGCAGGCCGGGGCCGAGGTGCGGGTCGTTGGCCAGCAGCGGCTTGCCGGTGGTGGTGTGCGAGCCGGCGACCACCCAGGAGTTGGAGCCGATGCCCTGGCCGGGGCGGCCGAGCAGCTGCGGCATCCCGTCGATCCGGTCGGTGAGGCCCTGCAGCATCGCCTTGGTGGTGGCCTCGCCCTGGGCGGTGGCGGTGCCGTTGCCGGTGCCCGGCTGGGCGGAGCCGTCGGCCGGGCGGTAGGCGTCGCCGGCCACGGTGCCGGTCTTCACGATGGTGCCGTTGCGGGTGTACGGGTAGTCCGGGTACAGCTCGGCGATCTTGTCCGGGGTGAAGTCCTGGGCCAGCAGCGAGCGGTCGACCTCCTCCTGGAGGTTCCCGGAGAGGTTCCAGGCCATCGCCTTGAGCCAGGCCACCGAGTCGACCGGGGTCCACTGCTCGGGCTCGTAGCCGCTGTTGACGACGCCGAGCAGGGTGTACTCCAGCGAGGCCTTCGCACCGCCGGGGTGCTCGGAGAGCCAGGCGTTCACGCCGTCCGAGTAGGCCTGCAGGTACTTCTTGGTCTCCGGCGACAGCTTGGTGTCGAACTCCTTCTGCGCCACCTGCCGCCAGCCCATGGTGCGGATGAAGGCGTCGGTGTCGACCTGGCCGTCACCGAACATCTCGGAGAGCCGGCCGGCGGTGATGTGGCGTCGGACGTCCATCTCCCAGAAGCGGTCCTGCGCCTGGACGTAGCCCTGGGCGCGGAACAGGTCCTCGGGAGTGTCGGCGTACAGCTGCGGGATGCCGTTGGCGTCCCGCTTCACGTCGACCGGCGCGGTCAGGCCCGCGACCTTGACGCTGCCGTCCACCTCCGGGAAGGACGCGCGGACCGCGGAGACCCCGCGGTAGCCGCCGTAGCCGACGCCGGCCACCAGCAGCACGACCAGCACGATCACGAACAGACGGGCGCGCCGGAACTTCTTCGAGCGGGGCATCTGGGTCCTTGCGGTCCTGACTTCGGGGCGGGCGGGCGTGTCCAGGGCCAGCGGCCGTGACAGGGAACCACATTAGGCCGAGTCCGCCGAGCACTGTGAACGGGGGACCAAGCTAAAGATATGGCAAAATGTTAGACTGCGTAACGATCCGCAAGGGGAGCATTGACGCCTTCTTAACGGGTCGACCCCTCAGCACCACCCTGACACCCCGTCCGCCCCTGCCTGCCCGAGGTGCCACTGCGTGAACGTCTCCCACCTGAACCAGCTCCTCCTCGAAGCCTCCGTGATCCTGCTCTTCGCGGTGGTCGCCGTACGGATCTCCACCCGATCAGGGCTGCCCAGCCTGCTGATCTATCTGGGGATCGGCGTGGCGCTGGGCCAGAACGGAGTCGGCTTCACCTTCAACAACGCCGAGCTCACCCAGGTGATCGGCTACGCGGCACTCGTGGTCATCCTGGCCGAGGGCGGTCTCAAGACCAGCTGGCGGGAGATCAAGCCGGTGATGCCGGCGGCCACCGTGCTGGCCACCGTCGGCGTCGGGATCAGCGTGTTCGCCACCGCGGCCGGCGCGCACTGGCTGGTCGGCCTGGACTGGCGGACCTCGCTGCTGCTCGGCGCCATAGTCTCCTCGACCGACGCGGCGGCCGTCTTCTCGGTCCTGCGGATGGTCCCGCTGCCGCACCGGCTCACCGGTCTGCTGGAGGCCGAGTCCGGCTTCAACGACGCGCCCGTGGTCATCCTGGTGGTGGCCTTCGCCACCACCGGCGAGCTGGACCCCTGGTACGTCCTGATCGGCACGATCCTCGCCGAACTCGCGATCGGCGCCGCGATCGGCCTCGCCGTCGGCAAGCTCGGCGCCTTCGGCATCAAGCACGTCGCGCTGCCCTCCTCGGGCCTCTACCCGATCGCCGTGATGGCGCTCACCGTGCTCGCCTACGCGGGCGGCGCGCTGCTGCACGGCTCCGGCTTCCTCGCCGTCTACATCTGCGCGGTGATCCTCGGGAACTCCAAGCTGCCGCACGGCCCGGCCGTCCGCGGCTTCGCCGACGGGCTGGCGTGGATCGGGCAGATCGGCATGTTCGTCCTGCTCGGCCTGCTCTGCACGCCCGCGACCATGGGGTCCGCGGTGGTGCCCGCGCTCGTCATAGGCGGCGTGCTGGTCTTCCTGGCCCGCCCGCTGTCGGTGGTGGTCTCGCTGACCCCCTTCAAGGTGCCGGCCCGTGAACAGGCACTGCTGAGCTGGGCCGGGCTGCGCGGGGCGGTGCCCATCGTGCTGGCCACCATCCCGGTGGTGTCGGGCGCGCACCAGGCCGAGGACGTGTTCAACATCGTCTTCATCCTCGTCGTCGTCTTCACCCTGCTCCAGGGGCCCACCCTGCCGTGGGTGGCCAAGCGGCTGCGGATCGGCGAGGGCGCGATGGGTCAGGACCTCGGCATCGAGTCCGCCCCGCTGGAGAAGCTGCACGGGCACCTGCTGTCGGTCGCGCTCTCCCCCACCTCCCGGATGTCGGGTGTGGAGATCGGCGAGCTGCGGCTGCCCAAGGGCGCGGCGGTCACCCTGGTCGTGCGCGAGGGCAACTCCTTCGTGCCGGACAAGGCGACGGTGCTGCGCGGCGGGGACGAGCTGCTGGTGGTCACCACGGACGACGTCAGCGAGGCAGCGGAGAGGCGGCTGCGGGCCGTCGACCGGGGCGGCAAGCTCGCGGGGTGGCTCAACGGGCGGTGAGCCCGGAACGCTCGGGGCGTCTGGGGCGCCCCGGGTACTCGGGGCGCCCGGGACGCTCGGGGTGCTTGGGGCGCTTGGGTGCTCCGGGCCCTCCGGGGCGCTCGGGGCGGGTGGGCTGGCGGGATCTACGCGCGTAACTGTATGCTGGTTCGACCACGCCGTATAACCACCGCTAGACCACCCCCAGCATCTGCCTGACGCAGAGTTGGCGCGACCGCTCGGCGGCCGCGGTCCGGCCCCCGGCAACCACACCGGGCCGACCCGGTATCTACCCCGGTCGACGCGCGAGAGGACGACTCTCGGCGCCGTCGGGGCCACACCATGCCCTGCCGCGCTACCAGGCAGCAGGAAGGACCGACCGTGACGGCCCGCCGAACGGTCGACACCTCCGCGGACAGCACCGCGGACACCAGCGCAGCCCAGGCCCCCGCCCGCGTCGGGTACGGCGAGCTGCTGCGCACCCCCGGAGCCTGGACCTTCCTGGCCCCGGCCCTCGTCGCGCGACTGCCGTACGCGATGCTCAGCATGGGCATCCTGCTGCTCGTCTCCAAGACCCACGGCTCGTACGGCACCGCCGGTACGGTCACTGCCGTCGCCGCCGTCGCCCAGGCCCTGGTCGGGCCGCAGACCGGGCGGCTGGCCGACCGGTACGGCCAGGCCGCGGTGCTCGTCCCGACCGTCCTGGTGCACGGCGCCTCGGTCGGCGTGCTGATCGCGCTGGCACTCGGCCACGCGCCGGCCTGGAGCCTGTTCCTGGCCGCCGTCCCCGCCGGTGCGAGCGTCCCGCAGATCGGTGCGATGGTCCGGGCTCGCTGGGTCGCCCGGTTCACCGCCGACGGCCCGTCCGACGCCTCGGCGGCCCGGGTCAGCACCGCGTTCGCCTTCGAGTCGGTGACCGACGAGTTCACCTTCGTGATCGGCCCGATCCTGGCCTCCGGCATCGCCGCCGTGGCGAGCCCGGCGACCGCCCTGGTCGCCGAGGCCGCGCTGACCGTCGTCGGCGGCCTGGCCTTCGCCGCCCAGCGGCGCACCGCCCCGGCCCGGATCGTGCCGCAGCCCGGCGCCGAGCGCGTCTCGGCGATCGCCTCCCCCGGCGTCCGGCTGCTCGCCGGCTCCATCCTCGGGGTCGGCGCGGTGTTCGGCGGCATGCAGGTCTCGGTGAACGCCTTCGCCGACTCGGTCGGGCAGCACGACGCGGGCGGCACCGTGTACGGGATCTTCGCGGGCGGCTCGATGCTGGCCGGCGTGCTCTACGGCGTGATCGCCTGGCGGCGGCCCGTCCACAAGCGGATGCTGATCAGCTACGCGCTGCTGGTGCTGGGCTGCTCCACGCTGTGGGCCATGCCGAACCTGGTCGCGCTCACCGTCGCCGGACTGGTCTGCGGCCTGGCCATCGCGCCGACCCTGATCAGCGGCTACACCCTGGTCGAGACGCTGGTCGCGGACGGCGCCAAGACGGAGGCCTTCACCTGGCTGACCGGCGCCATCGGGCTGGGGCTCGCGGTCGGCTCGATGGTGGCGGGCCGGCTGATCGACGGGCACGGGCCGTCCACCGGGTTCCTGGTGCCGCTGGTCGGCGCCGGCCTGGGGCTGCTCGCGCTGTTCTCGCTGCGGCACCTGCTGGTGGCGCCGCGGACCTCGAACCGGATCGTCGCCGGCTCCGCGGCGGGCTCCGTGGAGTCCGCCGGTGCTGCGCAGCTGGTGGGCGCGGCCAAGGGCTGAGCGGGGCGGTGGTTCGCGGCCGATCCCGGGCCGGGGCGGGGCCGATCTCACACCGGAGTCGCTGGACTGATCCCGCGGAATGCCGCATCATTGACCATCGTTAGCACTCATCAGGCGAGAGTGCCAGGAGGAAGACAAGTGCCCACGTACCAGTACCAGTGCACCGAGTGCGGCAACGGCCTGGAGGCGGTGCAGAAGTTCACCGACGAGGCACTGACCACGTGCCCCGACTGCCAGGGACGGCTTCGCAAGGTCTTCTCGGCCGTGGGTGTCGTGTTCAAGGGGTCCGGCTTCTACCGGACCGACAGCCGCTCCTCCTCCAGCAGCTCGGTCGGTTCCGGGTCGTCCTCGACCTCGTCGACGACGACCTCCGCGGCCCCCGCGTCGGGCACGGGCTCCTCGGCCCCGTCCAGCCCGGCTCCGGCCGCGAGCTGACCCGGGCGCCCGGGGGGAATCCCGGCGCACAGCAGTCCTCGGAAAGGCCCGTCGACCCCGCTTCCACGCGGGGGCGGCGGGCCTTTCCGCATATTTTCGGCCCGCTTTCGTCAACTCCGGAGGACCCGGCCGACCGGTGTGGGTGTACGAAGTCGTCCACAGGGGCGGGTTTGTCCACAGGCTGGGGAAACGGCTTTCCGGACCCGGCCCGAGCGCGCATCGTGGGGGTGGTCAGCCGGTCCACCGGGGGTCGGCTGCCGGACCCTCCGGAGGTGCGTCGATGACGACCGTGGGCTTCTCCGTCCCGCTGCCCGCCCCCGCCGTTCCGCCCCGACAGGAGGTGCCCAGCTTCCCGCCGATCCGGCGCGGGTGCGGCGGGTGGCACCGTCTGCGCAACGCGGTCCGGCGACGGGCCGGGGTGCCCGCGCTGGTGCTGCTCGCGGTGGCCGCCGCGCTCGCGCTCGGGCCCGCGCGGGCCGGCCTGCCGCCGTCCGGCGGGGGCGCGCTGGGCCGGACGGGTTGTCAATCCGGGACCGCGGAAGATCACCCGTAACCCGGCAACGACTTCGTCGTTCGAGGCGACATGAAGGGCTTCAAGGAATTCCTGCTGCGCGGAAATGTCGTCGAACTCGCCGTCGCCGTGGTCATCGGCGCGGCTTTCACCAACATCATCAACGCCTTCGTGAAGGGCGTGATCAACCCGATCATCGGCGTCTTCGGAACGAAGGACCTGGGTTCCTACAGTTCCTGTCTCAAGGGGCCCTGTGTGGTGAGCCCGACCGGTGAGGTCACCTCCGGGGTCCAGATCCTGTGGGGATCGGTGCTCAGCGCCGCCCTGCAGTTCCTGATCACCGCGGCCGTCGTCTACTTCGTCCTGATCGTGCCCATGAACCGGATGGCGGCCCGCCGCAAGACCCCCGGCGAGGTCGCGGCGGAGGCCGAAGCCAAGGAGGTCCAGCTACTGACCGAGATCCGCGACGCGCTGGTCGCGCCCCTGCGCTGACGCGCAGACCTTCCCCGTCCGCCCCTCAGCCCCCGTGGTGCGGCGGGCGCTGGCTCAGGTACCAGTCCAGCCCCCGCCCACCGCTCTCCCCCGCCCCGGAGCGCTCGCCCCAGCCAGTGTCGGTGTCGTCCCGGGACTGCTGGTCCAGCGGATCCCGGAAGACCAGCCGGGCCTTGGCCGCGGGCTCCTGCTGCGGCTCGCCGTCCCGGGTCGGGTCCTGAGCCTGAGCCTGGCCCTGGTTCCGGCTCTGGTCCTCGTCCGTGCCCTGCTCCGCCGGCTGTTCCTGCCCCTGCTCGCTCACCCTGTCCACTCCGTCGTTCGCGTCGTCCTGGCCGCCCGTCCTGTCCCTCCAGCCTAAGAGCCCCGTGGCACGACTCGGGCCCCGGTACGGAGCGCTCCGTACCGGGGCCCGGGCGGGCGGCGGCAGATCCGTCCGGCAGGCCGGCGGACGGGCTGGTCAGGCGGCTTCGAAGCCCGCGTGGTCCGCGATCTTCTTCAGCTCGGCCAGCGCGTGCTTCTCGATCTGCCGGATCCGTTCCCGGGTGAGGCCGTGCTGCTTGCCCACCTCGGTGAGGGTGCGCTCGCGGCCGTCCTCCATCCCGTAGCGGGAGCGGATGATCGAGGCCGTGCGGTCGTCCAACCGCCCGATCAGGTCGTCCAGTTCCTCACGGCGGAGCATCACCATCACGGCGTCCTCGGGGGACGTCGCCCCCGTGTCCTCGACGAGGTCGCCGAACTGGGTCTCGCCCTCGTCGTCCACCGACATGTTCAGGCTGACCGGGTCACGCGCCCAGTCCAGCACGTCCTTGATCCGGGCCTCGGTGGTGTCCAACTCGGCCGCGATCTCGGCCGGCTCGGCCTCGCGCCCCAGTTCCTTGGACTTCTCGCGCTGCACCCGGCGGATCCGCCCCAGCTCCTCCACCAGGTGCACGGGCAGCCGGATGGTGCGGGACTGGTCGGCGATGGACCGGGTGATCGCCTGCCGGATCCACCACGTCGCGTACGTGGAGAACTTGAAGCCCTTGGCGTAGTCGAACTTCTCGACGGCGCGCACCAGGCCCGCGTTGCCCTCCTGGATGAGGTCGAGCAGGGGCAGGCCGCTGCGCGGGTACCTGCGGGCGACCGCGACCACGAGCCGGAGGTTGGAACGGATGAAGACGTCCTTGGCGCGCTCCGCGTCGGCGGCTATCGTCTCCAGCTCCTCGCGCGTGATGCCGTCGGGGAGTTCGTCCTCGTCCAGCAGATGCTGGGCGTACACCCCGGCCTCGATCCGCAGCGAGAGCTCGACCTCCTCGGCGGCATCGAGCAGGGGCGTCCTGGCGATCTCGTCGAGGTACATACCGACCAGGTCACGGTCGGCCTCAAGGTTGGTCGGGCGGGCCGCGCGAGTCCGGTCGGCCCTGTCGCGAACGACGGCACGGGTGGCCATGCTTGCTCCCTTTGCTGGTGTTGCCGAGGTCTGCCTGCCTGCCCCGAGGGCAAGAAGTGCGGGCCCCGCGGGGCTCACACGTAACGATCCAACGAACAGATTCCGGACAACATTCCCAAGTCACTCCGATTCTTCCCGGTGATGCAGTATCCTGCCGGTTTTCACTCCGACTTTGGACGCTCGGTGACCACTCGGGCACGGCCCGTGCATTCGCGCGACCGTTCACGGAGCGATTTCTTCACCCGACCCTCACGCGCCGGTCGCCTACTGGTTGAACCCGCGAACGGCCGTCGGCGTTCCCACGCACCCCGCCCGCACGCCCGCGCCCACGCCCCGGCGCACGCAGGACCTCCGCACAAACGATGCCGAATCGCTATCGCTCCAGCTCCCGATCGGCACGGGACACTGGGAAGGTGTCAGCCATGCACCTGACCAACAGCACGACCTCCGCCACTGCGCGTAATCGCAGTCTCCTGCGGGATGCCGCGGTCATGTTGGTCTGTGCCGCGCTGTTCAGCCTCCTGGCAGCCCTGGTGACGGGCCACTGGCGTCCGCTGGAACGCTTCGACCAGGAGTGGACCGACGAACTGCACATCTACGCCCGGGAACACCGGATCTGGACCGCCTCGGTGCAGACGCTCTCGGACATCGGCGGCACCGTCACGATGCGTGCACTCCTCGGAATCGCCGCCGCCTGGCTCTGGTTGATCGGCGCGCGGGTGCTGGCCGGCTGGGTGGCCGCCCAGACACTGGTCGGCTGGGGCGCCCAGTGGGCCCTGAAGCTGGCCTTCGACCGCGCGCGGCCCGGCTTCTCCGACCCGGTCTCGCACGCCGGCGGCCCGGCCTTCCCCTCCGGCCACGCCATGGCCTCGACGATCACCTGCGCCGTCCTGGTCAGCCTGCTCTGGTACCGGGTCCGCCGCCGGGGCCGGACCGCCGCCTCCGCGGTGGCGGCGGCGACCGTGCTGACCATCGGCTGGACCCGGATCGCGCTCGGCGTGCACTGGCCCAGCGACGTGCTGGGCGGCTGGCTGGCCGCCGGGATCGTGCTGGGTGCCGTGACCACCGTGATCGAGCTCTGGCGGCCCGGCGCGCTGGCCCGTGACGTACGGCGGGTCAACTGGCGCACCAGGCCCAGGGTTCAGCGGGTCATCGTGTCGTCGGGCCGACCGGCCCGGACCGTCGACCCGCTGGACGAGGACCACCCGGACGACGCCCTGCGGGCCGAGGGCACGCCCGAGCCGGACCCGCTGGGCGAAGGTGCACCGGCCGACGGCTCGCCCGCCGGGGGCACGCCGAGCGGACGCGGCCGGGGCGGTGCCGCCCGGAAGGACGCGGCCGACCGCCCCGACGAGACCGTCAGTTGAGCCCGCGTCACCGGCGCGGACCCGTCGGCTAGCGTGACCGCCATGTCCACCACCCCTGCTCCCGCCCCCACCCAGCCGGCCGGACACCCCGAGCGGCCGCTGCGGATCGCCACCGTCCAGACCCAGGCCGTGGCCGGCGACATATCCGCCAACGCCGAGCAGGCCGCCGCGCTGATCCGCGAGGCGGCCGGTGCCGGCGCCCGCCTGGTGCTGTTCACCGAGAAGTTCCTCTCCGGGTACGAGCCCGAGCTGATCCGCGCCGACCCGCTCAAGTACACCGTCCAGAACGGCGATCCGCGCCTCGCACCGATCGCCGAGGCGTGCCGCGAGACGGGGACCGTCGCCGTCGTCGGCGCCGCCGTGCCGGACGGTGCCGACCTGCGGATCTCCGCCCTCGTCCTCGGCTCGGACGGCGGCTTCGTCACCCGCTACGACAAGCAGTACCTGTTCAAGAGCGAACGCGACCTCTACCGCCCCGGGACGGCCGGCTGCACCCTGGAGCTGGACGGCTGGCGCCTCGGCCTCGGCATCTGCTACGACTCCGGCTTTCCCGAGCACGCCCGTGCCGCCGCACTCGACGGCTGCCACGCCTACCTGGTCGGCGCGCTGTTCAGCAGGGGCCACGGCCACCACGAGTCCCGTACCTGGTTCCCCGCCCGCGCACTCGACAACACCCTCTACACGGTGCTCGCCAACCACATCGGCCGGACCGGCCCCTGGCACACCTGCGGCGGCAGCGCGGTGTGGGGCCCGGACGGCCGCCTGATCGCCGAGGCGAGCGAGGACCGGCGCGAGGTCGTCGTCGTCGACCTGGACCCCGCCGTCCTGCGCACCACCCGCGAGAACGAGACCCTGCTCGCCGACCTCGCCCTCGCCGCCGGACAGCCGGCCGCGCCGCGCACCCGCGTCACCCTGGGCTGACCCGGCGAGCGGCCCGACCCACGCCCGGCCCGGCCCTGACCCACCGGGGCCGGGCCGGGCGGCGGCCCCGGGAGCCCGCTCGGGCGGTCCGGGGCCGGGAAGTCAACGTCCCGGACCCGGAGTTCACCCCGGCCCGATCGGTCGGCCCGCCCGACGGCACCCGCCCCCGGCCCACACCGCCGTCACCGCAGCCATCCGGCCGCCCCGGCGGGCGGGGAGGACGGCCGCGGCGAGGCCGGTCAGGACGGTCGGGGCCAGGGCGGGCAGGAGCGCCTGGGGCGGACGAGCCGGGGAACGATGACGACGTACCGATGCATCGTGGCCGAGTGCCGCGGACCCTCGGCACGAGGTCTGCTCCATGATCACTCCGTGGACGGACCACCGGCCCCGGCGGCTCCTCCCCCAGAGGTGCGGCGCCCCTGGGACCGGTCCGCCGGCGAAGCACCGGGCCGGAAACGGCGCAGGCCCCCGCCCGGAGTGGGCGGGGGCCTGCGACTGCGTTCCGCGCTGTGCCCCAGACAGGAATCGAACCTGCGACACCGGCTTTAGGAGAGCCGTGCTCTATCCCCTGAGCTACTGAGGCGTGGCCCGGTTGTGGCGAGGCCGTTCACAGCGTACCGGATCGGGGGTGGGGAGCGGGGTGGCGGACGGGTCACGGGTGGGGTGCGGGTGCCGACGAGGCGTCAGCCCGGGTCAAGTAGCCTGCCGGGAAGTGCCTGATCCGCCGGGGCACCCCGCGCGAAGGAGACGAAGGACCCGATGAGACCTGCTGTGCGCCCGGTCGGCCGACTGCTGGGGCAGGTGTGGTTGTGGCCCGCGGTGGTGATGCTGGCCGTGGGGGCGTACCGGTTGGGCACCCCGGACCTGTGGCGGGACGAGATCGCGACCTCGACGGTGGCCACCCGCTCGCTGGGCGACATGCTGCGGCTGCTCCAGCACATCGACGCCAGCAACGGCGCCTACTACCTGCTGATGCACGGCTGGACCGCGGTCTTCGGCGACTCGGCGGTGGCGCTGCGGATTCCGTCCGTGCTGGCCATGGCGGGCGCCGCGGCGTTCGTGGCGCTCACCGCCCGGCGGCTGTTCGGCGGACGGGTCGCGGCGATCGGGGCCGGCCTGCTGTTCGCGGTGCCGCCGCTGGTCTCCCGCTACGCCCAGGAGGCGCGCTCGTACGCGCTGGTGACCTGTGCGATCGCGGCCGCGACCTACTTCCTGCTGCGGGCCCTGGAGCGGCCGACCTGGCGGCGCTGGGCGCCGTACTGCGCGGCCATGGCGCTGGCGGGCGCGGGACACCTGGTCTCGTTCAGCACGGTGGCCGGGCAGGCCGCCCTGGTCGGACTGCACCTGTGGCGCACCCGGGAGGCGACGGACCGGCGGCTGCTGTGGCAGTACCCGCTGGCGGTCGTGGTGGCCGCGCTGCCGGTGCTGCCGGTGGTGCTGCTGGGCAGCCGCCAGTCGGACCGGCAGCTGGGCTGGATCGCCACGCCGTCGCTGCGCGGCCTGGCCCGCTTCGGCGAGTCCCTGTTCGGCTCGGACCTGGTGTTCTACGCCTTCGTGCTGCTGGCCGTCCCGGCGCTGGCCCTGCCCGGTCGGCGGCTGCAGGCCTGGCAGGCGCTGCTGCTCGCCGAGCTGCCGGTGGTGAGCGTCTGGCTGGTGTCCCGCCTCGGGGAGACCTCGTACTTCATCGACCGGTACCTGCTGTTCACGGTGCCCGCGTGGGCGGTGCTGGCCGGGGGCGGGATCGGTGCGACCCACGGTGCGGTGGCAGCCCTGGTCCGACGCGGTCCGGCGCCCCGCAGGGCCGTGGCGGTGGCCGGGGTGGTGACGGTGGGCATGCTCGCCGTACCGGCCGTGGCGGCGCTGCCCAGGCAGCCCGAGATCCGGTACGTGGGCTCGCACACCGGCTCGGAGGAGCCGTTCCGGGTGGCCGCCCGGACGATCGCCGCCGGCTACCACTCCGGGGACGGGATGGCGGCCCCGCTGGGCAACCAGTCCTGGGCGATGGTCTGGCCGGGCGTCAGCCACTACCTGCCGTCGGACGTCCACCCGTACCCGGTGTTCGTCGCGCAGAGCGCCGACGACGCGGAGGACCTGTCGCCGGTCGCCTGCACGAAGCCGGAGGACTGTCTGGGCTCGGTGTCCCGGATCTGGCTGCTGGTCCTCGGTGACACCGCGGACCCGCTGGGCGCCATGCCGACGGACCAGGCGCAGCTGCTCCGCACGCAGTACGGCGACCCGGACCAGGTCACGCCGCTCGGCGGGTTCACGCTCGCGCTGCTCGACCGCGACACGTAGGCGCGGGCGGGAGGGCGCAGGGTGCGGGCCACGGGCCGCGAACGCCGAAGGGGAGCCGGTACGGACCGGCTCCCCTTCGGCGTTTCTCCGCCGAGTCGGCGTCGCGGCGTCGCGGCGGCTCAGTGGCCCGGCCGCTCGGCGACGTCAGTGCCTCACAGCATGCGCAGCAGGCGGGACTGGATGGACGGCGGGTTGAGGTCCGACTGGAGGGCCACCGGGACCTCCACCTTGTTGTCGCCGGTGCCCACCTGCAGCGTGCCGACCTCCTTGCCGGCCTGCTCGCTGTGGCCGATCTTCGCCGCGTCCAGGGTGACCGTGCCCGAGATCCCCGGGAAGCCGGCCACCACCAGGTCCTTGGTCGCGACGAGCGGGACCGAGCCGCCGAGACCGTCGTCCACCGAGCCGACGACGTCGCCCTTCTTCACCACGGTCTGGCCGGTCACGCCGTTCTGTGCGGCCTGGATCTGCTTGCCGCTGACCTTCAGCACGGTCGGCAGGATGCCGTCGCCCGGAGCGGGCGAGGTGGCCGGCTGGCCCAGGGTGACACCGAGGATCAGCCGCTTCACACCGCCGATCTCCTTGTACGCGGCCCACATCAGGCAGCCGCCGGCCGGGGTGCTGGAACCGGTCTTGACGCCGATCACGCCGGTCTTCGGGTTGATCAGGTTGTTGGTGTTGGGGATCTTCACGTTGTTGAAGTTGGTCTCCGGGGTGGAGACGATCTGCCGGAAGATCTCGTCCTGCATGACCTGCTCGGCCAGCTTCAGCTGGTCCTTGGCGGTGGACTTGGTGTCCGAGTTGTAGCCCGCCGGGTCCGCGTAGACGGTGTTGGTCATGCCGAACTTGGAGGCGGTGTCGTTCATGACCTTGACGAACGCGTCCTCGGATCCGGAGTGGAAGCGGGCGAGCAGCCGGGCCACGTTGTTGGCGGAGGGCAGCATCAGCAGCTCCAGCGCCTGGTACTCGGTGAGCACCTGGTTCTCGGTGAGCGTGACCTTGGACTCGTCGACGTTGCCGGACTCCTGCGCGGCCTGCTTGTCGACGACGATCTTCGGCCCGCTCTCGCCCTTCTTCAGCGGGTACTTCTGCAGGATCAGGTAGGCGTTCATCACCTTGGTGACGCTGGCGATCGAGGCCGGCGTCTCCGGGCCCGAGCTGCCGAGGCTGCCGACCCCGACCACCTCGGCGGCGGACTGGCCCTTGGCCGGCCAGGCGAGGTCGAGCTGGTCACCGGAGAAGCTGAAGCTGCCCGCGGCGGTCATCTTCGCCTTGGCGTCCGGCAGCGGACGCAGCAGCTGGGCCACCGCGAGGGCGCCGAGCACCACGGCGATGAAGACGGTCCAGATCGTCACCCGCTTGAGGGCGCGACGCAGCGGCGAGACCGGGCGGGCGTTGAGGGAGGCCAGGACCTCCATCGCCTCCGCGGTGGTCTCGGGCGAGGGCAGCGGCTCCGGGGAGGGCAGCGGCTCCGGCGAGGGCAGCGGCTCCGGGGAGGGCAGCGGCTCCGGCGAGGGCAGCGGCGGGACCGGCGGGACCGGCCGCGGGTCGGGCCGGGGCAGCGGCTTCGGGGCCGGCGCGGGTCCGGGCGCGGGCTTGGGGGCCGGCTTCGGCAGCGGTTCCGGGCCGGGCGTCGGCTCGGGCTCCGGTACGGGGGCCGGTGCCGGCGGCTCGGGCACGGTGCCGGCCGCGGACACGGCGGAGGCGCGCAGCGGCCTGGGCTTCTCCAGCTTCTCGGCCTGACCCGCCTTCTGACCGGGCTGCCCGGTCTCGGTCAGCGTGACGGGGGCGGCGTCGGCGGCGGGAGAGTCCTCGGCGGAGGGGCCTTCGGGTTCGTCGGCCTCCTCGGTTTCCTCGGATCCGTCCGTTTCCTCGGTGTTCTCGGCGGGGGCTGCGGCGCCGTCGGCCTTCGTGGAGTTGCCGGTCTCCTCGGCCTTCGCCGCCTTGCCGGTCTCCTGGGCCTTCCCGTCCGCGACGGCTTCGGCGGCTTCGGCGGCCTTCCCGTCCTCAACGGCCTTTGCGTCCTCGACGGCCGGCGCGGACTCGGACCCGGCTGCGGCTCCGGCGGAGTCGGCCGCCTTGTCCTCTGCCTTGTCCTCGGGCTTCCCCTCTGCCTTGTCCTCGGGCTTCCCCTCGGCCTTGTCCTCAGCCTTCCCCGCCACCGCCGCCTTCGTCCGCATGGCGAGACGCGGGTCGGCGCCGGACGGGCGCTCGGCGGGCTTCTTCGACTCGGCTTCCGCCGACGGGGCTTCCTTCTTCTTGCCCTCATCACCGGAACTCCCGTTACCGGCGGCCTTCACCAGCTCGTCGGGCAGCCGCAGTGCGGTGGTCTTGTTGTCCACCGGAAGCCGCAGCATCGTCGTCTTGCTGTCCACATCCCGGACGCGGAGCTGTACGGTCGAGCCGCCCTTGGCCCCGGCCACCGGAGCGTCGCCGGACTCCTTCGCAGGCTCCTTCGCGGACTCCTTCGCGGGCACCTCCGCCGAGGCCTTCCGCTCCGCCGCGGACGACTCCGAGGACGGCTTCGCGGGCGCCTCGCCCGAGGTCGACGCCGAGCTGTCCGACGAACCGTCCGAGGACGTCGCGGCTGACGCCCCGGCAGCCGCCGGGCCGGAACCGCCCTCGGCGGCACCGGCCGTCGTACCGGTCCGTTCGCGTTCGCGGCCCTGCTCCCGCTCGCCGTCCCTCAGCACCCTGTCGGGGGACTCGCCCACGTATCCCAGCCTCCTCAACGCCCGTGGGGCACCGGCGAACCCGATTTCGGGAAGCCGACGCCCCGCCCCGTGTACCTGTACAGTCTCCGCCACCGACGGCCGTTCCCACCGCGCACACCCCGCCCGACCGGCGCTTATTGCCATCGCTCGGCCGCACCGCGGTCCGTTCACCGGTCAGACGCCGGGCCCGAGGCCGCCGGTTCCGCGCCTTCACCGCAAGGTCACGATTCGGAGGCGTACTCGACAAGCCCGTGTGAGAGGCGTCACCCTGTCTCTCATCCACGCGGGGAGGCTTGGATGGGCAAGAGCCGCAGAACTGTTCCCGAGGAACTCTTGCTGCTCGCTTTGGACCCGACCACGGGTACCACGGCGCAGCCGCAGACCCTCGACCTCGGACTCGCCGGGGCGCAGCTCGTCGAGCTGTCCCTGGCCGGACGGATCGTACCGGAGGGAGACCGGATCGCTGTCGTGCTGGCGCGGCCGACCGGCGACCCGACCCTTGACCACGCACTGGAGTTGCTGCGCCGACGCGGCAGTCCGGTTCGCGCGGCGCACTGGATCGGCGGGCCCCGGCTGGGGCTGCGGCAGACCTATCTGGCGCACCTGGAGCGCTGCGGCATGGTGACGGCCGTGCCGGGCCAGGTGTGCGGGGTGCTGCCGACGACCCGGTACCAGGCGTCCGACGACTGCACCAACGCCGCGATCAAGCAGCGGTTGGACACCGCGATCCGCACCGGTGTGCCGCCGGACCCGCGGACCGCGGCGCTCGCGGCGCTCGCCCACTCGGTGGGGCTGGGCAAGCACCTGTACCCGGGCAACGAGGGCCGGTCCTCGCGGTCGCGGCTGCGCGACCTGATCCGGTACGACCCGCTCGGCGGGATGGTCGCGCACGCCGTGATGGACGTGCAGAACGGCCTGCCGACGCAGCAGAACCGTTCTTCCCAGGGCGCCGCGTCCGCCCCCGTGGCCGGCCGGGCCGGCTCCCGTACGGCGGGCCGGGGTTCGGGCGGGCGGGTCCCCGCCTCCCGGGTCGGCGTCCGCTGACCGGGGCTCGCCGACCGGGGCCCGTCGGCCGGGCCCGCTGACGGACGGACGGGCGCCCGGTGTGCCGTCCGACGCTCCCGAGGGCACGCCGGACGGCGCGTGCCGCGTCGCCCGCGCCCCCGGAGGCGCTGAGCGACCCGACGCACGACCGACGCACACCCGCACGACCAGTACCAGTGGCACCTTGAGCACGAGGAGCGCCACCCGCGCCGCCCGAACGACAGTCACGACGAGCACGACGAGCACGACGAGCACGACGAGCACCACCGGAAGCACCGAGGGGCGGTCGCCCCGCGACGCAAGTCGCCCGGCGACCGCCCCTCTTGCCGTCCCCGGAGGCCTGCGGCCGCGGCTCCCACACATGCCGGAGGCACGTGCGCAGGGGCCCCCGGGGACATCCGTCGCACTACCTGTCCGAGTCGTCGAGCCGCATTACCACCTGGGGGCTTTCACTGTCCCGCGGAAGCGCCATTCCGATGATCTGTTCTACCGCGCTGCTGTGATTCCCCGGCGCCGACCTGGCCCAAGGTGACATGCTGCTCCAAGTCAGGGGGGTTGCTCCCAATGTCCGAAGTGTTCCGAGGGCTGCCGTTCCAACGATCACCAGAGGTCCGGCCGGAGGTCGAAGTGTCCGCCAACGTCAATCCCACCGTCCGCCGCCGACGCCTCGGCTCCGAGCTGCGCAAGCTCCGCGAGGGCCTCGGCATGACGGCCGAGGAGGTCGCCGGCCGGCTGATGGTCTCCCAGTCCAAGATCAGCCGACTGGAGAACGGTCGCCGCAGCATCAGCCAGCGGGACGTCCGGGACCTCTGCGACGTGTACAAGGTGTCCGACGACCAGATGCGCGCCAGCCTGATGGAGATGGCCAAGGAGTCCCGCCAGCGCGGCTGGTGGCACGACTTCAACGACATGCCGACCCCCTACAGCGTCTACATCGGCCTGGAGGCCGAGGCCTCCTCGATCCGCGCGTACGAGTCCTCCTTCGTCCCGGGCCTGCTGCAGACCGAGCAGTACGCCCAGGCCGTGGTCGAGGGCACCCAGCCGGACACCGACGCGAACGCCGTGCAGCGCCGGGTGCAGGTCCGGATGAAACGGCAGGAGCGCGTCCACGGCGAGAACCAGCTGGGCAGCCTGTGGACCGTCATAGACGAGGCGGTGCTGCGCCGCGAGGTCGGCAGCAAGGCGGTGATGGCCCGCCAGCTGCAGCAGATGCTGGAGCTCAGCCTGCGCCCGAACATCACCATCCAGGTGATCCCGTTCTCGCACGGCGCGCACCCCGGCATGACCGGGACATTCTCCCTGCTGGAGTTCCCGGAGTCAGCCGATTCCACGGTTGTCTACTTCGAAGGTGTGACGAGCGATCTCTACCTGGAGAAGGAGGCTGATGTGCGCCGCTATACCGGTCTGTACGACTACCTGAGGGCGGCCGCACTCGGTGTCGCGGAGAGCCGGTCGCTGATAGCCGACATCGAAAAGGAATTCCACGAATGATCACCCCGTCCGAGTACGGAACCCGATGGCGCAAGAGCAGTCACAGCGGCGGCCAGGGCGCCTGCGTGGAGATCGCCGTCCCCGGCACGGGGGCGGTGGCCGTCCGGGACTCGAAGGACCCCCGCGGGCCCCAGCTGCGCTTCTCGACCGAGGCCTGGAACGCCTTCGCCACGGCGGCGGCGGCGGGCGCCTTCGGCGAGCTCCCGGGCTGACCCGCCCGCGCGGTTCCGCACCCGCCCGCGCGGTTCCGCACCCGGCGCGTCGGGTCGGCGCCCGGCCCCTCGCGGGGTGTTCAGCCCGTCACGGGGTAGCGGACGGCCCAGTTGACGCCCTCCGCCGTCTGCCGGTCGTGCAGTTCGGCGCCGTGCATCAGCTCCAGCACGAAGTCGTCGGCGAGTTCGAGGATCGCCGCGCGCCCCTCGACGCCCGCCACCAGGCCCGGCGGCAGCGCGGTGTCCCCGTGCAGCACCCCGAGCAGGTTGCCGCAGATCGCGCCGGTGGAGTCGCTGTCCCCGGAGTGGTTGACCGCGAGCAGCAGGCCCGAGCGGACATCGTGGGCGACCAGCGCGCAGTAGACCGCGATCGACAGTGCCTCCTCGGCGACCCAGCCCTCCCCCAGCGCCTCGACCCGGTCGGCGGAGGGCTCGCCGGCCCGGACCGCGTCCAGCGCGGCCCGCAGCGCGGCCGTGGTCTCCTCGTGCGCCTGCCGCTCGGAGAGCAGGGCGAGCGCGAGGTGGACGCCCTCCTCCAGGGTGCCGCCGCGGGCCACCGCCTGGACGATCACCGCGAACGCGCCCGCCGCGAGGTAGCCGGTCGGGTGACCGTGGGTGAGCACCGAGCACTCGACGGCGAGCTGGAACACCAGGCCCGGCTCCCAGGTGGTGAGCAGCCCGAACGGCGCCGCCCGCACCACCGTCCCGCAGGCCTTGGAGTGCGGGTTCTTGGGCCGCTCCACGGTGCCGAGCCGCTCGGCTTCGGGCCCGGTGAGGCCGGACAGGCAGCCCTGGCCGGGCGCGCGCTGGGCGTACAGCCACTCCTCGCGGCCCAGCCAGCCGAGGTCGGGGCGGCGCTCGTCCGGGCCCCAGTCGCGCTGGGTGGCGGCCCAGCGCAGGTAGGCCAGGTGCAGGTCGGTGGGCGGGTGCCAGCTGCCGGTGTCGCGCCGGATGTGGGCGCGGATGAGGCCGTCGACGGTGAACAGGCTGAGCTGGGTGTCGTCGGTGACGGCGCCGGTGCGCCCGTGCGCGGGGACGTACCCGGTGACGCCCTGCGGCCCGTGCTGGGCCCGGATCTTCTCCAGCGCCTCGAACTCGACGCCGGCGCCGAGCGCGTCGCCGATGGCCCCGCCGAGCAGGCAGCCCCGCACCCGGCTGCGGTAGTCCTGCTGCTGGGCGCGTGACCACAGTGGCATCACGACGGGGCGCCTTTCCTCGGGGTTGGGCGACGCGACGCTCGGCCGGTCGCGCGCCCTCGCACTGTACTTCGACGGCCGTGCGGATCGACGGGATCCCTCGAACTTCAGTGCCCTTCCCCGGTGCCGGGCCCGGCCGCCGCGCGGGCGGCGGCCGGGGCGCGCACGGTCAGTCCAGCACGGGCAGCAGCTCCGGCAGGTGCCCGTCCGAGGCCAGCGCCGCGGCCCGGCGCTCGGCCGGCACCTCACCGTAGGTGGTGGTGCGCTGGCGGTGCGGACGGCCCGCGGCCTCGGCGATCGCCTGCAGGTCGCGCACCGACTTGTAGCTCCCGTACGCCGAGCCCGCCATCCGCGAGATGGTCTCCTCCATCAGGGTGCCGCCCAGGTCGTTGGCGCCGGAGCGGAGCATCTCGGCCGCGCCCTCGGCGCCCAGCTTGACCCAGCTGGTCTGGATGTTCGGGACGTGCGGGTGCAGCAGCAGCCGGGCCATCGCGACCACGGCACGGTTGTCCCGGGCGGTCGGGCCCGGCCGGGAGATGCCGGCCAGGTACACCGGGGCGTTGGTGTGGATGAACGGCAGGGTCACGAACTCGGTGAACCCGCCGGTCCGCTGCTGGATCCCGGCGAGCAGCCGCAGGTGGCCGAGCCAGTGCTCCGGGGTGTCCACGTGCCCGTACATCATGGTGGACGAGGACCGGATGCCCAGCTCGTGCGCGGTGGTGACCACCTCGACCCAGGTCGCGGCCGGCAGCTTGCCCTTGGTGAGCACCCAGCGGACCTCGTCGTCCAGGATCTCGGCGGCCGTGCCCGGGATGGTGTCCAGGCCCGACTCCTTGGCCCGCTGCAGCCACTCGCGGATCGAGAGGCCGGTGCGGGTCGCGCCGTTGACGACCTCCATCGGGGAGAAGGCGTGCACGTGGATGCCGGGCACCCGCTCCTTCACCGCGCGGGCGATGTCGAAGTAGGCGGTGCCGGGCAGGTCCGGGTGGATGCCGCCCTGCATGCAGACCTCGGTGGCGCCCACCTCCCAGGCCTGCGCGGCCCGGTCGGCGACCTGCTCCAGCGAGAGGGTGTAGGCGTCCGCGTCGGTGCGGCGCTGGGCGAAGGCGCAGAAGCGGCAGCCGGTGTAGCAGACGTTGGTGAAGTTGATGTTCCGGGTGACGCAGTAGGTGACGTCGTCCCCGACGGCGGCGCGGCGCACGTCGTCGGCGATCCGGCAGAGCGCGTCCAGGGCCGGGCCGTCCGCGTGGAAGAGGGCCAGCGCCTGGTCGTCGGTCAGCTTCACCGGGTCGTCGGCCGCCACCGCCAGGGCCTCCCGGAGGTCCCCGGCGAGGCGCTCGGGCGCGCCCTTCGCGAGCACCTGCTCGCGCAGCACCTCCCAGTCGCCGTACACGTCCTCGAAGTCGGCCCGGCGGTCCCCGGTGCGGCCCTCGGTGTCGATGGTGGCGTGCAGGTCGGTCCGCCCGTACGACTCCGGCAGGTCCTCGGGCTCCTGCCAGGGCAGGCCGCGGACCACCGCGTCCGGGTTCGCCAGGCCGGTCTCCGGATCGGCCAGCGCGCGGACGTGCGGCAGCACCCGCGGGTCCAGCCAGGGCTCGCCGTGGCGCACGTAGTCGGGGTAGACGGCGAGGCGCTCGCGCAGCTCGAAGCCGGCCGCCGCCGAACGTTCGGCCAGCCGCTCGATCTGCGGCCAGGGGCGCTCGGGGTTGACGTGGTCCGGGGTGAGCGGGGAGACCCCGCCCCAGTCGTCGATGCCGGCCGCGATCAGCCGCTCGTACTCGCCGTCCACCAGGTTCGGCGGGGCCTGCAGGCACGCGGCCGGGCCCAGCAGGTGCCGGGCGACGGCCACGGTGGCGACCAGCTCGTCCAGTTCGGCGTCCGGCATGCCGCGCATCGCCGTGTCCGGCTTGGCGCGGAAGTTCTGCAGGATCAGCTCCTGGATGCCGTGGTAGGCGCGGGAGACCTTGCGCAGCGCGAACAGCGACTCGGCGCGCTCCTCGTAGGTCTCGCCGATGCCGATCAGCAGGCCACTGGTGAACGGGACTGAGCTGCGTCCGGCGTCCTCCAGCACCCGCAGGCGGACGGCGGGTTCCTTGTCCGGGGAGCCGTGGTGCGGACCGCCGGGCTCGCTCCACAGCCGGGTCGCGGTGGTCTCCAGCATCATGCCCATCGAGGCGGAGACCGGCTTGAGCCGCTGGAAGTCCGTCCAGCTCAGCACTCCGGGGTTGAGGTGCGGCAGCAGCCCGGTCTCCTCCAGGATGCGGATCGACATCGCCCGCACGTACGCGATGGTGTCGTCGTAGCCGTGCGCGTCCAGCCACTCGCGGGCCTCGGGCCAGCGGTCCTCGGGCTTGTCGCCGAGCGTGATCAGGGCTTCCTTGCAGCCGAGTTCGGCCCCGCGCCGGGCCACCTCCAGCACCTCGTCGGGGGACATGAACATCCCATGGCCCGCCCGGCGCAGCTTGCCGGGGACGGTGACGAAGGTGCAGTAGTGGCACTTGTCGCGGCACAGCCGGGTGAGCGGGATGAACACGCTCTTGGAGTAGGTGATGACGCCGGGACGGCCGGCCGCTTCGAGACCTGCGTCGCGCACCCGGGCGGCGCTCGAACAGAGGTCCCGGAGGTCCTCGCCTCTGGCTTGCAGCAGTACGGCGGCCTCGGTCACGTCGAGGGCGACGCCGTCCCGGGCGCGGCGCAGGGCGCGGCGCATCGCGTTCGCGGTCGGGGGGTTGCTTGCGTCCATGGCGGTTCCGTCCATGGCGCGACCCTACGCCAGCGGTGGTACCCCGGGATGAGCAACCCTGAGACCGTCTCAGGGTCGGCATACCCACGAAGGCCAACCCGATCTGGCCCTGCAGGGCGATGACGCCGGTGGCACAGCGGCCTCTAATGGAGGGGCAAGACCAATCGCACGTGTCCGCAGAGGAGTTGAGTACGCCATGACCAATGAGACGGCGACGGGGGACGACCAGGACGGCGGCGTTCCGTACCGCTCTCGGCGGCACGTCCTGGTGCGTGCCGGGGTGCCGCTGGCGGTGGCCGCGGTGATCGCCACGGGGATCGGGCTGGTGCCCGCGCTGGCCGCCGACTCCCCGCCCGACCTGCCGACGCTCACGGCGGAGCAGGTCGTGGCCAAGGCCCTCGGCTCCCAGACCCAGACCCTGTCCGGGACGGTCTCCGTCAGCACCGACCTCGGCCTGCCCAGCCAGCTGCTGGGCATGGCCGGCGGGCTCGGCGCGGCGGCGTCCGGGCACGGCGGGGACGCGGCGGGCGCGTCGGCCGACCCGCAGGCCAAGCTGCTCGGCCTGCTCGGGGGCGACCGGACGCTGCGGGTCGCGGTGGACGGCCCGGAGCACCAGCGGGTCGACATGATGGAGAACATGGCCGGCTACACGGTGGTCCGCAACGGCGACCAGGCCTGGGCCTGGGACAGCTCGTCCAACAGCGCGGTGCACATGACCGGCCGGCCCGCCGACCAGCACCCCCGGGGCCCGCTGTCCGAGCTGCCGACCACCCCGCAGGAGGCCGCCCGGCAGTTCCTGACCGCGAGCGCCGGCACCACCGCGGTCACCGTGGCCGGCACGGCCAACGTGGCCGGGCAGAAGGCCTACCAGCTGAGCGTGAAGCCGACCCAGAGCGGTTCGACCATCGCCGAGGTCCGGATCTCGGTGGCCGCCGACAACGGGGTGCCGCTGGCGGTGGCGGTGAAGTCCACCGACGGCACCACCGTGCTGGACGTCCACTTCACCGACGTGTCCTTCGCCAAGCCCGCCGCCAAGACCTTCGACTTCACCGCCCCCAAGGGCGCCAAGGTGACGGAGCAGAAGGCGGACGACGCGGCGGCCGGGGGCAAGGGCGCGGGCAGGGGCGACGCCGCGGGCAAGGGCGGGGCCAAGGACCACGAGGGCATGAACGTGATCGGCGAGGGCTGGACGGCCGTGTTCACCTCGCAGCTGCCCAGCGGCGCGGTCGAGATGCCGAAGGGCGATGCCAAGGGCGACGGCAAGCACGGCGGCCGCGGCTCGGTGAACCCGCAGGGGCTGATGAAGTCGTTCGGCAAGCAGGTCGACGGCGGCACCCTGATCGGCACCAAGGTCGTCAACGTCCTGCTCACCGACGACGGCCGGGTCTTCGCCGGCGCGGTCACCCTGCCGACCCTGCAGCACGCCGCCGGGGTGAACTGACGGATGACCAAGACTCCCGTAACGGGGGACGTTACGGAGTCGGCCGGGGGTCCGGGCGCCGAGTCGCGCCCGGCCCCCGCTCCCGTTCCGCCCGCTTCCCCCGCTTCCCCTGCTGCCTCCGTCGGCTCCACCGCTTCGGCTGCCTCCGCCGGCAACGACGTCATCAGGACCCGCGGCCTCACCAAGCGCTTCCGGGGCGGCCAGCTCGCCGTGGACGGCCTGGACCTGGCCGTTCCGCGCGGCTCCGTCTTCGGCTTCCTGGGCCCCAACGGCTCCGGCAAGACCACCACCATCCGGATGCTGATGGGCCTGATCGCCCCCACCGCGGGCGTGGCCACCGTCCTCGGCGAGTCGATGCCGCAGTCCGTCGCCTCCGTGCTGCCCCGGGTGGGCGCACTGATCGAGGGCCCCGCGCTGTACGGCTTCCTCTCCGGGCGGGACAACCTGGTCCGGTTCGACTCCGCCGACCCGACCGCCGACCCGCGCACCCGGCCGCAGCGGGTGGACGCGGCGCTGGAGCGGGTCGGCCTGAGCGCCGCCGCGGGCAAGAAGGCCCGCGCGTACTCGCTCGGCATGAAGCAGCGCCTGGGCCTGGCCTCCGCGCTGCTGCAGCCGCGCGAGCTGCTGGTGCTGGACGAGCCGACCAACGGACTGGACCCGCAGGGCATGCGGGAGATCCGGGCGCTGGTCCGGGAGGTCGCGGCGGAGGGCACCACGGTGTTCCTCTCCTCGCACCTGCTGGACGAGATCGAACAGGTCTGCACCCACGCGGCGGTGATGTCCCGGGGCCGACTGGTGGTGCAGGGCACCGTCGCCGAGCTCGCCGCCCGGGCGCAGGGCCGGCTGGTGGTCCGCACCCCGGACGTGGCGCAAGCCGCCGAGGTGCTGGCAGCCCACCAGGTCACCGCCCTGGTGCCCGGCGAGGGCCGGATCGACGGCGAGCCGGGCGAGCGGGGCGACGACGCGCTGCCCAAGCTGTGCGCGGCACTGGTGGAGGCCGGGGTGCGGGTGCACGGCTTCGGGCTGGAGCGGGGCACGTTGGAGGACGCCTTCGTGGCGCTGACCGGGGAGGGCTTCGATGTCGCGGGCTGAGGCACTTGCGCCGCGTACGGGCCGGCGGCCGCAGACGGCGGCCGGGTTCCTGGCGCTGTTCCGCAACGAGCTGCACCTGACCTTCCGCCGACTGCGCACCAAGGTGCTGCTGGGGATCCTGGCGGTGCTGCCGATCCTGATCGGGGTGGTCGTCAAGCTCAACACGGACAGCCCGCACGAGGGCGGCGGTCCGAGCTTCATCGCGCAGACCACCCAGAACGGGCTGTTCCTGGTCTTCACCGCGCTGGCGGTCGCGCTGCCGGTCTTCCTGCCGATGACGGTCGGCGTCGTCGCCGGGGACTCGGTGGCGGGCGAGGCGGCCACCGGGACGCTGCGCTACCTGCTGGTCGCCCCGGCCGGGCGGACCAGGCTGCTGGCCGCCAAGTTCACCGCCGGGCTGGTGTTCTGCCTGGCCGCGACGGCGGCGGTCGCGGCCGCGGCACTGGCCACCGGCGCCGCGCTGTTCCCGCTCGGCGAGGTCACGCTGATCTCCGGTGACACCATCGGCTTCACCGAGGCGCTGCTGCGCGCGGTGCTGGTGGCCGGCGTGGTCGCCGCCTCGCTGGCCGGGCTGGTCGCGATCGGGCTGTTCGTCTCCACGCTCACCGGCAGCGGCATCGCGGCGATGGCCGCGACCGTCGGGCTGGTGATCACCGTCCAGATCCTGGACGCCTTCCCGCAGCTGGACGCGATCAGGCCGTTCCTGTTCACGCACTACTGGCTCAGCTTCTCCGACCTGCTGCGCCAGCCGATGTACTGGGACGACGTGCTGAAGAACCTCGGGCTGCAGGCCGCCTACGTCGCCGTGTTCGGCTCGGCGGCCTGGTCCCGCTTCACCAGCCGGGACATCAGCGCGTGACGATCGTCAAGAGGTGACGGCGTTCAGCGGGTGACGGCCGCCCCGGCCGTCCGCGCGGGTGCGGGGTGCGGCACGGTCGCGGCCCGCACCGCGCGGTCGGCCCGCACCTGGCGCAGCGCGTCCCAGGTGAGCACCGCGAGCGCGGCCCAGACCAGGGCGAAGCCGGCCCAGCGGGCGGGCGGCATCGCCTCGTGGAAGACGGCGACGCCGATCAGGAACTGGAACACCGGCGCCAGGTACTGCAGCAGCCCGAGCACGGTCAGCGGCACCCGTACGGCGGCCGCGCCGAAGAACAGCAGCGGGATCGCGGTGATCACACCGCTGAGCATCAGCAGCCCGGAGTGCCCCCAGCCGTACGAGCCGGCCACCGTGTGCCCGAAGGTGCCGCGCCCGCTGAGCTCCAGGTAGACCAGGTAGCCGAGGGCGAACGGGAACATGAAGGCGCTCTCCGCCGCGAGGCTCTCCAGCCCGCTCAGCCCGACCTTCTTCTTCAGCAGGCCGTAGGTGGCGAAGGAGAAGGCGAGGGTGAGTGCGATCCACGGCAACTGCCCGTAGGCGACGCTCAGCACCGCGACGGCGAGTGCGCCGACGCCCACCGCCGTCCACTGCGCGACGCGCAGCCGCTCCTTGAGGACCAGGACGCCGAAGGCGATGGTGACCAGCGGGTTGATGAAGTAGCCGAGGCTGGTCTCGACGACGTGCCCGGAGTTGACGGCCCAGATGTAGACGCCCCAGTTGACGGAGATCACGGCGGCCGCGCCGGCCAGCATGGCGAGCCGGCGGGGCTGGCGCAGCAGTGGGCGTATCCAGCCCCAGTGCCGCTGGGCGACCAGCATCAGGACCACCGCGACCAGCGACCAGACCATCCGGTTGGCCAGGATGTCGTCGGCGGCGCCCGGCTCCAGCAACGGCCAGAACAGCGGGAAGAGCCCCCAGATCCCGTAGGCCGCGAAGCCGTACCAGAGGCCCCGGCCGCTGTCCTGCTGCTCTGACTGTGGCATGGCCGAGTGCCCTTCCGCGCGCGTGTGGTCAGGTGACCGTAGCGGGCGGAAGGGCAGGCTGTCATCTCCGTTTCCGGATTTTGGTCATGACATTGCTTGAATGCTGGACGTTTCCGGCATCCGGGCCGGTCGGCGGGGGTGCACCCGACCGGGCGGGTCGACGCGAGCGCCCGGGCGATCCGCCCGGACGGCTCAGGCCGTCAGTGCGGCCCGGACGGACTCCGCGAGCGGGACGGTCGGGCGGCCGATCAGCCGGGCCAGGTCGCCCGGGGTGCCGGCCAGCTCTCCGCGGGCGATGCCGGCGTCCACGTCGACGAACACCTCGGCGAAGCCCTCCGGCATCCCCGCACCCACCAGCACCTCGCGGTGCTCGGCCGGGGTGACGTCCCGGTGCACGACCGGCTTGCCCGAGGCCTCCGCCAGCTCGGCGGCCAGCTCGGACAGGCTCCAGGCCGCGTCACCGCTCAGCTCGTACGCCTTGTTCTCGTGGCCGTCGCCCTCGCCCGTCAGGACCGCCACCGCCGCGTCCGCGTAGTCCCGGCGCGGGGCGGTCGCCACCCGGCCGTCCCCGGCGCTGCCGAGCACCACGCCCCGCTCCAGCGTGCCGGCCACGTCGCCCAGGTAGTTCTCGGTGTACCAGCCGTTGCGCAGCAGCGCGTACGGCAGGCCGGAGGCGAGGAGCAGTTCCTCGGTCGCCTTGTGCTCGTCGCCCAGCCGGAAGGTCGCCGTGCCCAGGATGCTGGTGTACGCGAGCAGCGCCACCCCGGCGGCCTTGGCCGCGTCGATCACCGCGCCGTGCTGGGCCACCCGGCTGCCGAACTCGTTCCCGGAGATCAGCAGCACCCGGTCACCGGCCGCGAAGGCCCCGGCGAGCGTCTCGGGCCGGCCGTAGTCCGCCTCGTGGACCCGGACACCCCGCTCCGCCCACTCCTCGGCCTTGGCGGCCGAGCGGACCACGACCGCGATCTCGCCCGCCGGCACGGCCGCCATCAGGCCCTCCACGACCAGGCGGCCGAGCTGTCCGGTGGCTCCGGTGACGACGTACATGGTTCTGCTCCCTGTGGGTGTTCCGATGTCTTCGGAACTCACCCTAGGGATGGCACTAACTTCTGGATAGTACGCACTTTGAAGTACGGTACTGACATGGAGGTAATCGAGGTATTCGAGGAGGACCGGTCGCTGCTGGACCGGGTGCCCGACGTCTACGACCGGATGTGCCCCTCCCGCGGCGTGCTGGAGCACGTCACCAGCCGGTGGGGGGTCCTGGTCCTGGTCGCCCTGCGGGAACGCGGCTACCGCTTCAGCGAGCTGCGCCGCCGGGTGGCCGGGGTCAGCGAGAAGATGCTCGCGCAGACCCTGCAGACGCTGGAGCGGGACGGCATGGTCCTGCGGGAGGCGCACCCGGTGATCCCGCCCCGGGTGGACTACAGCCTCACCCCGCTCGGCATGGAGGCGGCCGAGTACGTCTCGGCGCTCGCGCACTGGGTGGAGGCCCGGATGTGCGCCGTCTCCGAGGCCCGCGAGGAGTACGACGCCAGGCCCCGCTGATCCACCGGGGCGGCGGGGTGGCCTGGGTGACGGGGCGCCGATCCGCCGGGGCGCAGGGGCGGCGGGGCCACGCGGTCAGGCCGGCCGGGCCTCGCCGACGAGGGCTGCCAGGCCGTCCAGGACGCGGGCCAGGCCGAACGCGTAGGCGTGGTCCGGGCTGTACGCGCCGCCGTGCGCCTCACCGGCGGCGGCGCCGACCCGCGCGGCCACCGGGTAGCGCTCGGGGTCGAAGACCCGGGCCAGCAGCTCGGCGTTGGCGGTCCACCACTGCTCGTCGGTCATCGCGCTGTCCTGCTGGGCGGCGCGCTCGTCGGCGGCCATCCGGGCACAGGTCTGGACGAAGCCGAGCAGGTGGGTCAGCGCGGCGTCCAGCTCGACGTCGGTCAGACCGGTGTCCTCGAAGGCGCGCAGCTCGTACTCGTACTTGGCCATCAGGCCGGGCCCGAGCGGCGGGCGGCTGGTGGACACGGCGGCGACCCAGGGGTGGGCGCGGTGCAGCGCGCGGTTGTCGTCCGCGACGGCGGTGACCCGGGCGCGCCAGCCGTCGCCGGCGGGGGCGCTGCGGGGCATGGTCGCGTAGACGGTGTCCAGCATCAGGTCGAGCAGCTCGGCCTTGCCGGGCACGTAGGTGTAGAGCGCCATCGGGGAGAGCCCGAGCTCCTGGGCGACCCGGCGCATGGTGACGGCGTCCACGCCCTCGGCGTCGGCCAGGGCGACCGCGGCGGCGGCGATCTCACCGGTCGAGCGCGCCTGCCTGGGCCCGCGCCGACCGGGCTTCTCCTCGGCGGTGAGCCCCCAGAGCAGGGCGAGGGTGCGCGCCGGATCTCCTGCGCTGCTGCGGTCGGTGGCCATGGGGTCATCGTTTCACGCATCCCCGGGGGCCCCGCACGGCCGGACCGCTACCGTCTCCCCATGACCAGCCCTGAGCCGCTCCCCGGTACGGACACCGCGCAGGCCCTCCGCGCCCGGGTGACCTGCCGCCGCTGCCACCGACCGCTGCACGACCCGGAGTCGCGGATGCTGCGGCTGGGGCCGGAGTGCCGCGACCCGGCGGAGCGGGTCGCGCGGTTCGACGTCGACCAGGATCCGCTGCCGGGCGTCGGGTAGCCGCTCGGGGGTGAGCCGGGGTCAGTGCGGGTTTTGCGCAGGGCCGGTGCGGCGCCGGTGCGGGGTCAGCCGCGGCCGAGCAACCGTCCGAGGAAGCCGGGGCGCCGCGGTCCCGGGGGCCGTTCCGGCTCGGGCGCCGACTCGGGCTCGGGCGCCGGGTCGGGCTCGGACTTCGGGGTGTCGGCGGCGTCCTCGGCGCGGATGGCCGCCCGTGCGAGGTCGCGGTCGGCGGGCGACACCCAGGGCGCGGCGAGCACCAGTCGGCACACCGAGCGCAGGATCGTCACCACGCGCACCCGCCGGGCGTCGACGCAGTAGTGCAGCCGCCGCCGGAGCTGCGCGGCGATGTCGGCGCGGGCCTCCGGGTGCGTCCAGCCGATGGCGACCAGCGCGAAACCGGCCGCCTCGGCGACCCAGTCCTCCGGGCCGAGCAGCAGGTCGAGCAGCACCCGGCGGCGCTCCGACTCCGGCCACGGCTGGTCGGTGCGGTGGTGGGCGATGCCGAGGCAGGCGAAGGACTGGACGGCGCGCACCCACAGCTCGGGCTGGTGGGCGAGCAGGGCCCGGCCGAGCTCGTCCTCGGGCGGCAGCGGCGGGTGGGCCAGGACGCCGAGCAGGTCGTCGAGCGACAACCCGGCGAGGCGGACGGCGTGGTCGTAGGCGGCCGGGACGGTCGGCCAGACGATCCCGGCGGTGGCGCGGACGAGTTCGGCGCTCTCCGGCGCGGGCGGCGCGACGGCGGGCCTGGGGTCGGTGCCCTCCCAGGCCCAGACCCGGGTGACGGTCGCGGTCAGCGGCCGCCGGGGGTCGGGTTCGTCGACGGACTGGTAGGCGACCGCGCACAGCGGCAGCGCGAGGTGGAGGGCGAGCTGCGAGCTGGGCGGTTCGAGGGTGGAGACGTTGCAGTCGATCGCCGTCCCGCGGTCGGTGTCGGGCGCCGCGAGGACCTGGTGCAGCAGGTTGACGGTGGCCTCGGGCGTGCCCGGAACCATGCCGAGCCAGGGCTCCTGGTGGCTCAACCGTGCCAGGACGTCCTGGGCGTACTCGTGGTCGGGGTGGGCGCGGTGGTGGTCGGCCAGGCCCAGCAGGTGCGCCGGGTCGCCGTCCAGGGCGTGCTGCAGGCCGTACCGGGCCGGGGCCGCCTTGGGGTGGTCGGGCTCGGTGGCGAGCACCCGGTCCAGCCAGGGCAGGCCCTCGGCGGGGCGGTCGAGGGCGCCGTACAACTCGGCCACGTCGACGGCGAGGTAGCTGCTGGAGTTGTCCCGGTCCGGTGCGACCCGCTCCAACTCGGCCTCCCAGACCGCGAGGGCGCGCTCCGGACGGCCGTCGGCGCGCAGGGCGTTGCCGAGCATCACCGCGGGCAGGTACCCGGGTGCCGCGCGATGGGCCCGTTCGGCGAGTTCGACGGCGCGGGCGGTGGCGCCGAGCCGCCGGGTCAGGCCGGAGGCCATCGCCAGCAGCAGCGCGTGGTCGCCGTGGCGGGCCAGCACGGCCTGCACGAACACGTCGAAGGGCCCTACGGCCTCGGCCAGTTCGGCGGGGAGCGGGTCGGGCAGGGCGCCGGCCGCGCGGGCCACCGCCTGGGCGACGGCGTCCGGGTCGACCAGGCCGGGCAGGTCCTCCCGGGCCAGCCAGGCGGTGTGCGCCCAGGGCCGGGCCGGCTCGTACTGGATGGCGGAGGCGAGCAGGCCGACGGCGGCGTCCCAGTCCCCGGCGGCCGCCTCCACGTGGGCGCGGCAGACGACCGTGCCGAGGTACACCTCGCCGTCCAGCGGGAACAGCTCGCGCGCGGCCGCCGGGCCGCCGGCAGCGGCGGACAACTCGGCCAGCGCCTCGTGCAGTTCGGGCAGCTGCGGGTCGGCGAGGATGGCGTCGGAGAGGTGGTCGGCGGCGTGGTCGAGCTCGCCGGAGTCGATCGCCAGCCGGGCGACCGCGACCTCCCCCTCGGCGGCCAGCCGGGCGTCGCCCTCGTCGTCGGTGTGACCGCCCATGCCCTGCCCCCCGGTTGCGTCGTCTCGATCCGGACGAGGCTATCCGGTGCGGGCGACGCTCCGGTGATCAGCCTGACGGTAAACTCCGGCCAACTCTCCGATCGGATAAGGCCCTTACGAGTGGTTCAGACCTCCAAGGCGTGCAACTCGCGGCCACCTGCCACCACGATGGCCGAGGCGCTTCGCAGCCGAAGTGCCGCCGTCCCCCTGTCGATCGAGGACACATCGAGGATCCGATGAAGCTTTCGCGCACCATGTCGCTGGCCGCCTCGGCCGCCGTCCTGAGCACCCTCGCCCTCGCCGGTCAGACCGCCCCGGCGTCCGCCGCCGGCTCGTTCGTGGTCAGCGAGTCCCAGTTCAACCAGATGTTCCCGAGCCGGAACCCCTTCTACACGTACAAGGGCCTGGTCGACGCGCTGAACGCCTACCCGAAGTTCGCCGCCACCGGCGACACCGCCACCCGCAAGCGCGAGGCCGCCGCCTTCCTCGCCAACGTCAGCCACGAAACCGGCGGCCTGAAGTACGTCGTCGAGCAGAACAAGGCCAACTACCCGCACTACTGCGACACTTCGCAGCCCTACGGGTGCCCGGCCGGGCAATCCGCGTACTACGGGCGCGGCCCGCTGCAGCTCAGCTGGAACTTCAACTACAAGGCCGCCGGCGACGCCCTGCACATCGACCTGCTGCACGACCCGTACCAGGTCGAGAAGAACCCGGCCACCTCCTGGAAGACCGCCCTCTGGTTCTGGAACAGCCAGAACGGCGCCGGACGGATGACCTCGCACGACGCCATCGTCAACAACAGGGGCTTCGGCGAGACCATCCGCAGCATCAACGGCGCCCTGGAGTGCAACGGCAAGAACCCCGACCAGCGCAACGACCGCATCAACCTCTACCGGAAGTTCGTCGGCACCCTGGGCACGGACGTCGGCGGCGGCAACATCTCCTGCTGATCGACGCGGCGCCGGTGAGCCGCCGGTGCGGCCGTGAGGCCCTGAGGCCTCACTGACGCGGAGTGGGAAGTCGGCCGGGCCGACTTCCCACTCCGGCTTCCGACTCCAACGCTCCCGCTCCGACCTCCGACACCGTCCTCGGAGCACCGTGACGGCGCCACTGTCAGTGCCCTCTGCTTCACTGACGCCAGGCCTGGAGAAGCTGCGTCGAAGGGAGCCTGCGATGGGCGTGCTGACCGACTACTTCCGCGCGCCCGATGCGGCGACGGTCGTACGAGCCCTGGAGCACACGGGCGGCGGGCGGCCCGACTTCGACGACGGGTCCGGGGCCGGGTTCGACGGGGTCGAGGCGAAGCGGATCGACCCGGTCGTCCTGCTGGGCCTGCTCGTCGCGGCGATCCGCCGCGAGGAGTGGCAACCCGGCACGGTGCCGGACGCGCCGGTCTGGCCGACCACGCCGCAGCCCGGCCCGAACGGGCCCGGGGGCGAGGACGACCCGTGGACGACCGGCCCGTGGGTGACCGAGCTGGGCGACGCCGCCCGGGACGCGCTCGCCGGGGTTCCCGACGAACGGGTGCCGGAGGCCGTCGCGCGGTGGGCGCGGGCGGAGGAGTGGGGCGGCGCCGATCCGTCCGATCTCCTGCCGTTGGCCAAGGAGTTGATAGGCCTCGCCCGCCGGGCGCGGGCGGCTGGCGAACGGATGTACTGCTGGATCTGCCTGTAGCGGCCGCGACGGCGGCCCCGTGCGGCGGTGGCGCCGGCGGGAGGGCGAGGACCTCGGCTCGTTCGCCGCACGGCTGCGGGCACTCCGGGACGAGGACGGCACCGGGACGGCCCGGCTCCCGAACGGCGGGCGCGCGTTCGTCGCGCTCGTGGACGGGGACGTGCCGGTGCCGGAGCAGCTGTCCGGCGCGCTGTACCGGCTGTACCCGGGGCCGGTGGATGCCGCGGCCGAGGAACCGGAGCGGCCGACCGCCGGGGACCTGCTGGCCGGGCTGGCGCCTCGACCGTGACGCCGGAGCCTGAATATTTCTTGTCCTGAAATATTCAGGCTCCCGACCGTGTTGACGCCGGAGATCGACGCGGGAAGGGCCTGCGCGAGGGAAGGAGAGCAGCGCCGTGCGCGTCGAGATCTGGAGCGACATCAACTGCCCGTGGTGCTACATCGGCAAGGCGCGGTTCGAGCGGGCCCTGGAGGCGTTCCCGCACCGCGAGGAGATCGAGGTCGTCCACCGTTCCTTCGAGCTGGACCCGCGTGCGCCGCACGAGGCCCGTCCGGTCGTGCCGCTGCTGGCCGCCAAGTACGGGATGAGCCTGGAGCAGGCCGCGGCGGCGGAGGCCCGGATCGCCGAGAACGCGCGCGCGGAGGGGCTGCCGTACCTGAGCGAGGGGCGGGACGCGGCGAACTCCTTCGACATGCACCGCCTGCTGCACTTCGCCGAGGAGCAGGGTCGGCAGGCCGAGCTGCTGGACGTGCTCTACCGGGCCAACTTCGCCGACGAGCGCTCGGCGTTCGAGGAGGGCCGGCTGGTCGAGCTGGCCGTCGAGGCCGGGCTGGACGGCGAGGCGGCGGCGGCCGTGCTGGCCGACCCGGAGGCGTATGCGGAGGCGGTCCGCGAGGACGAGACGACGGCGAGCGCGATGGGGGCGACGGGCGTGCCCTTCTTCGTCCTGGACCGCAGGCTGGGCGTTTCGGGTGCCCAGCCTGCGGAAACGTTCACCCGCGCGCTGGAGCAGGCTTGGGAGAGCCGGGTCACCGTGCCGCTGACGCCGCTGAGGCCGCTCGCACCGAAGGAGTAGCACGGGCCCGGCCGCCTGCCCCGGCGCTCAGGCCGGGATGAGCGCCTCCCACTGGGCCCGGGTCGGACCGTCGTGCTCCGGCGTGAAGTCGGGTCGGGCAGCCAGCCAGGCGGTGACGTGCCGGTCCACCTCTTCGCTGCCGTACGCCTCGTCCGCCGTCCGCACCAGGTGGCGCACCTGGGCCCGGGCCCTCATGACGACCGGGTCGTCGAAGGCGCAGGCGGCCACGGCGGCTGCGCGTCGCTCCGGGAGGGTCGAACCCTCGGCGAGCTGTCGCTCGTTGGCGCGATCGGCCGTCACCTGCGCGTCGAACCACGGGCGGAGCGCCTGCGCCGTCCAGGCGTGGTAGTCGGCCGGGTCCGCGGCGACGCCGTCGACATGGGTGGCCAGGTACTGGGCGGCGATCAGGCCGAGCGCCACGCCGTGGCCCAGAGTCGGGTTGGTGTGGATGAGGCTGTCGCCGGCGTTGACCAGGCCGGTGACGACCGGGCCGTCATCGTCGGCGAGGGCGGTCCAGCGGTTGTCCAGGCCGGCCATCGCCAGGACGGCCGACTGCGGTTCGGCCGCCAGGTCGAGCCACGCGGCGGGGGCGGGGAAGCGGCGGGCGACGGCCTCGAACACGGCGGGGTCGGTGAGCGCGCCGCGGGTCGGATCCGCCGTGGAGAGCATCACGTTCACCGCGAAGGTGTCGTTGTCGGAGGGGAAGACCCCGGCGAGCGCGAACGCTGCGGCCGAGCCGTTCTTCACCCGCCCCGGGTCCCGCGGGCCCTCGCCGCGCAAGCGGTACCAGCGGCTCAGATAGGTGATCCCGGTGCGGTGGCTCTCGACCACCGGCGGCCGGCAGCCGGCCGCGACCAGCCAGGCGGGTACCGGCGAGCGACGGCCGGAGGCATCGACGACGAGGTCCGCCCGGTGCGTCTCCTCGCCCACCCGGACACCGGTGACCCGGACGGGGCTGCCCTCCCCGAAGGTGAGGGCGCTCACCCGGCAGCCCGACCGCACCTCGACGGTGGGCTCCCGCCGCACGGCCGCGGCCAGGGCGGCCTCCAGCACGATGCGACGGGTCCGCAGGGTCACCAGGTCCTCGTCACCCGCCCGGTGCGGCGGGTGCTCGTCGAACCAGTCGAAGTCGTGGTACTCGTGGGCCCCGCGGTCCAGCAGGTCCGCGTAGACGTCCGGCGCCTCGGCGCGCAGGACGGTACGCACCGGAGCGAGGAACGAGTGCGGCTGGACGGCCTGCGGGACCCGGGGCCTGTTCCAGTGGAAGAAGTCCCGGTTCAGGTCGTCTCCGGCCTCGCGCACCTCCTGCTCGAACAACGTGACCGTGTGGCCCCGTCGACCGAGCATGAGCGCCGTCCCCAGCCCGCTGGTACCCCCACCGATCACCGCAACCCGCGCCACCGAACTCCCCTTCGCATCGTGTTGCGGAGGGAGACTACCGCTTGGTGATCACCGACCGCCAAGCGCGGTCGCCGGACACGGGGTCGGCCCGGTCCCGGTCGGATCGAAAGTCAGAGGTCAATGGCAACAGGTCAACGGTCGAGCGGGACAAGGAACTCCGGCCGCAGGCGCCACGGGCTGCCGTCCTCGGTCTCGACGAAGTAGACCGGCCCGACACGGCCCCCGTCGCGGTCGTCCGCCTCGATGACGCAGCCGAGGACCACGCCCCGGGTGCCCAGGACCTCCTCACCCAGGTGGCCGAGTTCGGGTCGCGGCGGGTCCGGGGTGGTCAGTGCCACCCGTTCGCCCCGGGCAAGGGTGGCTTCGTCCGGCCATGCGCTCGTCACGGCGGCAGAGTACGGGGCGGGTCTCAGTCGTAGAAGAACTGGCGGAGGTCGTCGGCGGCGCCGGGGCCGAAGAGGAACGCCTCGAAGCCGCGGACGGCCCGGGACGGTGGTGGGCCGTCGAGAGGGAGCCGCCGCAGCCAGGTCTCGCCCTGCTCACCCACCGCGTGGACGGCGGAGAGCAGTTCGGCCATGCCTGCCGGCCGCGGCGGGGTCACACCGGTGACGGGAACGAGCTCCCAGCCGCCGGCCCGGGCCGCGATGCGGAGCACATCCGCCCAGGCAGCGAGACGGCCGAGCCGTACGGGCCACGGGAGTTCGGCCGAAGGGTCCACGTACGCCGGGGTCGCGGCGGCGATGTCGTCCATGACCCGGCGCTCAAGCGGCGTGCGGGTCCAGCGGCCTTCCTGGGCGTCCTCGATGGCGGCATCCCACCACTCCCAGGCGCTGTGCAATCGGGCCGCGAACTCGTCCATGCGGTCAGGCTAGTGGGAGCGCGGGTTGAGCCGGGTCGCGAGCCAGGGGGAGTTGCGGCCGGCGGCCTCCCGGTAGGCGATCCGCTCCCCCGGCCGCTCGCCGCTCCGGCGAGCGGCCGCGGATCGTTCCTCAAAGTGCCGGGGAAACGCGAAGAACCCCCATCCGGAATCCGGATGGGGGTTCTTCAGCAATGATTGTTCGGCGGCGTCCTACTCTCCCACAGGGTCCCCCCTGCA